>FR881278.1:2770-75365 GCA_000434735.1 Bacteroides sp. CAG:530
GACACATTGTAGCGAAAGACCAGTTGGTTCTTAATGCATATAAGGCACCGGCTATGACATTGCAGAATGTAACCGATATGAATATTCAGACTGCGTTGCCTCGTATTGACGATGCAAATAGCCAGTGTGTGATGATTGAAGGCGAAAACTTCAATATACAGTTCGCTAAGGCTGACGGATTTATGGATAAATACATGGTAGACGGTCTTGATATGATTAAGAAAGGCGCTAAACTGACTCCTAACTTCTGGCGTGCTCCGACCGATAATGACTTCGGTGCCGGATTGCAGCAGAAGTATGCCGTTTGGAAGAATCCTGAATTCAAACTTACATCGTTGAAGAGCGAAATGAAAGACGGCTTGGCTGTTGTTTCTGCTGAATATGAAATGCCTTCTGTTTCTGCAGGAACTAAGTTGCAGTTGACTTACGAAATCAATAACCGTGGTGCGGTGAAGGTTAACCAGAAGCTAGTTGCTGAAAAGGGCGCTAAGGTGTCTAACATCTTCCGTTTCGGTATGCAGATGGTAATGCCGAAATCGTTCGAGAATATTTCTTACTACGGACGTGGACCGGTTGAAAACTATATCGACCGTAAGTGGGCTACAGAACTGGGTGTATATAACCAGACTGTTACCGATCAGTTCTACGCTTATATCCGTCCGCAGGAAAACGGAAACAAGACCGATATCCGTTGGTGGAAGCAATTTAATGAGGCAGGACGCGGACTTCAGTTTGTAGCGGAAGCTCCATTCTCTGCATCGGCATTGCATTACACTATCGAGTCGCTCGACTCTGGATGGGAGAAGAAGCAGGAACACTCTAACGAGGTAGAACCAGCCGACCTTACCAATTTCTTGATAGACAAGGTTCAGATGGGATTAGGATGTGTTGATAGCTGGGGCGCAATACCAAGAGAAGAGTATATGTTGCCTTACGGTGATTATGAATTTACATTCATCATGCAGCCGATAAGCAACAGCATCGTTATAGAATAATAACTTCAGTATAGTCTGAAAACAAAAGAGGAGGTATGTAGAAATGCATATCTCCTCTTTTTGTAAACTTACAAATGTGATTTTTACTAAAGAATCTATTTCTTGTTTTATTAAAGTTATCTCACATCGACCGTTACAAGTGCTTACTTCGACTTAGTTTTTTGTGTAGATTACTTCTATGCCTATCGCATTGCCCTGAGCACCCATCGGCGGGTTCTGTTTGAACAGTTCTATTTTTATCTCCTCTAATGTAGGGAAGTCGTGAAACAATCTTTGAGCTATGCGGTAAGCTACGTGCTCCAAGAGTTTTGATGGCGTAGCCATTTCCGATTTTACCGCCTCGTGCACCGAAGCATAGTTGATGGTGCCGTCTAATTCATCGGTCTCGGCAGCGTGGGTGAAGTCTGTTTTCAGTCTTAGGTTTACTGTGTATTCTGCCCCCACAACCGTTTCTTGCGGCAGTACACCGTGAAAGGCGAAATATTTCATTCCGTCTAAGCGGATATACATTTCGTTTGATTTCATGATTGTTGTTTCTGTAATTAAAAACAAGCCACAAAGCATACGGATGGTGTTTTATCCGTTTCTTTGTGGCTTGTGTGTTTACCTTATTTTGAAGAACTTTTATTCTTGTATAGCAGTTGTTATCCGCAACGCGATGAACCGCAAGTCTTGCAGATAAGGCATCCTTCTTGATAAACCAAGGTTTCGTGGCCACAGTTTGGACACTTCACGCCTTTAGCTTCTGTTCCGTCTTGCACGTATTTCTTCAATGCACGTTCCACACCGTTTTTCCAAGTGTTAATGTTTTCGCTGTCTAATTGAAGTGAGCCTACCAACTTAACTACCTGGTCTATCGGCATCTGCCAACGAAGCACGCCTGAAATAAGTTTCGCGTAGTTCCAGTACTCTTTGTTGAATCGTTCAGACAATCCTTCGACGGTCATCTTATAGCCTCGCTTGTTCTCGAATTGGAAGTCGTAACGCTTGTTGCCGTCTTCATCGTAGTTCTTGATGATGCGTCCGCTCGTTACCGATTTAGGCAGCAATATACCTTCTTCGTCATCTTGCAGTCCGGTGAATATTTCGTAAGGACGTCCGTCAAGCAATCCTACAAAGGCTACCCACTTTTCTTTATTGTTCTGGAAACGGACAACGTCGGCTTCCAATACCTTAGGACGAACTTCTACAACTTGGCGTTTTAGCAGTGTCAAAGCGTTGAGCTCTTCTTTGTTGTCTTCTTTCTTCTTGGTAGAGATAAGAACGCCAGAACGTGAGCCGTCGCGATATACGGTACATCCTTTACATCCCGATTTCCATGCTTCTACATACAGACGGTTCACCAACTCTTCGTCTACACTATTAGGCAAGTTGATGGTTACGCTGATAGAGTGGTCTACCCATTTCTGGATGCGGCCTTGCATTTTAACCTTCATCAGCCAGTCTACATCGTTCGATGTAGCTTTGTGATACGGTGACTTGGCAACCAACTCGTCTATCTCTTCTTGCGAGTAACGTTTGTCGGGGTCGTATCCGTTTACTTTCATCCAAGTTAGGAACTTATGATGGAATACTATGTATTCTTCGAATGCGTCGCCTGTTTCGTCTACGTAGTCAACGTGTACATTCTCGTCGTTCGGGTTAACTTTACGGCGACGTTTGTATACAGGCATGAATACCGGCTCAATGCCAGATGTAGTCTGAGTCATCAAGCTGGTAGTTCCGGTTGGTGCAATAGTAAGACAAGCGATGTTTCTACGTCCGTATTGTCTCATTTCGGCATACAATTCCGGGTCGGCCTCCTTTATACGGTTGATGAACGGGTTGTTTTCTTCGCGAACAGCGTCGTAAATTTCGAATGCACCACGTTCTTTTGCCAGATTTACAGACGAGCGGTAAGTTTCGAGCGCCAAAGTCTTGTGTACTTTTTCCGCAAATTCGGTAGCTTCTTCGGTGCCATATCTTAAGCCCATAGCCGCAATCATGTCGCCTTCGGCAGTGATTCCCACTCCGGTACGACGTCCCATACTCGATTTCTTGTAAATCTTTTCCCAGAGATGACGTTCCGGCCATTTCACTTCATCTGTTTCGGGGTCGGAATCTACCTTTTCGATTATCTTTTCAATCTTTTCAAGTTCTAGGTCGATGATATCGTCCATAATGCGTTGTGCCATGGATGCGTGCTTCTTGAACTTTTCGAAATCGAAATAAGCTTCTGGTGTGAACGGATTTACTACATACGAGTAAAGATTGATAGCCAGCAAGCGGCATGAATCGTAAGGGCAAAGAGGAATTTCACCGCATGGGTTTGTAGATACAGTGCGGAAGCCTAAGTCGGCATAGCAGTCGGGTACAGATTCGCGCAGAATAGTATCCCAGAAAAGCACTCCCGGTTCTGCCGATTTCCATGCGTTGTGCACTATTTTCTTCCACAGAGCCGATGCGTTTATCTCCTTTTTATATGTAGGTTCTTTAGAATCGATAGGGAATTGCTGCATGTAGGGACGGTTATCTACGGCAGCTTTCATGAATTCATCGTCGAGTTTTACCGATACGTTGGCACCTGTTACCTTTCCTTCTGTCATTTTTGCGTCGATGAACGCTTCAGAATCTGGGTGCTTTATAGAAACACTCAGCATCAATGCACCGCGTCGTCCGTCTTGTGCTACTTCGCGTGTAGAGTTAGAGTAGCGTTCCATGAACGGAACAAGTCCGGTAGAGGTAAGTGCTGAGTTCTTAACCGGTGAACCTTTCGGGCGGATATGCGACAAGTCATGTCCTACACCACCGCGTCGTTTCATCAGTTGCACTTGTTCTTCATCAATACGAATGATTGCTCCATAAGAATCGGCCGGACCGTCAAGTCCGATAACAAAACAGTTGGATAGAGAAGCCACTTGATAATTGTTTCCGATGCCGGTCATAGGGCTTCCTTGTGGTACGATGTATTTAAAGTGATCGAATACATCGAAAAGTTCTTGGGCGCTTAGAGCCTGTGGGTATTTATCTTCGATGCGTGCTACTTCATTAGCTATACGCCAATGCATGTCTTCGGGAGATTTTTCATAGATGTTTCCGAAAGAATCCTTCACCGCATATTTGTTTACCCATACTCTAGCAGCAAGTTCGTCTCCCTTAAAATACTTCAGCGAAGCTTCATACGCCTCGTCGTAGCTATAGGTTTTAGTTTCCACTTTTTTGTGTTTTAGTTGTTAATCCTGTATTAAATGTAGTAGTATCGCTTTATTAACAACAACGCTGCAAAGCTAATTATGTTTTTTAGAATAGCAAAATAAAATACGCGGAAGTTATTAACAGATATGAAAGTTTTCCAAAATAAAAATTTATAATATTGAATATTAGATAATTGTAATTTTGTAAATCTCTGAAAGTTTTCCGTTTTGGGTAATTGAGCGGTATTGTGGTTTCCTTGAAATGGAAATGTAATGTGTGTTTCGGTATGTGTTGTTAGTCTGTTTCCGTATGATTTGATGCTTTGTAGGTAGTGATAAGATTCGTGTTTATGTAGATTAATTCGTATTTTTGTTGCGTTAAAAAATAGAGCTATGATAGAATCGATAAAAAACAGACGTACTATTAGAAAGTACAAGCAACAGGATGTGCCCAGCCAGTTGCTTAATGATTTGATAGAGGCAGCATGCCGTGCGGCTACTATGGGCAATATGCAGCTGTATAGTGTGGTTGTTACTCGCGATGAGGCTATGAAACAAAAGTTGGCTCCTGCTCATTTTAATCAGCCTATGGTGACCGCCGCTCCGGTAGTTCTTACCTTCTGTGCCGATTTCAACCGTTTTAGCAAATGGTGCCGCTTGCGTGGCGCAGAGCCTGGTTACGATAATGAATTGTCGTTCATGAATGCCGTTACAGATGCGTTGCTGTTCACTCAGAACTTCTGTACATTGGCTGAGGACTGCGGACTGGGAACTTGCTTTTTGGGTACAACCATCTACAATCCCGACCAGATAATAAAGACTCTGAATCTTCCGGAGTTGGTGGTTCCGGTAGCTACCATTACAGTGGGTTATCCCGATGAGACTCCCGTACAGCCCGATCGCTTGCCGCTGGAGGCTATCGTACATGAAGAAACCTATCACGATTATTCGGCAGAGGATATCGACAGATGCTTCGCTTATAAGGAAAGCCTTCCAGAGAACAAGCATTTCGTAGAGATAAACCATACTGAAAGCTTGGCTCATATCTTTACGGATATACGTTACCGTAAGGCGGATAACGAGGCTATGACTGAGGTTCTGAAGAAAACACTCAAGCTGCAGAAATTCGATAAGTAAGTTTTCATAGTTTTTGGATTATAAAAAAGAAAGGCGGACCGTAGTGATACGTAATCCGCCTTTATTATGTATGCTTGTGTGTGTTTTAGCTTGCTTTCTGATGAAGGAGACTCTCAATCTCCTCGATTTCAGCTTTAAACTGTTTGTCTACTTCAACCTGATCTTTCACTATCTTACATGCGTGAAGCACGGTAGCGTGGTCTTTGTTGCCTATCAGCTTGCCAATCTTCGATGAAGACGTGTCGGTGTGCTTCTTGGCCAGATACATTGCTACCTGACGTACCTGCACCACTTCGCGCTTGCGGGTCTTGGTGTGGATAACTGAAGCATCTACTTTATAGTGTTCGCATACCTTTTCGATAATGAAATCTACGGTAATCGGTTTAACTTCTGCGCAACGTACAGCCTTGCGTATGATACGTTGAGCCAAATCTAAGTTGATTTCTCGTTTTAACTGTATAGAGTATACAAGGAGTGAGTTGACTATACCTTCAAGCTCACGTACGCTTTCGTTTACATTCTCTGCGATGTAGCTGATAACTACTTCTGGTATTATCAGACCGTCGCGGCGTATCTTGTCGCGCAGTATGTTCTTTCTCAATTCAATGTCCGGTTTCTCAAGTTCGGCAACCAATCCCCATTTGAATCGTGTCAAGAGTCGGTCTTCCATGCCTTGCAGCATTACTGGAGCGCGGTCGGAAGTTAAGATTAACTGCTTTCCGTTTTGGTGCAGGTGATTAAATATGTGGAAGAACGTGTTTTGAGTCTTGGTGGCTCCGGCGAATTCCTGAATATCATCTACTATCAATACATCTATCGTTTGGTAGAATCCGATGAAATCATTGAAATGATTGGTTCTTACTGAGTCGGTATATTGTACCTGAAGCAGATGTGCCGAAACGTAAAGTACTCTTTTCTGCGGATAAAGTTCCTTGATTCGTGCACCGATAGCGTTTATTAGGTGAGTTTTTCCTACTCCCGACGGACCGTACAAGAATAAAGGGTTGAATGTTCGTGCCGGATTCTCCGCTACCGTTTCTGCTACAGTACGAGAGAATTCGTTACTGCTTCCTTTTATAAAGTTCTCGAAACTATATTTTGGATTAAGATGCGGATCGAGCTCTTGCGTTGGTGTAGTAGGGGGCATCGGCGCTTTATTGGCGTTTACGATAGGTGCCGATGGATGTGGTGTATTGCCTCCAGAAAAGTTTTGTTCTAATCCGTTGGTTTTATCGGTCATGATAGAGTACATCAGTGCTGTACCTTCTCCGAACTCCTTATATATAACTTCCCTCAGAATGTCAACGAAGTGTTCTTCCAGATATTCATAGAAGAACGGACTTGGCACTCCGATAGTAAGTGTTTTATTTTCAAATTTTAGTGGTACAATGGGTTTGAACCACATGTCAAAGGCTGTCGCTTGCACGTTATCCTTGATGATGTTCAAGCAACGTTTCCATAAGACAATAGCCTGATTGTTTTCAATCATATTTAGTATATTATTAATAAAGCGATACTTCTACTCGTGCAAAGGTCGCAATCTATTTTCATATAAACAAATGCGTTATTGCTTGATTTTTTTATGTGTTTTATAATTTGTTGAAAAACAGTTTGTTGTGGTGTTTGTAAGACGAATGTAATATTTCTTTCGTTTGTAAATATGCAACGTTTTGTACTTCAACTTTTTATAAACATGTGGGCGGACACGGATAGTATCTTTTAAAGTGCGTTATATGCTGATTTATACCATGTTGCGTTTATGATCCCATAGTCTTGTTATATATATATTATTTAGATAAATTCTATATAACAACAAAACGGCTTGCTGTTATCCTTTAATTTAATAGAATGATAAGTGGGATGAAAAAGCGGCTTGTCATCCGGCTTTATATAGCCGGATGACTGGTTTAAAAAAGCCAGTTCTTTATTTGTCTTTCTTTCCGAATAGCGAGAAGTGTACGTAGCGTTTCGGATGCTCTTTCAGGTCTTCCAGCAATGTCGCTGCATTGGCCGAGGTCTGTGTTAGGTTGTTGTACAGACTGGCATCGTTCATCAACATTCCAAGCGAGTTATCCTTGCGGTTGAGCTTAGCTGTGAGCAGATGTACGTTGTATAACGTAGAGTCTATCTTGGCGAATGTAGATGCGTAGTCTACATCCTTAAGATTATCGCTGATAGTTTTCAGATTATCGGTCAGGGCCGAAATATTACGCGTCATGTGCGGTATGTCGGTATCCATCAATTTGCTGAGCTGACGGCTACTTGCGTTTAGAGAAGCTGTGAGCTGTTCTGTGTTATGCAGCGTTTGCTTCAGTGCGGGGTCTGACAGCAGTTGGTTCAGCGATGTAAGTATAGAGTCCATTTTGGGCATCATGTTCTGCAATTGTGGTAGCAGGTTCTTTTCGGCTGCTCCCATTATGCCTTCGTTGGCAACGCCCGGTATGGTATCGTTTTCCTTTAAATATTCGTGGCTATCATGATTTAGAATCAGGTTCATCTTGACAGTTCCCAGCATTTCTGTTACCAGTTCGGCGCGGCTTCCTTGAGGTATTTTCATGGCTTGGTCCATTTCTATACCAACGGCCACATGGCCCGGTTTCTGATAGTTATAGCATATGTCGCGTACTATACCCACCTTAAATCCGTTGGCAAACACTGGGCTAGACTGTGCCAGTCCGTTAATGTCGGTAAAGTCTACCAGATAATAACTTTCGGGCTTGAACATGTTGATACCTTTCAAGTAGTTCATGCCGCAGAAAAGCATGACGAGCGATACGATTCCCATCAATCCTATTTTGAATTCTTTTTTCATAAAAGTCTGTTTGTTTCTTTATTTTCTGTTGTTCTTAAATTCTTTGATAGCTTGCGATACATTCATTTTCTCTCCGTTCTTGAATGCGATGATAAACGCGTCCTTGAATCTTGAGTCTACCTTACTGCGTTTTTCGCGTAAAACATGGTTGTAGTTAGTACTTTCGCAATAGGTATATTTATAAATGCCGTTCTCCTTATAATAATTTATCGGCGAAAGTCCTTTGAACTTAGGGCTTCCTTTAGGCAATACTCTTCCGGCTGTAAGAATCTGTATCTTGAATATCGGTTTGTCTTGGCTTTGCGCCTCTTGTTGGCGTATCGGTTTTGACTGAGGCTCTTGGTTAGCTTCGGCTTTTACCGCTTCTCTTTTAGTGGCGTTGTCCGGTTTCGCTTGTTCCTCTGCCGGTTGGTCAGTGATAACATTTATCTCTGGCGTTTCTTTTCCCTCTGGTATTTGAGGTTGCGACTCAACGCTCTGTTGTGCCGGAATAGAATTTTCAGCATGTTCTTCGTTGCGCAAGTTGCGATATTTGGCGAACGCTTTATAAATACTCTGTGCCAACGCCGAGCTTCCGTTGTCCGATAGCAGATAAGATTCTTCAGTAGGGTTGTTGATATATCCTAATTCAATCAGAACCGAAGGCATAGATGTTTCTCTTAGCACCAGGAATCCTGCTTGGTGAACTCCTTTATCCGGACGACGTGCCGTTTGTCTGAACTGTTGCTGTATGCTTTTGGCGAAACTAACGCTCTGCGACATGTATTTGTCTTGAAGGAATTCGAATATGATATAGCTTTCAGCAGAGTTAGGGTTAAATCCGGCGTATTGTTTTTTGTAATCGCTTTCTATCAAGATTACCGAGTTTTCTTTCTTCGCTACTTCCAGGTTCTCTTGGGTCTTGTGTAATCCTAACGTGTAGGTCTCAGTGCCGCTAACCTTAGTGGTGCGCGAAGCTAACGAGTTGGTATGTATTGATATAAAGAGATTGGCTTTAGCGTTGTTGGCTATTTCGGCACGTTCGTGCAGGGCTACGAATTTATCGGTAGAGCGTGTATACACCACCCGTGTGTCGCTGCAGTTACGTTCTATGAGTCGTCCTAATTTCAGCGCAACGCTTAGGTTGATGTTTTTCTCTTTTCCTCTGCGTCCTATAGCTCCAGGGTCGTGTCCACCGTGTCCTGCATCGATTACTACGGTGAAACGCTTATTGTTAGCTGGCTCGTGTCCTGCTATTTGAATCGCCGGAATCAGCAGAAATAAAAACAGTATGTAGTATGTATATGCTTTCATAAAATAAAAAATCAACGGCAAAGTTAGTGTTTTTTTCTGATTCTTCGGTTGGGGCATATCGTAAGAATGTGTTTTTATCGGTTTAAGCCTATAAAAACAGATAAATGTACGATGAAAAAAAACTGTTTTTGTGATTCTGCCGCCGTTTTTTTTTTGATGCGCAAAACTGTTGTGGCGTTGAATAATTGTTGTGATTTGTTTTTTTGATTGGTTGCTTCTTTGAATATCAGAAGTCTTTAGAAAAAGAAAAAAGCAGTTGGTCTGTAAGCCGGGTTCTGTTTCTTATATAAATAAGACGTCTGTCATTTATCTAATCCTGCCGTCACCGACAGGCTCTAGCGGTCTACCCTCCGACGTGGGGCGAGCAACCCTCGTTAATGCCGGTTTACATGACCTTACAACTCCTAAGATGCACAGCACATATATCGCTATATGTCTGGTAGGCTCTTACCCCACCTTCTCACCCTTGCTCTCCCTGGGTAGGGAGGGCGGTTATTTTCTTCTGCATTACTCTATCCTCGCGGTTAGCTTTCTGTTAGGAAGTAGGATGCTCTGCGTTGCCCGGACTTTCCTCTTTTACCGTAAAGGTACCAGCGACAAACCGACCAACTGCTTTCTGGATGCAAAGGTATTCAAATAAACCGAAAATAGGACATGTTTGGCAGAAATATCTGTTCTTTATCTGTAAAATGACTGATAATGAATGCAAATTTGGCAGTCTGTCTCGTTAACTGCGGTTAAGCGTATTTATTTCTGTGTTAAAAGAGGGAAAAAAGTGGCAGTTGGTGGTACAACTGTATGTTTTTTGTTCTACTTTAGCAACTGAAATGTTAAACAACTGTAGAAATTAACAAAATAAAAAGAATATAATTATGAAAACAACAACTAAAATTGCAGCAAGCGCATTGGCAATGGTTGCTGTCAGCGCAGGGGTAGCAGGAGTAACTACTTACACCATGATGAAACCTCAGCAAGATAAGATGACATCTTTCTCAGGAGAATTCAATAATACATCAAACGCACGTTATGCCGCTTTCGACCCTGCACGTATGCAGCCGGTTGACTTGACTTCGGCAGCCGAAAGTTCTTTAAGTTCGGTAGTACGTATTGTGGCTATTGCGCATAGCAAAGTGCAGACTGTTCAAGGTCAGCCTGATATCTTCGACTTCTTCTTTGGCGATGGTCGCGGACGTCAGCAGCAAATTCAGACTCCAGAACAGAAAGGCGTAGGTTCGGGTGTTATTATCTCTAACGATGGATACATAGCTACAAACAACCACGTTATTGACGGAGCGGACGAGCTGACTGTCAAGTTGCACGACGGAAGAGAGTTGAAAGGGCGTGTAATTGGTGCCGACCCTACAACCGACTTGGCTTTGGTAAAGATAGAAGGCGATGATTTCCCTGCTATGCCTATCGGTGATTCTGATAAACTGAAAGTAGGAGAGTGGGTATTGGCTGTAGGTAATCCGTTCAACTTAGGTTCTACCGTTACTGCCGGTATCGTTAGTGCCAAGGCTCGCGGATTAGGAGCTAACGGCGTAGAATCTTTCATCCAGACAGATGCTGCCATAAACCAAGGTAACAGTGGTGGTGCATTGGTTAATGTGAAGGGCGAACTGGTAGGTATTAACGCAATGCTGTATTCTCCTACAGGAGCATATAGCGGATACGGATTTGCCATCCCTGTAAGCATAATGACCAAGGTGGTAACCGATTTGAAGAAATATGGAACTGTTCAGCGTGCATTGTTGGGTATTCAAGGTCGCGATATGGGTAACGATGCTTATCCGGAAGAAATCCAGAAGGAGCAGAAAGAACTCGGTGTAAACGAAGGAGTTCAGGTTGTAGAAGTTGTAGACAACGGATCTGCTACCGGAATCTTGAAGAAGAACGATGTCATTACCGAGATTAATGGTAAGAAGGTAAGAACAATGGCCGACTTGCAAGGAACATTGGCTAAATTCCGTCCGGGTGATAAGGTGACTTTGAAAGTTTGGCGTGATAAGAAAGAAAAGAGCTTTACTGTTACGCTGAAGAATGCGCAAGGTAACACTAAGATTGTTAAGAATGCCGATATGGAATTGCTGGGTGCCGCATTCCGTGCCGTACCTGCCGACTTGAAGAAACAGCTTAACTTAGGTTACGGTGTTCAGGTTACAGGCGTAGGACAAGGAAGAATGGCAGATAGCGGTATCCGTAAAGACTTCATCATATTGAAGGCTAATGGAAGACAACTTAAGACAGTACAAGATTTGGAGAACGCGTTGAAAGAAGCTTCTCAATCACCAGATCAGGTATTGTTCATGACAGGTGTTTATCCTTCAGGAAAACGTGCTAATTATGCGGTAGACTTGTCGCAGAATTAATATCAGATATAAATAGGTAAAAAGAAAAGAGGCGATGTTCTTGACTATAGTCAGTCAAGGATGTCGCCTCTTTTCTTTTATATATATAAGTCATGTATTTGACCGTTCTTGTTTCTTAATCCTTATAAAAAGCAAAAAGCATCGACAATCTATCGATTATCAATGCTTTTTCCAGTCGGGGTGACTGGATTCGAACCAGCGACCACACGCCCCCCAGACGCGTACTCTAACCGGGCTGAGCTACACCCCGAATTGCGGATGCAAAGGTACGCCTTTATTTGGAATAAGCAAGCATTCCGACTAATTTTATTTACATAAAAATTATAATACGCTATAATACAGCACATTATATTAATTCTTTTATAACTATAAAAACAAGGCAAGAATAAAGCATACCCCGTCCATATAACACATTTTGTATTTAGTTGCCCTTACAGTTACCCCGAATCTTGTATTTATTAGCCTTAAGTTACCCAAAAACTTTAATCAAACTTTAATCGAAATTTATTCGCTGTTGGAAGCGGAGGTTTCCTAATACTGCCTAAGTTGGAGTAAGGCTAAAAAGGCATATCCGATGAAATTTCGGAATTGCAATCCGCCTTTCATTGTTAAATAAATCTAAATACATAGCTTTATTGCAGGTTTTTGAAATTCTCCGTTTGAGTTTCATCGTTATATACCGGTTCTAAAAAAAAGAAGTTATGGCAAAAATTAGATTTGTTTTGAATAAAAGTAATATCCGTAGGGACGGCACATGCCCCGTATGCCTGCGGATTACCCAAAATGGCAGGTTGAAATACATTGACCTCGGACTTTCCGCAACGGTTGAACAATGGAACGCGGAGACGGAACGGTTAAAAAAAGACAGACGCGTGGTTTCCAACTACGAAAACTACAATGCCCTGTTGAACCACTACGAGGAACGGAAAGACGGAATCCTGCGCAAATTCGCACAGGAACGGACGGAGTGGACGATAGAACGCTTCGAGGAAGAATTTGTAGGGGCTTCAAAACGTGGAAAGGTGTATGACTTTGGGATGAGGCTTGTTGATGACCTTATGGCTACGGGGCATATAGGCAATGCCAAGGTATATGCACGCGACCTGCACCTGTTTTGCCTCTATGACAGTAAAGCCAAACAACGGCTGTTTTCCGACATTGACGTAAAATATATAAACCGCCTGAACCACGCTATGGAGTTGAACGGGTGCTGCGGAAACACACGGATGCACACCTTAAAGACGTTACGGGCTATAATAAACAAGGCTATCAAGGAGAAAGAAGCCTCATCCGCTACTTACCCATTTGGAAAAGGAGGCTTTGAAGTCGGAAAATTGGCGGAAGAGACAGAAAAACGTTACCTGCCACTTAAAGAACTGAAACTGATAAAAAACACACCCCAACAGAATATGGTGCTGGAACGTGCGCGAAGGCTGTTTCTGTTTTCCTATTACTGCTTTGGAATGAGTTTTGTTGACATGGCACATTTGACAAACCAAAACATAATCATGCTTTCTACAGGCTTGCACATCGTTTACAAACGGCAGAAAATTAAGAACGCCAAAAACACGAAGCCTATACAGATACCTGTAACAAATGAAATAAAAGAACAGTTGGAATGGTTTAAAACCAACATTCCGCCTATGGGGGATTACCTGTTACCTATCATTACCAAAAACTATGACGGGGTGGAACTTTACGACCATGTGCGTACCCGTTACAAGCGAATCAATATGAACATGAAGAAATTAGAGAAAGAACTGGGTATCCGTTTGCCACTTACCACCTATGTTTCCCGTCATTCAATGGCCATGACCTTGCAGGAAAACAATATGCCCCGCGAAGTCATCAGCCAAGCATTGGGGCACAAGAACCTTACCACTACGAATGTTTATCTTGACAGCTTCAAGACCGAAGTGCTTGACAATGCTGCGAGGGTTTTATAACAACAGATACTTACAAATAAACAAAAAGAATATGGAAGCCCAAATTACCTACATAGGAAATGCAACACCATTGGATAAAGCAATTAAAAGGCTGTTGCAAAGAAGAATAAACATTTTTACTCCTATGCGTCAAACCAGTTATATCCAGTCATTATGTTACGGAAACAAGGAAAGGCTGCAACAGGTAGTAGATGCAATAGACAAAGCTATAAACGAATGGAGAGACAGGTATTTTATACCCGAATGCAGGCGCATACACCCCAATATGAGCAGTACGGATATAGAGGAGTTGTGCATGGCGGACAAGCTGCACAATGACGAAGGTAAAATCGAACTGACCGCAGATTTCCTGTATGGGGAAATAGAGAAGTACGGCTTCGTCAATGAACAACACCGCACGGCCATAGAAACGGCATGGAACTTTAACGATTTGGAATTTCTACGTTCACAATGGGAAGATACCGTATTGGAGCAGATAAGGAGTCTTAGAGGCATTGCAAAAGAAATGCTGGGTACATACCCAGCCAAGCCACAGGACGGGCAACAGAAGACCAACAGACCCCTAAAAAGGATAGAAGATTACCCGGAGGTATTTGGCATGGATACCTGTTGCCAGTTGACAGGGTACTCCAAGGACACCACTTATAAACTGACTTCCAAGAATGATATACCCTGTTACCGTGCAGGAAACAATGGCAGGAAGCTAATGTTCAAACGCAAAGATATTATAGCGTGGATGTTGGATAGGAAACAGGAAACGAACAAGGAATTTATAGAACGTATGGACGGACAACTTGCCGCACGGATGCGGAACTCTAAAAACTTACTTCTATAATAAAACTCTGTTTATACAGAATATTACGAATATTTTTATATAACCCATTTGTTAAACGATTTAAGAGTTACGATGTATGTACGACAAGGTAGAACTGGTATTGGACGCTGCATATATAGATGGTTATGACTGGCATGAGGTAGTTGAGCGTTTGAAGTCGAACTGGATTTTGCTTGGCAAGGGTTCGACTAAAGATAATGACGAGGGGTATTATTGGACTGGCAGACATATAGGCAGGATAGATATAAGCAGGAGAGGTGTGCTGTTCATGGGTAGCATACCTAAGTTTATGAACGGACACAACATATACACATTGAGTTTGGATGAGATAGGACAGTTTGTTAGGAGGTTGAGTGATATTTTAGGAGTGCCGATGCAGTATGCTGTTGTGAAAGAGTTGGAGTTTGCACATAATTTCGAGATGAGCCAGCCCCCTATGATTTATTTGCAGAAACTGGGTGGCATGAGAAAGTTTAAGGTGTCGAAGATTGGCGAAACCGTATATATGGAAACCACGCTTGAGAAGATTAAGTTTTACGACAAGATAAGGGAAGCCAAGAGGAAGCGTGAACTGCCAAAAGACAGAACTGGATTGCCTGAAAACCTGTTAAGGTATGAGGTAACGTTTAAGGAGAAAAGGCTGAAAGAGCTGTTTAAGGACGGACTGACAGCCGGAGAACTTTATAGCAAGCGTGTGTTTTGGACGTTGGTCGCGGAGTGGTTTTCCTATTTTGAGAGCGTGGAAAAACTGCCCAAGGGATATTTGGACATTAAATTTGACGATTTTAAGACGGTCGCCGACTTTGTAAATTGGTGCATTTGTGTAGCCAATGGAGGACAAAATATGGCTTATTATATGAAGTACGTCCTGTTTAAAAATAGGGCATCGAAAAACGACGGCAAGAACCGCCTCCACTATAACATACAAAAGAAAATCCGTCAGGCATTAAAGTGGGGTGAAATCCATCTTCCAGCCTCCGATTCCATATCCGAGCTTATCAATAAAATGGAACAGTATCTTACATGGCTTTTGGAAAAGTCGGCAGACGGTTTAAGCGTCAGTGAGGAACAAAGCCTGTTCCATACAATCCAATAGGCAGCTTCATTCCTAATCCCTAAAACAAGCCCTCTATTGGCGCGGTACAGCCAAAAACGTATCTTATGCGGACAATGTATTCGCTTATACAAAAATAATGGCTTGTACGCGCCAATACGAGGGTGGGCTATTCCTGTCAGTGATATACAGCATTGAACGGTTTCGATAAAAGGTGCACGGCTCGTCATTACACAAAATTATTAATCTTTCAATTGCTTATATATGGTGATGGACGCTTGTATAATGGGGTGTGGGGTGGAATGAAAGTCTTTAAATTATATTGTAATGCACTGTAAACCAACAGTGTTTTGTATTTTCTTAAAAGCGTAATAAGTAATGAAAATTAAGGGTGTTGCATCCTAATTATGTTTTCAGGCAATACGGCTGTGAAATAAAGTTAAAGCCTTAATAAACTCATTGAGCACTTAACAGGTCTTCTATCCATTCCAAAGCCTTATCATTTGCCTCAAACACAAATTCCTGTCCTTTTGCAGCAGACACAAAACAGTCATCTTTCCAAGCATTGGCATTGTAAGTAATGGGTATGTCCCTAAAGAAGTCGGGTAAATCCCAAATGCTTTTACTGTACCCCTGTTTGGTAAGCACTAATTTATCGGCATAGGAAAGACATCCTGCTCCGGGCTGTTCGGGGCAGAATGACAGTAAATCGGAAGCGATAAAAATCGCATTGGGCTGTTTCCATCGTTCTGTCTTGGCATGGGGGTGTTCCGCCAGCCATTGCGGTACATTGTCCTGTGAACAGACAATATCCCCTACCTGTAAATATCCGTAAATGACGTGCAGGTCAGATGCACCTTTCACATAGCTTAATTTTCCGTCTATAAACTCTGTTTGGCGGAAAGAGCCAAAGAACAGAAACAAGTCCCCGATACCAACCTTTTGCTTCTGTAGATGCCCCAAAGCAGAACCTGTTTGTCCGAATGCTGACTTCCATCCGCCAAGCCTGCTTGTTGCCTCCTTCCTAATGTCGGGGTCTAAATGGCAGGTATAGTTTGCCTTTATCCGGCTGCTTGGTTTCAACTCCTGTATTAATTCGTAATACGACTTGCCGTTCCACGTCAAATCTGCATATTTTGTAGTATCCTCTTTTGAGGGTATTGGCAGCGACAATAGTGTTCCGTCCGGTAGTATGGGGCTTGGCATTCCTCCATACTGCGAATCAAAGCCTTTCCGGCTGAATATTACTTTCATTTTGCATCAGTATATTTGCATTGGTTGGCATGCAGTCTTACATAATCAATAAATGCGGAAGCGTCCTCGGTAATCATTCCGTAACGTGTCTGCACTTTAGGTACATTGGGACGCAGGTCAGAGGGTATTTCAAGGGGTGATAAACAACTGAAATAATAGAACTCCTCGCAAATAAGGACGTATTTGCCTTTCAAGTCCTTTACTTTCTTGTCTGCTCCATGATGAATGTTGGGCATTTGTATAAATCCGTCCTCCGCAGAAACAACGGGCTGGTAAATATTATCCCCATAGCGTTCCGGCACGTTTTTATCGTCCGTATAAACAGCCCGTTTTTGTGGATATTGTTCCCAGTATTCTCCAAAGGTAAGTTTACGGGCTACTTTAGCCAGATATACAAGTTTCTCCCTTCCTTGTTCCGTAGGCGAATGTGCAATGTGTGCAGACGTCCATCCCGCAATCCATTCTCCTACTTTTGTGTTGAGCCTCATGTATGGTTTGCATGTAGCCAGTGTCAATACTCCAAACAGTGGATTGGGGGCAAACCTGTTGTCATGAGCCATTTTGTAGCTGTAAAGTCTTTCCATTGCCAGTGATTATTGAGGTTATTTAAGTCTTAATACCTATATTTACTTTTTATGGTACGAATATAAGATAATTTATCTTTAAATTCAACAGGTATGGCTTTTTTAAGCTATATTTGTGTCAGACATAGCTCAAACCCTACAAAATATCACAAAATGAAATGAATACAGGTATCATAGATAGAGATAGAGTAAAAGTTGCCGTATATAATCGAATCAAATTTGAACTTCCAACAGCTATTTGGGAAGCAATCGATACGGCTTTCGGCGATTACTGGAATGATGTCATAGGTTTTGGCAATTATGTAGGTTTTGAAGAAACCGTAAATTACATAGACAATCAATTAAAAAAGAAGAAGATAATGTTTTCGTATGATAAGTTGGAAGATATTGTCAACATTATATATGACTATATTGAAATGACAGGTGGCTTTTTGGATGAAGACACACTTGCCATTCCACGTGCACCGTTAACCGATGAATAATTATAAAAACTAAAATAATATGTTGAACAAGGCTTTAGACATTGCTTATAAAGCTCATTTGGGGCAGATAGACAAGGCTGGTGCTCCTTATATACTTCATCCTATGAGGGTGGTATTGCACTGCCAAACAGAAGATGAAAAGATTGTGGCATTGTTGCACGATGTAGTGGAAGATACTCCTATCACATTGGAAGAACTAAAAACACAAGGTTTTAGCGATGACGTGTTGGCTGCTTTAAAATGCCTGACTAAAATAAAGGGTGAGGACTACCAAACATTTATCCAGCGTGTAGCAACCAATCCGCTTGCCGTAAAAGTTAAAATACAGGATTTGAAAGACAACATGGACTTGTCCCGCTTGGGTGGTAAGCCACATTGGAAAATGGAAACCTATAAAGAGGCTTTAATTTATCTTGAACAATACCTTAAAAAATCCGAATGCAAATAAATACGACAGCGGCAATTTGCCTTTATTTGCACCAAGTTTCCCGAAAACTTTAATCGAAATTTATTCGTAGGTAACAAAAAAGGAGTTAGGCAACAGCTTAACTCCTTTATATTTAGTAATTTGTATTTCTATTTATTAAGGCTCATTTCAATACCCCCAGACGCGTACTCTAACCGGGCTGAGCTACACCCCGAATTGCGGATGCAAAGGTACGCCTTTATTTGAAATTTGCAAACGTCTTCCCACATTTTATTTATGGAAATATTAGCTGTACCATCGCTACGCATAGCCAAAGCCATGTAATACAAGCATTAAGACTATTTTCTTTTAAAGATAAAAATGAAAGAATGACACAATAAATTTTCAAATCATATGGTTAGTCTTGAGCCACTTTTTCCCAGATGGTGTAAGACACCATAAGAGGAATATGGCGCATGGTACGCCCATAGCTAACAACATTACAATAGTTCCCATTATTTGCCCTCCTTTTTATTTGTAAGTAATAAACCTGTTATAAGTAAGCTGATGGAAGTGAAGAGACTCAATCCATACACAATCCATTTCATTTCTTCCAAATCCTTAAACAGCGAAGCTATAAACACGGCTGTCAGAGTGTATTTGGAAATGTCAATCAAATAATTTCCTAATTTTTCTTTCCACATAATGCAAATATATTAAAAATTAATCGATAGTTTGTCTTATTAGTAACTGTTTTTGATTTAAAGTAGATAATAGCGGAAGAATCATCCAGTATCATTTTAAATCACTACATTTGCCGCATACTACATGTCTAACAAAAGTAGGATGCTACAGCCAACGATATAAAAATTATAATATATATGAGTGAAACTTATAACTTCGATAAAATAATAGACCGTAGAGGCAGCGGCGCACTAAAAACCGATGCCCTGCAAGAACTTTACGGACGCAGTGACTTAATACCTCTATGGGTAGCCGACATGGACTTTGAACTCCCGTCGTTCATACTCGACCCACTGCGCAAACGCTTGGAACACCCCGTATTCGGCTATACTGCAGAGCCTGCCGACTATTGGCCATCGGTAATCGACTGGATAAAAAGTCATCACGGATGGGATGTGAAACGCGAATGGCTCACCTACATACCTGGCATAGTAAAAGGCATAGGTATGGTGATAAACGTATTCCTGAAAGAAGACGAAAAGGTAATTATACAGCCACCCGTATACCATCCGTTCCGCCTTACTCCACTGGGCAACAAGCGCGAAGTTGTATTCAATCCGCTACGCGAGAACGCCAACGGATTATACTCTATGGACTTTGAGAATCTGGAAGCGGTGGCAGACGAGAAATGCAAACTGCTCATCCTTGCCAACCCTCATAATCCTGGCGGTATAGTATGGGATAGAGAAACATTGGTTCGTCTGGCCGATTTCTGCTACGAGCATAACATCTTGGTTATCTCGGACGAAATTCATTGCGACCTTGCCCTCTGGGGACATAAGCACATTCCGTTTGCTTCCGTATCAGAGAAAGCCGCACAGAACAGCATCACATTCGGTGCGCCGACAAAGACATTCAACTTGGCAGGTATCGTCAGCTCGTACGCCATTGTGCCTAATGAGACTATCCGTACACGTTTCTATGATTGGATGACCGCCAATGAACTGAATTCGCCTAATATGTTCGCTCCGATAGTAACCATCGCCGCATTCCGTCACGGAGAACCTTACAGACAGCAATTGTTACATTACATAGAGCAGAATATAGAATTCGTGATAGACTACTGCAAGGAAAATATTCCGCAGATAAAACCCGTACGTCCAGAAGCCTCGTTCCTTATATGGTTAGACTGTAGAGGTTTGAAGCTGAAGCAGGAAGACTTAATCGACTTATTCGTAAACAAGGCGCATCTGGCACTGAATGAAGGCTCCATGTTCGGTCACGAAGGCGAAGGATTCATGCGATTCAACGTAGGCTCGCCACGGGCTATCATAGAGCAAGCCATGAAGCAACTGAAAGAGGCAGTAGACGCTCTCTAAAAATAAATACATAAAGAAATAGCAGCTCCTTACGTTATTCACAAAATGGCGTAAGGAGCTTTCTTTTTTTGTAGTGACAACATTAAAAGTTATGAGAGAAAAGTTGCCCGATAAACGGAAAAACTATATCAGGTCATGTATCTGTTGCGACAAAGTCGTCTTACTTCGAACGAGGTGAATGCTTACTTCGACCGAAGTAAGCACGTTGACCGACTCGAAGTGAACGCTCACATCGGTCGAAGTAAGACAACTTTATTAAAGATTTTCATGACATGCCTCGCAGACGCTGATGATTGGCAAGATATGGTGATGCAATGATAAAGTCAGGAGTGAGCTGGGAAAGAATTTCTCCCCGACTTAAAATAACCGAAGTTTGCATGTAATAAAATAAAGCGTTTATTTTGCGGTAGATATAACAAAAACTAAAATATATGTCCGAGTTAACTCCTCTGATTAGCGATTTGGCCCTGATACTGATATGTGCCGGAGTCATGACTCTATTGTTTAAAAAGCTAAAGCAGCCGCTGGTGTTGGGATACATCGTAGCAGGCTTTGTGTGTAGTCCTCATTTTGCATTTACCCCCTCCGTAGTCGATTCTGCCAACATAAACACTTGGTCTGAAATAGGTGTGATATTCCTTCTTTTCGCATTAGGTTTGGAATTCAGTTTCAAGAAACTGATGAAAGTGGGAGGGTCCGCTATCATGTCGGCATGCACCATAATATTCTGTATGATAATGGTGGGAATATTCACCGGATGGTTGTTCGACTGGAAACGCATGGACTGCCTATTCTTGGGAGGTATGTTGGCCATGTCTTCTACTACTATTATATATAAGGCATTCGATGATATGGGATTGCGGCAGCAACGCTTCGCCGGATTGGTGCTGAGTATACTTATACTAGAAGATATATTGGCTATCGTATTGATGGTTATACTATCCACGTTGGCCGTAAGCCAGAACTTCGAGGGAGGAGAAATGGTGTACAGCATACTTAAACTGGTATTCTTCCTTACCTTATGGTTTGTGGTAGGTATATATCTTATACCATTGTTCCTGAAGAAAGTCCGCCCGCTTATGAGCAACGAAACCCTGCTTATCGTATCACTTGCCATGTGTTTCGGCATGGTGTACGGAGCTGCATCCGTAGGATTCTCTCCGGCATTCGGTGCGTTTGTAATGGGTTCTATCTTGTCAGAAACCCTCGACTCAGAGCATATAGAGAAACTTGTATCGCCGGTAAAAGACTTGTTTGGCGCCATCTTTTTCGTATCAGTGGGTATGATGGTAGACCCAACGATGATAGTGGAATACCGCTACCCGATTATTGCATTAGTCATTGCGGTAATTTTAGGACAAACCATATTCGGTACTTTAGGAGTATTGCTATCCGGACAACCGCTTAAGATAGCCATGCAGAGCGGCTTCAGCTTAACACAGATAGGCGAGTTTGCTTTCATCATCGCATCGCTTGGCGTAAGTCTGCATGTAACGAGCAATTTCCTCTATCCCATAGTAGTGGCGGTGTCGGTAATAACCACATTTATTACACCGTATATGATTAGGTTGGCAGTACCTATATATAATATTATCGACAAATATATGCCAGAACGCTGGCGCAGATTACTTGACCGCTACTCATCGGGCACATCGTCGGTAAATCACGAGAACAATTGGAAGAAACTGGTAAGTGCCATTCTGCGTATCGTCTTGATATTCTCTGTAGTATCTATAGCTATCACAATACTTTGCTTGCACTTCCTGTCGCCTTTCTGCATCAGGGTTATCGGTGATTTCTGGGGACGTGTGGTATGTGCCGTTCTCACATTACTGTTTATAGCTCCGTTCCTACGTGCCATGATTATGAAGAAAAACCACTCCATAGAGTTCAAGGCATTATGGAGCGACAGCCGTTTTAACCGCGCACCGCTCATCTTTATCATTCTGCTGCGTGTGGCCATAGCGATAGTATTCGTGATGACAATCATAGAAAACCTGTTCCAGGCATCTGCCGCCATCATAGTGGGAGTGGCAATTCTGGCTGTATTCGGAATGATAGCTTCGCGCTTCCTTAAGAAACAATCTATCGTGATAGAGCGCACATTCGTGCAGAATCTTCGCTCTAAGGATATGCGCCAAGAATATCTGGGAGAAAAAGCTCCGCAATATGCCGGAAAACTCGTCGACCGCGACCTGCACTTGAGCGACTTTAAGATACCTGCCGACTCTTCATGGGCCGGAAAGACACTGAAAGAACTCGACCTGAGCCGGAAGTACGGAGTAATGATTTCGTCTATTATACGTGGCACACACCGTGTTAACATACCCGACGGAAGCTCACGTGTATTTCCGGATGATACTATACAGGCTATAGGGTCGGACGAGCAGCTTTCGGTATTTGCCGATCAGGTTGATAAAGCCGTAATATCTTATGCCGACGAAGATTTCGAGAAGCGAGAGATGAAGCTGACGCAGTTTATAATCACCCCCAACTCCTCATTTGTTGGAAAAACTATTATCAGTACATCAATTCGTAACAGCTACCACTGTTTGGTAGTGGGCGTAGAAGCCGATGGCGACGACAAGCTGTCTAAACCCGATGTAAACCGCCCGTTCGCTCCGAATGACGTGGTATGGATAGTAGGCGAAGAAGACAACTTAAGCAAGTTGTTTGCCGCAATAGAATAAAGAAGCACATTTAAGTATAACTAAAACGATATAGAATTATGAAAAGTGATCCTAAAGACTGTCTCTACTGTCAGAACAATGAGACATTGCACAATTTGATGATTGAAATAGCTCAGCTAAGCGTTTCTAGAGTATTCTTGTTTAAGGAACAGACCTACAGAGGACGTTGCCTGGTAGCATACAAAGACCATGTAAACGACTTGAATGAACTTAGCGATGCCGACCGTAACGCTTTCATGGCAGACGTAGTGCGCGTAACACGAGCTATGGACAAAGCTTTCCACCCGGAAAAGATTAACTACGGAGCATACAGCGACAAGTTGTCTCATCTTCATTTCCACTTGGCTCCTAAATATGTAGACGGTCCTGACTACGGAGGCACATTTCAGATGAACCCAGGAAAGGTTTACCTTACCGACGCTGAATATCAAGAGCTGATAGACGCTATAAAGGCTAATTTATAATAAGATTATAAAAACAACAAAAGGACGGAAAGCTTCGGTGCTATCCGTCCTTTTGTTGTTTTATTCTTCATCATTTCCGTCTTCGTCATCGCTGTCAAAATCGAAGTCGAAGTCGTCCAAGTATTCAGGAGTAAAGAAGTCGTCCAAGTCGCGTCGGTCTTTCTTCGTCGGACGTCCGGTACCTTTCGCCCGATTCACAAATCCGCTTATCTTACTCATTTCAAGCAATTCATATTGGTCGGGGGTGGTAACGTTCTCCATTACATCGGGTACCAGTTTTGCCCCCACTCGTTTCTCGATAGCTTGCAATACTTTAAACGAATAAGTAATGGGCGGCTTTTTCACCTGTATCACATCGCCCACCTTAATCATGCGTGCCGGTTTAGCCTGCGCTCCGTTTATACATACTCTACCTTTCTTACACGCTTCGGCGGCTATGGTACGCGTCTTGAAAATACGCGCTGCCCACATCCATTTGTCTATTCTTGCTTCGGCCATAGTAATGCTATGTATTGAAAATAAAGGAAACGGTTACTTCTTATTGTATTGGTTCATCGTAATGCTCAGTCCTGCCAAGCAAAAGCTTTTGATAATCTCTCCAGCTGTCTCCAAGCGTTCTGGCATCTGTTTTACATCGTCTTCGCCAAACTTACCGAGAACATAATCCACCTGCGCTCCTTTAGGGAAGTCATTACCTATGCCGAAACGTAAGCGTGCATAGTTCTGTGTGCCCAATGTGGCGGCGATATGCTTCAATCCATTGTGTCCGGCATCGCTGCCTTTACCCTTCAGTCGCAAACTGCCGAAAGGCAACGCAAGGTCATCTACTACAACCAATACATTCTCCAACGGAATCTTTTCCTGCTGCATCCAGTATCTTACCGCGTTTCCGCTAAGATTCATGTAAGTAGATGGCTTAAGCAGAAGCAACTGTCTGCCTTTTACCGACATACTTGCGGTAGCACCGTATCGTCCGTCCTTAAAAACAATATTGGACGCCTTTGCAAGAGCGTCCAATACCATAAATCCTATGTTGTGCCGAGTATTGCGATATTCATCGCCTATATTACCCAGCCCTACAATCAAATATTTCATTCAGGATTATTTGCCTGCAGCAGCCTGTGCACCACGAGCGGCACGAGTCAATTTAACAGCGCAAACCACAGCTTCTTTTGCGTTAAGCAATTCCAAACCTTCGAAGTTCAATTCGCCTACCTTGATAGTCTTACCAAGAGCCAAAGAAGTTACGTCGATATTCAGACGTTCAGGAATAACGTTGTACAAAGCTTTAACTTTCAATTTACGCATCTGGAGAGCCAATTTACCACCGGCTTTAACACCTTCAGCCAAACCTTCCAACTGAACAGGAACTTCCATTACGATAGGATTCTCTTCGTTGATCTGATAGAAGTCTACGTGAAGGATAGCGTCAGTTACAGGGTGGAACTGGATGTCTTTCATGATAGCGTTAACTACCTTACCATCGATGTTCAGGTCTACTACGTAGATGTGCGGAGTGTAAACCAATTTACGCAAACCGTCTACTGTTACTGTGAAGTGAGTAGCAACTGGTTTTCCGTTTTCGTCTTTCTGCATTCCGTACAATACACAAGGTACACCGTTGTTCTTACGCAAGCTGTGAGTAGCTTTCTTACCGATCTCTGTTCTTAAAGAACCTTTAATTTCGATTGATTTCATGTTGATTAAAAATTTTTTGTGTTACTCTAAATTAAGTAGTTACTTGTGCTTAATTCGCCATCACACGATGAGCTTAAAAAAGCGGTGCAAAGGTATTTGTTTTTTTTTATTCCAACAAGGAAATGGCTGATTTATTGCGGCTTTTACGCTGAAAAGCGATAAAAAAAACGTTTAAAACGATACTTTAACCCACAGAACACGGTACATTAGTTAAAATGCCGTACGAAATCTGTTGACTTCATGCGGCATTTTAAGCAAACTTAGTATAGCGTTTATATTAAAAATCGATATCTATCTTAATCTCATTATCATGACTGTCGTCTTCTACAGGAACGAAAGTATCTGTGTTTTCGTGATGTCCTTTCGCTACAGCCGGACCTTGCTCGTCATATATATATTGTATCATTTCGTGTAGGCCGTCCGCAAATTTCTCGAAGTCCTCTTTGTGCAAGAAAATCTTATGCTTTTCAAAACTTACCTTAGCATTCTCCCCTTCGCCCGAAACAATCTTCTTGCTTTCTGTAATCGACAAGAACATCTCCCCTCTGCGGTCTTCTTTCACATCTAAGTAATAAATGCGCTTTCCGGCCTTGATAGTCTTAGAGAGAACGATGTCTTTTTCTGCGTTGCCCGCAGCCATATCTTTTTTCATTTCTTCCATGATGCTGTGTGATAAAGTGGATTAAAAAATCGCCTCAAAATTGAAGTTTTTTTTTGAATAAACAAAGTTATGGCTTTTAAAACTTATCTAAGCGAGGAAAATATACAAAAAAATGTTTCCACTTTAGGTGAAATGCTGAAAAATATATATTTTTGCACCCAAATTTATATATATCAAATACATAGTATGATAAACAGAGTTCTTATTCGTCTTAAGATAGTTCAGATTATTTATGCGTACTATCAAAACGGAGGTAAAAATTTGGATACTGCAGAAAAGGAGTTGTTCTTCAGTCTTTCCAAAGCTTACGATTTGTACAACTATCTTTTATTGTTAATGGTGGAAGTTACGCGTTATGCCAACAAGCGGTTGGAAGCGGGCAAACACAAACTGGCTCCTACAAAGGAGGACTTAAATCCTAATACTCGTTTTGTTGATAATCGTTTTATCGCCCAACTTGAAATAAACAAGCAGCTGTTAGAGTTCGAGAACTCACAGAAGAAGAATTGGGATAACACGCCTGAATTCATCAAGGCATTGTGCGAAGAAATAATGGACAGCGATATATATAAGGAGTATATGAGCGCTGAAACTTCATCGTACGATGAGGATAGAGAATTCTGGAGAAAGATATATAAGAAGATCATTGTTCGCAATGAACGTCTTGACGGTATTCTCGAAGACCAGAGTCTGTATTGGAACGACGACCGCGAGATAGTAGACACTTTCGTATTGAAGACCATCAAGCGCTTTGACCCTAAAAACGGCGAAAAACAGGAACTTCTGCCAGAATTCAAAGACGAAGAGGATAAAGAGTTCGCTCGTCGTTTGTTCCGTCGTACCATTCTTAACGAAGATTACTATCGTCACTTAATCAGCGATAACTCTAAGAACTGGAACATCGACCGTGTAGCAGTGATGGATGTTGTAATCATGCAGATTGCATTGGCCGAAATCCTGAGCTTCCCTAACATTCCGGTTAGCGTTTCTCTGAACGAGTACGTAGAGATTGCCAAGCTGTACAGCACTCCTAAGAGTGGTGGTTACATTAACGGTACCCTCGATGGAATAGTTAATCAATTGAAAAAGGATAATAAACTGACTAAAAATTAATACCTTTGTTCAGGTAATATAAAACTTAATAACACGAAGAACTTATGAATATGTTGACAGTTATGCTGCAGGCACAAGGTGGAGGAGATTTATCTTTCATCCTCATGATGGTAGCCATCTTTGCTATCATGTATTTCTTTATGATTCGCCCACAGAACAAGAAGCAGAAAGAAATCGCTAACTTCCGTAAGAACTTGGAAGTAGGCCAGTCTATAATCACTGCCGGTGGCATTTATGGAAAAATCAAAGAAATAGAAGATAACTCTGTAGTTGTAGAAATAGCATCAGGAGTAAAAATCAAAGTAGACAAGAACTCTATCTATGCTGATGCTAAGGCTCAAGCTACAAAATAATATCAAGTAGACATGTTCGATGTAAAGAACATCACGCTTTATTATCGATGGATTTTACGGAAAACCAGAGATTTCTTGCTTAGCGATAAGTTCAGGGAAGCTTTGGTTTTCTTGTTTTTCGTATTAGTATCGTTTGGGTTTTGGTTGCTGCAGACTTTAGATTATACGTATCAAACAGAATTCAAGGTTCCGCTGCGACTGAAGAACATACCTAAAGATGTAATCTTGACATCCGATTTGCCTGACGAGGTGAAAGTAAGAGTGGAAGACCGAGGTACGGTACTGCTCAACTATATGCTAGGACGCACCTTTTTCCCGGTGTCTTTCGATTTCAAGGATTTCCAAAATGGAGGATCGCACGTACGTATATCGTCGTCTGAGATGCAAAAGCGAATCTCATCGCAGCTGAACGTATCGACTAAGCTGATTTCTATCCGCCCGGATACCATCGATTTTATCTTTACTAAAGGATTGGCGAAGAAAATTCCGGTACGGCTGAATGGCGACAGCAATATTTCGGCTACGCGTCAGTATTATATCTCGTCGGTGAAGCTAACCCCCGATTCGGTAATAGCGTATGCGCCTAAAGAAATATTAGATACGCTACGCATGGCTTACACTACGCCGTTTATCGCCACTAATGTTACCGATACATTAGAGAAACGTGTATCCATCGACAAAATAACAGGTGTAAAGTTCGTGCCATCGTATACCGATGTGTTCATTCTTACCGATATGTATTCCGAGAAAACCGTAGAAGTGCCCGTAATCGGAGTCAACTTCCCAGCAGGAAAAGTTTTGCGCACTTTCCCTTCTAAGGTAGATGTTACATTCCAGGTAGGATTACGACATTTTAAGGAGGTAGACGCAAACGATTTCTTCATAGGCGTTACATACGAAGATGTACTTAAGACAAAAGGAGATAAACTTGTGCTCAACGTGAAAAGTGCTCCCGAGGTAGTGGGGCACATCCGTATATCTCCGGCTTCGGTAGACTATCTGATAGAACAACAATCGGAAAGAGAAAACGAATAACCACAGATGATAAAAATAGGAATAACCGGAGGTATAGGTAGCGGGAAGTCTTTCGTCGCCAAACAGATGGAAGAGAAAGGTATCCCCGTTTACTACACCGATGACATGGCTAAACAACTAATGGTGGAAAGTCCAGTAATTCACGAAAAGCTGACAAAGCTATTGGGTGAAGACGCATACTCTCCCGACGGACAGCCCAACAAAAAGAAGCTGATAGATTACCTCTTTGCCAATAAAGAAAATGCGCTTCGCATCAACTCCATCGTGCATCCAGTAGTAAAATCAGACTTCCAGCAATGGGTAGAGCGACATAAGTCGACGGAAATCGTAGCCATGGAGTGCGCTATATTATATGAAGCCGGATTTGATGATGTGGTAGACCGTGTAGCAATGGTATACGCTCCGCTGGAAATTCGGATAGAGCGAGCCATGAAACGCGACGGAGCGACTAGACAACAGGTAAAGAATCGGATAAACGCTCAAATGCCAGATGAAGAAAAATGCAAGCGAGCCGACTATACCATATATAATGATGGCATACGCCCTATTCCAGCCCAGATAGACACCATGCTTGAGCAAGTCAAAAGCGGAAAACCTTTGGGGTAAATTTGTGTAATTCGATGGGGAGTTGTATTTTTGCTACCCTTAAACGAAATTAGGAACTATATTAAATTAACAATATAATAAATAGACTTATGTTGAAGACAATTTTAGCAATTTCAGGAAAACCTGGATTGTATAAGCTTATTTCTCAAGCTAAAAATATGCTGATAGTAGAGGCTGTTAGCGCAGATAAGAAAAGAATGCCTATTTATGCAAGTGATAAAGTTATTTCATTAGGCGATATCGCTATGTATACCGACGATGATGAAGTTCCATTGGGTAAGGTTCTTGAATCTGTAAAGAACAAAGAAAATGGTGCTGTAACTTCAATCGATTACAAAAAGGCATCGGCAGAAGAACTTCACGCTTTCATGGCTGAAGTATTGCCTGAATACGACCGCGACCGTGTACACACTAGCGATATCAAAAAGCTTATCCAGTGGTACAACTTGCTCGTTTCTAACGGCGAAACAGACTTCGTAGAAGAAGAACCTAAAACAGAAGAATAATACAACTGTATTATAGCCTGACACGCTTCAGGTAGAACAACTCCTTGCATCATCTCAACGATTTGACGCAAGGAGTTGTTTGTTTTAAAAGAATATCGCTATATGTTTAAAATATGTGGCAAAGCTTTGCTTATTTCAAATAAAAGCGTACCTTTGCACTCGCAATTCGGGGTGTAGCTCAGCCCGGTTAGAGTACGCGTCTGGGGGGCGTGTGGTCGCTGGTTCGAATCCAGTCACCCCGACTGGAATTTAGAGGAGTCAAGTGTTTAACTTGATTCCTTTTTTTGTGCACATATTTAATGTTGTCCCTCTTTTCTATTTTTTGAAGAATGTATTAAATTTGTGCCGAATATATTGATTTATAATTTATAAGAAGCAATGCCATTAAATTTACCAGATAAACTTCCTGCCATCAACTTACTGAAGGAGGAAAATATATTTGTTATAGATAACTCTCGCGCCAATGCGCAAGATATTCGTCCGCTTAAGATTGTGGTTCTCAATTTGATGCCGCTTAAGATTACTACCGAAACCGATCTTATACGTTTGCTTTCTAACTCGCCGTTGCAGATAGAAGTTAGCTTTATGAAACTGAAAAGCCATACTTCTAAAAATACTCCGATAGAGCACATGAAGGCTTTTTATCGCGATTTCGCTTCGATGCGTGAAGAAAGATTTGATGGCATGATTATCACCGGAGCGCCGGTAGAGCATCTTGAGTTTGAAGATGTGAATTACTGGAGTGAGATTACGGAGATATTCGACTGGACCAGAACTCATGTTACGTCTACCATGTATATATGTTGGGCTGCTCAAGCCGGACTGTATTATCACTATGGCATACCAAAATATCAGTTGGATAAGAAGATGTTTGGCATTTTCGAGCATCATGTAACCGAAGGATTCAGTCATCTGCCTATATTCCGCGGATTCGATGACGTATTCTATGTCCCTCATAGCCGCCATACTGAAGTGCGCCGCGAAGATATAGATAAGTGCAAGGAACTGCAGGTAGTTTCAGAATCGGATGAGTCGGGAGTACATATCGTGATGGCAAGAGGTGGTCGCGAGATATTCGTTACCGGACATTCAGAATACTCTCCGTACACGCTCGACGGTGAATATCGCAGAGATTTAGGCAAGGGACTCCCTATTGATATGCCAAAGAATTACTATCGTAACGACGATCCAGAGCAAGGCCCGTTGGTGCGCTGGCGCAGTACCGCCAATCTGCTTTTCAGCAACTGGCTTAACTACTATGTATATCAGGAAACTCCTTACGACATAAACCAAATACGATGATGCATAAAATGAAACAACGTCCTATAGAACTGTTGGCTCCGGCCAAGAATTTAGAGTGTGGCATTGAGGCTATAAATCACGGAGCCGATGCCGTATATATAGGTGCTCCGCGTTTTGGCGCACGTGCCGCAGCCGGAAATTCGCTTGCCGATATAGAGGCATTGGTGCAGTATGCTCATTTATATAATGTGCGTATATATGTAACCGTAAACACAATATTGCGCGATGACGAGCTGAAGGAAACCGAAGCTATGATTTGGGATTTGTATAGGGTAGGAGTAGATGCGCTCATTGTTCAGGATATGGGGCTTACCCAACTTAATTTGCCTCCCATCCCGCTGCATGCCAGTACGCAGATGGATAACCGCACTGTAGAAAAGGTCCGCTTTTTGGCGGATGCCGGATTCCGGCAGGTGGTGTTGGCTCGCGAATTGTCTGTCAATGAAATCAGTCGTATACATGCCGCATGTCCTGATACGTTATTCGAAGTCTTTATACACGGAGCTTTGTGTGTGAGTTATAGCGGGCAGTGCTATGTAAGTGAGGCTTGTTTCGGACGCAGTGCCAACCGTGGCGAGTGTGCCCAGTTTTGCCGTTTGCAGTTTGACATGACTGATGCCGACGGAAAGGTGATAGAAAAAGGCAAGCATCTGCTGTCATTGAAAGACATGAATCAGAGCGATAACTTAGAGGAATTACTCGATGCAGGAGCTTCTTCATTGAAAATAGAAGGACGACTTAAAGATGTATCGTATGTAAAGAACGTTACTGCCTACTATCGTCAGAAGTTGGATGCACTGTTTAAACGCAGAAAAGAATATGTACGTGCTTCATCGGGTAGCGTAAAGCCGGCCTTCCGTCCTCAGTTGGATAAGAGTTTTAGTCGTGGTTTTACCGATTATTTCGCACACGGACGTAATTCGGGAATATTCTCGTTTAACACCCCTAAATCGTTGGGCGAGGAAGTTGGTACGGTGAAAGAGATACGTGGCAACTATCTTACAGTAGCAGGCGTTAAAGCGTTCAGTAATGGCGACGGACTTTGTTACCTCGATGCGCAGGGCCGTTTGCAGGGTTTCCGTGTTAATAGAGTAGAAAACAATAAGCTCTTTCCGCAAGAGATGCCTCGCATAAAGCCAAAAACTGTGCTTTATCGTAACTTCGACCAAGAGTTCGACCGTATCATGCAGAAGAAGTCGGCAGAACGTAAATTGGCTGTCGATGTATCGTTGGCAGAGAACAATTTCGGTTTTACATTGACTATGTGCGATGAAGACGAAAACAGCGTGAGCATGGCATTGAGCAAAAACAAGGAATTAGCTCGCACTCCGCAGCATGACAATCTGATTAATCAGTTGGGCAAATTGGGAAATACCCCATTTGTACCGAGAAATATAGATGTTGATTTATCCGAAAACTGGTTTATTCCTTCATCCGAATTGGCGGAGTTGCGCCGTGCCACTGTAGAGAAATTGTTGTCTCTTCGCCGTATAAACTATCACCGTGAGTTGTGGCGTATGCCCGAAACGGAACATCCTTATCCGCAGAAAGAACTTACTTACTTGGGTAATGTGATGAACAAGGAAGCGGCGGCGTTTTATCAGAAGCATGGAGTAGAGAAAATAGCTCCGGCGTTCGAGATGGAACATCCCGAAGGAGCAGCTCTTATGTTCTGTAAACATTGCTTGCGTTATAGCATGGGATGGTGTCCGGTACATCATAAAGTGAAGCCGCCTTATCGCGAGCCTTATTATCTGGTAAGCGGTGATGGTAAGAAGTTCCGTTTGCAGTTCGACTGCAAGAATTGTCAAATGAAAGTTTATTCTGAATCCTGATATAGAATTATGCGTAGGATAAGGTATATAATAGGTCTGTTGGTTCTGCTGTTTGTGGTTGGCACTACAGCTTGTCATTACCAAGTAACTTCGTCGTCTAACCGTGCCAATCAAGATACGGTGATTGATGGAGATTCTATCGCTATGAGTGGGGTAATGGAGAAAGACTCATTAGATGTACCTATCCGTCCTTACGCATTGAATTGTAACTTGGAAGTCGTCACAGATACATTGTGGCTGCATCTGCTTCCGTTTACAGATACCATTCCTGTATTAAGGCATGACAATGTGGTAGTGGCTGAGATAGACATTCATCCTAACGACTCGGTGAATACGGTGTGGGTGAAAGTTGCCCGTGACCAAAGTACGATAGGCTGGATACCAGAAAAGAAACTTCTGAAAAATGTAGTACCTGTAGACCCTATATCGCAGTGTATACATTTGTTCAGTAGCTCTCACGCTTTGCCGTTCTTCTTGATTTTAGCTGTATTCTTTCTGTCTTTTGTCTATCGTGCCGTACGTCGTAAGCAGATAAAGCTTATTTGGCTGAATGATATCGACAGTGTGTTTCCTGTAATACTGTCGTTACTGATGGCATCTTCCGCCACATTATATAATAGTATTCAGCACTTTGTGCCCGAAACGTGGGAGCATTATTATTACGACCCTACGTTAAATCCGTTTGCTGTACCGTTTATTTTAGGGTTGTTCATTATCAGTGTAGCGCTTATCTTGCTGCTTGGAGTTGCTATGCTCGATGATTTGTTTCATCAAACCAGCATAGAAGTGGCATTCTTTTACTTGGTAGGGTTGATGTCTGTATGCATCTTTATCTATATCTTCTTTACTTATATATGGGTTTATCTGGCATACATCTGTTTGGTGGCATACGCCGTAGGGTGTGTCCGTTGGTTTCGTAAGGCCAACGGCTATCCGTATGCATGCGGTGCCTGTGGAGCAAAAATGCGGACAAAGGGTGTTTGTCCGCATTGTGGCGCGCTGAATGAATGATATCAGAAACAGCAGCGTATATCTATTCCGGCTTGTATGGGTCGGCCTTGCTGAGTGAATCCTCTACCCATGGTTTCAAAGTAGAAAGCCTGATAGTCTTTATTTAAAATATTGTTTGCCCAGATTGAAATCTGACCGTGTCCTTTGTTCAGACTGATGCGTCCGTTAAGGGTACCGTACAGTGCCTGACTTGCATCGTTCTGTTCGGTCCAGTAAATTCGTCCTGCAGCCTTATAGTTGGCGTTGATAGTGATATTGTCAAGCAGTCGGCACGCATTGGTTCTGATTACATACTGCGCTCCGGCGTTAAAGGTATGCTTTGGAACAAACGGAACGTAGTTTCCTTCGTTCTCCCCGTTAGAGAAAGTGGCATACGTATATCCGTAGCATCCGTTGAGGCTGAAGTCGTTGGTGATTTGAGTCTTTAATGTAGCCTCGGCACCCATGCTCTTGCTCTTTCCGGCGTTAACAGTTTCGCGTCCCAGTCCCGTATCCGAGAAACGTGATATCTGCTGGTCGTGCGTATCCATGTAAAACGCAGCCAAGTCGAGTTGCAGTTTGCTATCCGCAAGATTCAAGTGAGATCCTATCTCGTAGTTCCATGAATATTCCGGCTTATAGAGAGTTTGCTTTTTAACGTCTGCTTCTACGGATTTACTCTTCATGTTATTTAATACACCTTTTATTAATGCTTTTGTAGCTTCGGGTATCATTGGTGCGTTGTCTACTACTGGAATGGTGGCTTCGGCAACCTGAGTCATCATAGTAGACTGCATGTCACTGTTCAGCAATTCAGAGAAACTCTGTATGTTGAATCCTCCCGAGCGGTATCCGCGGGTTACGCTTGCGTATACGTTGTTTCGTTTGCCGAAGTTGTACTGCATAGCGAATTTAGGAAGTAATTGTAGATAGTCGTGGTCGGTCTTACCTTCATACCGTTGTGCGGCATTGAAAGTAGTGGCTTTTACCATCTGAATCTCTTTGTTCATGGGCGACAGTACTCCATTCAGAGAGTAGGTGTGCGACAAGTCGTATCCGGCATCGTATTTCAGAAACATCTTTTCATAATCTACACGCAGACCCACTGTTACAGACAGACCCTTGGCTCCCAGAAAATCATTCAGAGTAGTTTGATGAAAGAACGCTCCATTAAGAATAGGAGTCTTGAACTTATTGCCGATAAGTAGTTCATTACCGTTAATACGATCATCGAATTTGAATTTCATCGTCATATTTCCCATCGAAACATCTGGCAGATGCTTGTTGGCGTTGGTGTTGATGGTATTATTCAGCCAATCTATTCCGTCCGACCAGAATGTTACAGGGCCTTGTGTATCTTGCCATTGGTAGAAACCGCTTACACCGTTTATCCATTGCCAGTTGCTTCCCGGCTTAGATTTGGCAACCAGTTCTTCTGAGATGATTTTCGCGTTCTGCTTTTGCGTAAGCGAGTAGATATCTTTTTCTATAAAGTCTTGGTCCAAGTCCATGTGGTCTCGCAGATATTGAAATCCGGTTACGCTGCTCAGTATAAAAGACTCTTCTTGATGCTCCAAGTTAAGTCCGCCGTTTACCAAGTTACGCTTATATCCACTTTCTCTATTATAGGCGATGCGTCCTATATAGTCGGCCCGGTCTTCGTTTTCCTTATTTACCATGCCGGCATATTCGTATGGATATCCACCTTGGTTTACATATTCATAATTCACTGTGAAATCGAGCTTTGTGTTCTCTGTAGGCAGATAGATAGCGCGTACTCGTCCGCCGAATTCATTTCCGTTATCTATGTGTTCGTTATTGAATGTATTCTTGAAGAATCCTCCTTTATATCCGTAGAAGAATCCGGTAGAAAAGGCGAATTTTGGGCTGACGCGGTGATAGTGAGTAAGCGATGCGTTGTACTCGTTGTGCGTAGCGGCACCAAGGCGTACGTCGGTTCCTTGATAGTTGAACGGCGATTTGGTGAATACACGTATCAAGCCTCCCATCGTATTGCGTCCGTACAGAGTTCCTTGCGGACCTCGCAACACGTCTATGCGTTCTATGTCGGAGTAATTGAAATCGAAAGCAGCCTTTTCTATGAAAGGGATGTTGTCTACATACAGTCCTACAGCCGGAGTGTTTACACGCGAGCCTATACCTCTTACATATACAGAGGTAGTAAGCTTAGAACCATAATCGGGAATAAACAAGTTTGGTACCAGTCCGGTTATAGATTTCACTGAAGTCACCGCATTGCTTCGCATATCATTTTGCGAGAACGAAGTAGCCGATACAGGCTGCTGTCTTAGTCGGTTATTATCTTTTGGTGTGGCAATGATTACGATTTCTTCAATATCGATAACCTTTGTAGTGTCTTTTGTCGATGTCTTATCTGTGATGGCAGGATTTGCCATGGCACTTACGGCAGCTGTCAGAACCAGCGGCAGTGTTACTGTACGTTTTCTCATCTTGTTTTTGCGATTTTATTAATTCGGTTGCAAAGTAACACTAAACCCACTATCCATGCAATCCTAATAAATGAGGATATTCTATATACGTTAAATGCTGTCGGCTTCTATATAGCCATGCATCACGGCATAGACAGCCAGACCGGAAGCCGACTTGATGCCCAATTTCTCTGTAATGTTCTTGCGATGCGAGATGACGGTAGTGAGGCTGATGCTTAACTTATCGGCTATCTCCTTATTGATGAATCCTTTGGTTATGAGGATTAATACTTCTATCTCACGCGGCGACAAGTCGTGCTCCGTATCGTGTTGCGGATAAGACGATGCCGGACGCTGAGCGCCATCATGGCCCGACGAGCGTAAAGCCATGATGCCTTTTACCAGTTTATCTTGCGGAAGATGTATGTTAAGCGTATGTATTCCGTTCAGTGTAGGCTGTTCGCCACCCGACAGAACGATGGTCTTAGTCTTGCGTTCCAAGAAAAAAACGGTATGTGCAAAGTAGATTTGAGCCGACACGAAGTAATGTGCATACATGTCGGGCGTGTCGTCTACCAGTCGCTCAAACGACGGGAATACACGTATGATAGCCTTGGGCAACAGTTCTTCTATTATTGTTTGAAGTCCTAAGGCGGTAAGCGTATTCTGTTCTACTATAGCTATTTCCGGAATCATATTAACGTTTTGTTTGTTCTATTCTTATTTGCCAAGATATAATGCGGCAGCTTCGGCGCAGCGTTCTCCGTCTATACCTGCCGATACTATACCTCCGGCATATCCGGCACCTTCGCCACAAGGGAACAATCCTCTTACTCTAACATGCTGTAGTGTCTCGTTATCGCGAATGATACGTACAGGCGATGAGGTACGAGTTTCTACCGCTATCATTACGGCATCGTTCGTAAGGAATCCGTGCGAGCATTTTCCGAATAGTTGGAATCCTTTACTCAATCGTTCGCTGATGAACTGCGGCATCCAGAAGTGTAGGGGAGACGATACCAAGCCAGGACTGTACGATGAATCGGGCAGATCGTAGCTCAATTTCTTACGTGTGAAGTCCACCATACGTTGTGCCGGTGCCGTTTGGCGCATATTTCCTTGCTGCCAACAAGTCTGTTCCAACTTCTCTTGGAAACGCATCATTGCCAACGTGTGTATTTTGCCTTCCTTCAATGCTCCGCTTTTAGCTATCAGCTCTTCTGTCTTTTCTTCTGCCGAGCCGGGGAAAGGCTCGCTGCCGGTGAGGTTCAGTGTAGGGTCATTCAGGTCTTCGGGACGAAGCTCTACCACCATACCAGAGTTACTCCATCTTGTTCCGCGGTTGCTGGGGCTCATGCCGTTTACCACAATTTGGTGAGGACCGCTGGCTGCAGGCACAACGAATCCTCCAGGGCACATACAGAAGCTGTATACTCCGCGTCCGTCTACCTGCTGCACAAAACTATATTCAGCAGCGGGCAGATATTTACCTCGTCCTGCTTTATTATGATATTGAATCTGGTCAATCAGCATAGAAGGGTGTTCCAAGCGTACACCTACGGCAATGCCTTTGGCTTCAAGTTCTACGCCGTTAGAATACAGCCAACGATATACATCGCGTGCCGAGTGTCCGGTAGCCAAGATAACCGGTCCGTGCAACTCTTTGCCGGTATCTGTTGTGATGCCTGTCACTTGGTCGCCCTCTATTAATAAGGCGTCCATTCGTGTCTGGAAGTGAACTTCTCCACCGCATTCCAATATGGTGTTACGCATATTCTCTATTACGCGCGGCAACTTGTCGGTACCTATATGCGGATGTGCGTCTACCAATATCGAGGTGCTTGCGCCGTGCTGACAGAATACGTTGAGTATCTTGTCGGTATTTCCGCGTTTCTTGCTTCGTGTGTATAACTTTCCGTCGGAATACGCTCCGGCACCGCCTTCTCCGAAACTATAGTTCGATTCCGGGTCTACCTTATGTTCTCGGCTGATACGCGCCAAGTCTTCCTTTCGTTCGCGTACGTTCTTTCCACGTTCTACTATTATGGGTTTCAATCCCAGTTCTATCAGTTTCAGAGCTGCGAATAAACCTCCAGGTCCTGCGCCAACTACGATAACCTGTCGCGCATGTTCCACGTTCTTATATTCCGTGCGTATAAACTGCTCGTTATCGGGCTGTTCATTTATGAAAACACGGGCTTTAACATTGACGAAAATGGTACGTTGGCGTGCATCTATGCTACGTTTTATTACTTGAACGGCATTGATGGTGCGCACGTCTAATCCTTTTTCACGACTGATGTATTGTTTTAGCGACTGTTCGCTTGCTGCCTGTTCTGGCAGAACTCTTAGTTGATATTCGTTTACCATAACTGATTATGAACTTATTTGTGCAAAGATAGTGCAAACCGAATGCATAATATCAGGTTTACTTGAATATTATGCTAAGGTGCAGCCTATTTATTAAAAAATATCGCTTTTATCCGAATAGTTCGCGAAAGGCTTCTTCTACCTTTCTTACCGGAACCAGTTCTATTTTTATTTTCCGTTTATCCAGCCCTTGCAGGTTATGCTTAGGTATAATCATTCGCTTGAAACCGAGTTTTTCTGCTTCGCCTATGCGCTGCTCTATTCGGTTTACCGGTCTTATCTCTCCGCTTAGGCCTACTTCGCCAGCCATGCAGACTCCGGCATCTATTTCCGCATCCATGTTGCTCGACAGGGTTGCGCTTATCACCGCCAAGTCGATGGCGGGGTCGTTTACCTTCAGTCCTCCGGCAATATTCAGGAACACATCTTTCTGCGCCAACTTAAATCCCACTCGCTTTTCTAATACTGCCAGAAGCATGTTCATTCGTCGCAAGTCGAATCCCGTAGCCGAGCGTTGCGGCATTCCGTATGCGGCGGTGCTTACTAACGCTTGCACTTCGATAAGGAATGGGCGTATGCCTTCTACCGCACAAGCGATTGCTATTCCGCTCATGCCTTCATGGTCTTGTGTAAGAAGCAGTTCTGATGGATTGCTCACTTGCCGCAGTCCGTCTTGTCTCATTTCGTAGATGCCAAGTTCGGCGGTGCTTCCGAATCTGTTTTTTATGCTTCTCAATATACGATACATGTAGTGTTGGTCGCCTTCAAACTGAAGAACAGTGTCTACTATATGCTCCAGAACCTTTGGTCCGGCTATGTTTCCTTCTTTATTTATATGTCCAATAAAGATAACGGGCGTACCGGTCTCCTTCGCGAATTTCAAGATAGAAGCCGAACACTCTCTAACCTGCACGATGCTGCCGGGCGACGATTCTATGTTTTCTGTCGATATGGTTTGTATTGAGTCTATGATGACTAAATCGGGAGCCGTGTTCTTAATATGAGTGAATATCTGCTCCAGTGAAGTTTCGCAAGCTATCAGCAGCTCCGTCTCTTCGGGGTGGGGGATGCGGTCGGCGCGTAGTTTGAGTTGGCGTGCGCTCTCTTCGCCAGATACATATAACACCTTCTTGTTAGCAAGACGCAGCACCGTCTGCAATACGAGAGTTGACTTTCCGATACCCGGCTCACCGCCTATCAGTGTAAGCGAGCCTTCTACCAGTCCACCGCCTAATACGCGGTTCAGCTCTTCGTCGCCCATGTCAATTCGTTGCTCGTCGCTCGAAGTAATCTCGAACAAGCGTTGCGGTTTCGACTTGATTGATTCTATTCCGTGGGCTACGTGTTTTGCTACTGGTGCCTCTTTTCGTACCACTTCTTCTACGAAAGTGTTCCATTGTCCGCACGACGGACATTTGCCTGCCCATTTAGGCGATTCCTGTCCGCAGTTGCTACATACATATACAGTCTTTTCTTTAGCCATCGTATTATCTACCTATTTTTCATACAAAGATAAAAAATAAGTGTAAGGTATGATATTGCCATTATATGGAAGTCATGAAATTCTTTAATAAAGTCGTCTTACTTCGACCGAAGTAAGCACGTTGACCGACTCGAAGTGAGCGCTTACTTCGACCGAAGTAAGCATTCACATCGTTCGAAGTAAGACGACTTTGCCGTAACTGGCACATTTATGGCTGGTGTATTAGTAACAAAAAACTGATAAAGTCAGGAAAAAATAAGTGTATATGGATAAGCGTTAAAAAGTGATATTAATATTTTTTACTTTTGACTTAATGCCAAATTAAGGCATGAATTGCCATATAAAGTTTGAAGTTTCTTTCTTTTTATTGCGCTTTTCTTGATTTATGTCGAGAAAAGCAAGTGTATTCAGTTAAAATCCGTTAATTGATAGGGGGGTATTTCTTTTTGCATATCTTTACGCATGAGAATAATCCCGCAGTGATGCGTGGTTTTCTTTTGTTGCATCTATTTTATAGGTGTAAAAATCCGTATTACAGTGGTGATATGGTTTATATCTCTATCAGATGGGGTAAATGTATTATCCCTAAAAAATTAATTAGTAATCTCTTAATGTAAGGCTCGCAGTGATGCGAGCCTTATATATTATTTGAGTGATTCTAATATGCGGAACGATATTTACCTTCTTCTTTATCTTCTAGGATATTTAAATAAGAAGCATAGCGCGACTCGCTGATGTAGTGATCGGCAACAGCCTGACGTACGGCGCATCCCGGTTCGTGGCGATGTGTGCAGTCACCGTATTTGCATTCTGCCGAGAACTTGAATATCTCTTTGAAGTAATGTCCTACCTCTTCGTCTTTCATATCGAATGTTCCGAATCCTTTTATCCCCGGAGTATCTATAATATATCCGTTGCCTTCTACGGGGAACATCTCAGAGAATGTAGTGGTGTGCATACCTTTATTATGCGCTGCCGATATTTCGCTTGTCTTTTGATGCTGTTCGGGCAAGATGGCATTTATAAGAGTCGATTTTCCTACGCCCGAATGTCCCGAGAATAATGTAATGCGGTTTTTAAGCAGATTGCGTATTTCGTCTATGCCTTCGCCTGTCAGAGCAGACACCTTATAACATGTATAGCCGATGGTATTGTATAGATTGATTAGTCCTTCTAGGTAGCGCAATTCATCCTCGGTGTATCGGTCTACTTTATTGAAGACTATAGACACCGGAACACGGTACGCTTCGGCCGATGCTAGAAAACGGTCGATGAATGTAGTAGAAGTTTCAGGATAGTTCACCGTTACCACCAGCAAGCACAAGTCGAGGTTGGCTGCTATGATGTGCGATTGTTTAGATAAGTTAGAAGCACGGCGAATGATATAATTCTTGCGGTCTTCTATCTCTGTGATGAAAGAGTTTCCGCTTTCGGTTCCGGAAATCTGCACTCTGTCGCCCACCGCTACGGGGTTTGTGCTCCGTATACCTTTTAGTCGGAAGTTGCCTTTTATTTTACACTCTACGCTGAGGCCGCTGTCTGTTTTTACCACATACCAGCTACCTGTATTTCTTATGACTAATCCTTTATCCAAAATGATATATTGTGTTTCGCTATTTATATTTATAATTAATAAAAGCACGGACTGAGGCATAGTGTCATCGTGGTCCGTGCTTATTTATCATATAATGAACGGGTATTATACCGTCATGATTTCCTTATCTTTTGCTGCAAGCATATCGTCTATCTGCTTGATGTACTTATCGTGTACTTTCTGCAGTTTAGCTTCGCTGTTTTTCTGTTCGTCTTCTGGCATTCCGTCTTTCACCGCTTTCTTCAGAGCGTCGATAGCGTCACGGCGAGCGTTGCGCACGCTAACCTTAGCGGTTTCGCCTTCGCCTTTGCACTGCTTAGCCAACTGTTTGCGTCGTTCCTCTGTGAGTGGCGGTATACCGATACGGATAATTTCACCGTTGTTCTCTGGCATAATGCCAAGAGCTGAGTCGATGATAGCTTTTTCTATTACGCGGAACATGCTCTTATCCCACGGTTTGATGGCGATGCTGCGTGCGTCTGGTGTAGTTACAGCTGCTACATTATTAATAGGAACCATGCTTCCGTAAGAATCTACGCGTATACCGTCGAGTAGGCGTACGTCTGCCTTTCCGGCGCGGATGTGAGCCAAAGCTTCTTCCAGATACATAATAGCCATATCCATCTTCTCTTCAGCTTCGCTGATTATTGTTTTTGAGTCTGCCATATATTTTGCTGTTTTAAAAGTTTGTCAAAATGTGGAATGAAATATTTGATGAACAAAAATATGTGTTTTTTCATTTATATGCAAATGTTGTGATGGTTTTCGCTTCATGCTCAGGCTTTCGTAGTGCAAAAAGGCTTTGTACGATAAAATAATCGTGCATATCGCATTGTTATGGAAAAATGTTATTATATTTGTGGCCGAAGAAACAAATATTCATGAACAGAGACTTACATCATATCATTATGTTGGGCGAAATGGCGGGTGCTGTTTCAACCATGATTACCGGGACAGGGATGACCCCTCTGGGGTGATGTGTTTTTTATAAGTGTTTCTATGTGATTCACGCCTGTGGATTCAGGCTTATACATGGGATTAGTTCCATTCTTTTATTTTTTAATCGGATATTTTAATTTGTTACGTTACTTTGCTTTTAGGTGAAAAGGCGAAGAAATAGCGGCATAAACATATATATAAGGCTCATGAAAGTAATGAAATTCGGCGGAACATCCGTAGGTTCTGTCAATAGCATGTTAAACGTGAAGAAAATTGTCGAATCTGTCGACGATAAGGTAATCGTAGTAGTTTCTGCACTGGGAGGTATAACCGATAAGCTGATAAAGACCTCGCGCATGGCGTCAGAGGGAGACTCGGGCTACGAGAAGGAGATGAAAGAGATAGTGAATCGCCATATTGAAATGGTATATACGGTAATTCCCGCTGGGCAGAAGAGAGAGTTGCTTCTGGACTGCGTAAACGAATTGTTGAACGAACTAAAAGACATATTCCAGGGAATTTATCTGATTCGCGACTTGTCTCCTAAGACTTCTGCTACTATTGTGAGCTATGGTGAACGTCTTTCTTCTATCATTGTGGCTACACTGATAAACGGTGCGCAATGGTTCGACTCGCGACAGTTCATCAAAACAGAGAAAAAGCATAATAAGAATATTCTAGATACAGAACTTACCAACAAGTTGGTTTGCGAAACCTTTAAGGAAATACCTGAGGTATCGTTGGTTCCAGGATTCATTTCTTCGGATAAAACTACAGGCGAAGTCACCAACTTGGGTCGTGGCGGTTCAGACTATACAGCTTCAATTCTGGCGGCTGCGCTCGATGCTGACGTACTCGAAATTTGGACGGATGTAGATGGCTTTATGACAGCCGATCCTCGCGTTATCAGTTCTGCCTATTCTATCAATGAGTTGAGTTACGTAGAAGCGATGGAGCTTTGTAACTTCGGTGCTAAGGTAGTTTATCCGCCTACTATCTATCCGGTGTGTCATAAAAACATTCCTATTCTGGTAAAGAATACATTTAATCCGGAAGCGGCGGGTACTATCATTAAGCAGGAGGCAAGCGATTCATCGAAGGCTATCAAGGGTATATCTTCTATCAATGATACTTGCCTTATCACTATGACCGGCCTCGGTATGGTGGGCGTTATCGGTGTAAACCATCGTATCTTCAAGACTTTGGCTGAAAACGGCATAAGCGTATTCTTGGTTTCGCAGGCTTCTTCAGAAAACTCTACTTCTATCGGTGTAAGAAACGAGGATGCGTCTTTAGCATGCGAAGTGCTGAACGAAGAGTTTGCCAAGGAAATAGAGATGGGAGAAATCAGTCCGATGAAAGCCGAAAGCGGATTGGCTACCGTGGCTATCGTAGGAGAAAATATGAAGCATACTCCGGGCATCGCCGGAAAACTTTTCGGAACTCTGGGACGTAATGGCATTAATGTGATAGCTTGTGCGCAGGGTGCGTCGGAAACTAACATATCATTCGTGGTAGATGGAGCTTCTTTGCGTAAAACTCTGAACGTAATTCATGACTCTTTTTTCTTGTCGGAGTACCAAGTGCTTAATTTGTTTATCTGCGGCGTTGGTACTGTGGGCAGTAGCCTGATAGAGCAGATTCACGGACAGCAAGAACGCCTGAAGAGTGAGCGTGGCTTGTGCTTGAAGGTTGTGGGTATAGCCAACGGACATAAGGCGATATTCAGTCGTAACGGTGTAGACTTGGAGAACTTCCGTAAGGATCTTGAAGAGAAAGGAATGGCTTCTTCGCCTCAGGTGCTACACGATGAGATTATCGGCATGAATATCTTTAATTCGGTATTCGTGGACTGTACAGCCAATAATGATATAGCCGGATTATATAAGGAATTCCTCAGCCATAACATAGCTGTTGTAGCCGCAAATAAGATAGCGGCGTCTTCCGATTACGAGAATTATGCTGAGTTGAAGCACATCGCTCGTCAGCGTGGCGTTAAGTTCTTGTTCGAGACAAACGTTGGTGCCGGACTTCCGGTAATCAATACCATTAACGACCTGATAAACAGCGGTGACAAGATTCTTAAGATAGAAGCCGTGTTGAGCGGTACGCTTAACTTCATCTTCAATAAAATAAGCGCGAAGGTTCCGTTTAGTGAGACTGTACGTCTGGCTAAAGAAGACGGATACTCAGAACCCGACCCACGAATTGATTTGAGCGGAAAAGACGTGGTGCGCAAGTTGGTTATCTTGGCGCGCGAGGCAGGATATCGTCTTAATCAGGAAGATGTAGAGAAACGTTTGTTCATACCTAACGAGTTATTCGAAGGTACAATAGAGCAGTTCTGGAAGAAACTTCCGTCGCTTGACGCCGGTTTCGAAGAACGCCGTCAGGTTCTTGAAAAAGAAGGAAAACGCTGGCGTTTCGTAGCTCGCTTGGAAAACGGACGTGCCGAAGTACGCCTTGAAGAAGTAGACCATAATCATCCATTCTATGAACTAGAAGGAAGCAATAATATTATTTTAATTACAACTGAACGATATAACGAATACCCGATGCTTATACAAGGATATGGTGCAGGAGCCGGGGTTACAGCTGCCGGTGTCTTTGCCGATATTATGAGCATTGCAAACATTTAGGCTTATGAAGCATCTTATTATTTTAGGTGACGGTATGGCCGATTGGGCTGTTCCGTCATTGGGAAACAAAACCTTGCTGCAATACGCCGATACTCCTTATATGGATAGATTGGCTAAGATGGGAAAAACCGGTATGTTGAAGACCGTGGCCGATGGGTTTCATCCCGGAAGCGAAGTTGCCAATATGTCGGTAATGGGCTACGACCTTCCTACCGTTTACGAGGGAAGGGGAGTGCTTGAGGCTGCCAGCATAGGAGTTGATTTGCAGCCCGATGATATGGCTATGCGGTGTAATTTGGTGTGTGTGGAAGGCGAGTTGCTGAAGAATCACTCTGCCGGACATATCTCTACCGAAGAGGCTGATGTGCTAATAAAATATCTCGAAGAGAAGTTAGGAAATGATAAGGTGCATTTCTACACCGGAGTTCAGTACCGCCATTTGTTGGTTATAAAAGGTGGTGATAAACACGTGGCTTGCGTGCCTCCTCACGATGTGCCTCTTAAACCTTTCCGCCCTAACCTGGTAAAGGCTCTTCGTCCTGAAGCGGAAGAAACGGCGGCTTTGCTTAACGATTTGATTATGAAATCGCAGGAGTTGCTGGCTAATCATCCGTTGAACTTAAAGCGGGTTGCTGAAGGCGAAGATCCGGCTAATAGCATTTGGCCGTGGAGTCCGGGGTATCGTCCTAAGATGGAGCCTTTGTCGGACAAGTATCCCAGTATCAAGAAAGGTTCAGTCATTACGGCTGTCGATTTGATTCGAGGTATAGGCCATTACGCCGGATTGCGTTGCATCGATGTGGAAGGAGCTACCGGCTTGTATAATACCAATTATGAAGGTAAGGCGCAGGCTGCCATCGAAGCTCTGAAGACAGATGATTTTGTATATCTGCATATCGAGGCAAGCGATGAGGCCGGACACGAAGGTGATGTGCCATTGAAGTTGAAAACAATAGAATACCTCGACCGCAGGGCTGTGGGTCCGATATATGAGGCTGTGAAAGATTGGGACGAGCCGGTGGCGATAGCTGTATTGCCAGACCATCCTACACCGTGTGAGCTTCGCACTCATACAGCCGAGCCGATACCGTTCCTGATTTATTATCCAGGCATCGAGCCTGATAATGTATCGACCTACGATGAAGTAGCTTGCCAGAAAGGAGAGTATGGCTTGCTAGATAAAGATGAATTTATGAACCTTTTTATGGATATAAAATAGAGCATCATGAAATACTACAGTACAAACAAACAAGCATCCGACGCAACACTCGAAGAAGCTGTAGTGCGCGGACTGGCAGGCGACAAGGGTCTTTATATGCCCCGCGAGATAAAACCTTTGCCTGCATCTTTTTACGAAGAGATAGAAAACATGACGTTTCAGGAAATAGCGTATCGCGTAGCCGACGCTTTTTTCGGGGAAGATGTGCCGGCCGATACATTGAAGCATATCGTATATGATACGTTGAGCTTTGACGTGCCTGCAGTAAAGGTGAAAGATAATATCTATTCATTGGAGTTGTTTCACGGACCTACGCTGGCGTTCAAGGATGTAGGCGGGCGTTTCATGGCGCGACTCTTGGGTTACTTTATACGTAAGGAAGGCAAAAGTCAGGTTAACGTGCTTGTCGCTACATCTGGCGATACGGGCAGTGCCGTGGCAAATGGTTTCTTGGGTGTAGAAGGTATCCATGTATATGTACTTTATCCGAAAGGAAAGGTCAGCGAGATTCAGGAGAAGCAGTTCACTACATTGGGTCAGAATATTACGGCTGTAGAAGTTGACGGTACGTTCGATGATTGTCAGGCGTTGGTTAAGAATGCTTTTATGGATAAAGAACTGAACGATCATATGCAACTTACTTCTGCCAACTCTATCAATGTGGCTCGTTTTCTTCCGCAGGCATTCTATTATTTCTATGCTTATGCTCAGATGAAGAAAATTGGCAAGGCTGATAACCTTGTGGTTTGTGTGCCGAGCGGAAACTTCGGAAATATCACAGCCGGATTATTCGGTAAGCGTATGGGACTTCCGGTTAAGCGTTTCATTGCAGCCAATAATCGCAACGATATATTCTATCAGTATCTCAAAACCGGAGAGTATAATCCTCGTCCGTCGGTTTCTACTATTGCTAATGCGATGGATGTGGGTGATCCTAGTAATTTTGCCAGAGTTCTCGACCTATACGGAGGCAGTCACAACGCTATAGCTGCCGAGATAAGCGGAGAAACTTATACTGACGATCAAATCAGAGAGACTGTGCAGAAGACTTACGAAGAAACCGGATACTTGCTCGACCCTCATGGAGCTTGTGGCTATCGTGCGTTGTCGGAAGACTTGAAGCCAGGCGAAACTGGTGTGTTCCTCGAAACAGCTCATCCGGCTAAATTCCTTCAGACTGTAGAAGATATCATCGGCGCAGAAGTGAAGATTCCAGAAAAGCTTCAGGCTTTTATGCGTGGCATCAAGCAGTCTGTTCCTATGAGTAAAGACTTCCAGTCGTTCAAGGCTTTCCTGATGAAGCAGTAAACGCTCTGCTATCAAAATAACAAACTCGCCGCAAGAAGTGGCTGAATCAAAGTATGATTTCAGTTGTCTTCTTGCGGCGAGTTTTATTTTGTGTCCATATAATGGCATAAAAAAAGTCTGCAGGCTGTGCTTGCAGACTTTCAATTCTCTCGCGTTCGTACGCTCTGCGAATTATTCAGCTACTACTGTAGAAGTAGAATCAGTTGAATCAGCAGCAGCGTTCAAAGAATCACCAGCTACAGGAGCTGCTTCTTCTACTACAGTTGCTTCTACAGATGCAGAATCAGATGCGTTTTCAGAGTTAGCTGCTTTGTTACCGCAAGATGCGAAAGATACAGCAGCGAATGCTACGAACAAAAATACTAATTTTTTCATTTTCTTTTGCTTTTAAAAATCTGTAATACTTTAATGCTTTGTCTTCCCTTTTGAAGACGGTGCAAAGATATGGAGTTTTTTAATACGTTGTTCTTCATAACTCGACTTTTTTCGTAAAAAATGTGTTTTTAAACATATTAAATTAACAAATCCGCATTGTAAACCCTTAAAACGCCCCCAATAAGTATGTTGTTTAACATGCGTTCTCGTTTTGTGTATTCCCTATTTTGTCTTTTCTCTGATTATACTCTAACATTTTATTTTTAACTTTGCACCTTATAATATTACAAAGGTAATTATGATAGATACAACTGTATTCCAAAATAAAAAAGCGGTTTATTATACGTTGGGCTGCAAGCTCAATTTCTCTGAAACATCTACTATCGGTAAGATATTGAAGGAGGCTGGTGTGCGTACTGCCCGTAAAGGTGAAGTGGCGGATATCTGCATCGTTAACACATGCTCTGTTACTGAGGTGGCAGATAAGAAATGTCGTCAGGCCATACATCGTTTGGCTAAAGAGAACCCAGGGGCGTTTATCGTGGTGACGGGATGTTATGCACAGCTCAAGCCAGGACAGGTAGCAGATATAGAGGGTGTAGACTTGGTGTTAGGAGCCGAACAAAAAGGCGATTTGATAAAGTATCTGGGCGATATGCAGAAGCGTGAGCATGGTGAGGCTGTGACTACTGCGTCGAAGGATATACGTAAGTTCTCTCCTTCGTGCGAGCGTGGCGACCGTACACGTTACTTCTTGAAGGTGCAAGACGGATGCGATTACTTCTGTTCATATTGCACTATTCCGTTTGCACGCGGACGCAGTCGTAACGGAAGTATTGCCGATATCGTGAAGCAGGCAGAAGAGGTAGCAGCCGAAGGAGGAAAGGAAATCGTAATAACCGGAGTCAATACAGGCGATTTTGGTAAATCGACTGGCGAGAATTTCTTCGATTTGGTAAAGGCGCTCGATGAGGTAGATGGTATAGAGCGTTATCGTATCTCATCTATCGAGCCAAACTTGCTTACAGACGAGATTATAGAATTCGTGTCTAAGTCTAAGCGTTTCATGCCTCATTTCCATATTCCACTTCAGTCGGGTTGCGATGAGGTATTGAAGTTGATGCGCCGTCGTTATGATACAGCTCTTTTCGCAGAGAAGATACAGAAGATTAAATCGCTCATGCCCGATGCGTTTATCGGTGTAGACGTGATAGTGGGTACTCGTGGCGAAACAGAAGAATACTTCGAAAAGGCTTATCAATTTATAAAAGGCTTGGATGTAACTCAGCTTCATGTGTTCAGTTATTCAGAGCGTCCGGGCACTCAGGCTCTCAAGATAGACCATGTGGTGTCGCCCGATGAAAAGCATGAACGAAGCCAACGACTCTTGGCGATATCGGACGAAAAGACAAAGGCTTTCTATCGTAATCATATCGGACGTGAGATGAAAGTGCTTATGGAACATTCTAAAGAAGGAGTCCCCATGCACGGCTTTACAGATAATTATATTCGTGTAGAGATAAAGCGCGATAATGAACTTGATAATCGTATTATCACTGTTCGTCTTGAATGCTTTAACGAAGACGAGACTTCGTTAGTAGGAACTATTGTGTGATGTATATTATATATAAGGTGTAATAATAGTAGGTATGCTTAAAGTCTCGGTCGTAATATTAAATTGGAACGGCGAAACCATGCTTCGCAAGTTTCTTCCGTCGGTGGTGCAATATTCGCAAGCCGATGGAGTTGAAGTTTGTGTAGCCGATAATGCTTCGACTGACAAATCTTGCGAAGTGGTAGAGAAAGAGTTTCCGTCGGTTCGCTTGGTTCGCCTAGACCGTAATTATGGTTTTGCCGACGGATATAATAAGGCGTTGCAGCATGTTGAGGCTGAATACGTGGTTCTGCTGAATAGCGATGTAGAGGTAACCGAAGGTTGGTTGTCTACATTGACAGATTATATGGATGCTCATCCCGAAGTGGCAGCTTGCCAACCTAAGTTGCTCAGCTGGCATCATAAGGAAATGTTTGAGTATGCTGGGGCGTCGGGTGGATTCATCGACCGATTAGGCTATCCGTTCTGTCGTGGACGTATATTTGAGATGGTAGAGAAAGATGCCGGACAATACGATACTGTTATGCCGATATTCTGGGCTACCGGTGCAGCATTGCTCATTCGTCAGGCCGATTACCAGATGGCAGGCGGACTGGATGGCCGCTTCTTTGCGCATAATGAAGAAATTGATCTGTGTTGGCGCCTTCGTAGTCGTGGCAGAATGATAGTATGTGTGCCTCAGAGCCGTGTTTATCATGTGGGCGGCGCTACACTTAAAAAGGAGAACCCTCGTAAAACCTTTCTCAACTTCAGAAATAACTTGTTGATGTTATATAAAAACTTGCCCGAGGCCGAACTGAATGCGGTGATGCGTATGCGTTTCGTGCTCGATTATGTAGCGGCAGCTGTATTTGTTCTTAAAGGAGACATGAAAAATGCTGTGGCGGTTTATAAAGCTCGTAAGGAGTATGCCAGTATGCGCCCATCATTTAAAGCCGACCGTGAGGAGAATCTTTGCCGTACCGTGGTGGGCGATATCCCGGAACGTAAGAAGTATAGCATCGTGTGGCAGTCTAAGCTGAAAGGTAAGAAGCGTTTCGTGCAATTGCCGTAGTTGTAGTAATAAGTATAGAAAACAAACTATTTAAAGATATATAAGTATGACATTGATTGACGGAAAAGCAGTATCAGAGCAGATTAAGCAGGAGATTGCTGCCGAAGTGGCTGAGATTGTAGCCCGTGGTGGTAAGCGTCCTCATCTTGCTGCTATTTTGGTAGGACACGATGGCGGCAGCGAGACTTACGTAGCCGCTAAAGTTAAGGCGTGTGAGGTGTGTGGCTTCAAATCGTCGCTGATTCGTTACGAAGCGGATGTGACGGAAGATGAGTTGTTGGCTAAGGTTAAAGAGCTGAACGCAGATCCCGATGTAGATGGATTCATCGTACAGTTGCCGCTTCCTAAGCATATCTCGGAGCAGAAGGTTATCGAAAGCATAGATTATCGTAAGGATGTCGACGGATTCCATCCTATTAACGTAGGCCGTTTGTCTATCGGACTACCTTGTTATATTTCGGCTACTCCAAACGGTATTATGGAATTGCTGAGAAGATATGAAATTGATACGAGAGGCAAGAAGTGCGTAGTGCTTGGCAGAAGCAACATTGTAGGTAAACCTATGGCTATGCTTATGATGCAGAAAGGAAACCCTGGCGACGCTACCGTAACGGTATGTCATAGTCGTACGCAAGGAATTACAGAAATCTGTCGCGAAGCTGATATTATCATTGCGGCCATGGGGCAGCCCAACTTCGTGAAGGCAGAAATGGTGAAAGAAGGAGCGGTAGTTATAGACGTAGGTACTACTCGCGTTCCCGACGCTACACGTAAATCTGGCTTCAAGTTGACAGGTGATGTAAAATTTGATGAGGTAGCTCCGCGTTGTTCTTTCATTACTCCGGTTCCTGGTGGAGTAGGACCGATGACCATCGTTTCGTTGATGAAAAATACGTTATTAGCAGGTAAAAAGGCTATTTACGAATAATGAAATAAGTGCGTTTTGACAAATAATACTCTCAAAACGCACTTTTTTTTGAATTTTGTTTGCAAGTTTCAAATTAATGTCTACCTTTGCAATCGCTTTTGAAAAGGTAATCAACATGGTGACTATAGTTCAGTTGGTTAGAGCGTCAGATTGTGGTTCTGAATGTCGTGGGTTCGAGTCCCACTAGTCACCCTCTCGATAACCTTTATTGAAAAGCTTTAATATGGTGGCTGTAGTTCAGTTGGTTAGAGCGTCAGATTGTGGTTCTGAATGTCGTGGGTTCGAGTCCCATCTGCCACCCTTTATTTCTTTATTTGAGGCAACCAATCGGTTGCCTTTTTTATTTTATATTTTCGTTTTTTATCGTAATTTTAAAATAATTAGCTATATTTGCGAAAAAGATATAGTTTTGAGATGAAATTACGTACGGTCGGAAAACTTGGTGTTATACTTTCTGTTATCCTGTTCTGCATTGGAATGGGGTTTACCAAGTATGCTCATGCAGGAATGGCCGAACTTGATAAAGACTTCAACTTGCTGACACTTGTTCCGTCCGATTGTATCGGTGTATTAGAAACGGATAATCTCGATTTACTTGTCAGCGAACTTCCTCATACAACTTATGCTTCAGAATTCGACTCGCTACATAACGCGGGTATTGTGTCGATGCTATTCAAAGATACCGGCCTGTTCTCGGACAGTGATGCGCACGGCATAGGTAATCAGTTGGGAAAGTTTCTCATCAGCTTCCATCGTCCGTCTACCCCTCGTGATATCATTGTATACTTTACAACCGATAAGCCAGGTGAGAAGTTGTTTGAGTGGCTCTTGAAGAAGGGTGGAGGCGACTTTAATCCTAAGCGTGAAACTTATCAAGGCAAGGATATAGTGGTTTATCCCATGAAGAGCGGAGATTTTCTTTCTACATACAGCGGAAAAGGCTTTGTAGCTGTCAGCTATCAGAAGAAGTTGATAGAGCAGGTTATCGACACAGAAAAAAAGAAAAACTCGCTTGCTGCCGACCCGATATTCTCTGGTTTATATCATTCCAAGTCGGCTAATTTCATGACTCTTTATGCTAGAAATTCTTCATTCCCTCTGTTGTCTGAAGGTCAATCGCACGTGTGGAGCGAGTTTGATATACACATTAACAGCGAAGTATGTTATTTAGGCGGTTCCATGCATACACCAGATTCGTGTGTGCAGCGTGTTGAGGGATTGATATCAACAATTAATCCAGTAGAGTTGCCCGACAGTGTTATTATAGAGTCAAATAAAAACCGTGTCGATTCATGTGTTTCCAAGATGGTTGCTTCGTCACGCAACACATTGTTCGACGAGTGTGTATCAAATCTCTCGCGCGAGGCTTCATACATCATGGTAGCAGATATGGACTATATAGCCAGTCACTCAGAAGAATACAAGTCGTTCCTTCCTACGTTTATATACGATAACATCAACATGTTCCGTTCATTCATCTTCTCTGTGCAAATAACCGAAGTCAACGGACGTTTCTCTCATATTTTTGTCTTTACATACAAGAACTAATTCCAAGCAGCGTGTTTCTATTCGTAGAATGAAGCCACGCCAAGTTCACTGTCTTTAAATGTTTCATACTTTTACTTGATAAAAAGAAGCGAGATTTTCTGTCTGTAAGATACAACCCATAAATAATTCAAAAAAAAACGGCCCTACAGCACCTTCTGGACGTGATAAAAAAGAATACGAGAAAAATAAAAAAGTATTCGAAAAGTCAGTCTGCAATATGCAAATTGCAGGCTTGCAATATGCGAATAGTTTTCAGAAATTCGCATTCTCTCTTTAAGTCATTTTCAAACAAATTTTTATGTTTACAAATCTTACCTCAGAAGGCATAGCCGAAAAAAAGCCAACAGCGAAGCGCCTTGGCGAATAAAGAAGCCGTTAGAAATGAAAGACCGGCCTAGGCGGAGGGGCGTGAGCGGAGGAATGGACGGGCGGTGTTGGGAAGCCTTGTCTGAGCGTAGTGAAACGAAGCGAGTTTGGCTTCACGGCACCAGAACGGCCTTTCCGCAGTAGCCCCGGAGACGTTCAGCCTTGATTTTTTCTTCTTGTTACTTCTTCTTTTGTATCAAGACAAAAGAAGAAGTAAAGCCATCCGCATGGCAAAAACAAAAAAACAGCATAAAAAAAGCATCTCAAAAAGTCAAAGCTAAAACTTTTTGAGATGCTTTTTTATGCTCTATGATTAAATCAGATTAAATCATCCCTTGCAACGTCAAGAAGAAAAATACCCCCGTCGCTATCATAAACAATCCGATAACGGCATAAAACAACCGCGCCCTTACTCTGCCAACATTCTCCACTATAAAGCGAGTATTATTAGCGGTGAAAAACCAGTCCCAGTTAAAGACAGCAGCCAATACCGCCATCAATCCCACCAGGACAAAGACTGATTGTATGATATAATGAGTTATCATAAGCTAACAGTGCGGCTACCATCTTCCGCCTCCTCTATGCGTACGCTAACGGCATCGCCCGGAAGCACATCTTCTATCAGTTCAGGCCATTCTATAAAGCACAATGCGCCACTGTAGAAATAATCCTCGTAACCCATATCGTACACCTCGTCGAGCTTCTTGATACGATAAAAGTCGAAATGATAAATCAGTTCGCCGGTAGAATCAGAACGATACTCGTTTACGATGGCGAATGTAGGTGAGTTGATGACATCAGTAACGCCCAGCTCTTCGCATACAGCCTTAATGAATGTAGTCTTTCCGGCTCCCATTTTTCCGTAGAAAGCGAAGACGGTATTATCTCCCATAGCGGCGATGAATTGCTTAGCCGCCTCGCGGATATTGTCTAACGATGTGATTTTTATTTCCATATCATTATATGATTATTGTTTTCAGCAAAGATAATGATTCTTTCATGATTTCTTATAGCATAACCGTCCGGTTTTTGCTAAGGCATAAATCAGGATAGATACAAATATTATTGCAGCTCCCGATGGAATCTGGCATTTGTACGAAAAGAACAGTCCCCCTATACAGCTTACATATCCTATCAGTATAGACAGCCAGATGATGCGCTTAAAGCTGTTGGTGAACAAATTAGCCGTCATTTGCGGCAGTGTGAGCAGTGATATTACCAGCACTATTCCTACCATGCGCAGGCATGATACGATGGTGAGTGCAATGAACATCATGAGCAGATACTCGAACAAGGCAACTGGCAGATGCTGCGAGCGTGCAAACTCTCTATCGAAAGCGATGGCGATGATTGCTCTAAGGAACAAACCGAAGAACACTGCCAGTATAACGCTGAGTATGCCCAGCATGGCAATGTCGCTAGTAGTAATAGTAAGGATATTGCCGAACAGATACGACGATAAATCGGGCGTAAAGCCGGGAGCCAAGAAACTGAATATGATACCTATGGCCATACCGAAAGTCCAGAACACGGCTATGGCTGAGTCTTCGCGCATATCGCTTCGCTTGCTGAGCCATTCCACTCCGAAAGCCGACAGTACAGAGAATATTGCAGCGCACAGTATAGGCGACACTCCGGCGTATAACCCGATGCCGATACCACCGAACGAAGCGTGGGTAATACCTCCGCTTATGAACACCAGCCGTCGGGTCACGATGTACGTACCGATAATTCCGCAGACGATGCTGGCAAACAAACTGCCTAAAAGAGCGTGCTGGAAGAATGTATATTGAAATAATTCTATCAGGTTATCCATGATGTGATGTGTTCAGTTAAGAATGTGAGTGTGTTATTTTGCCGAAGATTCGAAGCGTCGTTCGCCTACTATCAGGAACAGTTCGTCCTTCAGCTCATCGGGTAACTCTACACCGCGCAACTGCAGGCTGCGGCTCCATCCGGCTACCTCATCGTCTTTCATAGAGTAGAGAATGTCTCTGAACTCTTCTATCTCTTCTTCTTCATATTGATCGGACGGGCGACCTCGGAATCTGTCCAGTTCCTCGTCGTCATAATATTCTATCTGTTTGCTTACGGCAGCCAGCAGGCTTTCTTTTTCGCATATCTGGTGCTGTCCGCAGCATTCACTGTCTACGTCTACTACCTCGGGAGCTTCTTCAAGCTCTCCGCGCTCTATCTTTTTCTGTATGTTTCTGTTGTAGAAATATCCGGATGTTAGTCCGAATATGGCCACTATTAATATTAAGATTAGGATAATCATGCTTGTTCCTCCATTATGATGTCAAATCCGGCTTGTGTAAGGTTCTCCCAGTAGTGTGGGTATGACTTGCTTACCACCTCCGGATTATTGATATATAAGTCTTTTATTCGCATGCAAGCCGGAGCGAATGCCATTGCCATACGATGGTCTTCGTAGGTGTCGATGGCGGGTGCTACTGCTGTTTCAGTATGGTTTCCGTCCCAACTTAATACGGCGTTTTCTTTTTCTTCAATCTGATAGCCAAGTTTCTTCATTTCGGCTATGAGTGCGGCTATGCGGTCGGTTTCCTTTATCTTAAGGTTATGCAGTCCCTCAAAGCGGAACGGTATGCCAAGCAGGGCACAAGTCACTACGAAAGTCTGCGCCAGGTCGGGCTGGTTTACGAAATCATAATCCATCCGCTTTGTCTTTACTGCTGTTTTCTTTAGAGTCACTCCGCGTTCGTTGAATATAGTCTCCACTCCAAGGTTCTTGAACAGGTCGGCTACCTTATGGTCGCCCTGCAGACTGTGTCTAAAGAGTCCCGGAAGACAAATCTCTGCATCTTCTGATAAGGCGCATATCTCATACCAATACGAAGCCGCGCTCCAGTCGCTCTCCACAAAATATGGGATAGGCTTATACGGTCCTGCCTCTACACGCAAATGATTCTCGTCGGTCCATATAGCTCTTGCACCGAATTCCTGCATCAATTTCAGTGTCATGTTGATGTAGGGGCGCGATACGATATCGCCTGTCAGCGTCAGGTCTAAGCCATTTTCAAGCATCGGTCCTATCATTAGCAGCGCCGAAATATATTGCGAGCTGACATTGCCCGGCAGAGTAACCTCGTTCTCTGTCAACTTCTTGCCGCTGATGCGCAGAGGGGGGAAACCTTCTGCTGCCGCATATTCTATATCGGCTCCCAGTGTACGCAGTGCGTCTACCAAGATACTGATGGGGCGTTGCTGCATTCGCTTTGTACCGGTAATGGTGTGTGTGCCTTCGCTTACCGAGAGGTATGCCGTAAGGAAACGCATTGCGGTTCCGGCAGCCATGATATTTATTTCGTCAGGCATATTATTCAGTGCTTCTACCATAACACGCGTATCATCACAGTCGGATAGATTCTCTGGATGATATGCACTTTTCGATAAGGCACTGATGATAAGTGCGCGGTTGCAGATGCTTTTTGACGATGGTAATTCTGTGCTTGTCTGTATGCGCGCTTGTGGCGAAGTAACTTTTATCCGTTTCATGGCGATGTATTTGCTATATTTGGGGAGCAAAGATAATGATTTTCGTTCGGTGAATCTTGCTTCATATCGGTAAGAATGTTAAAACAGCTTAATATTAATCGTGGTTTTTCTGATAGAGTGAACATTAGCGTAATTTTGCTACTCTTAAATTAATATTTGAAAAAGTCTGAGTAATAACCGTATGAAAGAAAAAGCAAGAAGGATTTATAGTTGGGCGCTGATTGCAATCTGTATATTGATGCAGATAGCTACGGTGTTTCCCCATCACCATCATGCTGGAGTATTTTGCCTGGAACATGATATGGCCGTATGTACCACGATGGCTTTATGCGATTGTGGGGCGGGCGTTAAGTGTACTCATCACGACGGTTCTTACATGCATCATAGTGGCGATGCCGACCAGCACTCGTGTACGTCGGGCTGTGTAACTCACTTTGTGTGTAGCGCTCCTCACGGCTTCCACCTTGTTCCCGATTATTCTTTTTGTACCATTCTTTATACTCCCGACGATGAACTTTGGCTGAAAGAGCTTTCCTGTATGCGGCTCTTCGCGGAAGAAACCGTTTATGTGGAGCATCTTCATGCCCGGTATATCTGTAGGGCAGGGGGACTTCGTGCACCTCCTTCTTTAGGTTGATTATTCGCCTCTAATTGATGAGGCGGAATGTCTTGTTATGTCCGGTGGCTAATTGCGTCGGGCACAATCTCCTTATATATTTACCAACCTAAAGAAATAAAATAAGAATGAAACTATATTTATTAGTAGGCTTCCTGGCCGCTTTTACATTGGGTTCTTGTGGACATAGTCACGAAGGACACGATCATGATGGCCATAACCACGAAACAGAAGAACATAATCACGAAGGTCATAACCATGATCACGACGGTCATAGTCACGAAGGTGCTAAAGCCGGTCACTCTGACGAAATCATCCTTACTCCCGAAAAGGCTAAGGCTGCAGGAGTAGTGGTAGAAACCGTAAAAGCCGGTACTTTCTGCCGTGTAATTCCCGCCAGCGGACAGGTTCTTGCGGCGCAAGGCGAAGAGGCTACAGTAGTAGCACCGGTATCTGGAGTAGTTACTCTTAACCGTCCTATTGTAGAAGGTACTTCTGTAGCGAAAGGCGCGTCTGTGCTTGCCGTTTCGGGTAACAATATCCAAGAGGGTGATCCTGCCAAGCGTGCTAAGGTGGCTTATCTTACAGCTAAAGACGAATACGAACGTGCCGTTAAGTTGGCAGAAAAGCAGATTGTTTCTAAGAAAGAACTGAATCTGCTTAAAGAAACTTATGAGAATGCACGCATCGCTTACGAAGCCTTATCGCCATCTAAAGACGGTAAGGGTGTTGCTGTTAAGTCACCTATCTCGGGTTACGTAAAATCATGTTTCGTAAAAGAAGGCGATTTTGTAAATGTTGGCCAGCCTTTGATGTCTGTTAGCCAGACACGTCGTTTGCGTCTTCGTGCCGAGGTTTCAGAACGTTATTATCCGTTGCTCGGCAGCGTAGCATCGGCTAATTTCCGTACATCGTATGGAGAAACCGTGTTCCGTCTGGCCGACTTAAAGGGTCGCTTGCTGTCGTACGGCAAATCATCAGATGATAATTCTTTCTACATCCCAGTTACTTTCGAGTTCGACAATCGCGGTGAAATTATTCCCGGTTCTTTTGCCGAAGTATATCTGCTGTCTTCCGAAATTCCTGGCGTGATAAGTGTTCCTGCATCAGCCTTAACAGAAGAGCAGGGCATAAACTTTGTATATCTGCGCTTAGACGAAGAAGGCTATAAGAAACAAGAGGTAAAAATAGGCATGAGCGACGGTAGTAGAGTAGAGATATTGTCGGGACTGAAAGAAGGCGACGAGGTAGTAACCCAAGGCGCTATACACGTTAAATTGGCTTCTGCCAGTGCAGCTATCCCCGGACATACACATAACCATTAATTAGCGGATGTAGTATTATGCTCGATAAGATTATACATTTTTCATTGCATAACAGACTGCTGATATTGGTGGCGTCTGTGTTGCTGTTGATTGGTGGTACGTATACCGCCTTTCATACAGAAGTTGATGTGTTCCCCGATTTGAATGCTCCTACGGTGGTGGTTATGACAGAAGCCGGAGGTATGGCTGCCGAAGAGGTGGAACAGTTGGTTACTTTCCCTATAGAAACCGCTGTGAACGGTGCTACAGGTGTTCGTCGTGTACGCTCGTCGTCTACTACCGGATTTTCTGTGGTATGGGTAGAGTTCGATTGGGATACAGATGTTTACTTGGCCCGACAAATAGTGTCGGAGAAACTTGCGGCGGCTTCGGAAGACTTTCCGGCTAATGTAGGTAAACCTACGCTCGGCCCTCAGTCGTCTATCCTTGGCGAGTTGCTTATTGTAGGCCTTACTGCCGACAGCACTTCGATGCTCGACCTCCGTACTTTGGCAGATTGGACCATTCGTCCGCGACTCCTTTCTACGGGAGGTGTAGCTCAAGTAGCCGTGCTTGGAGGCGATATAAAGGAATATCAGATATTGCTTCACCCGGAACGCATGAAATATTATGGCGTTACGCTGAGCGAAGTAATGGACTTTACACGTGGTATGAATCAGAATACCAACGGAGGTGTGATATACGAGTATGGCAATGAATACATAGTACGTGGCGTACTGTCTACTACCGATGTAAATAAGATGGCTCGCTCCGTAGTAAAACTCGGAGCCGGCGGCGCTCCGGTTATGCTGGAAGATATAGCCGACGTGAAAGTAGGAGCACAGCAACCTAAGTTGGGCTTGGCTTCAGAGAAAGGAAAGCCTGCAGTACTTATCACCGTGACCAAGCAGCCTAATACCGGAACCATAGAACTTACGGAGAAGCTTGAAGAGGCTTTGAAAGACTTGCAGAAAAACCTTCCGGCCGATGTGAAAGTTTCTACCGATACATTCCGTCAGTCGCGCTTTATTGAAAGCTCTATCAGTAACGTACAAAGTTCGCTTTATGAAGGAGCTATATTCGTAGTGATAGTGTTATTCCTTTTTTTGGCGAATACACGTACTACAGTTATCTCGCTTGTTACTTTGCCTTTATCGTTGGTAGTAACAATATTGGTATTGCATTACATGGGCTTGAGTATAAATACTATGAGTTTGGGTGGTATGGCTATTGCCATCGGCTCGTTGGTAGACGATGCCATAGTAGACGTGGAGAACGTATGGAAACACTTGCGTGCCAACCATTCGTTGCCGCAGGCAGAACGTCGTTCGGTAGTCGATGTGGTATTCCATGCTTCGCGCGAGGTGCGTATGCCTATCCTTAACTCCACGCTTATTATCGTAGTCAGCTTCGTGCCTCTTTTCTTCCTTACAGGAATGGAAGGACGTATGCTTATCCCATTGGGTATAGCTTTCATTGTATCTCTATTCGCTTCTACCGTGGTGGCGCTTACTCTTACTCCTGTATTGTGTAGCTATCTGCTGGGCGGCAACTTCAAGAATGAAGGACTCCCTAAAGAAGCGTTCGTGGCTCGCTGGCTTCGCAAGTATTACGAGGCTGCGCTGATGTGGGCATTGTCGCACAAGCGTCCGGTGCTGATTTCTACTGTTGTGGTATTTTTGTTGGCTCTCGGTGCGTTCTTTACTTTGGGGAGCAGCTTCTTGCCGTCGTTCAACGAAGGTTCATTCACTATCAACGTAAGTTCTATGCCTGGCATTTCATTGGAAGAATCAGATAAGATTGGTCGCCAGGCAGAAGAATTGCTGCTTTCTATTCCAGAAATTCAGACCGTAGCCCGAAAGACCGGACGTGCAGAACTCGACGAACACGCATTAGGAGTTAACGTATCCGAGATAGAAGCTCCGTTCGAACTGAAAGACCGCTCGCATAAAGAGGTACTTGCCGATGTACGTAAAAAAATGTCGGTCATCACCGGAGCTAATATAGAAATAGGTCAGCCCATCAGTCACCGTATAGACGCTATGTTGAGCGGAACACAGGCAAGCATAGCCATTAAGCTGTTTGGTGACGACCTTAACAAGATGTTTTCTTTAGGTAATCAGATAAAGAGTGTGATAAGCGATGTAGAAGGTGTAGCCGACTTGAATGTAGAACAGCAAGTAGAACGTCCGGAACTGAAGATTATTCCTCGCCGTGAAATGTTGGCTAAATACGGAATCTCATTGCCGCAGTTTAATGAGTTCATTACAGTAAACATGGCTGGAGAAACCGTATCGCAGGTTTACGAGAAAGGACGTTCGTTCAACTTGGTGGTTCGTGCCGGCGAAGACAGCCGCGGCTCTATAGAGCACGTAAAGAACCTGATGATAGACGATGCCGAAGGACGTAAGATTCCGTTGAGCTACGTGGCAGATGTAGTATCGAGCATGGGACCTAACACCATTAACCGTGAGAACGTGCAGCGTAAGATAGTTATCTCTGCCAATACAAGCGGACGAGACTTGCGTGGCGTGGTGAATGACATCCGTAAGAAAGTAGAAGAAAACGTGCAGATGCCCGAAGGTTATCACGTGGAATATGGTGGACAGTTTGAAAGCGAGCAGGCAGCGAGTCGAACTCTGTTCTTGACTTCGTTCATGAGTATTGTGGTTATATTCTTGCTGCTGTACATGCAGTTTAAGAATGCCGGACAGAGTGCCGTTATCTTGCTGAATCTTCCGTTGGCACTTATCGGCGGTGTATTCGCATTGCTTTGCACTACAGGCGAGGTAAGTATTCCGGCTATCATCGGATTTATCTCGTTGTTCGGTATCGCTACCCGTAACGGTATGTTGCTTATCAGCCATTATAACACCTTGCGTCAGGAAGAAGGACTGAATGTGCGCGATAGCATCGTTCACGGTTCGCTCGATCGTCTTAACCCGATTCTGATGACAGCCCTTTCATCTGCGTTGGCATTGATTCCGTTGGCATTACGTGGCGACTTGCCGGGTAATGAAATACAGAGTCCGATGGCGAAGGTGATATTGGGCGGATTGCTTACATCTACATTCCTTAATGCGTTTATCGTTCCTATAGTATATGAGTTGATGAATCGTAAGAAGGCGTAAACCCAGAAATAACTCTGAATATCAATTTAGAAAAGACTGAGACAAATGAATAAACTTAATACGTTTTTAGCTGTAGGAGCCTTGCTGGTTTCGCTGGGCGAAGTCAAGGCTCAGGCTATAGATGAGGTGCTACGCAATATAGAGCGTAACAACAAGGAGCTGCAGGCTTCGGCTAAGGATGCCGAGGCTGCCCGTATGGAGGTGCAGACCCAGAACAATTTGGAAGACCCATCGGTAGAATATAGTCCGTTTTATACCAAGGGCATAAGTGGCATGTCGAGTTCGGAACTGGTAGTTTCGCAGAGTTTCGACTTTCCTACACTGTATGCGGCTCGCCATAGTTCGGGTAAACTTCAGAAAGAAGTAGTAGACAGACAATATCAGGTAGAAAGACGCGAGTTGCTGCTCTCTGCCAAGAATCTGTGCCTCGACCTGATTATGCTGAACAAGCAGCAGGCGATGCTCTCGCTCCGCAAGAAGAACGCCGGCGATTTACTGACATTGTTTGATGAACGTTTGAAGCAAGGTGATGCAGGCGTGCTCGACATCAACAAGATAAAGATGGAACTGATGAATGTGCAGACCGAGGTGGCTCAGAATAACGCCGCACATCGTACAGCATTGCAGAAGTTGCTTGCCATGAACGGTAATTTGCCAATAGAATTCTCTGCGTCAGAATACCCTCAGGCAAAGGCTCCGGCAGGTTATGACGAGCTTTACGATGAAGTGGTAGCTACCGATGCTAATCTGCAGATGGCAGATGCTTCGGCACGTGCGGCAGAGAAGAATGTATCGGTACAGCGTCAGAACTGGCTTCCTAAGTTGGAGGTGGGTTATCGTAGAAATACTTCTATAGACGAGAAGAGCAACGGTTTCCTTATTGGCGGAAGTCTGCCGTTGTTCTCTAACCGAAAGAAAAATAAGATAGCCCGTGCACAGGCTGTAAGTGCCCGTTTGCGTCTTGACGATGTGCGTTTGCAAACCGAGGCAGATGTACAGAGCCGATATAACGAACTCCGTCAGTTGGATGAGGCTATGCGTGCGTACGATGTTACTCTGATGACTAACACCCTCAGCCTACTGAAAGAGGCTGTTACAGAAGGACAGATTTCGGTTATAGATTATTATACCGAAGCCGATAACGTTTACAATAAGCTGATGGCATATTACGAAGTAGAAAACCGTTATCAGAAGCTTTTGGCAGAAATCTATAAGAACCGTTTGTAACGGTAGATACTTTAAAATAGGAAACCTCTCGCATCGAGTCTATCAGACTTACAGCGAGAGGTTTTCTTATATATTATTGCGTAGTAATCTTATTATTTAGCTGGCTTCAACCATTTATCCAGCCAGTTGAAGAATGTGCGCTGCCATAATACTCCGTTCTGTGGTTTCAGTACCCAGTGATTCTCGTCGGGGAAGATAAGCATTTGGGCAGGAACGCCGCGCAGTTTTGCTGCATTGAATGCCGCCATAGCCTGCGATGCCAAGATACGGTAGTCTTTTTCGCCGTGGATGCAGAGAATAGGTGTATCCCATTTGTCTACAAACAAGTGCGGAGAGTTAGAGTAGCTGCGTTGTACGGCAGGATTGCTCTTATCCCAGTACGGACCACCCAAATCCCAGTTGGTAAACCAGAGTTCTTCGGTTTCTAAGTATTGCTGATCCATGTTGAAGAATCCGTCGTGAGCGATGAACGCTTTGAAACGCTTGTTGTGATGTCCTGCCAACCAATATACAGAATATCCTCCGAAGCTTGCGCCTACGCATCCCAGACGGTCTTTGTCTACATACGGTTCTTTGGCGATATCATCAATAGCACTTAGGTAGTCGTCCATACAGTGACCACCGTAGTTGGTGCTGATTTCTTCAAGCCATTCCATGCCGAATCCAGGCAAACCGCGGCGGTTGGGCGCGATGATGATATAATCGTTGGCTGCCATTATCTGGAAATTCCAGCGGTAGCTCCAGAACTGGCTAACCGGGCTTTGCGGACCACCTTCGCAGAACAATAGGGTAGGATACTTCTTGTTGGGGTCGAAGTTGATAGGATAGATAACCCATGAAAGCATATCCTTTCCGTCTACGGTCTTAGTCCATCTACCTTCTACCTTACCAAGTTTCAGTTGGTTGAAGATATGATCATTTTCTTTAGTGATGCGAGTCACTTCGTTTTTCTTCTTCAGATTAACGGTGAACAACTCATCGGCGTTGCTGATAGAGTGACGTTGTGTAATCAGCGTGTTGGCGTTAAGCATAGCTACCGAACCATAGTCGTACATGCCATCAGTAAGCTGTTTCACTTCACCTTTCAGGTTGGTGCTATGAATCATGCTGGTAGCGTGCCATACACCCACGAAATAAAGAGTCTTGCTATCCGGATTCCAGCAGAAATCTGTTACGCTCGACTGGAATGCTTCGGCTACATACGTCTTCTTTCCGGTATTAAGGTTCATAACGCACAGTCTGTTGCGGTCGCTTTCGTAACCGTCGCGTTCCATGCTCAACCAAGCGATAGATTTTCCGTCGGGCGAGAACTGCGGATTAGTATCATAACCCATGTTCTTGTCGTTTTCATCCATCTTGCAGAGATTCTTAGTCTCCTTAGTTTCGATGTTATAAAGATAGATGTCAGAATCGGTAGATATGGCATATTCCAATCCAGTCTTTTTACGGCAAGTATAAGCAATCTGCTTAGAATCGTTGCTCCATGCTAATTGCTCTATGCCGCCAAACGGTTTCAGAGGAGCTTCGTAAGGCTCTCCTTCCAATACGTCGGTTTCGGCAGCTACTTTGTTTCCGTCAAAGTTGGCTACGAACGGATGAGGCACTGTTTCTACCCATTCATCCCAATGCTTATACATCAAATCGTCTATCACCATACCCGAAGCCTTGTCGAGGTCGGGGTACAAATCGACAGTACGCTGTCCATATTTCACTTGCGAGATGAAAAGCACCTTAGTACCGTCGGGCGAGAACTTAAATCCTTCGATGTCTCCACCTTTATAATCCGACAATTTCTGTCGTTCGCTTCCGTCGGGATTCATTTCCCATATCTGGTTGCTTCCGCTTGCCGCGCTGAGGTAAGCTATTTTGCTACCACCTTTTATCCATGCCGGACTGCCTTCATTATCGGCAGTAGTAGTAAGCAGAGTGTTGCCAGAGCCGTCGGCATTCATCACGTAGATTACCTGATGGCTTTTGTTATACTTCACGCTGTAGTAAGATACGGTGTATGCAACTTTCTTTCCGTCGGGCGAAACGCTTGAGCCACCTATTCTACCCATAGCCCATAACACTTCGGGAGTCATTCGTCCGTCGGTTACGGTAATCTCTTGTTTGCCGATGATAGGCTTGCTGTCTGGAGCAGCCGTTGTAGCCGCATTAAGGCAAGTCGATGTAGCCAACATAACGGCAGCGGTCATTGTCTTTAAATTACTTGTTTTCATAGAGATGATAATTTCTATAATACGTTATTATCTGTTTTTTACTTTCCGATGAATGTTACCCAGTCACCGTCGAACTTACAGTCTAACTTGTTCTGTCCAAGGCTTACATTATCCATATAGCTCAATCCGTCAGAGTATCTCATGCAGATTGAAGAGTAACTTTCCCAATCCCAGTCGAAGTAATACACCCGTTCAGAGCTTAATCCTGTGCTTGCATCTTCTGTGTAAACATAGTCTTTGCCAGTATAATTGGGATAGAATGAAATCTCCTGATAGTAGTAGGTACCATATTCGTCGGTCCACTCGTCAGTCCATATTCTGCTGCATAGATAGTCGGTCTGCATGTCTTCTTCCTCGCAAGAACTTAGCGATGCGGTAAGTGTAACAGCAGCCGCCATGCAGAATAGTTTACTTGTTAGGGTTTTCATATTACTATAGTTTTCGTTAGAATTTGTTTTTAGTCTTGCCGCTGAACTCTTCTATATCGAGACGGATAATTTCCGTACGGTGGAAAGACTTTTCCGCATAACTCATGCCTAGCATCTTGTCTTCGGGGCAATACTTGCTGAGAAGGAGCGACAGAGCCGACATGCGTTCGGCTTCGTGCAGACTGCGGTGAGCGGTACATTTCAGTACTATGCTTTCATAAGCTGTGGTGAACTGCGACGGGATTACCTTGGTACGTCCTATTATACAGAACGATACGTTGCAGCAAGCATCAATACAATTAAGCTTTCTTCCGGCAGGTGCGCAATGTATGTAGATAGAGTTTCCACCATCCCAAACATAGTTTAGCGGAATACCGTATGCTCCGTTGCCGTCTTCAGCCTGCATTGACAGAACACCATATTCGCCTTCCTTCAGAAGCTTTGTTGCGCTATCTTCATCGAGCGTGCGGTCTTGTCTGCGAATCTGTGAGTTGTTATAAATCATAATGCCAATTCGTAAATTTCACGTGTTGCCTTGCGGTCTAATTTAACGTAATTCCCTACTGTTTCACCCTTATCTTCATGCAACTTTTTATGCAGCAGGTCGATATCCGGATTTTCGATGCCTAATTCATTGAATGTGGTAGGCATACCTATAGAATGCATAAACTCCTTATAGCATTCCACTCCTTTCAATGCTGTTTCTTCGTCGCTGCCAGCAGGTGTTACGTCCCACACACGTGTAGCGAACTGTGCTATCTTGTGCGGATTATGTTTAGCCATGTAAGTCATCCATGCCGGGAACATAACTGCCAAGCCCGCTCCGTGGCTCACATTATATATAGCACTTATTTCGTGTTCCATGAAATGAGAAGTCCAATCCTCTGCACGACCCACGCCGCAAGTACCGTTGTGCGCTACCATGCCTGCCCACATAATATTGGCACGCGCATCATAGTTTCTCGGCTCTGCCATAACCTTAGGCGATTCGGTGATGATAGCTTTCAGCACACCTTCTGCTAGACGGTCGGAAATCTCCACGCCTTCGGTATTGGTGAAATAACGCTCCATGATGTGCGCCATCATATCTGTTATGCCACACGCTGTTTGCCATGCCGGAAGTGTGTAAGTCAGCTCCGGATTCATGATAGAGAATAACGGACGGAGTAATTTATCGGTACGAACGCCCAATTTCTGCAATCCGTCGGTCTTGGTAATTACAGAATTGCCCGAGCCTTCACTTCCTGCTGCCGGGATGGTAAGTACTACGCCTACCGGAAGTGCTTTTTCGGGAGTAGCCTTTCCGATGTAGAAATCCCAGAAATCGCCTTCGTACTCCATGCCCAAAGCGATAGCCTTAGCGGTATCTATTACCGAGCCTCCGCCTACAGGCAAGAGGAAGTCGATTTGTTCCTTGCGGCCTAATTCAATGCCTTCGTAAACTTTTGTGTCGATGGGGTTAGGCTGAACACCGCCTAATTCGGCATATTTAACGCCGGCTGCATCGAGCGAGCTTTTCACCTTATCCATCAGTCCGCTGCGGATAGCAGAACCGCCACCATATACTATTAACACTTTGCTTCCGTTATATTTCTTGACCAGACCGCCAACTTGGCCTTCCGTGTCTTTGCCGAATACGAATTCCGTAGGGCTGTAAAAAGTAAAGTTGTTCATTTAAATCTTCGTTTATATTGTTTGAAATTAAGTTATAGTCATTATAAATAAACCCTTTGTAGGTAATGGCTTCATGCAAAGTTATGAATTAATTTCTATCTTTGTGCTCGAAATTAAAAAACACTATGAAATCGGATATAGAAATAGCACGCAGCATAGAGCTGAAGAAAATTAAGCAGGTAGCAATCGGCATAGGCATACCTGTAGAAGAAGTACAAAACTACGGCCGTTATATAGCTAAAGTCCCCGAAACATTAATCGACGACGAGAAAGTAAACAATAGTAATCTGGTTTTGGTTACAGCCATCACCCCAACTAAGGCGGGTATCGGTAAGACTACAGTGTCTATCGGTTTGGCGTTAGGATTGAACCGCATAGGTAAAAAAGCCATCTGTGCTTTGCGCGAGCCGTCATTAGGCCCTTGCTTCGGTATGAAGGGAGGAGCTGCCGGAGGTGGTTACGCTCAGGTTCTTCCGATGGATAAGATTAACTTGCACTTTACGGGCGACTTTCATGCCATCACTTCGGCGCATAACATGATTGCTGCATTGCTCGACAATTATATGTATCAGAACCGCGATAACGGATTCGCTTTGAAAGAAGTGCTTTGGAACAGAGTGCTCGACGTTAACGACCGTGGATTGCGTTACATCGTTACCGGACTTGGAGGAAAGACTAACGGTATAGTACGTGAGTCGGGATTCGATATCACTCCGGCTTCTGAGATTATGGCCATCTTGTGCTTGGCTACCGACGAAGACGATTTGCGTCGCCGCATAGAAAATATTCTTCTTGGCTTTACTATTGATAACAAGCCTTTCACCGTAAAAGACCTTGGCGTGGCTGGTGCAATTACTGTATTGCTGAAAGACGCTATTTCGCCTAACTTGGTGCAGACTACCGAAAATACTGCGGCATTTGTTCACGGTGGTCCGTTCGCTAATATCGCTCACGGATGTAATTCTATTTTGGCTACTAAGTTGGCTATGACTTTCGGCGATTATGTTATTACAGAAGCCGGATTCGGTGCCGACCTTGGCGCTGAGAAGTTCTACGACATCAAGTGTCGTAAGGCGGGATTGAATCCTAAGTTGACTATCATCGTTGCTACTGCACAGGGCTTGAAGATGCACGGTGGCGTTAGTCTTGACCAGATTAAGCAGCCTAACATAGAAGGATTGCAGAAGGGATTGGCTAATATCGACAAGCACATCAGTAACTTGCAGTCGTTCGGACAGACTGTTATCGTAGCGTTCAATCGTTATGCTAACGATACTGATGAAGAGATTGAATTGGTTCGCCGTCACTGCGAAGATCAGTTGGGAGTAGGTTTCGCTGTAAACAATGCTTTTGTAGAAGGTGGAGCCGGTGCGGTAGAATTGGCTAACTTGGTAGTTGATACTATTGAAAACAAGCCGTCGCAGCCTTTGCATTTCGCTTACGAGGATGGCGATTCGGTAGAAGAGAAGGTTAGTAAGGTAGCTTGTAACTTGTATGGTGCGGAGCGTGTAACTTACAGTACTTTGGCTAAGAAGAAACTCGAGATGATTCGCAACTTGGGTTATGAACGTTTCCCGGTCTGCATTGCTAAGACTCAGTATTCGTTCTCTACCGACGCTAAGAAATATGGTGTGGCTAAGAACTTTGATATGGCAGTACGCGATATAGTGATAAACGCAGGTGCTGAAATGCTTGTTATTGTAGCTGGTGATATTATGCGTATGCCGGGTCTTCCTAAGGAGCCGCAGGCTTTGCATATTGATATTGTGAATGGGGAAATAGAAGGGCTTTCTTAATCTGATAGTCTTCTATTTGGGGATAGATATTTTTTTGATGCGCTGCAACAGGTTGTAATGACTTGTTGCAGCGTTTTTCTTTTGTTTTTCTTTTGTTTTCCTTGTTATTGTGCCTTGTTGCTTGTTTCTGGGCTTGAATTATGGCTTTTGGCTTATTTGTTTTTTGGTGAATTACTTTGTTTTATGATTTTCTTTTGTTAAAGTGATTGTTGTAATTGGTTGATTTTCAGTGTTTGGGTTTTGAATTGTTAAATTTAAATAGTTTAAAAATAATGATTTAGGCTAAAAAACTTGCATTTGGGAGAACAACATATTGAAATAGTATATAATTTTGCAGCGTTCAAAAAGAACAAATATAGGTATTACAGATTTTTAAAAGCAAAAGAAAATGAAAAAATTAGTATTTTTGTTCGTAGCATTCGCTGCTGTATCTTTCGCATCTTGCGGTAACAAAGCAGCTAACTCTGAAAACGCAACTGACTCTGCTTCTGTAGAAGCTCCTGCAGTAGTTGAAGAAGCAGCTCCAGTAGCTGATGATTCTTTGAACGCAGCTGAACCTGCTGCAACTGACTCTGCATCTGCAGTAGTTGCTGAATAATTCACAGAGCGTACGAACGCGAGAGAATTGAAAGTCTGCAAGCACAGCCTGCAGGCTTTTTTTATGTCCTTATGTTTCGTCTTGGTTGTCGATGTGGCGATAATGAAGTACGGTTTTAATCTGTTTATGGTATTTAGGTAGTAAGAATACTATACGATGAAATAGCTTTGTAGAAAGCGGAAAAAACATTGTTATGTTTCTGTTGAAGCAATGCGATGTTTGGTTTGAAGCATCGCATTGATCAAGATGAACCATCGTAATCTTTCTTAAATTCATCACAATGTTTTTTTACCCCATTCAGAAGGCGTTCTGAGACCGATTTTTTTAAATAATATACAAACGAAAACTTCTCGATGGGTGATTGTGTATTTGTTTTCTCTGGTAAAAGTATGTAACATGGGCGTGTAACGCAAAAATCTAAAGTTATAAGTGTATGAACTATGAACCTATGTTATAACATATTTTATAAGACGGGGGGGTAGCTATGTTTGTTTTTACCTTATATTTGCGAGATTAAAAATAATATGATACAATAATGACACATTTTATATATAGGCTGACTTTAATGTTGGTTCTCTTGGTAGGACTTGCCGGATGTAATAGCGAGGTGTTTGTTAAACCACTGAAAATTTCTGCCACTCAAGTGGAGTTGGATGAAGAAATGAAAGACGTATCGCTTACGGTGAGCGGTGGAGAATGGGAACTGTATAGTGTCTATTCAGAAGATATCGATTTACTCAGAGGGGATTGGAGTTATAAGTATTATGATGAGAATGGAAAAGGATTAAGCGACTATGAACTTGGGGGTGCAAATTTAAAATCATATACTTTTATATATATATATAAGGGTTCTGGAATAGAGTTTTGGGTTACGCGGCAGCCTTGGTGTGAAGGCTTGGATATCAGTCTAAAGCGATATGATTACTATAAACCAGTGAATCTTATGGTTATTGTAGGAAATGATTATAACTCTGCATCTGTTAATGTTACGTTGAAATGATTATGATGAATACTCTTAGACGCTCGGCTTTAGTGCTGTGTCTCTCTGTTGCGGCTTTTGTGAATGCTGCCGATATTGATTCTATAAGTTCTCATGGTGTAATACATCGCATAGGGGCGGATGTGCGTCCCGGTTATGTGGTGCCGGTGAAAAGTTTCTATTCGGGCAATAATGCTTTGGGTAGACCCATTGACTTCGCGCTGTCAGGTCATCTTAAATACTCGTTCCGCTTTGCTTCTGATACCTACTTCGGACGTATGTTCCCTCATACTTATCAGGGTATAGGCGTGGGTGTGCATTCGTTTTTCGATAAGGAAGAACTCGGTATCCCGGTGTCGGTCTATGCATTTCAAGGCTCTCGTATAGCTCGGCTTAGTCGAAATCTTTCTTTCGATTATGAATGGAACTTCGGAGCGTCGTTCGGATGGAAGAAATATAATGAAGAGACAAACTATTTTAATGATATAGTAGGCTCTAAGATTAACGCTTTTATCAATTTGGGCTTTATGCTGAATTGGCAAATGGCTTCCGACTGGAGTCTTACGTGCGGTGTAGATTTGACTCACTTCTCTAACGGTAACACTAATTACCCCAATGTAGGCGTTAATACTGTAGGTGCCCGTGTGGGAGTTGTAAGAACGTTTTCGGCAGGAAGCGCAAGCGAGAGGGATGTAGTCGGCTCGTTGGTTCGTGCGCAACGCATCCGTCCGCATCTCAGTTGCGATGTTGTGGCGTACGGTTCAAGGCGTAAACGTTCGGTTGTGACTGATTACGAAGGGTTCATGGTGCCAGGCTCGTTTGGAGTAGCCGGAGTAAACATCAATCCGATGTATAATTTCTGTAATGTTTTTTGTGCCGGAGCCTCGCTCGATGTGCAGTACGATGAAAGCTCGGATATAAAAGACCACATGGCAAAGGATGCAGATGTACCTCAAGGTTCGGAAACCAAGTTTTTCCGACCTCCGTTCAGAGACCAAGTATCGGCAGGTGTGTCGCTTCGCGCCGAGTTGGTTATGCCTATATTTTCTATCAACTTTGGTGTGGGACATAGCGTGTATTGCAAAGGTAAAGACCAAAGAGGTTTTTATCAGGTATTGGCGCTTAAGACTTACGTATCGCGCAATATGTTCTTGCACGTGGGGTATATGCTGGAGCGCTTTAACGACCCAAGTAATTTGATGCTTGGAATTGGTTATCGTTTTCATAATAAAAGATACAAATGACGATGAAATATATATATAAGTATATCGTGGCAGCGGCCTTTATGCTGTCGGTAAGCGGAGTGTCGGCATACGGACAGGAGTATAAAGATTTGGTTGAAAAGGCCATGGACTATACGCGTAAAGATAGTTTGCAACAGGCGGAGCAGCTATATCAACAAGCTTTGAAATTGGACCCGAAGAATGCACGTAACGCGTTGCTGTTTTCTAATCTTGGTACGGTACAAAGACGCATGGGCAAGATAGACGATGCGCTGCAGTCGTATACGTTGGCGCTGAACATCATACCTTATTCTACAGCCATCTTGCTGAACCGCGC
>FR881278.1:75388-94211 GCA_000434735.1 Bacteroides sp. CAG:530
CTGAACCGCGCTACTATATATATGGAAAAAGGAATGCTCGACAAAGCATATCTTGATTATTGCAACGTAATAGATTTGTTGCCCGAAGACAAGGAAGCTCGCTTGTTCCGTGCCTATATCTACATGCAGCGCCGCCAATATAAAGAAGCGCGTATAGATTATAATGTGATAATAGGCAAGGATTTCGGCAACAAACCCGCTCGCATCGGTTTGGCAATGCTGGATCAGAAAGAAGAAAAATATGTATCTGCCACCGATAGAATAAATCTACTTATACACGATTATCCCGAAGATGCTTCATTACTGAAGATGCGTGCCAACTTAGAGTTGGAACAAGGACAAGACGAAGCAGCGCTTGCCGATTTGGAAGCTGCTGTGCGCAGAGAACCATCATCGGGCGAGACATACGAACTGATGGGCGACATCTGCCTTCGACTGAAGAAAAAAACAGAAGCATGTAAATACTACGAAGAGGCTATTCAGTCCGGAGTATCTCGTGCTTCTTTAAGTGATAAATTGAAAAAATGCCGTTAATGCGGATTAGACTCAAGGTGTTTCTTTATAACACTTACAAAGTCTTTTCCGTATCTTTCTTTCTTGTATTCGCCGATGCCACTTATGGTGCCGAATGCTTCTATCGTGTCCGGCTTGGATGATGCAAGCAAGTGAAGAACCTTGTCCGACAGAACTATATACGCAGGGATGGCTTGCTGGTCGGCAAGCTTTTTGCGTAGCTGTCGCAATTCTTCGAACAGCGTATCGCTTTCTCCGTCGAATACGGTAGGAGTGGGTATGGCTTGCTGAACTGGTGTTGCTCCCTTTTTGCGCTTTGTGGTGGTTTGCTCTTCTCGCTTTATGACTACAAGCATGGCTTTCTCTTTGCCGAACAATACATTTCGTCCTATCTCTGTAACCTTCAGGCGGCTGTTCTCGTTGTAAGCTATTTCTATATATCCCAAGTGAAGCATCTGCAATATATAGTCGTTCCAGTCGCGTCCGGGTATATCTCTTCCCACGCCATAAGTCTTCAGCTTATCATATCCTTTTTCTATTACCTCTTTCGAAGCCGATCCTTTCAAGATATCTATAAGTGTGCCCGATCCTATTTGCTCGTCGGTGCGTATTATGGCGCTAAGAGCCTTCTGCACTATAACGCTGCCGTCGAACCGTTGAGGTGGATTACGGCAAACATCGCAGTTGCCGCAGTCGTGGTCGGTAGTCTCGCCGAAATAATTCAGCAGAATTCTTCTTCGGCATATATCCGCCTCGGCATACTGCTGCATTCGTTTCAGCTTCTCCATGTTTATTTCCTGCTGATTGCTTTCGGAAGCGAACTTAGATAACAGAACAATGTCGCCTAGCGAATAGAATAATAAAGTATCTCCAGGCAAACCATCTCGTCCGGCTCGTCCTATTTCCTGATAAAAGCTCTCTATACTTTTAGGCAAGTTATAATGAATAATCCATCGCACGTTCGATTTATCTATACCCATACCGAAGGCGATGGTAGCGCATACCACCTGCACACGGTCGTTTATGAAATCGTCTTGAGCTTGGTCTCGTGCGGCGGCACTTAGTCCCGCATGATACACAGCCGTAGTTATACCTTCCTCTTCCAGCATCTCGGCTACCTTCTCGGTTTTGCTGCGACTCATGCAATAGATTATTCCGCTCTCACCGTGATGGCGGCGAATGAAATCGAAGATAGTTTTCATTTTCTCTTTTTGGCGATAACCTCTGCGTACGTCAAGACTCAGGTTTGGGCGGTCGAACGACGAAATGAATATCTCCGGATCTTTCAATTGCAATTGTTTTAGAATATCCTGTCGCGTCACCTTGTCGGCGGGAGCTGTCAGTGCCACTATCGGCACATCAGGAAACTGCTTTCTCAACGCCGACAGTTGCGTATACTCAGGACGGAAATCGTGTCCCCATTGCGAGATACAGTGAGCCTCGTCTATGGCGAAGAGAGATATGTTTATATCCTTTAAAAGATAATCCATCTCTGCCAATAATCTTTCGGGCGATATGTAAAGCAACTTAACCCGTCCTTGCCGGCATTCAAAGCAAACATTGGCATTGGTGGTCTCATTGTTGGCGCTGTTAAGAGCGCGAGCTATAATACCGTTTTCCTGCAGACTCTCTACCTGGTCTTTCATGAGCGAGATGAGCGGTGAAACCACTACGGCAGTACCGTTCATCAACAGTGCCGGAAGTTGGTAGCATATAGACTTGCCGCCTCCGGTAGGCATCAGCACAAGAGAGTCTTTTTTATTAAGAATGCGGGTTATAATATCTTTTTGCAGCGGGCGAAACTGAGAGTATCCGAAATATGATTTTAAGGTTTTAAGAATTTCCGATTCCATGTTATTGTAATTGATTATATAAAAATAGTACCCCCCCACGACAATAAAATTATATAAAAATAGTACCCCCCCCACGACAATAAAAATTTTCTTCAATTGCAGTGGAGTGACCTTACCTTGGACAAAGATAACCGAAACTTCTGTCGTACCGAAAAGTATATGTTTAAAATTGCAAATTATACTTGATGTGAATTATAAAATAATGTCATTGAAAAAATAAATGGCTAAATATTTTGTATAATAAAAAACTATTAGCAAATTTGTATAGGCGAATTGCGTATTAAAAATTAGAAGTAAACTATTTTTTAAAAAAAGATAAGACAGATGAGAGAAGAAAACCAAGAAGCAGTACAGGGAGCTGAATCCGTGAGGAAACCTTACAATCTGAAAGAAAGAAAAATAAAGAATGCTGCTTACCGTGATATGATTCGTGCAGAGCTAGCCGATGAATTATACGATAAGATCATGAACATTATCGTTCTTCAGAAAAAGTATAAAGATCCTAATTATTCTGCTAAAGACTTAGCTAAAGAATTAAAGACAAATACACGTTATTTGTCGGCTGTGATTAATTCACGTTTCGGTATGAACTATTCATGTTTGGTAAATGAATATCGTATTAAAGATGCTCAGCACCTTTTGGTAGATAAGAGATATGCCGACAAGAATGTAGAAGAAATCAGCGCAATGGTGGGATTTGCTAACCGTCAGTCTTTTTATGCTGCTTTCTATAAGAATGTAGGTGTAACGCCTAATGCATATAGAAAGCAAAAAATGAAAAGCAGATGAAATAAGAGGATAAACGGATATACTCAACAACAATAAAGCTGTATCAAGAGTTTTTCAAGCTTTTGACACAGCTTTTGTTTTATTATGTAATGTAAAATCAAGGTAATGATGGATATGAAAAATGACTCTTTTCAGTATGTGGTAGATCAGTTTGCCGATTTGCAGATATTGCGTTATAGGGTGGCTGGTTTTGATGAGTTGTCTCTTGAGCAGAAAATACTGGTGTATTATTTGTCGGAAGCGGCTCTTGAGGGACGTGATATTCTGTTCGACCAGAATGGGAAATATAATTTGAGGATAAGAAAACTGCTTGAGGCGGTATATGCACATTTTAAAGGCGACCGCTCTACTGCCGAGTTCAAGGCGTTCGAGGTGTACATGAAAAGGGTGTGGTTCTCGAATGGTATTCACCATCATTATGCTTGCGACAAATTTGTTCCCGGTTTTTCGGAAGGGTATCTTCGTGAGATAATGGCTGGAATAGACAGTAGCTTATTGCCGCTTAAAGAAGGAGAGACGGTAGAAGGCTTATGTACGGAATTGTTCCCAGTAATATTCAATCCGTCGGTGATGCCCAAACGAGTAAATCAAGCTGACGGAGAGGACTTGGTTGTTACGTCGGCGGCTAACTATTATGAGGGTGTTACACAGCAGGAAGCCGAGGCGTTTTATGCCGACCAAAAAGAGAAGGGTAGCGCTACGGAACCGGTGATGTATGGCATGAACAGTCGTCTGGTAAAAGAAGACGGAGTGCTGAAAGAACAGGTGTGGAAGTTGGGCGGTATGTATTCGTCGGCCATAGAGAAAATAGTAGGTTGGTTGCAGAAAGCTCAGGCGGTAGCCGAAAACGAAGAGCAGCGTGAAGTGATACGTTTGCTTATTGAATTCTATGAGACAGGCGACTTGCAGTTGTTCGACCGCTATTCTATCGCTTGGCTAAAGGATACTCATTCGCGAGTGGATTTTGTGAATGGCTTTATAGAAAGTTATGGCGACCCATTGGGGCTGAAAGCCAGCTGGGAGTCGATAGTCAACTTCAAGGATTTGGAAGCTACGCATCGCACAGAAACCATCAGCGATAACGCACAGTGGTTTGAAGACCATTCGCCAGTAGACGCTCGTTTCAAAAAGGAAAAGGTGAAAGGAGTTTCGGCAAAGGTTATAACCGCTGCTATGTTGGGCGGTGATTTGTATCCTTCTACAGCAATCGGAATCAATCTGCCTAATTCTAACTGGATACGCAGTGTGCACGGATCTAAATCGGTTACCATAGGAAACCTGACAAGCGCTTATAATCAGGCGGCACGTGGCAATGGCTTCCGCGAGGAGTTTGTTTATTCAAAAGAAGAACTCAACTTATTAGATAAGTATGCCGATGTAACCGACGATTTGCATACCGACCTTCACGAGTGCTTGGGGCATGGCTCGGGCAAGCTTCTGCCGAGAGTTGACCCTGATGCGCTGAAAGCATATGGTTCTACTATTGAAGAGGCGAGAGCCGATTTGTTCGGCCTCTATTATTTGCCCGACGAGAAAATGGTGGAATTAAAATTGACACCCGACGGTGAAGCTTACAAGGCGGCTTATTACTCTTATATGATGAACGGACTCATGACTCAGCTGGTGCGTATAGAACCCGGATGCGACGTAGAAGAAGCTCATATGCGAAACCGTCAGCTTATAGCTCGTTGGGCTTTGCGTCATGGAGAAGTCGATGGTGTGGTTGAAATGGTCAAGAAAGACGAAAAGACATTTGTACGCATAAATGATTATGCTAAATTGCGTAATCTGTTTGGCCAGTTGCTTGCCGAGATACAGCGTATCAAGAGCGAGGGCGACTTTAATGCAGCTCGTGCTTTGGTAGAAGAATATGCGGTACGTGTAGATCCGTCGCTTCACGCCGAGGTATTGGAGCGTTATTCACGTTTGCACTTGGCTCCATACAAAGGTTTCGTCAATCCCGTTTATACCCCCGTTTATGATTCCAACGGACATATAACCAATGTTACTGTTGCATATACAGAGGGATATACTGAGCAAATGCTTCGCTACAGTAAGAATTATTCAAATCTTTAAATGCCCTATTAAAGCAGACCAGATTATTCTGGATGTTAAGCCTTCTATCATAGGTTACGTATTATACGGCTGATGATAGAAGGCTTTTTATTGCCCTTTACTTGCAGATGTCGGGAAATCTTGCGAATATTGCATAAATATAGCGAATATCATATCACATTATGTAACTATAGATAGATGACACCAGAAGAATTACATCAGCAAATAAAAGATATAAAAGCACAGTTCCGCTTGTTTATGAACGGAATGGTATCGCAAAGCATGCGCGAAAAAGGACTCGATTATAAGTTGAATTTCGGAATAGAATATCCTCGTATTAAAGAAATAGCAGCCAGATGTACTCCGTCGCACGAGTTGGCTCAGGCTTTGTGGAAAGAAAATATACGTGAGTGTAAAATCATGGCGGGCTTGCTTCAGCCGGTAGATACGTTCTATCCGGAGATAGCCGAGATATGGATAGAAGGCATGGCATATCCAGAGTTGGCGGAATATACGGTGATGAATCTTTTCCAGAAGTTGCCGTATGCGTCGGAGGTGGTTTTCCCATGGATGGCTGACGACCGTGAGTACTTCCAGCTATGCGGTTTCTTGCTAATAGCTCGCTTGCTTATGAAGGGACTCAAGATGAACGAGCGTGCTGAAGACGAATTTATAGACCAGGCAACCGTTTCGTTGAAGAGCGAATATCCTACCGTAGCGCGTGCTGCGGCCTTGGCAATGAAGAAATTTGCAGCTCAGAGCGGAGCGGCGAAGAAAAGAGTGCAGAAGGTTATCAGCTCGTTTTCGAATACCGACGACGCTGCATTCAGCGCATTGATTCAATCTATACGTGAGGATTTATAAACCATTGCAGGAGACTAATTGTTTTTTACGGAATAGGGGATAAGTCATTTTTTCATTCTAATCTTTTTGGATTGGATAAAAAAGGCTAACTTTGACCCCTGAACGATTTATCAGATGGAAGAGAATATAAAAGATAAGGTCAAACAACTTCTTACAGATTATCTGCAGAAGAACGGGCATCGAAAGACGCCCGAACGTTACGCTATACTCGATACTATATATTCCTTGCGAGGACATTTCGATATAGACACCCTTTACTCTTATATGGCCGATAAAGAAAAATTCCGTGTAAGTCGTGCCACGCTGTATAATACGATTATATTGCTTATCGATGCTGGGTTAGTAATAAAGCATCAGTTCGGAAACACATCGCAGTATGAACGTTCTTATAATAACGAAACCCACCATCACATGATTTGTACCTCTTGCGGAAAGGTAACCGAGTTTGAAGACGAAGCTCTGAAACAAGCTATCGCTCAGACAAAGCTTCGAAGTTTTCATCCATCACATTATTCATTGTACATTTACGGGCTGTGCAGCAAATGCATGGCGGCCAAGAAGAAAAAGAAATAAATATAATATAAGGTATAATTTATAGCCAAAAAGAAAACCATGAAAGTAGATGTTTTGTTAGGTTTGCAATGGGGCGACGAAGGAAAAGGAAAAGTAGTAGACGTACTTACTCCTCGTTATGATGTTGTCGCTCGTTTTCAGGGAGGACCGAATGCAGGTCATACACTTGAATTTGAAGGACAGAAATATGTGCTTCGTTCTATTCCGTCAGGAATATTCCAGGGCGACAAGGTAAATATCATTGGTAACGGTGTAGTACTCGACCCTGCTTTGTTCAAAGCTGAGGCTGAGGCTCTCGAAGCTAGCGGCCACCCGTTGAAAGAACGTCTTCATATTTCGAAGAAAGCACATCTTATTTTGCCTACACACCGTATTCTAGACGCTGCTTACGAAGCTGCAAAGGGCGCTTCTAAGGTAGGTACAACAGGTAAGGGTATCGGCCCTACTTATACTGATAAGGTGAGCCGTAACGGACTTCGTGTAGGTGATATCCTGCATAACTTCGAAGAAAAGTATCAGGCAGCAAAGGCTCGTCATGAGCAGATATTGAAAAGCTTGAACTATGAATACGATGTTACAGAGCTGGAAAAACAATGGATGGAAGGTATTGAATACCTGCGTCAGTTCCCGCTTGTAGACAGCGAACATGAAATCAATAACTTGCTGAAGGACGGCAAGAGCGTATTGTGCGAAGGTGCACAGGGTACTATGCTCGATGTTGACTTCGGTTCTTATCCGTTCGTAACTTCTTCTAACACTATCTGTGCTGGCGCTTGTACAGGTTTAGGACTTGGTCCTAACAAGATTGGCGAAGTTTACGGTATCATGAAAGCTTACTGCACACGCGTAGGTGCAGGACCGTTCCCAACAGAATTGTTCGACGAAACTGGTAAGACTATTCGCGACTTGGGTCATGAATACGGAGCGGTTACAGGCCGTGAACGTCGTTGCGGATGGGTTGACTTGGTAGCGTTGCGCTATGCCATCATGATTAACGGTGTTACAAAACTGATTTTGATGAAGAGCGACGTGCTCGACGCATTCGAAACAATCAAGGCTTGTGTAGCATATAAGGTAAACGGTGAAGAAATAGATTACTTCCCATACGATATTACAGAAGGTGTTGAACCTGTTTACGCAGAAATGCCAGGATGGAAAACCGATATGACTAAGATGACAAGCGAAGACGAATTCCCAGAAGAATTCAACGCTTACATCTCATTCCTCGAAGAACAGCTTGAAACTCCTATCAAGATTGTATCGGTAGGTCCAGACCGTGATCAGACTATCGAAAGATATATAGGTGAATAATAAGTCTGTATTCTTTAAAACGATAACATTTTGTAGGCTCGCCGTCAGCATTTGCAGATGGCGAGCCTTCTTTTTGCAGTTTATCTTACTGTTTACATGTTTGATACGTCTAAATTCATTACCTTTGCATTGCTTTTAAAGTAAGAGTGATTATATGATTTCAGTAGAAGGATTGAAAGTGGAGTTTGGTGTGACTCCGTTGTTTGAAGACGTTTCGTTTGTCATCAATAAGAAAGACCGGATAGCGTTGGTAGGAAAGAATGGAGCAGGAAAGTCTACCATGCTTAAGATATTATCCGGATTGCAGCGTCCTACAGAGGGTACGGTAGCTGTGCAGCGCGGCGTTTCTATAGGATACTTGCCGCAGGTGATGATTTTAAGCGACACGCGTACCGTGATAGAAGAAGCCGAGATGGCGTTCGACCATATACATGAGTTGCAAGATAAGTTAGAGCGAATGAATCAGGAGTTGGCCGACCGTACCGATTATGAGTCGGAAAGCTATCACGAACTGATAGACCGCTTTACGCACGATAATGAACGCTTTCTTATGATGGGCGGAAACAATTATCAGGCAGAGATAGAGCGTACGCTTTCAGGACTCGGTTTCGACCGTTCCGACTTTAACCGTCCTACCAGCGAGTTCAGCGGTGGATGGCGTATGCGTATCGAGCTTGCTAAGTTGCTGTTGCGTCGTCCTGATGTGTTGTTGCTCGACGAGCCTACCAATCATCTTGACATCGAAAGTATACAGTGGCTTGAGAACTTCCTGAAAGTAAGTCCCGGCGCAGTGGTGCTTGTCAGCCACGACCGCGCATTCATCAATAACGTAACAAATCGTACCATTGAGATTTCTTGTGGACATATATATGACTATAAGGTACCTTACGATGAATTCGTAGTGCTTCGTAAGGAACGCCGCGAGCAGCAGCTGCGTGCTTACGAAAACCAGCAGAAAGAAATAAAAGATACCGAAGATTTCATTGAACGCTTCCGCTATAAAGCTACAAATGCGGTTCAGGTGCAAAGCCGTATAAAGCAATTAGAAAAAATTGTTCCTATAGAGATTGACGATGAAGATAATTCTACGCTTCATCTTAAGTTCTCTTCGTCTATGCGTTCTGGAAACTACCCCGTGATATGCGAAAACCTGAAGAAGGCTTATGGCGATCATGTAGTATTCCACGATGTAAACCTTACTATAAACCGTGGCGAGAAGGTAGCCTTTGTAGGAAAGAATGGCGAAGGTAAGTCTACACTTGTAAAATGTATCATGGACGAAATACCTTACGAAGGCAAGTTGGTGATAGGTCACAATGTGCAGATAGGATATTTTGCACAAAATCAAGCACAGCTTCTCGATGAGAACCTTACGGTATTCGATACCATAGATCGTGTGGCGCAAGGAGACATTCGCCTTAAGATACGCGATATATTAGGAGCGTTCATGTTTGGCGGCGAGGCTTCGGATAAGAAAGTAAAAGTACTTTCGGGAGGCGAGCGCAGCCGATTGGCTATGATAAAGCTATTGCTTGAGCCGGTTAACTTCCTTATTCTGGACGAACCTACCAACCACCTCGACATGCGCTCTAAGGATGTACTGAAAGAGGCGATAAAGGAATTCGATGGCACAGTTATCGTGGTATCGCACGACCGTGAGTTCCTCGATGGCTTGGTAACCAAGGTCTACGAGTTTGGCGGTGGTTTGGTAAAAGAGCATATAGGTGGTATCTACGATTTCTTGCAGAAGAAGAACATGAGCAACCTGAACGAACTTCAGTTGTCGCAGTCGCCTTCTGCAGGTTCTGCCAAGAAAGCCGATGAACCGCAGCCTGCTTCTGCCAGCAAGCTATCGTACGAGGCGCAGAAAGAGTTGAGCAAGAAAATCAGAAAGATAGAAAAACAGGTAGCCGACTGCGAAGCGCGTATCGGCAAGCTGGAACAAGAAGTATCTGCCATAGAAGAGAAAATGGCTACTCCCGAAGGAGCGTCTGACATGAAGTTGTATGAGCAGCATCAAAAGCTGAAACAGCAGATAGCCGAAGCCGAAGAAGAATGGGAAACCGCTTCGCTCGAATTAGAAGAGATGCAGAACGCATAATAAGGAAACTCAATTATTTTATAATAACAATATGAAAACAATAAAGTATGTTGTAGCAGCAACTTTTGCTGCAATGTTGGCTGGATGTGCCGGACAGAAGCAAACCAATACTATCGGTATTGATTTGGCTAATATGGACACAACCGTAGCAGCCGGACAAGACTTTTACGAGTATGCTTGTGGTAACTGGATGAAGAGTCATCCGCTTACAGCAGAGTATTCACGTTATGGCTCGTTCGAAGTTCTGGATGAAAACAATCGCAAGCAGTTGCGTGAGTTGATTGAAGGTCTCGCTTCTAAGCAGAACGAACCTGGCTCTTTGGCACAGAAGATTGGTGATGTCTATAATTTGGCAATGGACAGCGTAACGCTGAACCAGCAGGGTGCAGAACCTATCAAGGAAGAATTGCAGCAGATTGCGGCTATGAAAGACAAGAGCGAAATTGTTCCTATGATTACTCAGTTGCTTAATCAGGGTGTAGGCTCTTATTTCTCAAGCTTCGTATATGCAGACCCTAAGAACAGCGATGTAAACATGTTCCAGCTTAATCAGGGTGGAATTAATCTGGGTGAAAAAGAATATTACTTGGATAACGACAGCGCTACCATTAACATTCGCGAAAACTATAAGAAGTACATCGTTAAGTTGTTTACTTTGGTAGGATGCTCAGACGCTGAGGCTACACAGAAGATGAACGACGTAATGGAGATAGAAACTGCTATCGCAAAAGAATCGTTCGATGCCGTACAGCAGCGTGACCCCGAAGCTAACTATCACAAGATGGCTTATGCTGATTTTAAAAAGCAGTTTGCCGGATTCGATTGGGATGCTTATGTAAAAGGTTTGGGTATTAAGACTGAAATCGCTGATTTGAATGTTTCTCAGCTTGAGCCTATCAAAGAGGTAGTTCGTCTTATCAATACATTGCCTGTATCTAAGCACATAGCTTACCTTCAGTTCAACTTGATTGACGCTGCCGCTTCATGCTTGAGCGATGACTTCGTAAACGCTCGTTTCGACTTCTACGGAAAGGTGCTTTCTGGTCGTCAGGAACTTTCTCCGCGTTGGAAACGTGCGGTAAGCGCTGTAAACGGTATGTTGGGCGAAGCTGTAGGACAGATGTATGTAGAAAAATACTTCCCTGCTGCAGCTAAAGAGCGTATGGTTAAGTTGGTTAAGAACTTGCAGACTGCTCTTGGCGAACGCATCGATGCGCAAGACTGGATGAGCGACAGCACTAAGTTGGTAGCTAAGGAAAAATTGGCTACCTTCCACGTAAAAGTAGGATATCCTGATACTTGGAAAGACTATTCTAACCTCGACATTAAGAAAGACTCTTATTGGGCAAACAATTGCCGTGCCAGCAAATGGGCGTTGGACGACAATTACAGCCGTCTTGGCAAACCAGTAGATAAGGAAGAATGGTTGATGACTCCTCAAACAGTGAACGCTTATTATAATCCGTCTACTAACGAAATCTGCTTCCCTGCAGGTATCCTTCAGTATCCGTTCTTCGATATGAACGCTGACGACGCATTCAACTATGGTGCTATTGGTGTAGTTATCGGTCATGAAATGACTCACGGATTCGACGACCAGGGCCGTCAGTTCGATAAGAACGGTAACTTGAGAGACTGGTGGGCACCAGGCGATGCAGAACGTTTCAACGAACGCGTTAAGGTTATGGCAGACTTCTTCAGCAATATCGAAGTTCTTCCGGGATTGAAAGCAAACGGACAGCTTACTTTGGGCGAAAACATCGCAGACCACGGAGGTTTGAGCGTATCATATCTTGCATTCAAGAATGCTACTAAGGATGCTCCTTTGGCTACAGAAAGCGGATTGACTCCAGAACAGCGTTTCTTCTTGGCTTACGCTAACGTATGGGCTGCTAATGTTCGTGACGAAGAAATACGTTCTCGTACTAAATCAGACCCTCACTCATTGGGCAGATGGCGTGTAAACGGTGCGTTGCCTCATATCGACGCTTGGTATGAAGCGTTTAACATTACTCCGAACGACCCATTGTACATTGCTCCAGAAAACCGTGTGAAAGTTTGGTAATAACCATTCACTATATAGACAAAAAAAGTTCGCTTAAAAAATTAAGCGAACTTTTTTTGTCTATATATAATAAGGAGTGATTAATCTAATTTCAGTACTGCAAGGAACGCCTTCTGCGGAACTTCTACCGTACCGATTTGTTTCATACGTTTTTTACCCTTCTTCTGTTTTTCGAGCAACTTACGTTTACGGCTAACGTCACCGCCATAACATTTTGCGGTTACGTCTTTTCTTACCGCCTTAATGGTTTCGCGGGCTATAATCTTAGCTCCTATAGCAGCCTGAATAGCGATTTCGAACTGCTGGCGTGGTATCAGCTCTTTCAGCTTTTCGCACATACGTCGTCCTAAATCGTAGGCGTTGTCTACGTGAGTAAGGGTAGACAGTGCATCGACCGACTCTCCGTTGAGCAGAATATCCAGCTTAATCAGTTTAGACGGACGGAAGCCCGACTGATGATAGTCGAACGAAGCGTATCCCTTAGAAATACTCTTCAGCTTATCGTAGAAGTCGATTACGATTTCGCCAAGCGGCATCTTGTAGTGTATCTCAACACGATTACCCGAAATATAATCCTGACGAACCAACTCACCGCGCTTACCAAGACATAGTGTCATGATAGGACCGATATAGTCGGTAGAAGTAATGATAGAAGCGTCGATATACGGCTCTTCAATATGGTCTATCAATGTAGGGTCTGGCATACCGCCCGGGTTATGCACTTCTTGCACTCCGCCTTGCTTGTCGTATACCATATACGATACGTTAGGAACGGTAGTGATTACATTCATGTCGAACTCTCTGTCCAGACGCTCCTGTACAATTTCCATGTGCAGCAATCCGAGGAATCCGCATCGGAATCCGAATCCCAGCGCCAATGATGACTCCGGCTGGAATGTAAGCGAAGCATCGTTCAGCTGCAATTTTTCGAGCGAAGCACGCAGGTTTTCATAATCCTCGGCTTCGATAGGGTAGACACCGGCAAACACCATCGGCTTGACTTCTTCGAATCCTTCGATGGCCTTGGCGCACGGACGGGCAATGTGCGTAATGGTATCGCCCACCTTTACCTCGCGCGAAGTCTTGATACCCGATATAATATATCCTACGTCGCCGGTACGCAATTCTTTACGAGGTACAAAATCCAATTTAAGAACTCCAACCTCGTCAGCGTCATATTCTTTTCCGGTATTGAAGAACTTAACTTTATCGCCTGTGCGGATAACGCCGTTCACCACTTTAAAGTATGCTATGATACCACGGAACGAGTTGAACACCGAGTCGAAAATCAATGCCTGAAGCGGTGCTTCCTCATCGCCAGTAGGACACGGTATGCGTTCTACTACCGCCTGCAGAATCTCTTCTACACCCAAACCTGTCTTTCCAGATGCTCGTATAATGTCTTCGCGCTTGCAGCCCAGCAAGTCGATGATTTCATCTTCCACTTCTTCGGGCATAGCGCTCGCCATATCACATTTGTTCATTACCGGAATAATTTCCAAGTCATGCTCTAATGCCATATAAAGGTTAGAAATAGTCTGAGCCTGTACACCTTGCGATGCGTCGACCACCAGCAACGCGCCTTCGCATGCAGCGATAGAACGAGATACTTCGTAAGAAAAGTCCACGTGTCCCGGAGTGTCAATCAGGTTAAGAATATATTTCTCTCCCTTATACATGTATTCCATTTGGATGGCATGGCTTTTAATAGTGATACCACGCTCGCGTTCCAGGTCCATATCGTCTAGCATTTGTCCTTCGGTCACCTTAATGGTTTTGGTGTATTCCAACAAACGGTCGGCCAGAGTAGACTTTCCGTGGTCAATATGAGCTATGATGCAGAAATTACGGATATTCTTCATTAGTGATATTGTGTCTTTTTATTTACTTGTTTTTGTTGCCGCAAAGATACAAAAAAAGCTGATGCTAATATATCGTTCTCGGATTTTTGCTCTATTTTTGCAGCGTTTTATATATACGAAAAGACTATGGATTTTATAGACTTTACTTCTTACGGATGTTTCTGGACTATATTTTGTTTTGTTCTTTTTATAATCCAGTTGTGCTATATTTTCGGTGTTTACGCACGTGTTTTCAGAACCGCCAAACGGCAGAACGCTGCTTCAGATGGCGAATGTGAGCTGCCACCGTTATCAGTAATCGTGGTGACAAAAGACTCTGGTAATATGCTGAAAGAATATTTGCCTAAGATTCTGGAACAAGATTATCCTTGTTTTGAGGTGATAGTTATAAACGATAAGTCGGCTGGCGAAGACGAGGATGTGCTTAAGTTGCTCGCAGGGAAATATAATAATCTGTATCATACGTTTATTCCTGAAAGTGCACGTTACGTAAGTAGAAAAAAACTTGGCGTGGCTATGGGAATACGTGCTAGCAAGTACGATTGGGTAGTAATGACAGAGCCTTACTGCTATCCGTCTACCAAGAATTGGCTGCGTAGCATGGCGTGCCAGATGAAGCCCGATACCGATATCGTTTTGGGATATTGCAATTACGAGTCGGGTAAGGGATGGTTTGCCAAACGTATCACCGTTTCTACCTTATTCCGTGCGATGCGTTATTTAGGCATGGCATTGGCCGGTCATCCTTATATGGGGGTAGGGTGCAACATGGCATACCGAAAGAAAGTCTACGAATCTCATAAAGGCTTTGCCGACCATTTGCAGCTACAACGTGGCGAAGACGATTTGTTTGTCAATGCAGTGGCAAAGGCTGGCAATACCCGTGTAGCCGTATCGTCGGATAGCATTGTGCGTATGCCCGTACCTCCGTTTAAACGTATTTGGCATGAAGAAAAAATGAACGCTATGGTCACCGCTAAATACTATAGAGGCATAGCTCCTTATCTTAATGCCATCGATTCATGGACATGCGGACTCTTTCATCTGCTTACCGTTGTAGCTATAGCCTTCTGCTTGATAGAGCAGCAATGGGTTATTGTAGGTATAGCCTTGGGCCTTTGGCTGATACGTTTCATCTGCGCCATGACGGTATATCGCCTTACTTCTAAAGCCATGCGCGAAAGCCTTTGCTGCGTATTCCCGCTGTTCGATTTGTTCCGCCCGTTGTGGAGCCTAACTCGCCGTGCGCAGTACTTGTTCCGCCGCAAGAGCGACTTTATGCGTCGTTAAGAGAGTGTGGTTTTTCTTTAATGTAGTTAAGTGAAATTTATAAACAATAGAAGTCATCTGTAAAAGACAGAAAAAAGAATGCGGTGAGTTGATTTACTCATCGCATTCTTTCATTTTTCCATTCGTATATTGCAACTTTTCCATTTGAATACTTTTTTTCGCGAATCGCAATGTTTCTCTAACCCCATTCAAAAGATATTCTGAGGCATGTTTTTGAAAGTTTCATATAGAAAAAATAGATAGAAAAGAAATTTGCATTTTTGCTGTAAATGATAAAAGTATATAACAAAATGCTGATTCAAAAATGCCTTGTAGCTGTAAAAGACCGATATATGTCTATAGATGTTGATTAAAAATAATACCTTTGTACTAAGATTAATCATATGCATCACTTATGAAAAACAAGTTCCTTAAATCTGCAGCCGTTATCAAAGCGCAGTTCGTTTTATTGTTATTATTATGTGTAAGCCTTACATCGCGGGCAGATAATAAGTTATTAGAGAGTGTAGTAAAGTATGAGCAACTTGATAAAGTGCTTAACTTTGATAAAACGTGGGTTGATTATCCTGCGTATTCAGATAGATCCGGATGGGCTATGCGTGTAGATGAGCAAATGGCAAAACTTATCATAGAGAAAGGAGAAAAAGCACTTAAACATGTGTGGAAGCCCGATTTGGCTTCCGATTATCTGGCATTTAAGCGTACCGGAGCTATTCTTACAGGAAGAGAAAATCATTTGGCTTTGCAGGCGTTGACTTTAGCCGAGTTGGTAGAAGGAAAGGGAAGATTCATGGATGCCATAATAGACGGTGCTTGGTTTTTATGCGAGACTTCGTGGATTCATTCAGCTCACTTGCATTTTCAAAAAGACCGTTCCGGACTGCCCGATAGAGATGAGCCTACCGTAGAACTGGTGGTTAGCGATATAGGTGCTCAGATGGCTTGGCTGCACTATTTCTTTAAAGACGAATTTGATAAAGTCAGCCCTCTGATAGACAAAAGAATTGTAGAGGAAGTAAACCGAAAACTCATTCAGCCATATATGGAACGCGATGACTACTGGTGGATGGGATTTTCTGGAGTAGCGGTGAATAATTGGAATCCGTGGATTAATTATAATGTACTTCAGGCCGTTATGCTTGTTGAGACAGACCGTACCCGCATAGAACAAGGAGTATGGAAATTAATCAAGTCGATGGATTATTTCTTTGGTGTATATAAGAAAGACGGCGCTTGCGAAGAAGGTCCTACGTATTGGGGCCACGCTTTCGGACATGCTGTGAAGTTCTTGAATTTGCTGTATAAGGTGACAGACGGTAAGGTTAATGTATTTCCTAACCCTCTCTTGCAGAATATGGCTCGATATATTTATCGCGTGCATATCGGCAAGAACTATTTCGTGAACTTTGCCGATTCATCGCCCAAAGTATCTCCAAGCCCAAGCTTACTATTCTTATATGGTAAAAGACTGAACGACCGGAAAATGATGGAATTCGCTGCTCAGATGGCAGATTATAACCATAGCTTCAAGAATGGAGTAACCGGATATTTCGCTGCTGCGCTTGATGAACTTCTTATGTATAAAGATATTATAGCTTGCCGTAAGAGTGAGCCTAATGTAGGCAATCATTTCTTTGAAGATACACAAATCTGTGTGGCAAGAGATAAAGACGGACAAGGTACAGGATATTATTTCGCTGCAAAGGGTGGAAATAATCATGAAAGCCATAATCATAATGATGTAGGTACGTTCATTCTTTATTATGACAGCAAGCCTGTGTTGATTGATGTAGGCGTAGAAACTTACACCCGCCAAACGTTCAGCGATGAAAGATATAAGATATGGACTATGCAGTCGGGCTATCATAACCTGCCTACTATTAACGGTGTAGAGCAGAAGTTCGGCAGTAAATACAAGGCACGTGGTCAGCGTTATGAGGCAAATTCCAAGCATGTTATTTATCAGGTAGATATAGCGAAAGCATATCCCGAAGAAGCTTGTGTGAATAAGTGGGAGAGAAGTTATGTATTGAACAGAAAGAAGAATTTTGTTATTTCCGACAATTGGAGTCTTTCTGAGGTGAAAGGTAATACCACCTTGAATTTCATGACTTCTTGCCAAGTTAATGTAAAGGATGGAAATATAACTTTACTCAGTGGCGAAGATACATTCCAATTCAATTACGACAAGAAGTTGTTTAAGGCTGAAATTGATAATATAGAATTGAAAGATGCCAAGTTGAGAAAAGAATGGGGACAAGATTCGCTAACTCGCATTCGCCTAGTTATGCAGCATCCTGAGCTGACTGGAAAAAGCGATATTGTTGTAAAGCTATTTAGAAGATAATAATAAAATCCGCAGTACTCTATCTAATGAATGCTGCGGATTTTTTATAATGGTATGTTTTAATACTTAGCCTTCTATTTCGCTCAGCTCAAGCCATCGCATAGACTTTTCGTCCAACTCATCATTAAGCAGAGGCAGACGTTTTGACTTTTCTGTCAGTTCGTCTACACTGAGTGTGCCGCTGCATAGAGCTTCTTCTATGATTTTCTTTTCTTCTTCGAGCGTAGCAATTTCGGTTTCAAGCTGCTCCATTTCTTTTCGTTCTTTGAAAGTAAGGCGTCGCTTGTCATTCAGTCGTACTCGCTGAGTCTTTTCTTCCTTAGGCTTGGCAGCCTCTTTTTCGTGTTCGGCACGTGCCAACTTCCAGTTGCGATAGTCGGAATAGTTGCCGGGGAAGTCGCGGATGTCGCCTTGTCCTTTGAATACCAGCAGATGGTCTACCACTTTATCCATGAAGTAGCGGTCGTGACTTACCACGATTACACATCCCTTAAAGTTCTTCAGATATTCTTCGAGAACCTGCAGGGTTACGATGTCGAGGTCGTTTGTAGGCTCGTCGAGTACCAGGAAGTTAGGATTCTTCATCAATACAGTGCACAGATACAGTCGGCGTCTTTCGCCTCCACTCAACTTATATACATAGCTGTGCTGTGTTTCGGGAGTGAAGAGGAAGTGCTGCAAGAACTGCGATGCAGTGAGACGTTTGCCGTTGCCCAGTTCTATAACTTCGGCTATGGCGGTTATCACGTCTATAACTTTCATCTGCTCGTCGAACTGCAGACCGTCTTGCGAATAATAACCGAAACGTACAGTTTCGCCAATATCCAAAGTTCCGCTGTCTACTTTTTCCAAGCCCATCAGTATCTTTATGAAAGTAGACTTGCCGGTTCCGTTATTTCCTACGATACCCATCTTTTCATATCGTGCAAAGATGTACGAGAAATCGTCGAGTATCTTCAGTGAGCCGAAGCTTTTGCACAGATGGTCGGCTTCGAATATCTTTGAACCGATGTACGAAGCTTTCACGTCGAGCTTCACATTACTGTCGTATGTGCGTTGTTTTGCTACCTTCTCCAAATCATAGAAAGCCTCTTCACGATAGCGAGCCTTATGTCCGCGTGCTTGCGGCATACGGCGCATCCATTCCAACTCCGTGCGATACAAATTGTTGGCGCGTGCTACCTCGGCATTCGTGGCGTC
>FR881278.1:94229-134082 GCA_000434735.1 Bacteroides sp. CAG:530
TTCGTGTCGTCTATGCGTTCTTGGCGTTTCTCCAGATAGTAGCTGTAATTACCTTTGTAAGAATAAAGCTGTTTGTTATCTATCTCAATGATTTCAGAGCATACTCGGTCTAAGAAATATCTGTCGTGCGTCACCATAAGAAGACTCAGGTTACCACGGTTAAGATATTCCTCCAGCCATTCGGTCATGTCGAGGTCGAGGTGGTTGGTAGGCTCGTCCAGTATCAGTAAGTCGGGTTCTGTAATGAGTACATTGGCAAGCGCCACACGCTTCAGCTGACCGCCCGACAAATGTTCTACCTTCTGATTGAAGTCGCGAATTTTTAGCTGCGATAAAATCTGCTTTGCCTTTCGTTCATAATCCCAAGCCTTTTCGTGCTCCATGCGTCCAAGCAATTCTTCCAATCCCGGATTGCCCGGAGTTTCCATGCACTCCTCGTATTCTTTTATAAGTTCTACGGTGCTGTTTCCGTGGTGAAAACACGCTTCTAACACTGTAAGTCCTGCAGGATAAGAAGGCGCTTGTTCCAGATAGCCCACTCTTAAGTCTCGGCGGAATGTGATGGTACCCTCATCGTACCCTTCTTTTCCTGACAGAATATTAAGGAGCGTAGTCTTTCCGCTTCCGTTTTTCGCTATAAGTCCGATGCGTTGACCTTGGGCTATGCCGAACGAAATCTTATCGAACAGCACCAAGTCGCCGAACGATTTGGTAAGGTTTTCTACTTGTAAGTAAGGAATCATTTGTTGTGCTATTATTTATAATACGGCCTCTACTTCGGCTTCTATGCGTTTGTATTCTTCGGCTAAGTTACATGGCTGGTTGTTCTTTACCTTCTCCCAAATCAGTGTGGTGGGGTACACCATGATGTCGGTGTCCTTAAACTGCAAAGCCGGATATTCCTTGTTGCCGTCTATTACCGTAACCCAATCCATGCCATCCATTTCGTTTATCAATATGGTGCCGAAAGCAACGCCCAGGCATTCCCATGTCTGTTTCTGTGTAGGCGAGAAACGTCCGCTGTCTATAATCTTCTGTATGCTGTCTATATCTTTCTTTATAGAAGTGAAGTCTTTGGTGAGTTGCTTCTTGATATTGGTAGACGCCCATTCAAAATCCTCGTTGATGACGCTTATCTCTGATACTCTTACAGGGATAACCACTCTGCCCACACGTTCTTCTTTCTGGCGTACACGCAATGAAGCGATTATAGCTTCGGCCACACGTATCGATTCGCCTTTAGCTACTGTAAAAGAACATTCTACCGAAACTGCACCGGCTCCTGTAATCCAGATGTGGGTAGTATACCACGCTCCGTTCTCTTGGAAGCTCTCTACCGAATAGATGCATTTCCAATCGCCTACGGTCGTAGTGCGTGCTCCGTCTACGTGCTTCAACTCTTCGTCCATGCAATATTGCGCATAACCTTTGTTCTCGCCTATATATGCCGAGATACGGAAGTTGCCGTTCCATTTATCGGGGTTATAGAACAAGAATGATTCTTCGGTATCTTCAAATTCGTGCCAGTCCGATGGATATTCTATCGAAAACCACGCTCCGGGTGATATGTATTTTTGCATAACTATTTTGTTTATATCGTTATTATTAATGTTTTCTTTATGATGGTGAGTGTTTACCTACCTATTGGTTGTATTTGCGCTCTTGTCTTCTTGTCTATTTCAAGAAACATATAGTTGAGTTTGCCTTCGTGTATTTGTTTCTCGTTTTCGCGATATATGCGTGTGGCGTATTCTTTTGATTTCTCGAAAGTGAGTCTTGATACGCTTTCTTGCGATTTACCTATCATTGTAGAGTCGAGTTTTTCTTCGGGGAAGAAATCGTCGAGGTTTACATCGCCAATCATCGTCGTTTCCAGAAAATGGATGTTAGAGTGAGAGCGGTCTGTGTAATATCCTACAAACATATGACCGGGTACACGTACCAATATAGGGTTGATATTAATGGCTTTCATTAGCGAAGCGAACAATACGCTTCCGTCTACGCAGTTTATCTGTGCCGATTGCAGGGCATCGTCGAAAGTACGCACTCGCTGGGTAGATAGTACGTTAGATGACAAACTGCTGTTGCTGATGGAGCTGTATTTGAATCCTCGTTTTTGCAGCACATACCACAATGCGTATACCTGCTTATCTACTATCTCGGGCTTATTACTCTGATAACCCCAGAAGCGATTAACGATGCGTGCGTTCAAAGCCTCGCGCAGCAGTTGGTCGATATTTGGATTATCTTCGTTTACGTATGCGGCGAAGAACTTACCCGTATCGTGAAACTTCATCCGGCTGTCGAGGTATCCTAACAGGCATTCGTTTACGCTACGCATTGAAACTGTGTGTACTACTTGTCCCAACTCGTGATTGTTCATCTCTACCTTTATGCTTATGCTTAAAGGTACTGGCTGCGTGTTGTTGCGTAACGCAGTATAATCCCATACTATATCCGGGAATACCAGATATTCGGTACGGCTCTGTGGCAGCACGAATTCCGAAACCGATTGTGCAAAGAACGGCGTAGCGTCTACCATGATGCGCAGTCGGCTATTGGGGTGCGTGCTTTTTACTTTTATTGCGATGCACGATTTAGGATTACCTATATAACCTGTATCGGCAGGGGTGATGAGTGAGGCATCGGTAGTAGCAGTAGATAGCAGAGTTACAGGGAATATGTTTCCTCCAAGTTCGTTTACAACATCTACCTTACCGCCAAACGGATTATATCGCCCGATATAGATAGATACACCTACCGCAAGTATCAATATCAGTACAATTGTCGATATTTTCCATTTGAATTGTCGTATCCATTCTGTTATTTCTTCCTTATCTGTCATTGTTTTTTCCTCGGTAAAAATGTGAAAAGCTTATCGCTTATTTGCAAATTTATATATTTTCCGTGAAATGCTTCAGTATAAAAGGTTACATTTTAGATATAAGCATGTATGTGGTAACGAAATTTGTTTTTAACAATGACTATTTTTACATTTGCGAATCTGTATAAATCTTAGAATTAGACATGAAGAATATAAAGGTATTCATAGCATCTTCTGCAGATTTGGATGAGGATAAAACGCAGTTTGATTTGTATTTTGCGCAGAAAAATAAGGTGTATACCAAGCGTTATATTACATTCGAACAGAAAACGTGGAGAGATTTTCCGAGTTACTTATCTGAAACACAGCTACAAGATAGGTATGACGAATATATACGTCAGTGCGACATTGTTATTTTCCTGTTTCATACACGGATGGGACAGTATACGTTGCGCGAATTGGAAGTGGCGTATCGGCAGTTCAAGCAGAGCGGAGGAAAGCGTCCTAAGATTTATATCTACGTGAAGCGAGACGAAGCTGGGGCTGGATTGCTTGAAAAATTAAAGCAGTTTAGTGAGACAGAGTACGGTCACTTCTGTGATACATATTCCGACTACAACGAACTGTTCCGTCATTTCGACTATCAGATAAGTCAAATGGAAAACAGCGGCTTTATACATCCCGACCCTGTTGATGTGCCGCGTACCGCTCGTTTTGTGTTGCTCTCGGTATTACCATTATTGTTGGTGGGCTTAGGATTACTGGCTTATCGTCTGTCGCAGTCGGAAACGATGAAAGTTAGTGTGGAAGAACAAGTACATACGGCTTTACCTTTTAAAGGTGCCACGCTTACGCTGCTGTATGCCGATGAAGAAAAAGTGTACAGTATGGAGTCGCCCGATGAAACAGTTACTTTCTCAGAAATACCAGTGCTGAAAAAATGGTTCGGTACGTTTCGTTTGCAGTATCGTGCCGATGGTTATTTGCCGGTGGATACCGCGTTTTCTTTTTTACCCGAGTTGACATTGCCTGTTATACGTGACGGTAAGGCCGGATTGATGCAAGGTATAGTGTCTGACGACGAGCGTACTCCAATAGAGGGGGCAAGGGTTTCGGTGGGAGTCCATACCGTAGTTACTGATGCGAATGGAGCGTTTACTTTGCAGATACCATTGAAAGAGCAAACGTCTGGATACCGCATGACGGTTACTAAAGACGGATTTGTTACGTGGGATTATTCTGATGTCACTCCATCCGAAACTGAACCAATTCGTATTATGCTTCATCGTTGAATCATCCTAAAAGTCTGATTATGATAAAACATAAATTTGTATCAATTCTGTTGATAGCATGGGCATTTACCGTTGCGCATGTTTCTGCTCAGTCACAGCGTGGTTATGCTGTTATTCAGAATTCCAATAAAAAGGCGTTGCCGCAAGTGTCGGTGATAGTAGCCGGAGCGCAGCCTACCACTACCGATGCCGAGGGTCGGTTCAGTTTGTCTTTGCCAAATCATCAGAAAGGGCAGAGGTTAATGGTGCAGGATATTTCATACCATGATTATGTAGTTGTAAACAAGCATCAGGTAGATCAGTGGGTGTATGCGCCTAGTGTAGAGTATCGTATTGATATGTGTCCGGCGGCTGAATATCAGCAACGAGTAGAGCAGTTTCATCGTATCGGCCGTACCAACAACGAAAAGAGTTTCGAGCGGAAGTTGGCTGAGTTAAAAAAGCAGAAAGAGCAGGGCGTGTTAAAAGCGGAACAATATGCCAAGCTGCGTAAGGAAGCGACGGAAGAGTTGAAACGGACTTCTAAGTTGATAGATGCATATGTACCGATGCTGGCGGCTATCAATTCCGATTATCTACAGCCCATAGAGCGTCAGGCGCAGGCTTTGGCTGAGCAAGGTAAGGTTGATGAGGCTGTACGCCTTTATGAAGATTTGAAACTGCAGGATAAGTTTCATCACGACCTTGATATGAAAAAACAATGGGATGACGATATTGAGGTGCTTATACCATCGTTGGAGCGATTCTCGCAGACATTGGTCTTGCAGGGTGGGGCGGAAAACTTTCATCGTGCTGGTGCTATACTGAAAGATATAGCCGACAGTAATCCGAAACATGCGTTGCGAAATGCCGAATATGCCGAGTTCGCTTATTTGCAGGGTAAGTCTACCGAAGCTGAAGTGTATTATAACAGAGCATTGTCTCAACCTGATATTGATCGTTTCAAGCGTGTGGAATGGAAGTTGAAGATAGCTGACATATATTATGAACGGGGAGATTTGAATAAGAGTGCGGATGTATATGAGTACACTATAAAATTGATACAGGATTTGCCTAGCGATTATTTGGCAACAGGTCAGCTGCTAATCATGGCAGACATAAATTTCTCGACGGTTTTGTTAGAAATGGTAAATTTGTTCGAAGCGGATGGACAGGCGAAAGATACGAAGGAAATGTATAAAGACGCATGTTTCTTCCTTGAGCAGGCTAAAGGTTTGCTTGAAGTATTAAAAGATGATTTGCCGGATTATAGCAAGACCTATCTTATTTGTTGTACCAATTTGCTTATAGTATATCGTCATTTGGGTTATACAAAGCAGGAAAGGCAGATTATGCAGGTGCTGGATGGTTTAAAAGAATCTGTCAACGAAGGTAAATCTCAATCTCAGGTAGCGGTTTCGAAAGCTGAGAGTGCTTTTATGAAAGGAGATGTAGATGAGGCCGTTCGTCAGGCGCGTTTTAGCTATGAACAATTAGAGCCTTTGTTTCGCAGTAATCCCGAGCGGTATAGGCGTGATATGTTGCGGACTCTTGCCTTGCTTGGAGCTTGTCTTAATGAGGCTGGGCTATACGCCGAGGCTATTCCTTTTTTTGAGAAGACTGAAAAAATATACAAGACAGATAAGACAGAAGATAATCAAACACGAGATGCGGATGTGCTCGATAATGTTTATCAGAATTATTTCAATGCTCTTTGCCAACAAAAGCGTTACGATGAGGTGTACGCTAAGTTTGAAGATTATGTCTCTTTGGTTGGGGTGGGCAATAATCTTTTAATGGATGTTCCTTCTTTATATCCGATATTGATGTCATTCTTTAGTGCACAGAATTATTCTATTCTTGTTTATGATGAGTTGATTCTGGATGTGCTGAAAAATAGCGGAGAGACAAGGCAACTCTATAAGCATACCGTTAATTGTTATTTCTATCTGGCGGCTATGTATCGGTTGTCGGGTGATTTTAGTCGTGCGGATGCGTTGGATGCCGAAGCCGTCAGGGTGTCTTTGAAGTTTGGTTATAAAGCCATTTCTGTTTATGATAAAATCAATCATTTGGCGGTTAAATGTCAGTTGCGGAAGCCTGAAGAGGTATTGTCGCAGATTCAGGAAATAGAAACGGCGATGAAGAAATATACTGGAGGTAATGACATTTCAAATCAATATCACATGTATACCTGTGCGCTTGTGGCTCAAGTCATGCAGAAAAAATATGTAGAGGCAGAAAAGACTTATCGTAAGCTTGAAAGCCTTAATCCTGGTGATGACTCCGAGCAAGAGAAGTGCATTGCAGCGTTGGCTATGGTGGCGGCATACATGGAGCAAGGGCTTAACGCCGATGCCGCTATCGACAAATGCACTGCTGCGGTAGGGAAGTTAGGCGAAAACATGCCTGCGTTCGCTTATGAGGGATTAATAGATTTTGCTCATGTTACGGCTTATTATGCTAAAAAGAATGGCGATTTGGATTCGGCGTTGCAACTTTACGAACAGGCTCTTGACTCTGAAATGAAGTGGATTGACATCTGTCCGGAACGAGCGACATATATCGCAGCCTATACAATACAGAAGAAGGCAGAGGCTCTTTTTGCCAAAGGGAATAGGGAAAAGGCTCTTAATTGTCATGAAGTGGCTTGCAAATTATTCTTTGATAATCATTCAAATCAGAAACTTGATAATTATGCTTCTCGGTATTTTTGGTGTACAGCCATGTTGTTGCCCGATGAGCTGCATCGGTTTGAGCGTGAAATGCGTCTGGCCGATAACGCTTATTCAGGTTATTGTATAAAGGCGTTTTATGAGGCTGTTACTTTAGCTGACCGTGACGATCCGAGTTTGGTTGATTTTATTAGTCTGTTTAAGAAGCGCACTTTCGGCAAAGAGAAAAAAGATGCTGTTCCGGGTTTTAAACAGATTTGCCGTTATTACCTTAACGGCACTGACCGAGAGAATTTGAAACTGAATATACGGAAAATACTACTCTTGTTGGGTGAGTAGATATAAAATCATGTTTGTATGATGAAAGACTATCGAACAAAACTGATTTGCTTATTGCGGTGTACAGTTATGGCCGTTGTGATGTGTTTTTGTTTAAGCGCATCGGCACAAGTAACTCTGAAAGGTGTTGCCGTAAGGATGAACTCGGGCTTTACACCTGTGAGTGGGGTAGCTGTGTATGCGGCGGAAAGTACTCCTACATATACCGATGGGGCGGGCAACTTCTGCCTCAGACTGCCGAATGCTGAACCCGGAGACTTGCTTTATAATCTTCGAATAGAGAAAAAAGATATGGAGATTGTAAATCTGCGTGAAGTGGAGCAGTGGGTGGCAAGCGGTGATATACTTTATAAGATAGTGCTGTGTTCTAAAGGTTTCATAGCGGAAAACCGTCGCAAATATTATGCCGTTGGAAAGAGTAATTATGAGCGTGAATACGAGAAACAGGCAGCGGCATTACGTCGTGAGCTTGAGAGTAGTAATGCGGATGAAGCGGCTTGCCGTGTGGCTTTGGAAGCGCTGAATGCTGAGTTCGACAAGAAAATGAGACTGCTGGCTGTTTATTCCGACCGTTTTGCGCGTATTAATAAAGATGAGCTGTCTGATATGGAAAAGAAGGCATTGGAACATGTAGAGCGTGGCGAAGTGGATGAAGCCATACGTCTATACGAGGACTCGAAGATATGGGAAACATTTCGGGCCAAAGTGGGGCAGCGTGATTCGATAGCCGCTTCGTTAGAAGTAACAAGACGTTTGCTCCGTCAGCAAATTGAGTGGTATGAACGTATTGGTTCCGACTCGGCTCTTCAGAAGAAACGTGTGCTGGAAGAAATGCTTCAGCGTTATTAAGTCTTTTCTTCTGTAAAGTTAAGCTTTAGTTGTATCCATTTTTCTCGTGGCTCGATATCGAAGGCTTGCTCTCCGGGAGGATTTGATACAGATAGTCCTAACAAGCGTATGGGGTGTTGTGCATAGTCTACTTCTGCTAGTAGTTTCTTGGCTTGCGGCAAATAGTCTTTCAGTTTCCGGAATGGGGTAGACCTGCTTACGCTGCGTGTTATTTGTGTAAAGTCGTTGAACTTTACTTTCAGGGTGAGCGTGTTTCCGCAGAAATCTTTCGCTTTCAGACGCTGTTCCAGTTCGGTGGCTACGTGGTATAGCTCGATGATGACAGCTGATTTCAGCGTGATATCTTTTTCGAGCGTATGCTCGCAGCCTATTGATTTTCTTATTCTTTCAGGGCAAACGGGGCGAGGGTCGATGCCGCGGGCGAAGTCGTAATACAGTTGCCCAGCCTTACCAAACTGACGGGTAAGCATATCGAGTGAACACTCGCGCAGTGTCTTTCCGTTGCAGATGCCCAACTTATGCATCTTTCGTGCCGTTACTGGACCTACTCCCCAGAAAGCTTCAATAGGAAGTGTGGCGATAAAACTTTCCGCTTGCTCCGGGTGAATGGTGCACAGTCCGTCGGGCTTGCGCAAGTCAGAAGCAATCTTAGCAAGAAACTTGTTGTACGAAACCCCTGCCGAGGCTACTAAGTTTAGCTCTTCACGAATACGCTGCTTTATCTCTTTGGCTATATCTACCGCAAAATCGATACCTTTCTTATTATGTGTAACATCGAGAAACGCTTCATCAAGCGAGATGGGTTCTATTAAATCAGTATACTCATGGAATATATCATGAATCTGAATTGAAATCTCTTTGTAATGAGCTATGTTACCTTCTATGAATATAAGTTGCGGACATAGCTGCATAGCCCTCATTGACGACATGGCAGAGTGTATACCGTATTTACGTGCCGCATAATTGGCCGTCGATACCACTCCACGCTTCTCGGCATGCCCTACGGCTACGGGCTTACCTTTCAGTTCGGGGTGGTCTCGTTCTTCTACCGACGCATAAAAAGCGTCCATGTCGATATGAATAATTTTACGGTTTTCGTCCATTTCTGCCTGTTTCCCTTAGAGAAGTATTGCAAAAATAGTGAAAGTTTTTTGGGCAATCATAAAAATCATTTGTACTTTTGCCATAATTGTTTGTCGGCAATTGCCGGTATATTAAAAAGTTGAAAGATGAATATGATGAGAGACGAAATCAAAAAAGCATGCGAAGTCATGCAAAAAGGAGGAGTCATTTTATACCCTACAGATACAGTGTGGGGAATAGGTTGCGACGCTACTAACGAAGAAGCCGTAAAGCGTGTGTTCGAAATCAAGAAGAGAGCTGATAGCAAAGCCATGTTGGTGTTGGTAGACAGCGAGGCAAAAGTGGAGTTTTATGTAGACGACGTTCCTACAGTGGCATGGGACTTGATAGAGATGACTACCAAGCCGCTTACCATAATATACGATGGAGCACGTAATCTTGCTTCTAACCTGATAGCCGAAGACGGTAGCGTGGGTATCCGTGTTACTGCCGAAACATTTTCTAAAGAACTGTGCTTTCGTTTCCGTAAGGCCATCGTATCTACTTCGGCCAATATAAGCGGTGAGCCTGCTCCGGCAGTATTCTCTGAAATCAGCGATGAGATAAAGAATGCGGTAGACTATGTAGTCGATTTCCGTCGTGAAGAAACCGGTCATCCTAAACCGTCGAGCATAATTAAATTAGGACGAGGCGGAGTAGTAAAAGTAATTCGTGAATAAACCGAGTGTATAGCGATGAAAACATTCGAAAATAGCGAAGGCTTATTAGGACGTTTTATCCGTTGGCGCGAAAAGCATATATCGGATAAGCAGTTCATTTTAATATTGAGTTTGTTGGTTGGAGTCTTTACCGCACTGGCAGCTTATGTTCTGAAATTCCTTGTAGAATATATAAAGGAGTTCCTTACAGAGAACTTCGACCCGATGGAAGTCAACTGGCTTTACTTGGTATATCCGGTAGTGGGTATCTTTATAACGGGTCTGTTTATCCGTAAGGTAGTGCGCGATGATATCGGTCATGGTGTCACTAAGATATTATATGCCATTTCAAGAAAGCAGAGCCGTATCAAACGCCATAACATGTGGTCGTCGGTCTGCGCTTCTGCCATAACCATCGGATTCGGTGGATCAGTCGGAGCCGAAGCGCCTATCGTGCTTACGGGTTCGGCCATCGGATCTAATCTGGGTAGCGCATTCCGTATGGATCATAAAACCCTTATGCTGCTTGTAGGCTGTGGAGCGGCTGGAGCCGTGTCGGGTATCTTTAAGGCCCCAATAGCCGGATTGGTATTTACGCTTGAGGTATTGATGATTGACCTTACTATGGCTTCGTTGTTACCATTGCTTATCACCAGTGTAACGGCAGCGTCGGTATCGTATGTGCTTACTGGCACCCAAGCCATGTTTCAGTTTCATTTGGATTATCCGTTCGCCCTTGAACGTATTCCGTACGCTATCGGGCTTGGCGTGTTCTGCGGACTTGTGTCGTGGTACTTCACTCGTTCTATGAATTGGATAGAAAATATCTTTGCACGTTATCCTAACCCTTACATAAAGTTTCTTATCGGAGGAGTATTGCTGAGTGTGCTCATCTTCCTCTTCCCTCCGCTTTACGGTGAAGGCTACGATACTATCAGTCTGTTGCTTAACGGTACTTCATCGCTCGATTGGGATACGGTAATGAACCGCTCTCTGTTTTACGGTCACGGCAACTTGCTTGTTATCTATTTGATACTTATTATCTTGTTTAAGGTATTCGCATCGAGCGCCACTAACGGTGGTGGAGGTTGCGGTGGTATCTTCGCTCCAAGTTTGTTCTTGGGGTGTATAGCCGGATTCGTGTTCTCTTATGTTTGCAATAGCTTTCATATTGGCGATATCTATATTCCGGAAAAGAACTTCGCCTTGATGGGGATGGCTGGTTTGATGTCGGGAGTAATGCATGCACCGCTTACCGGAGTGTTCCTTATCGCCGAGCTTACCGGTGGTTATGGCTTGTTTTTGCCGCTTATGATAGTTTCGGTATGTTCTTATCTTACCATAATCATGTTCGAGCCGCATAGTATTTACTCCATGCGTCTTGCTAAAAAGGGAGAACTTATAACTCATCATAAAGATAAGGCCGTTCTTACGCTTATGAATATGGATAGCATTGTTGAAACCGATTTCTTGACGGTTCGCCCTAATATGGATTTAGGAGAAATGGTTAAGATTATCTCTAAGTCATTCCGTAATCAGTTCCCTGTAGTCGATGTAGGTGGCGAATTGATAGGTATGGTAGTGCTCGATGATATCCGTAACATCATATTCCGTCAGGAACTTTATCATCGTTTTCACGTAGAGGGATTCATGAAAGTGCCGAAAACAAGGATTGTGAATACTGATTCTATGGAAGAGGTTATGGAGAAGTTCGATACTACAGGCGCATGGAATCTGCCGGTAGTAGACAGGGAAGGCAAATATATAGGTATGGTGTCGAAGTCGAAGATGCTTAACACATACCGTCAGGTGATGGTGGACTTTTCAGAAGAATAAGTCTGTCTTTTAGTTGAACAAGTGAAATTAATTTATGGAAAAGAAAGATTTACGTATAGTATATATGGGGACTCCCGAGTTTGCGGTAGAGAGTCTTAAACGATTGGTAGAAGGTGGATATAATATAGTAGGTGTAATTACCATGCCCGACAAGCCCATGGGACGCCATGGAAGCGTACTTCAGCCCAGTCCGGTAAAGCAGTATGCAGTATCGCAGGGATTGAAAGTGCTTCAGCCAGAGAAATTGAAAAGCGAAGAGTTTGTAGAAGAACTTCGTAGCCTTAATGCCGACCTTCAGATTGTAGTGGCATTCCGTATGTTGCCCGAAGTGGTGTGGAACATGCCGCGCCTTGGCACATTTAATCTTCACGCTTCATTGCTTCCTCAGTATCGCGGGGCTGCTCCTATCAATTGGGCGGTGATGAACGGTGATACAGAAACTGGTATTACCACTTTCTTCTTGAAGCACGAAATTGATACCGGCGAAATAATAGACCAGGTGCGTGTGCCTATTGCAGATACAGATAATGTAGAGGTGGTGTACGATAAACTGATGATGCTGGGAGGCGACTTGGTTCTTAAAACTGTAGATGCGATATTGGAAGGAAACGTAAAGACTACTCCGCAAGAAGAGTTGGCAAAGATAGAAGAGTTGCGCCCGGCACCTAAGATTTTTAAAGAAACATGCCGTATTGACTGGAATAAAGGAGTGAAGAGTGTATACGACTTTATACGTGGTTTATCTCCTTATCCTGCTGCATGGACAGAGCTTTGCCAGGAAGGTATGGCTCCGGTTATGCTGAAAATATTCGAGACACGTAAAGAGTTCGTGGCGCACACACTCGCTCCGGGTACTATCGTTACAGACCATAAAACTTATTTCAAGATAGCGTCTACCGATGGATATGTAGACATACAGTCGCTGCAGCTGGCAGGAAAGAAACGTATGAGCGTAGCCGACTTTTTACGCGGTTACCGTCATTCCGAAGGCTCATTTGTGAAATAAGTGAATTTATTTTCTTTGAACGGGCGCAGTATTTACCACTTGCGCCCATTTTTGTAATAGAATGCAGAAGAATACAGAAATGTCGGAAGAAGAGCTGTCTGATTTGTGTAGGCAGGGAGACAACCGTGCACGCCGCGAGCTATATGAACGCTACTCGGGTGCGCTGATGGCTGTCTGTTTGCGTTATGTGGCAGACCGCGAGACGGCAGAAGATGTATTGCACGATGGCTTCATACGCATATTTCAGTCTATGAACCGTTTTACATATATAGGCGAGGGGTCGCTCAAAGCGTGGCTTTCCAGGGTCATGGCTAACGAGGCGTTGGGCTATCTTCGCAAACAGAACGCCCGTATGCAGCAAGAAGTCGATACAGACGAGATTCCGGATATGCCCGACGAAGACGAAGATGTAGACGATATTCCTCAATCGGTTTTGATGGAATTGATACGTCAATTGCCCGACGGCTACCGAACGGTGTTCAACCTTTACGTATTCGAGGAGAAGAGCCATAAAGAAATAGCGGCACTTTTAGGGATAACAGAACATACCTCATCGTCGCAATTCTATCGTGCAAAGTGTTTGTTAATGAAGAAAATAAAAGAATATAGGGAGAAGAACTTATGAAAAAAGAACAGGATAAATGGGCCGAGAGTCTGCGTAATCGGATGAAGGATTATTCCGAGCCGCTGTCCGAAGGATTGTGGGAGCGGATAGAGCACGATTTGCCGGCATCGCGTGTGCTTCCGTTTTGGCGGACACGTCGTTTTGCGGTGGCAGCAGCCGTTGCTGTCGTTGCCGTGTCTTCTGTCTCCATTTGGTTTATGACTTCTTCTCGTTTGTCTTCTATAGATGCAGGTCAAGATATTGCTGAGATGCTAATGGTGCCTACGGCTGTTTCGGCTACAGACGATGTAAAGCCTGTTGATTCAGAAGTGTTATCAGAAGAAGTGCAGCGTTCTGCAGAAAAGTTATTGGCTACCCGTAGAGTTGCATCAAATGCTGAACCTATGTTATTGGCGTCTGTTCCGGCGGCAATGTCTGAAGAAGTAGATGAAAAGGCGATATCTGAAGCGGAAAATATTAACGTTGCCTCTGAACAAGAAGATTCGAGCAATGCTGTAGAGCGCAAATCGTGGCGTAAGCAGGTAGAATCCGACCGCCGTCAGATGGAGCGTAATCGTCGCGGTTTGGCTGAAAGTAAGAAAAGAACCCGGAAATCATCATGGAGTTTCGGGGTAGCGGCGGCTAACACTCCGTCTTCTTCGGCTTCGATGAGTGAAACCGACTATTTATTGTCGCGTACAGCTATGTCGGGTGCATTGTTGATGGCTTCATCGCCAAATATTTTTTCTTCCAACAGTCAGACGGTGAGCGGTTACGAGTCGGAAAGAAAGACCGAAATGGATTATAAGATGCCGGTTTCGGTTGGTGCGTCCGTAAAATGGAATATCAACGACTTGTGGGCTTTAGAGAGTGGATTATATTATACCTACTTGGCTTCCGAGATAAATAATCAGTCGAAGCCTAAGGTAGAAGAAAAGCAGAAGTTGCATTACATAGGCATTCCGCTCAAGGTACAGCGCACGTTTTGGAAGAACCGTCGTTGGGCGGTGTATGCATCTACCGGATTTATGTTAGAGAAATGCGTGAAAGCCACCCGTGATATCTCTTTTAGTAGCGGAAATATATCTTCCTATGAATTAGGAAAGCATACATCTGTCGCATCGGGCATTCCCGTTGTTTCTGGCATACAGTCGTTTGTTCCTAAACATGATGGCGAAGCTAGTTGGGATTATACTGCAGCCGCATCTCAAGGCGAAGAGCATACTTCATTTCATGTAAATCAGTTGCAGTGCTCGGCGTCTTTATCGGCTGGAGTGCAGTTAAACCTTGCTAAGCGTGTGGGCTTGTACGTAGAGCCGGGCGCTACTTATTACTTTAACGATGGCAGCGGTATAGAGACTATCCGAAAAGAGCATCCGCTTAATTTCAGCTTGCAGATGGGTATTCGTTTCGATGTTTCGAAATAATAAAACACTGAGGGCATGTCCTTCATGATATAAAGATGTCGCAATGTTCCAGATGGAATGTTGCGACATCTTTTTGCTTGTAATCTCATAAAGATTGCGGATAAAATTTTATGCTTTCTTGTTCAATTCTCTATTCTTAGCCTAAGTATATAAAAACTCAGCCTAAGAATATATAAACTTAGGTTAGGTTTATGTATACTTAAGCTAAGTTTATAGTTTTTCTTTCAATCGGCCCACTTTTTCATCGTATGCTTATTGTATTTTTTTTGATATTTTTCATCGTGCTTAATAGCATAGGTGCGAATATCCTTATGCAGAAAGTAATGTTTTCATTTTTAATGTTTACCTTTGCATAAGGTCAGAATTATTATTCGGTGATTATTCGACCTGTTTTATAAGTATATTAAGAATATAAATAAGTTATTTTATGAGTGAGTCATTAAAGATATCCCCTTCTTTATTGTCGGCCAATTTTGCGAACTTAGAGGCAGACATCGAAAAAGTGAACCGTAGCGAAGCCGATTGGCTACACATCGACATTATGGATGGAGTATTTGTTCCTAACATCTCTTTCGGTTTTCCGGTATTGAAGTACGTGGCACAGCTTTCTACTAAGCCTCTCGATGTGCATCTCATGATAGTTCAGCCCGAAAAGTTTATCAACGAGGTGAAAGAACTGGGTACTATGATGATGAATGTGCACTACGAGGCATGTACTCATCTGCATCGTGTAATTCAGCAGATTAAGGCTGCCGGAATGCAGGCTGGCGTTACGCTGAATCCGTCTACTCCGGTTTCATTGTTGGCAGATATCATAGAAGATGTAGATATGGTGTTGCTTATGAGTGTCAATCCGGGATTTGGCGGTCAGAAATTCATTCCGCATACGCTCGATAAGGTTCGTCAGCTTCGCGAGATGATTGACAAGACTTCATCGCACGCGCTTATCGAGGTTGACGGTGGCGTGAACTTGCAGACAGGAGCACAGTTGGTTGAGGCTGGTGCCGATGTATTGGTAGCCGGAAACGCTGTATTTAAGGCTCCCGATATGTGCGACATGATTCATCAATTGAAGAATTTGAAATAAGATGGGGTAGATGCCCGTTTGACATCTTATCCTTTTTCCCGGCTGACAATGGCTTTGGCAGTCGGGATTTTCTTTTCCGACTGTTTCCTGCCGGAGAGGAACACTGTTGTGTGGTGTCTGGCAGGCTGTTTGCTTTTAGCGGTGGCGTTAATGGTATGGGCTCATCGTAGCGGCGGTTATAGGTTTCGTTTTACTTTCGGTGTGCTTTCGCTCGTTGCTTTCGGCTTGCTTGGGGCAATGCTTACTCAGCAAGAAAAGCGGAAGGTACAGTACGATTGGCCTATTGATGAGGCTACTTATATAGGTACGCTGGCTGAGGCTCCTGTACGGAAGGCTCGTTCATGGCAACTCACGCTAAATGTTGAGGCGGTTAGAGATTCGTTGCTTGGCTGGGTGCCGGTGGATAAAAAGGCTGTTGTTTATCAGATGCCTGATTCTACATGCAAGCCTTTGGTGATAGGCGATAGGATTTGTTTTAATGTGCGGATGTCAAGTCCGTCGGTAGAAGCGTCTCCATCTGTAGGCTTCGATTATGGAAATCATTTGTTACGTAGTGGAGTAGGAGGAAAAGCTGTGCTCTATCCCGGCAAACTGCTGGTGCTTTCTGCCGATGAAGGAGTACAGATGTCACTAAAGCAGAATGCTTTGCGTTGGAGGGAACGTGTGGTGTCAGCATTTCGTTCGTGGCAATTGTCGCCTGATGTGCAAGCCGTTGTTGCGGCATTGACGGTGGGCGATAAAAGCGGACTTTCTTCCGACTTGAAATCATCTTATAGCGCAGCCGGAACCAGTCACGTGTTGGCTCTGTCGGGATTGCATGTAGGCTTATTGTCGGCTATATTGCTGCTTGTGCTATCTCCTTTGCGCTGGGTTCGAGGCGGACGATGGCTGTTGGTTGGTGTGTCTGTATGCGTATTGTGGTTTTTCGCCTTCATTACCGGATTAAGTCCCTCTGTAGTCCGTGCGGTTAGTATGTTTACTTTTTACGAAGTGGCGTTTGTTCTTTCCGAGAGTCGTTTCTCTGGCTTTTATCCGTTAGTACTTACAGCATTCTGTATGCTTGTATATTGCCCCTTCTACCTGTTCGATGTAAGTTTTCAGTTGTCGTTCGTGGCGGTATTCTCCATATTATTCTTTTACCCATACTTTGCCGGACTGTTTGATATCGGTAACCGTGCGTTTCGTTTCGTATATCAAGCCGTATGTCTCTCGTTGTCGGCACAGTTGGGCACATTGCCTTTGGTACTTTATTACTTCGGGGCGTTTCCGGTGTACTTCCTTTTGGCGAACATCGTAGTTACTCCGCTTGCGGTATGTATATTGCTGTTTACCATACTTTCGTTAGCTTTTTCTTCTATTCCATTCTTGTTAGGGTGGTTCTTGCTTCCATTGCAGTGGAGCGTTAGTCTGCTTAACGCCACTATGGAGTGGGTGAGCGGTTTGCCGGGAGCACAGATTACTTCTATTCATACCTCCGTAGTGCAATCGGCATTGATGTTGTTCGGCTTATATGTATTAGCTTTGCTTATGTCGAAATTCTCTTTCCGCCGTTTGGCGTGCTTGCTGCTTACGCTGAATGTGCTGGCTTTTTCTATATTAATAGATAGCTACTACCATAAAGATTCTCTTTTGTTCTATCATAAATCGGTATATCTTCGTAGCAACAGAGAAATGTCTAAACTGACTTCTGCACACCATATATATAAGGTGAAAGATTTGCATATCGCACTGATGAATGATGCCCGTTGGACTGGCTATTCCTCTCGGGAAAAGAAAAAACTGCACTACGCCTATCTGTGCGGCGGTTTTCGTGGCAACATAGAAGACTTGTCGCATCTGTTTGATATACACACCATCGTTTTCGACTCCGGCATTAACGAAAAATATAAAAAGCGATTGATGCAAGAATGCGATGCGCTCGGTATAAACTATATCGACTTATCGGGAAAAGGTTCTTATTCTATTCTTCTGTAGATAATGAAATTATTCGTATTTTTGTCGCTTAAATATATAGTAAAATAAGTTTTTTATATGCTTTCCAAAGTCATACTTCAATCAAACATTGACAAGGTGGCTAAAATCTTCGATTTGGCCGAAAATATAGTAATTGTTACCCACGTATCTCCCGACGGTGACGCACTGGGTTCCTCATTAGGGTTGCTGCATTTCTTAGAGACACAAGAAAAGAATGTGCATATCATAGTACCGAACGCTTTCCCCGATTTCTTGAAATGGATGCCCGGCGCAAAGGATATTATCCGCTACGACCGCTATTCTGATTTCGCTGACGAGCTGATACAGAAGGCCGATGCTATTTGCTGCCTCGACTTCAACGCACTGTCGCGTATCGATGCTGTAGGTCCGGCTGTTGCCGCAGCCAAGTGCCGTAAGGTTATGATAGACCATCACCTTGGTCCTGAGGATTTCTGCGATGTAATTATCTCTCACCCTAATATCTCTTCAACCTCTGAGTTGGTGTTTCGTGTAATCTGCCGTCTTGGTGATTTTGAAGACATCACCCACGAAGGAGCCGAATGCATCTATACTGGTATGATGACAGACACCGGAGGCTTTACATATAACTCTAATAACAGAGAGATTTATTTCATCATAAGCGAACTGCTGTCTAAGGGCATCGATAAGGATGAGATTTACCGTAAGGTGTTTTATACTTATTCTGAAGACCGCCTGCGCTTGATGGGCTACGTGCTTTATGAAAAGATGCAGGTGTTCCATCAGTTCCGCACAGCTCTTATCTGCCTTACTAAAGACGACCAAAAGAAGTTCCGCTTCTCTAAGGGCGACAGCGAAGGATTCGTGAATTTGCCTTTACAGATTAAGAACATCTGCTTCTCTATATTCCTGCGCGAAGACACAGAGAAAAATATGGTGAAGGTGTCATTGCGTTCGGTAGGTGCTTTTCCATGCAATAAGGTAGCTTCTGAATTCTTCAACGGCGGCGGTCATCTCAACGCATCGGGCGGTGAGTTTTACGGTCCGATGGATGAAGCTATAGAAGTGGTGAAGCGCGCATTAGTGAAATATGAAGATTTATTGCTAAAAAATCAGTAGTTAATCGATATTTGGATGAAATTGGTCTAAAAAAGGATAATAGGATACATTATTTAGATTCTAAATTAGTACTTTTGCTAAACAAACAAGGAAAAATGAAAACAATTAGATTTTTATTTGCCGGACTGATAGTCTTGGCTTTCTGCTTGCAGAGCTGTAACAACAGCAAGACATACGCTGAGATGAAGGAAGAAGAGGCAGACGCTATCAATGCTTGGATATTGTCGCACGACTATAAGATTATAAGCGAAAAAGAATTCTACGCTCAAGATACAATGACCAACGCGAACGAATTTGTACTGTTTGAAGAAAGCGGTGTTTACATGAATATAATGTGTAAAGGACCGAAGGATTCAAAAGGCGAATACAGAGGTCGTGTATTGAAGGACGGCTCTTACGAAATTCTTTCTCGATTTGTAGAGATAGCGATGCAGACTCGCGAAACTCCGAAAATGGAAGTTGGCGATACATTGTTGGCTAACATGAAGCTTTACGGTATGCCCAGCATGGAGTTGTTCCCCGAAGACTATAAGCTGACTATCAGCGGAAATTCTTATTCGGCAGCTTTCCAGAGCTATCGTAGTTACAGTATGTACGCTATGTACAGCACTACATCAGTTCCTTCGGGATGGCTGCTTCCGTTGAAGTATCTTAAACCTGCACGTACACAGTCTACAGACGACGTGGCACGCGTGCGAGTTTTGGTTCCGCACGGACAAGGTACAAGTACAGCTTCAAAATATGTATACCCTTGCTATTACGAACTAACATATAATATAGGAAAATAATTTTAGTATTATGACGTTAATTAAATCTATTTCTGGCATCCGTGGCACTATCGGTGGTAGTGCAGGAGAGGGCTTGAATCCTCTGGATATTGTGAAATTCACATCAGCTTACGCCACACTTATCCGTCGTACAACAACTAAGAAGAGCAATCTTATCGTAGTTGGTCGCGATGCACGTATCTCTGGTGAGATGGTGAAGAACGTAGTTTGCGGAACTTTGATGGGAATGGGATTCGATGTGCTGAACATCGGTTTGGCTTCAACTCCTACTACTGAATTGGCTGTTACCATGTCGGGCGCTTGTGGTGGTATCATCCTTACTGCAAGTCACAACCCAAGACAGTGGAATGCTTTGAAGCTCCTTAACGAGCACGGAGAATTCTTGAATGCTGCCGAAGGAAAAGAAGTGTTGAGCATAGCTGCTGCCGACGCTTTTGAATTTGCTGATATCGATCATATCGGAAAATATACAGAAGACAATACATATAACCAGAAGCATATCGACAGTGTTTTGGCTTTGGATCTTGTAGACGTTGAGGCTATCCGCAAGGCTAACTTCAAGGTTGCTATCGACTGTGTTAACTCAGTTGGTGGTATCATCTTGCCAGAACTGTTGAAGCAGTTGGGCGTAGAACACGTAGAGAAATTGTTCTGCGAACCTACAGGCGACTTCCAGCACAATCCTGAACCTCTTGAAAAGAACTTGGGCGATATCATGGGATTGATGGCTAAGGGCGGTAACGACGTTGCTTTTGTTGTTGACCCTGACGTTGACCGTTTGGCTATTATCTGCGAAAACGGAAAGATGTACGGCGAAGAATATACATTGGTTACTGTAGCCGATTATGTATTGAAACATACTCCGGGCAACACAGTTTCTAACTTGAGCTCAACTCGTGCTTTGCGCGACGTAACTCGTAAGTACGGTATGCAGTACAACGCTTCTGCAGTAGGCGAAGTGAACGTAGTTACCAAGATGAAAGAAACAGGCGCTGTAATCGGTGGTGAAGGTAACGGTGGAGTTATCTATCCGGCTTCTCACTACGGTCGTGACGCACTAGTAGGTATCGCTTTGTTCTTGAGCCACTTGGCACACGAAGGAAAGAAGGTAAGCGAATTGCGTGCTACTTATCCTAACTACTTCATCGCTAAGAACCGTATCGACCTTACTCCGGAAACTGACGTTGACGCTATTCTTGCTAAGGTGAAAGAACTTTATAAGAATGAAGAAATCAACGACATCGACGGTGTTAAGATTGACTTCCCTGACAAGTGGGTTCACTTGCGTAAGAGTAATACAGAACCTATTATCCGCGTATATTCTGAGGCTTCTACTATGGAAGCTGCCGACGAATTGGGTAAGCAGATAATGGATATCGTTTACAGCTTGGCTAAATAATCAGGTATTAGATTTATATAGGTAAAGAACAAAAGGGCTGAGATTCAATAATCTCAGCCTTTTCTTTGATATGCCACGCGCTCGCTGCCGTTGCTTATGTGTATTATTCCGCAATACGTGAATCCGTATTTATCGAGTAGCTTACGCATTATGGTGTTGTCTTCGTGAGTGTCTATCCTGATGTTGGGACATACAGAGAAGCTGTAGTTTATCAACGTGTCGAATATGCCGTGCGCTTCGGGCAGACTGGTTATGCGGTGTATAACGTAATAGTCTTGCGTATTGTCGAGCCATTCTCCATTATAAATGATAGAATACGTAGGGTCGGGACCAGGTTTTAGCGCAAAAGAACCTACCGCCTTTTCGTTATCGGTTATCAAGTAACAAGTACCGTCGTCTATGTCGGCTTTAACGGTTGCCGCTGCCGGATAACCTACAGGCCATTGTGTCAAGTTGCCGTTGCTTCGCATTATTTCTCTCGATGCGTCTATCAGAGTCATGATAGTAGGCAAGTCATCGGTTGTAGCTTTTCTTATTTTATAATCGTTCATCATAATTATGGTATTTACATGATTATCCCCCTCAACTTTCCATATCTATACAGAACGCTGAGAGGGATACTCACTCATTGTCTTATTTCGTTAAAATACCAACTTCGCCGATAGATGTACATTGCTGTCCATTGATTTCGGCTGTAGGAACCAGTTTGAAATAGCGTGCGTTATAAGCCTTTCCGAATCTTACGAAGTACGGAATAGGATTATGCATGATATTGCTGAACTCGTTGCTGGCTTCGCATTTAGTCCAACTGTTACCATCGTTGCTCACGTAGAATTCGTATTTGTAGATAGTACCTTTCAAGTTATCGTCGGCTGCCGGAGCATAGCAGAATCCCTTAACTGATACGTCTTTACCCATATCTACGGTAAGAGCTTGCAAGCCATCGCCACGATAAACGGTCTTGATGTTGCCATCTATTGCCGATTGCATAGCGTTGTTTCCGTTGGCTATCTTCCATTCTTTCACATCTACATCGCTTAACTTCAGCTTTTCGCTGTTATCGGCTATCGGTTTAGCGTAATACAGTCCGGCGTTCGCTATATTGGCTGTGCCACGGCATGAGCGGATAGTTACGCGTATACGTTCGGGTGTGCAGTCAGAGAACTGAATCAGACGTTTATATCCCACGGTAGTGCCTTCGCCCAAGTAAGTCCATTTGCCATTGATGAGCGCTTCTACCAAGAAGTCCTCCATGCGCTGACCCTTTGTGATGTCTTCTTGCAGCATGAATGCATTAACTGTAGCACCCTTCTTTACGGCATACTCGTAAGTCTTGCCGTTGGTACCTGTCCACGCTTTGTTCTTAGCCAAGTAGTTTTGTGAGAATGTCTCTTTAAGATAAGCCGAGAATTCGCACAGACGAATCGAGTCATTTTCGTGTATATGTCCGCGCTGATCGGGCGGAATGTTAAGTAACAATACCGAGTTATATCCTGCCGACTGGAAATAAATGTCGCTCAGGTTCTTCAGCGATTTTACCTGATTATCTTGCGATGCGTGATAGAACCATCCCGGACGTATAGATACGTCAACTTCCGATGGGTACCAATGCATTTCTGTAGCTTTGGCTACCATTTCGCGGCTACCCAAGTCATTCTTCATACCGTCTATATTCAATGCCGTATTGTTTTTTGCGGCTTGAGGCAGACTAGACGGTGTAAGCACTGTTGCGCTCCATTCAGTTTCACGTCCCAAGCCTCTTTCGTTACCTACCCATCTTACATCGTCGCCCATAATAGCCGTTACCGCCTTTGGTTGCAGACGATGGATAGTGCTAAGAACGCTATCCCAGTCATATTCTTGTTTCTTTCCGTTAGGACCTTCACCATTTGCTCCGTCAAACCATACTTCGTGCACTTCGCCATAGTTGGTCAACAATTCAGTAAGCTGTTCTATGAAAAAGCGGTTATAAGCCGGCGTGTCTCCGTAGCATTCAGCGTTTCTATCCCACGGTGAGAGGTAAACTCCGAACTTCAGCCCATACTTTTTGCAAGCATTTCTGAGTTCTCTTACCACATCGCCTTTTCCATCTTTCCATTTCGATGATGCTACGCTATGTTTTGTGGTTTTAGAAGGCCACAGACAGAATCCATCGTGATGTTTGGCAGTTATGATAGCCATTTTGAACCCTGCGTTTTTTAGGGTGCGTACCCATTGTTCGCAGTCCAGGTCGCTTGGGTTAAAGATAGAAGGATCTTCCTTTCCGTTTCCCCATTCGTTGCCTGTAAATGTGTTTACCCCGAAGTGAAGGAATGCGGTAAGCTCCATTCTTTGCCATTCAAGTTGCTGCTTTGTAGGTACAAGTCTCGAAGCCATGTCTATTTTCTCTGCTGCAGTTGCGTTAGTAGGAAATACCACTTGCTTTTCGAAATACTTTTGTGCCATTGCGCCAGTAATGGAACTTGCCACAAATAGCGATGTCAATAATAAGTGTTTCATGTTGGTTAGGTATTAATTTTAACTTCTCTCTAATTGTTGGTTCGTAAAGGTACGTATAAAGATTTTATTGCACAATTCTGTGGTTCAAATTTAGTTGTAAATATAAAGGACCAAATTCGAAGACTGCTCTTTTTTTTAATGCGAGTGGCTAAAAAAAAGTTTAGAATGGAAACGGTATGTAAAACTTTATAAATGCAGTGCTTAATTATTCTTCGAGTTTCTATAGATAGGATTAATGTATGTGAATGATTGGTTCTTTATTTCACATCTTGTTTAGAACATTAAGTGTATAATATTGCCTCGTTTGGGTATAATTTAGAGAAAATGAGAAAAAGTTTAGGATTTCTGTCCTTTTTTGAATCTTTCATTTGTATTACTAACGTTATTAGATTTTAAAAATAATAGCCTATGGAATATGCATTGAATTAAAAAACAAGAAAACCTTAATCAACATTCTTCCTCTTTTATTTTCAGATTAATTGTCCGGGGTCTCGCAAACGCTGACAGAAATCGGAAATAGATTATCGTTTTAGTGAACCATATGAAGTTTGTTGATTGTATAGAGTCATTTAGTAATAAATTTATAAATCAATAAAATTTGAAAAACATGAAACGATTGAGTTTTTTATTTCTGGTTGTAGCTTGCGTTGTATTTTCTTCGTGTAGAGAAGATGACGATAATCAAGCTTATTCTATTACTACACTTGCCGGTTATGGCGGTGCTGTTGCAACAGCAGATAAGGGAGTTGCTTTAGAAGGAGAAACCGTGACTGTTACGGCTACTCCTGCAGAAGGTTTTCTTTTTAAACAATGGAAAGTGAGAGTTGGTAATACTGTGATAGATAATGTAGAGGCTAATCCTGCCACGTTTACCATGCCTGTAGAAAATGTAGTAATTATTGCTACATTTATGATAAGAAATGATGTACTTGAAAGAATAACTGACCCTGCATTGAAAGCTTATTGTCAGTCAAGAATGGATGCAGAGCAGAATATAGACGGAGTAATTTATCCTAAATGGGATACGAATGGCAACGGAATTCTTTCTCCTGATGAAGCCGCAGCGGTAAAAGCTATTGATGTTACAGGTGGAATTAATGGTACTAAAATAAAGAACGTTGATGAATTAGTCGAATTTAAGGGACTGGAGATTTTGAAAGTCGGAGAAAATGATATTTCTACATTAGAGGTTGTATGGTCTAAGTTGGTAAAACTTGATTGTAGCCATAATAAATTGACTAAGTTGCTTACAGGACGAAGCGGTAAACTAAAAGAATTGTATTGCAATAACAATCATTTGCCTTCCGCTAATTTTAAAACTATGGCGTACGATAATGGTTATATGCTTCATTGCGGTAATCAGACTACAGAAGAAGGAGAACCCCAAACTTTTGCAGCCACATTGACAGAAGAACAAATCGCTTTTTGGGATAGTAATCTAAAGGAACTTAGCGAGAATGCTAATGTGGAAACTCAGACGAGACCGTGTGCAGATGTCTTTTTGACAATAACTTCAGCAAGAAAAACAACGGATTGGAGTAATATAGGGTTAACCCTTGAAGATGGTAAAGGCGCGTCAATATCTGTGTATTTATATGGAGAGGAATTAGACCCTGGGGAATATACTGCAGAAGATATTAGTTGGGGATATGTAACAGTGCCAGGTGGTGGAAGTTATCGAGACTTAGATTATGAAGATTCTGGATCTATTACAGTAAAATATGATGAAGAGACCAAGATATATACTATTGAGGGAACATTGATTCTGCAGCAAGATTCATCATATCCTTCTGTAAATGCTGTAGGATTTAAGTATGTAGGAACTTTATAATTCTCAAAATATAAAATTTCATTAGCTTTCCTGTCCTTTTTTAAGCGGATTGATTGTATTATTAATGTAGTTGTAATAGTAAAACGAAAGTATGGATAAGAAAGAATTGGAAATATTGCTTCGTAAAGCGGAAGCTTTAGGTAATGATATCAAAGAAATGGAGTCGATAGATGTACAAGCGGCTTATCGGAAGTCTCAGATGAAAATAAAGCGTCAGAATAATAAGAGACTATATAATCTGTTGGTGCGTTGTGCTGCATTTCTGACAATTCCTTTATTGTTGGCTTCATTGGGGTTGGGCTATTTATATTTTTCAGCACCAAAAGAAGACATGAAATATGTAGAAGTTACATCTACTATGGGGACGGTAGTACGTTATGAACTACCTGATCATTCAGTTGTATGGCTCAATTCGGGTAGTAAGTTGCGTTATCCCACTGTTTTCAAAAAAGATAATCGTAATGTAGAGCTGGCAGGAGAGGCTTATTTCCAAGTAGAGGCAGATAAGAATAGTCCGTTTTATGTGAACACACCTAATGGGCTGAGCGTATATGTGTATGGTACACAATTCAACGTTACTGCTTATGATGATGATAGTTACATAGAGGCTGTATTAGAGAAAGGAAAGGTCAATGTGGTGACTCCTGATAAGGAGACAATAACATTGATTCCCGGTGAGCGGTTGTTTTATGATAAACAAACTTGTCAGGTACAAAAAGATCAGGTAGATGTTTATGGTAGAGTGGCATGGAAAGACGGTAAGTTGGTATTTAGAAATGCTTCGTTGAAAGAAATCTTTAGACGACTTGAACGCCATTTTAATGTAGACATAGAATTTAATAATAATTCTGGAAAAGAGTATAGTTACAGAGCCACTTTCAGAACTGAAACATTGACTCAGATATTAGACTATTTGGCAAAATCGGCAAACTTGAATTGGAAGATTCTGACAGCCGAACAAAAAGAAGATGACACGTTCACTAAAACGAAAATAATAGTAGATTTATATTAGTAATCATTTGAAAAAACACGGTAGCCTATGATAACACATTGATAAAATGAAAAAAGGAAGAAAGTCACTACCAACGACTTTCTTCCTAAAAAAATAAGATTCACGGTGCAGGGTCTCGCAAACGCTAACCGGAATCAAAAACTTAGTTCATTCAGTAATAAACTTTAGTCAGCTACAAATGTATGAAAAAACATCATTCATTTATTGCATTATATTTTAAATATGCTTTAAATCTAAAACTTCCTTTAGCTATGAGGGTCAGTTTAGCGCTACTTATTGCAGCAACATTTCAACTTTCTGCCGCCACTGGTTATGCACAACGCATACGTGGGGCTATTTCGATGAGTAAAGTATCTATTGAACAGGTACTTAATAAAATAGAGGAATCTTCAGATTATGTATTCCTTTATAATGATAAGGCTATTCAGAAGAATAGAATAGTATCAGTGAATAATAAATCCGGCAAGATACATGATATTCTGGATGAAATATTCCAAGGTACTTCCATTTCTTATACTGTAATGGATAAACAAATCATTCTTTCCGCAAAACCGCTGTCGCAGAATGCAGAGGACGATGCGGTTATTCCAGTAAGAGGTGTAGTTCGCGATGCGAAAGGCGATCCTCTTATTGGAGTAAACGTAAAAGTAAAAGGTTTGAGTATCGGTACTATTACTGATGTAGATGGTATTTTTACGATTAAGACGAAAAAAGGAAGTGTTCTCGAATTTTCGTATGTTGGATATACAGTCCGAAACGTAACGATTACCAGCGATAAGCCTTTGACTGTTGTTCTTCAAGAAGACAATGCTGTGCTTAACGAAGTTGTTGTCACTGCATTGGGTATCAAGCGTTCTGACAAGGCTTTGAGTTATAACGTGCAAAAATTGGGTTCCGACAAGTTTACGGCAGTCAAAGAAGCCAGTGTTCCTAATGCGTTGAACGGCAAGGTAGCAGGTGTTACAATCAGTCAGGGAGCTTCTGGTATCGGTGGCTCTACAAAAGTTGTGATGCGTGGTAGTAAGTCTGTAAATGCAGAAGGAAATAATAATGCACTGTACGTATTAGATGGCATACCGCTTCCGGACCTTTTCCCACGAAGAGGAGCTACTTCTAACGCACAGTATGGAGGTGTGGACGAAGGTGACGGTATCTCTAATATTAATATGGAAGATATAGCAGAAGTCACAGTGTTGACAGGACCGTCTGCTGCAGCTCTTTATGGTGGTCAGGCTGCCAATGGTGTTATTATGTTGACTTCTAAACAAGGCGGATTGAAGGATGGAAAACCCCGCGTTTCGTTCTCTCATTATTCTGATTTCTATCAGCCGCTTCTTTTGCCGAAATTGCAAAATTCGTACGGAAGCCGTGCTGATGAATTCTCTAGTTGGGGACCGAAGTTGGATACCCCGGCAAATTATGATCCGGCAGATTTCTTTGATACAGGTATGAGCTTCTCAAATAGTATTGGTGCGCAATTAGGTAATGAGAATCATAAATCTTATGTTTCTCTGTCTTCTTACAATGCTAGGGGAATAGTTCATAATAATAACCTTGACCGTTATAATATCTCATATAATGGTACTTATGCTATTACTGATAAGCTTTCTTTGGGTACTACCTTTATGTACGTAAACAAGAAAGCGCAAAATATGCTTTCTCAGGGTGACTATTACAACCCGATTGTACCTATTTATCTGTTTCCTCGTGGTGATAATATAGATAAGTATAAATCTTATGAACGTTATAGCGCAGATAGAGGATTCCCTGTTCAGTTCTGGCCTTATGGCGACCAAAAGAGAAGCATACAGAACCCGTATTGGATTACGCATCGTAATTTCAATATTAATCATAACGAACGATTCATTATTGGTGGAAGTTTGAAGTATACGTTTAATGAGTCTTTTAATATTAGCGCACGTTTCCGTACAGACCGCGATAATAAGAAGAATGAGATTAAAAATCATGCATCTACTTTGTTGTTATTGGCCTCTGGTTCGGATAAAGGTTCATATCTGTTAGCGACAGAAAAGAACATTCAGGATTACGGTGATGTGATTGCCAACTTTCAGAAAACAGTATCCGACTGGGGATTTGTAGTTAATGCGGGTGCAAGTTTTAAGAATGCGTCATTCGATTACGTAGCGAATTCTAATAAATTGGAGTTCGGAGCACCTCTTGCCAGCGTTGCCAACAAATTTACATTGAATAACCTTACTCCAGAACCTCAATATCAGGAAGGTAAAAAGATGAAGTCGCAAGCTGTGTTTGTAAGTGCTTCTGTAGATTGGAAACGAAAAGTGTTCCTTGACTTAACCGGACGTAACGAGTGGACTTCATTGCTTGCTAATACTCAAAATAAGAGCTTCTTCTACCCGTCGGTTGGTATGTCTTTTGTTTTGACGGAATTTTTTAAAGTGCCAGAGAAGATTTTAACGTTCTCTAAACTGCGTTTGTCGTATGCTAAGGTTGGAAACGTACCTATGTCGCTTGCAGGAATTACAATTCCGTCCTATCCTATTAGCCCGGGCGGTGGTGTCAGCATCAATCCAGACTTGCCTATTAATAACTTGAAATTTGAAAAGACACAATCGTTTGAAGTTGGTTTGAACGCCCGCTTCCTAAACAATAAATTAGGATTGGACATAACCTACTATAACGCTAACACATACGACCAGTTGTTCAAGTTTAGAGCACCCGAAAGTAGTGGTTACGCCAACTTCTATGTTAATGCTGGTAAGGTAAACAATAAAGGTTTTGAGGCTTCTATTGATGCTGACTTGACATTTGGAGAATTTAATTATTCACCAAGACTTACGGTTACATATAATAAAAACAAGATTGTAGAGTTGGTTAAAAACATTCCGAATCCGTTTACAGGAGTTGAGATGAACGTTTCACATTTCGATATGGGTGGACTATCTTATTCTTTCCGTAACTATATTGATGAAGGCGGTTCTATTGGTGATATATACGTTAATTCGGTCAAAAAAGACGGAAACGGATATGTGTATGTAAATCCGAATACTCTGAGTATGATGGTAGATAACGAGAACCTGATATATGCAGGAAATACCAATCCTGATTGTTCTCTCGGATTTAACAATACGTTCAGCTATAAAGGATTTACCCTTTCTTTCCTCGTTGATGCACGAATTGGTGGACGGGTAGTTTCTGCCACACAAGCTGTATTGGACTCTTTTGGAGCATCTGAGCAGTCTGAAAAGGCACGTGATAACGGCGGTGTGTATGTAAACGGAATACTTATGGATGCAGAAACATATTACACTCAAATGGGAGCTGGTACAGGTGTATTGTCTAATTATGTATACGATGCTACCAATATTCGTTTGAGAGAAGCTTCACTTTCTTATCAGTTTAAACCGCTGTTTAAGAATTTTGTGAAGGATTTAACTCTGTCCATAACCGGACGCAATTTGTTTATGATTTATAATAAGGCTCCTTTCGATCCGCAGTTGACTTCTTCTGTGGGTACTTTCTATCAGGGTATTGATTATTTCTTGATGCCAAGTTTAAGAAGCTTTGGCGTGAGTCTTAAATTTTCGTTATAACTAAATTAACAAACAGATGGAAATGAAAACAAATAATAGATATTTCAGAAAAGGTCTGCTTCTCGTTTCTTCTTGTTTCTTGTGGATGTTGGGAGCTTGTACGGGAGATTTTATGGAGACAAATACCGACCCTAATGCAGTAACCGAAGAAGAATTGGGATATGACAACTTGGGTACGGGATCGATGATAACGCAGATGCAATATCAGATGTATCCATGTATTACAAAAGACCAGAATGTAGATGTTAATAACTATCAGAAAATATTCAGTCTTGCCGGGGATATTTTTTCCGGACATCAGGGCGCATCAAATATGTTCGATAATAATGGAAAAAACAATACTACATATGATATGTATCCCGATTGGTGTGCCGCAGCTTATACTGTAGCATATCAGAATTATATGACTCCTTGGTATACACTTTACACCAAGAAGAATATCAATCCTTCTACATTTGCGGTGGGACAGATATTAAAAGTTTTTGGTATGCATCGTATTACAGATATGTATGGCCCTATTCCTTATAAGGATTTTGCACCTGCCTCTAATGTTCCGTTCACTTCACAGCGGGCTATTTATGAGCAGTTCTTCAGTGAACTGGATGAAGCAATCAGTATATTGAAAAAATTTATCAAGGATAATCCAGGGGCAAAACCATTGGCAAGCTATGATAAGATTTATGGCGGTAATTTTGAGAAATGGGTGAAATTTGCCAATTCTTTAAAGTTGCGTTTAGCCATTCGTATAGTATATGCAGACGAGGCTTTGGCTCAACAGAAGGCAGAAGAAGCGATAAGGGATGGTGTATTTGCTGATAATGAGGATAACGCTATGCTGAAAGTGGACGGTTCGGCAACTGTAAATCCTCTGTATATGATTTGTTACACCTATAATGACAGTCGTTTGGGAGCAACTATGGAGAGCTATTTGAAAGGCTATGATGACCCTCGTCTTGATATTTGGTTCGCCAAATCGGAAGTCTCGGAATTTAAAGAATATAACGGAATTAGATGCGGAAGTATTTTTAACGGAAACGATTACAAAGTCTTTTCTAATCTGAATGTCTCTTCAAGTACACCTATTCAGTTTATGAATGCTGCAGAGGTTTACTTCTTGCGCGCTGAGGCTGCCTTGCGCGGATGGAATGCAGGAGAAGATGCAGGAGCATTATACGAAAAGGGAATTATGACTGCTTTCTCTCAACCGTTGGGGGGGACTCAGTCTAAGGCTGGAGACGCAAGTGTATATATGAAAGGAACTACATTGCCGAAAGGTTATGTTGACCCGAAAAATCCAAGCTATAGTGATAACGGAACTGGACAAGTTTCTGTGAATTGGGCGGATGCTACTGATTTTGATGAGAAGTTAGAGAAAATAATAACTCAAAAGTGGATTGCCCTGTTCCCGGACGGGCAAGAAGCGTGGAGCGAGTTTAGAAGAACCGGATGTCCAAGAGTGATTAGGGTGGCTACCAATAATAGTAGTGGGCGCATTGACACTAAAAAGCAAGTGGCAAGATTGCCTTATCCTACTAACTTGATGAAAGATTATCCTGATTTGGCACAACAAGCAGTGAATAATCCTGAGTTTTTGGATGGTGCAGATAATGGCGGCACAAAACTATGGTGGGATAAAAGAAGCGATAAACCTTATCAGAATTAAAATAATGTATAATATAGTAATTGTATGTTGATATGAAAAACAATCGAATAATAAAATTTCTGTGTTGCATATTTATGGTGACACAGATTATAGGGTGTAACGATTGGATAAAAGACGAGCCGATAACTCTACCGGAAATGAGATACAAAGACTTGACACCGGAAGAAGAAGAAGCTTTGATTGCTTACAAAAATTCGGATCATAAGATATTCTTTGCGTGGATGAATTATAGCCCTGCTACTCCTTCTATGCAGACTCGTTTAAGAGGCATCCCTGATAGTCTTGATATCGTTTCTTTCTTTACAGGATATGTGAATAATGAACAGAACCGAGAGGACGTGAAATTCCTTCAGGAACATAGGGGAACCAAAGTGTTGCTGACAATGTGGCCTGACCCTTATTTTGCTGTTGGTTCAGAAGGTGAAGAGGATTTGGATTCAATGATAGTTTATGCTGAAAACTTGGTTGATTCCATTTATACATGGGGATTGGACGGATTTGATTTGGACTACGAGCCTAGTTTTGGCGGAGATAGTTATTCTACAGAAATGATGCGTACTTTCATTAATGTAATGAGTAAGTATTTAGGTCCAAAGTGTGATGAGAAGTATAATGTTAATGGAAAGCATAAACTATTGGTTGTAGATGGTCAGTGGAATGATTCTGAATATGCAGACCGCTTTGATTATTTCATTGGTCAGGCATATAGCTCTGAGTCAGAAAGTTCTTTGGATAATAGATGCAATGGTGGATGGCAAGATTATGGAAAAGGATTTCCCGATGAAAAGAGAATTTTCTGCGAATGGGTAAGTCAAGTAGGTAACGCATTTGGACAAGGTGGAGTGAACTATCAGTATAAAGATGGAGTTATTCCTAGCTTGTGGGGTATGGCGCATTACGCTGTAGAGAGTCCAAAGAACGTAGCTGGTTGTGGCGTTTATGTATTGCAATTTGCATATGCCGAAGGAAATCATTTGAATTTACCCGTACCGCCTAATAATTATTATTACGCACGTCAAGCTATTCAAATTATGAATCCGGCAGGTGGAGCTTTAAAAGATAAGCCAACGGAATAAAGTGGAGAAATTGAGGAATAGAAATATTTTAAAGTTTTAAAGAAATGAAGATAGCATTTACGAAAAATATATGGTCTATTGTTTGCCTTGCATGTTTTGTTCTTGTTGGAACATCTTGTAATAAGAACATTGGTGTGGAGGCTGTGTATATTACAGCTGCTGAAAAATCTTCTGTTACGACTTTTTCAGCAACGAATGAGAATGATGAATTCGGAATAACAATATCTAGTTCGTTGATTGCGAATTCTGATATAGAAGGTGAATTGACAATTGACAATTCATTGGTGGAGCAATATAACAGAAACCATGGTGAATCTTATAAGGCATTGCCAGAAGGTGCTTGTGTTTTGTCTAACAATTTAGTAATGGTGGAAAGTGGTAAGTATCGTTCCGAAGTAGCTAAGTTGGTGGTAAAGGATATAGATGCAATAAAAAAAGGTGTCAATTTCTTGTTGCCTGTAAAATTAATCAGTAAAAACAAGGACTATCCAAGTTTGCCAGGAAGTGACGTTTTGTATATTATTGTAAACAGGAAGTTGCTTGTTGATGTTCCTAAATTGAACGGACAGAATTATTTCAAGATAAATTTCAAGGATAATGATGTTAGCCGATTCCAGAATATGAGTGCGTTTACTATCGAAGCTAGAGTAAGTATGTGGGAATTCCCTAAATATTATGGAGGTAATCTGATGGGGGTTATAGGATTCCCGGTAGGAGAAAATGCAGAGAAAGGAACTTGGATTTTCGTAGACGGAACTCCTGACCGTGTAGGTGGAGAAGGTAATGTACCTGTGTTTATGTTTGCAACGAAAGGTTGGTCTGTGTATGCAGGTAAATTGGGTTATACACTCGATAAAAATGCTTGGTATCATGTAGCCGGAGTTTTCGAAAACAATACATTGTCTTTGTATATTGATGGAATTTTGTTTGTGCAAGCTGAATACGCAAAACCAATTTCTTTATCGGATGAGTTCTATATAGGTGCGGCACCTGGGGTACAAAATGGCTTCCATCTTAAGGGTGCCGTAAGTGAAGCTCGCTTTTGGACTAGAGCGTTGACTGCTTCCGAGTTGAAGAATCCGCTTCATCGTTGTTTTGTTGAAGTAGATAGTGACGGGTTAGAAGGATACTGGAAATTGGATGATAAGAGTAATGAATGTAAGGATTATACTGGACATGGACATACGGCAGTAAAACAGGGAAGCGGTGAACTTGAATGGCTTCAAGAAGTGCCTTGCCCTTAATCTTGTAGAATAGATTGTTTACTTCGGTCTATAAATTAATATTTAGCGACTGTCACTATAAACTTAATAGTACAGTCGCTAGTACTTACGTTTTTTCAGGTACAAAGAGTGATAGGTTACACGTTAATCTGTTACCTTTGTACCTGTTTTGTTGTAAATGTAATAGAAAGCCTATGAATATATTAGTGACGGGAGCCAACGGACAGCTTGGCAATGAGATGCAGTTGGTATCGAAAGGCAGTGAGCACCGGTTTATATTTACCGATGTAGCCGACGGATATATTAAACTTGATATCACTAGCCTTGACGCTATTCGTGAAATGGTGCGACAGGAAAAGATAGATGTGATAGTGAATTGCGCTGCCTATACCAATGTAGATAAGGCGGAAACCGATTATGCGATGGCCGATTTGCTGAATAATACTGCGGCAGGAAATCTTGCGGTAGCTGCAAAGGAAGCTGGAGCTACTTTGATTCACATCTCTACCGATTACGTTTTTCAAGGCGACAGAAATGTACCTTGCCAAGAAGATTGGGCGACTAATCCTTTAGGAGTATATGGCCGTACTAAATTGGCAGGCGAGCAGAGCGTGCAGATGTCGGGATGCAACTATATCATTATCCGTACTGCATGGCTGTATTCACCTTTCGGCAAGAATTTCGTGAAGACCATGCGGGCACTTACCGCTACAAAAGACACGCTTAAAGTAGTGTTCGACCAAGTGGGTACGCCTACCTATGCGGCAGATCTTGCGGCTGTGATTTACCACATTATCGAAACAAATCAGTTAGATAAACAAGGAATCTATCATTTTAGCAATGAAGGGGTATGTTCTTGGTACGATTTCGCCAAAGTGATATGTACATTAAGCGGAAACACCTGCGATATTCATCCATGCTACAGCAGCGAGTTCCCAAGTCCCGTAGAGCGTCCGCACTTCTCTGTGCTCGACAAGCGAAAAATAAAAAACACCTTCGGCATAGAAGTACCTTACTGGATAGACTCTTTAAAGAAATGCATTTCAAGATTAGGTGATTGAAACAAAAAAAGCGAGCCATAACGACTCGCTTTTTCTATATGTTTATATGTGTCTTCAGATTATTCGCCACAGATAGCAGCTACACCCGGAAGAACTTTACCTTCGATAGCTTCGAGCAAAGCACCACCACCAGTAGAGATGTAAGAAACCTTGTCGGCCATACCGAACTTGTTGATACAAGCTACAGAGTCACCACCACCAATCAATGAGAATGCACCGTTAGCAGTAGCTTCAGCGATTGCTTCAGCGATAGCTCTTGAACCACCTTCGAAGTTAGGGAATTCAAATACACCAGCAGGACCGTTCCAAAGGATAGTCTTAGCGCCGATGATAGCGTTGCGGAAGTTTTCGCGAGACTTAGGTCCTGCATCAAGCCCCATCCATCCTTCAGGAATGTTAGCGTTGTCAGCAATCTGAGTCTTAGCGTCGTTAGAGAAGCTGTCAGCAGCGATGCAGTCAGTACCCAAAACCAAGTTTACACCTTTAGCCTTAGCCTTAGCGATGATTTCGAGAGCCAAATCAAGTTTGTCATCTTCTACCAAAGAAGTACCGATGTGTCCACCCTGAGCTTTAGCGAAAGTAAATGCCATACCACCGCAAAGAATCAAGTTGTCTACTTTGTCCATCAAGTTTTCGATGATACCAATCTTAGTAGAAACCTTAGAACCACCCATGATAGCAGTGAACGGACGTTTGATGTCTTTCAATACGTTGTCTACAGCCTTAACTTCTTTTTCCATCAGGTAGCCCAACATCTTGTGGTCAGCGTCGAAGTAGTCAGCGATAACAGCTGTAGAAGCGTGTTTACGGTGAGCTGTACCGAATGCGTCCATTACATAGCAGTCAGCGTATGAAGCCAAAGTCTTAGCGAAATCTTTCTGACGAGCCTTCATTTCTTTCTTAGCTGCTTCGTAAGCAGGATCTTCTTTTTCGATACCTACTGGCTTACCTTCTTCTTCAGGATAGAAACGAAGGTTTTCGAGCAACAGAACTTCGCCTGCTTTCAGAGCAGCGGCAGCGTCCTGAGCTTTAGCGCAGTCGGGAGCGAATTTAACAGGAGTGCCAAGAGCTGCAGAAACAGCGTCTACAATCTGGCTCAGAGAATATTTAGCATTGACTTTGCCTTTAGGTTTACCCATGTGCGACATGATAATAAGAGCACCGCCATCGGCAAGGATCTTTTTCAAAGTAGGCAGGGCACCGCGAATACGGGTGTCGTCAGTGATTTTACCATTTTCGTCCAAAGGTACATTGAAGTCTACGCGGACGATTGCCTTTTTGCCGGCAAAGTTAAATTTGTCAATTGTCATCATAATCTCAATATTTTTGTTTAAAGTTGTTATTGATTTCTTTTCTTAGATGCAGCGCAAAGTTAAGAAAAAAATGCGATGGCAAAGTTTTAATGCCGATTATTTTGTGGCGATTTGTTGTTTGCCTTGTCGCAGATTGCGCTAAATGTAGTATATATAGGTGTAGATGTGCTAAAATGTAATCTGTACGAAGCAAAATAAAGAAGCCTCTGCTTTGACCGTGATGGGTTGAAGCAGAGGCTTGTGAAAAAAAGGTTGGGAGATATTTATATCTTAGAAGTTGTAGTTAAGACTTACACCGAATACTTTGTTGCTACGGCTGTATACGTCCTTGTCGTTTGTAGTAGGCAACTGCATAGCTGTAAGGGTAGAAGTACGTACTCCTGCTTTTTCGTAGTCTTTATAGTTAGTCCAGAAGTAAGCAACGTCAAGGCTGAGGCGTTCGCTGAATTTCAGACGTGCTCCGAAACCTAATGAGTATGAGCTACAGTAGAAGCTGGTATCGCCCTGGAACTCATCGCTAAGTCCGTAGCTTGTCTTTTGGAAACCGCCACTAAGAGTAAGCTGGCTTGTAGCGTCCCATTCCAAACCACCAAGGTATTCGTGAGTGCCGCGTTTCAGCTTTTTCTGCTTGCCGTTTGCCATACCTGCTCTCTTATCGTCGAAGAAGTGATATTCTACTGCGGCGCGTAGAGTAGGTAAAATTTCGTATTGAGCGGCTGCAGTAAGCATTGAAGGGATATCGCTCGGAGTATTCACACCGTTTTCAAACGGAGCCATATATGCTTTTGCTGCTTCTGGATACTCCAAAGTACGAGTATCGTTTTCAATGTTCATGTTTGCTCTGAACTCATATTTTGTAGCCAAGTTAAGACGACCGAATTTGGCGTCGAAACCTACGATAGGGGTCAATCCCCATCCTGTCTGGTCGCAGTCGAGCTCAATCTTGTTGCTTTTTAATTGCTGAACTGCCTCTTGTGTATGAAGAACAGCTTCTTCTTTAGACATACCTGCCGACATATATTTATTGTATACGGCTGTACCCAGTGCAGTAGCTGTGGCTTTGTCTACATCGAGTTTCAAGAAACCGTTGTATCCGCCGCTAAAGTAGTTCATGCGTGCTCCGGCAAAGAAAGAAACGTGCTCTGTTATCTTATAAGTCAAGCCCAACTGAAGTCCGTAGATAAACTGACGTCCTTCCATAGCTGTAAGGATTTGATATTTATTTGGAGTCAATGGGTAGCCCATTTTTGCAGTAGTCTGAGTTACCAATCCGATAGCTGCGGCATCGAACATAGGCAAACCTTGGTCGAACGATGCTTTACCGCCACCACCTACTACAGAAAATCCTCCAGAGATGGTCCAGTCACCTTTCTTATATGCAGCGTGGAATGAAGGAATAACAGGAGCAGAAGCCTTACCTTTATATTCGCGGTTGGTTTCTTTTCCGTCCATAGTCCATAATGCGCTGTTGGCATTGATGTCGCGTGTCTGATATGCGCTTTGAATAGTAAGTCCCAGATAAATTCCGTCTTTAGGCAGGAATGCAAGTCCGGCAGGGTTGCTATATACACCGTCTACGTCGATAGCAGCACCTCGTGCTACCATTCTCAAATATGCTGCGTGTTGGTTTGTGTTTGTCAGGTAATCGCCTGCGAAAGTTGAGTTTGAAACAATCAGTGTCGCTGCACCAATCAGGAGTAATTTTTTCATTAATTATTCGTTTTTTTGTAAATTCGGGCGCAAAGGTAGTGTTATTTTGCACACCGGCAAATAGTTTGTGCAGAAAATGTGCAGAATTCTTTATAAAACCAATCTTGAAAAATAGTTTCAGGTGGAATTGTATCTTTTGAACTGTTCGTAATTCGAAGATCAATGCCTCTGATAAGTGCGGTGTAAATGTGCTTTTGATGGTTTGAAATCAGAAAAAACGTTTCTGATAAGAGATTTAGGCGTATTATATACTTTTTGTAGTTAGCATATTTATAGTGCGCTAGAATTGCACTATCTTTGCATAGTTTTTGCAAAACTATTCTATTTTTCACTATACAACCATGTACACCAATAAGGAAATTATTAACGTGAGCTATCCCATCTTCTTGGGGTTGTTGGCTCAGAATATAGTCAATGTTACCGATACCGCGTTCTTGGGACACCTTAGCGAGGTGGCTCTCGGAGGCTCGGCTATGGGCGGTTTGCTTTACATCTGCCTCTTTACGCTGGCGTTCGGTTTCAGTATCGGGTCGCAGATTATGATATCTCGACGCAATGGCGAGGGAGAGTATCGTAAGATTGGCCCTATCATGTGGCAAGGCTCGGCGTTCAGTATGATTATGGCGGTAGCGTTGCTTGCGGTAACTTACTTTGCGTATCCCGCATTGATGCGTTGGCTTGTGTCATCCGATGCCGTATACGATGCGTCGTGCGAATTCTTCCGTTGGCGTATGTGGGGATTCCTTTTCGCTTTTATCAACGTGATGTTCCGCAGTCTATATATAGGTATCACTCGCACTAAGGTACTTACATTGAATGCGTTGGTTATGGCTGCGGTCAATGTGTTTCTCGATTATGTACTGGTGTTTGGCGAATTGGGATTTCCGCAGATGGGAGTGGCTGGTGCCGCATTAGCGTCGGTAATAGCCGAAGCGTCGTCATTGTTGTTCTTCGTGCTCTATACTTATTATGCGGTCGATTTGAAGAAATACGGTCTCAACCGCTTCGGACAGTTCGATTGGAACATGGTTATACGTATACTTCGCATTTCGTGCTTTACCATGCTTCAGTATTTCCTGTCGTTCGGCGTATGGTTTGTATTCTTTATCGCCCTTGAGCGTCATGGCGAGCGTGCGTTGGCAGTGGCAAATATAGTACGTAGCGTTTATATCGTTCTGCTTATCCCGGTTCAGGCACTTCAAACTGCTGCCAATACGTTGGTTAGTAACCTTATCGGTTCGGGCGGAACTCAGTTCGTTATGAAGCTGTTGGCCAAGGTGTCGCGCATGTCGTTCGGCATAATGGTAGGGTGCGTATTGCTGTGCTTGATATTCCCGCGCGCATTGCTTTCTATTTATACAGGCGAAGAGGCGTTGATTACTGAATCTATGTCGGCTCTTTATGTAATATGTATAGCCGTGCTTGTCAGTGCGGTGGCAAATATCTACCTTAACGGTATCTCCGGTACCGGAAACACACAAGCAGCGTTAATAGTAGAAGGAGCCACGTTAGCATTCTATGCCATATATATAATAATGGTGGCATGGGTATTCCGTGCCCCGGTTTCTATCTGTTTCACTACCGAGATAGTTTATTACGGACTGATGCTTACCGCAAGTATTATCTATTTCAAGAAGGCGAAATGGCAGAATAAGAAGGTATAAAAAAGTATGCAGAAACATTGCGATGCTTCAAGTTAAACAATGCGATGGTTCAAATCAAACATTGCGATGTTTCAAATAGAGCATCGCAATGTTTTTTTTGTCTTTTCATGATATGTCAAAAAACGGTCTTACGTGCTACCGTGTTACATTTCTTGTCAATTTTTGGTGTATTACGGAGATTTTGCGTAATTTTGGAATATAATCTTTATCCCTTTATAATAAGGACATTGGGAGGATTGTCCGATTTTGAGGTAACGAATTGCCAACCGTT
>FR881279.1 GCA_000434735.1 Bacteroides sp. CAG:530
AGTGCATAGAAGCGATACCGCGCAATGGGTTGAAGTAGTTCATCATAGAGAACATACCCTTCTTCATTTCACCACCGTACCAAGTATTAAGGATAACCTGTTCTTTAGAAGTCAAGTTAAATACAACAGCTGTTTCAGAGTTCAAACCTAATTCTTTGTAGTTTTCAACTTTTGCTTTAGAAGCGTTGTAAACAACGAAGTCAGGCTGGAAGTTTTCCAATTCTTCTTTAGAAGGACGGATGAACATGTTAGTTACGAAGTGAGCCTGCCAAGCAACTTCCATGATGAAACGTACGCAAAGACGAGTTGCAGGGTTAGCACCGCAATAACCATCTACTACATACAATTTCTTGTTTGACAATTCCTTTGCAGCCAAAGCTTTCAATTCTTTCCAAGTAGCTTCAGATACAGGCTTGTTGTCGTTTTTATATTCTTCAGAAGTCCACCATACAGTGTTTTCGCTGGTAGCATCCTTTACCAAGAATTTATCTTTAGGAGAACGACCGGTGTAAATACCAGTCATTACGTTTACTGCACCAAGTTCAGTTTCCTGACCTTTTTCGAAACCTTCCAATCCCGGTTTTGTTTCTTCTGCGAACAAAACTTCATAAGACGGATTGTGCAAAACTTCAACGGTACCAGTGATACCATACTGAGTAAGATCTAAATTTGCCATTGTTCAAATGATTAATTTGGTTATTATCAATTGTTTTATATGTTGCTTTGATAAAGACTCGATGTTATAGAAAGATGTTTTTCAACATCTCCCTTCGTCGAGCGATACAAAAGTAGTGGTTTATTTTTAAATCAACCAATCTTATTATTGAAAAAAATCCGTAATAACAAAAGATTTATACTTGTGTAACAAAACTGTAATTTCGACATTACAAATCAAATTTATTTCGTTACTTTGCATCCTGTTAAATACCTTATTAATAACACATAATCAAACAATCATTATATCATGAAGGTAGTAAACTTCAGTCAGGACAATACGCTGTTGAATCAATATATCGCTGAAATACGCGATGTGAACATTCAAGGCGACAGCTTGAGATTCCGTCGTAACATAGAACGCATAGGTGAAATTATGGCTTATGAGATAAGCCGCGACTTTCCATATAAGAAGATAGAAGTACAGACTCCGCTGGCTATGGCTTGCGAGAATGTTCCTGCCGAGCAGCCTGTTATAGCTACTATCTTACGTGCCGGGCTGCCGTTGCACCGCGGCTTCATCAACTATTTCGACCACGCTGAAAACGCTTTCGTGTCGGCTTACCGTAAGTATATAGACGAAAATAACTTCGATATTCACATTGAATATATCGCTTCACCTCGTCTTGATGGTAAAATACTGATTCTGGTAGACCCGATGCTGGCAACCGGCGGTTCTATGGAGTTGGCTTATAAGGCGCTGCTTACTAAGGGAGAGCCTGCACACGTTCATGTGGTTTCTGTTATCGCTACAGAACAGGCAGTAGAGCACGTAAAGAATATTTTCCCTGCCGATAAAACCACTATTTGGTGTGCCGCTATCGACCCTGAACTGAATGCGCATTCATATATTGTGCCGGGGCTTGGTGATGCTGGCGATCTGTGCTATGGCGAAAAGGAGTAAAAACGCATAAATTATAGAATCCGTCGAGCCTTGGCATGAGGTAAGACGGATTTTTTGTCTCTTTACGGGGCAGAAAGACTGTGAATCAGTAATCTAAAATAATACTGAGTTCTCTAAATGACTGAAATTTCATAATTTTGCCCTCGGATAACAACTATTCGGAGATATTATATAATGAAAGTAGTAATAGACAATAAGATTCCTTATATAAAAGGAGTGATAGAAACATTGGCCGACGAAGTAGTTTATTTGCCAGGCAGTGAAATGACCGCGGATGCGGTAAAAGACGCAGATGCTTTGATTATCCGCACACGTACACATTGCAATCGTGCGTTGCTTCAAGGAAGCAAGGTGAAGTTTATCGGGACTGCCACTATCGGGTTCGACCATATCGATACGGCTTATTGCAACGAGGCTGGAATAGTATGGCGTAATTGTCCGGGTTGTAATGCCGGAGCGGTAGAGCAGTACGTGCATTCTGCGTTGCTTTTGCTTCATAAGGAGCGCGGACTCGATTTAAGTAAAGCCACACTTGGCGTGGTTGGAGTAGGTCACGTGGGAAGCCGAATCGTAAAAATGGCTGAGTCTTTAGGGATGAGAGTGCTTAAAAATGACCCTCCTCGTGCCGATAATGGCGAAGAAGGATTTGTGGGAATGGGCGAGATAGTACGTAGCTGTGATGTGATAACGTTCCACACTCCGTTGGTGCGCGACGGAAATTACAAGACTTTCCATCTGGCGGACGCTGAATTCTTCGCATCGCTCCGTAATACACCTTATATAATAAACACGTCTCGTGGCGAAGTAGTCGATACGCAGGCATTGTTGTCGGCTCTTTCTGGTAAGCGTGTGGCCGATGCAGTCATCGATGTTTGGGAAAACGAGCCTAATATCAATCAGGAACTGTTGCACAGAGTAATTATAGGCACCCCACATATAGCGGGATATTCTGCCGATGGTAAGGCTAACGCTACCCGTATGGTGTTGGAGTCTTTCTGTGAATTCTTCCATTTGCAGCCCAAGTTTAAGATTGAACTGCCAGCGGTGGAACCTGTTTCATACCTTGATGCCGATGCTTGTCAGTTGCATAAATACAACCCCTTGGTAGACACAGAAGCGTTGAAGTCACATCCGGAACTTTTTGAACATTTAAGAGGAGATTATTCGTTGCGAAGAGAATAAAATGGCCCTTTTGATGCACATAATATATAAAAATGTGCAAATAACAGTCATTTATTTGCTTGAATATTTGTGTAGAACAAGAAATATTTATTCCTTTGCAGCAAAAATTATTAGTTATAAACTTTAAAAATAGAAAATTATGTCTGAAATCGCATCAAAAGTACAGAAAATTATCGTAGATAAGTTGGGTGTAGAAGAATCTGAAGTAACTCCTGCTGCAAGCTTCACTAACGACTTGGGCGCAGACTCATTGGATACTGTAGAATTGATCATGGAATTCGAAAAAGAATTCGGAATCTCTATTCCTGACGATCAAGCAGAAAAGATCCAGACTGTAGGTGACGCTATTTCTTATATTGAAGCTAACTCTGCGAAATAATTAATTCTGATGGAATTAAAAAGAGTAGTTGTAACAGGTCTTGGTGCACTTACTCCGGTTGGTAATACTGTTCCAGAATTCTGGAACAATTTGCTGAATGGTGTAAGTGGAGCAGGACCTATTACCCATTTCGATGCGTCGAAATTCAAGACTCAGTTTGCATGCGAGGTAAAGAACTTCAATCCTAACGATTTCATAGATCGTAAGGAAGCTCGTAAGATGGACCTTTACACTCAGTATGCAGTAGTTGCCGCTAAAGAAGCGGTTGCCGATTCTGGGCTTGACGTTGATACTGAAGATCTGAATAAGATAGGCGTTATCTTAGGTGTAGGTATTGGCGGAATACGTACTTTCGAAGAAGAAGTTGCAGGTTACGAACAGACTAAAGATACTATCGGTCCTAAGTTCAGCCCGTTCTTCATCCCGAAAATGATTGCCGATATAGCATCAGGACAGATCTCTATGATGTATGGCTTCCATGGTCCTAACTTCACTACTACATCAGCTTGTGCTTCTTCATCGAACGCTATAGCCGATGCTTTCAATTACATTCGCTTGGGTAAAGCTAACGCAATTGTAACAGGTGGTGCCGAAGCAGCCATATTCCCTGCAGGTGTAGGAGGCTTTAATGCAATGCACGCTCTTTCTACACGTAATGACGACCCGACACATGCATCACGTCCGTTCAGCGCAAGCCGCGACGGTTTCGTTATGGGTGAAGGTGCAGGTTGCTTGATTCTGGAAGAATTAGAACACGCCAAAGCACGTGGAGCTAAAATCTATGCCGAACTTGCTGGCGCAGGAGCATCGGCCGATGCTTATCATTTAACAGCTTCTCATCCTGAAGGTCTGGGTGCGAAACTGGTAATGACCAACGCTTTGGAAGATGCTGGTATGAATCCGGAAGATATCGACTATATTAATGTACACGGAACGTCAACTCCAGTGGGAGATATCTCGGAAGTAAAAGCTATTAAGGAACTTTTCGGAGAACATGCTTATAAGCTGAACATCAGTTCTACTAAGTCAATGACAGGACATCTTTTAGGTGCTACCGGTGCGGTAGAAGCCATTGCTTGTACGCTGTCTGTAAAGAACGACATTGTTCCGCCTACCATTAACCATGAAGATGGTGATAACGATGAAAACATCGACTATAACTTGAACTTCACGTTCAATAAGGCACAACAGCGTACTGTGCGTGCGGCATTGAGCAATACATTCGGTTTTGGTGGACACAATGCATGTGTAATCGTCAAAAAATACACAGAATAATCGTGTTTAGCAATATAACAGATAGGATAAGACTCTTTTTCCGCAAGGACAAGGAGCCTTATCTTTGTTTTTATAAGATACTTGGTTTCTATCCAAGAAATATCGAATATTATAAACAGGCTTTATTGCATAAGTCATCGTCTATCAAGGCGGGAAAAGGGCGTTTGCTTAACAACGAACGCTTGGAGTTCTTGGGTGACGCTATCCTGGATGCTGTAGTAGCTGATATCGTTTATAAGAAATTCGAGGGTAAGCGAGAAGGTTTTCTTACAAACACTCGCTCTAAGATAGTGCAGCGTGATACGTTGAACAGGGTGGCGGTAGAGATTGGACTCGATAAGATGATAGTCTATACCACCAAACAGTCGTCTCACAACAGTTATATGTGTGGCAATGCTTTCGAGGCGCTGGTAGGTGCCATTTATCTGGACCGTGGCTATCGTGCGTGCAAGAAGTTCATGGAAGAACGCATCATCAATCAATACCTGAATTTGGAGAAGGTATCGCGGAAGGAGGTTAATTTCAAATCGAAACTGATAGAATGGAGTCAGAAGAATAAGTTTGAGATTAATTTCAATCTGACAGGACAGCATACCGATGAGGAACAGAATCCTGTTTTCGAAACTCTGGTATTGGTGGAGGGCATTTCGGCTGGAGCCGGTAAGGGATATTCTAAAAAAGAATCTCAGCAAGAGGCCGCCCATGAAACATTGCAGAAAATAAAGAACGACCCACAGTTTATCGATGCTATCTTTGCGGCAAAATTAGCCCGCGAGCAAGCTTCTGCCACTGATGCGGAAGCTGATAGTGCAAAGGCTATAGTAAACAATGTGATTCCTGAAACGGCTACACTGACAGAGGTCTCTTTGCAAGAAGAGGTCTTGCCAAAACGTTTCGATGACACTGAGAGTATTATAGCTGCTGCCGAGGAAAAGGCTTTTTTGAATGAAGATCAAGAAGAAGCATAAGCTGTAGAGAGTTTGTATATTGAACTTTCGATATGAAATAATGGGGAATCTCTTTGTGTGAGGGATTCCCTTTTCTGTATTATGCGGATGAGTTATTGATAGTGTAATTGTGAATTTATAAAAGAAAAACGATATGCCTTTAAATAAGAAAAATCCGTTTGCCTTTAAAGCGAAATCGTCTGCCAAGAAGAAATCGGCAGGAAAGCGAGTAGGGAAGTCGCGTCCGGAGAAGGCGAACAATCAGCTCAACCGTCGCGTTAAATAGACGAGGCGGTTATGATGCCTCCACCCATTACGGTATCTCCGCGGTAAAGTGCGGCTGCTTGTCCTATAGCTATCGAGGTGAGCGGTTCTAACAGGTGTATGTGCAGGCGTCCGTCGGTTGTCGGAGTAACTTCGCATCGGTTGGCTTGTTTACGATAGCGTATTTTCACGATTAAGTCGTCGTGCTGGCCATATACCTCTTCGGGGCAAACGATATTCCAGTCGCTCAATAACATTTCGTTTTGCTCAAGCGATTTAATATTATCGCTTATCACCACCTTGTTCTCTTCGGGTATAATCTGTTTTACGAATAAAGCCTTGTTCTGGTAGATGCCAAGTCCTCGGCGTTGTCCTATGGTGTAAAAAGGATATCCTTCGTGCCGACCGATGCATTGTCCTGCCTCGTCATAGAAATCTCCCGGCACGATGCTTCCTAGTGTGATATGTTCTTTTAGGAAATTACGGTAATCCATAGGGCAGAAGCATACCCCCAAGCTATCGCGCTTAGTAGCTACTTTCTGAAATCCGCGTTTGGCGGCTATGTTTCTTATCTCTGATTTAGTCATAGTTCCCAGTGGCAACAACATTCGCTCTATAGTAGGCTGTTTAAGTCCCCATAAAAAGAACGACTGATCCTTATCGGGGTCGGCTCCGCATGTAATGTGCCATAAACCGTTTATCATGCGTTTCTGTACATAATGTCCGGTAGCGAACCAATAGATACCTTTTTCATCGGCTAATTGCTGCAGCAAAGGCCATTTCAGGTAGTTGTTGCATAAGGTGCATGGTACAGGCGTATGTCCTGCCATATACTCATCGATAAAATAGCTTATGATTTGTTCTTTAAAGATTTGGCGTGCGTCGTAAGTAATGTGCGGAATATGAAGCGAGTCGCATAACTGTCGTGCATCGTCCAGATATTCAGTATTATCTCCTTTTTCGTAGAAACGGAATGTTACGCCCGTTACTTCGTAACCAGCCTCTTGCAGCAGGATGGCAGCTACAGAGCTGTCAGTGCCTCCGCTCATTCCTAAAAGAACTTTATTGTTTTGCTTCATGTTGTTTGCGTATGGGCATAAAAAAAGGAGTACCGCTGTACTCCAACCTTTGTTAACCTTAAATCTAATACTATGAAAAACACAGTGCAAAGGTACGGACTTTTGGGAAACCTGCAAGAAAATGTACCTAAAAAATCTGTTTTATAACATGTATTAAGACTATTGGTTGAATGGAAATATTTGTTAACACACTGAAGCGTTAGGAGAACTGCTCTCCGAATTTAATTTCAGCGTCGTTTATAAATTTTCTTATCGCATTCTGGTCATCTTTCTTGCAGATGAGCAATGTGTTGCCTTTAGAAATAATAAGATATCCTTCCAATCCTTGTACTACGGCCAAGTGTCCTTCGGGTATGGAAATCAGATTATCCTTGCTATCGTACATCAACGTATTGCTGTTTATGATAACGTTCTCGTCTCTGTCTTTAGGCAACGCTTCGTATAATGACTCCCATGTTCCCACGTCTGCCCATCCAAAATCGCAGAGCTGTACATATACGTTCGTAGCTTTCTCCATAATGCTGTAATCTATAGAGATATTAGGACATGCAGAGAAATCGGGCGTTTCACATTCTATTTGCGGGCAGATATCTGGCATCATGCAGTGGAAAGCGTTTAATATGGTTTTGGCTTTCCATACAAATATTCCAGAGTTCCAGAAGAACTCATTGCTTTTAATGAATATCTCCGCAAATTCTTTTTCCGGTTTCTCTATGAATGTCTTTACTTTATAGAAATCGCCTTCTCTTTCTTCGTCTATCTGAATATATCCGTATCCTGTTTCTGGGCGGTTGGGCTTAATTCCTAAAGTAACCAACTTGTCATTTTCTGAAGCGAAGTCCAATCCTTTTCGTATGGCTTCCTGAAAAGCGTCTTCTTTCAATATCAAATGGTCGGTTGGTGCCACTACGATGGTAGCGTTCGGGTTGATGCGGTTTATTACATGTGAGGCATAGGCAATAGAAGGAGCCGTATTTCTTATTTCGTCTTCAACAATCAGTTGACTTTCATCTATCTCGGGTAGTAGCTCAAGTACTAAGTGCTTGTAATCTTTATACGTAGTAATATAGATGTTCTGTTTTGGTACGATTGCTTTATATCTGTCGAAAGTTTGTTGCAGCAAGGTTTGGCCTGTGCCAAATAAATCGATGAACTGTTTCGGTAGAGCTTTTCGGCTATAGGGCCACAGTCGTCGTCCCATGCCTCCAGCCATTATGATACAATAGTGATTGTTATTCATGATTTCAAATTAGCATTTAATGTTCATGCTAAGATAATTTTTATTTTTCAACTTGAGGCCGAAAATGATTATAAATAGTGTTATCGAAAATATATTTTCATTTTTTCTGTCAAAAGTGTTGCGTGTTTAAAACAAATCACATATCTTTGCACCGCAATTGAGAAAAATAGTTGCCCAGATGGCGGAATCGGTAGACGCGCTGGTCTCAAACACCAGTGGAGTAACATCCATCCCGGTTCGACCCCGGGTCTGGGTACAAATAAAGCTAAATGATTTAAATAATCGTTTAGCTTTTTCTTTTATGCATAATCCAGGGATATTCTGTAAATGTCCCCATAAAATACAATGGCATATGAAGGGATATTCTGTAAATAGTATAAAATTAGCCAACTAATTCATACATAAAATGTTGCGAATTAGTTGGCTTTTTTATATGTCCACACTCTGCAAAAAGCGTGAATCTGTTAGCTGCTTTTATACTTATCCATAAAGCATCAGGTAAAGATTACAACTCTACCACCTGCATTATTTTCTTTAATGCGCCGGCATGGTCGACTACATAGTTCCCGGCTTTCTTGCCTGCTTTATCAAGCACCGCATAATTGGTGAAGAACGAATCCATAAGCGACTTGAAATCGTCAGTTCCTTGTATCTCGAAACCACCTTTGCAAGCTTTCAGACCCTGAGCTTCGAGGAACTTCTTATTGTTCGGACCAAACAATACTGGGATGCCGTATACAGCGGCCTCTAACGTATTGTGAATTCCCACTCCGAAACCACCGCCAATGTATGCCACATCACCGTAACGGTAAATAGACGACAACAATCCGAAGCAATCTATAATCAGGCAGTCGGCCTGCTGCACATTCTCAAGCGTAGCTTTAGAGTAGCGCACTACCGGACGGGTAAGCTTTGAAATGATTTCGCTCAAATGAGCCTCGTCTATCACATGAGGAGCGATGATAAGCTTCATCTCGGGATGCGCATTAAAATAAGGAATGAATATATCCTCGTCGGGTGCCCAAGAACTACCTGCCACGAATGTGTGGTCGCTATTTCCCTTAAAGCGTTCTACCAAAGGCAATTCCTTCGCCTTATGACAGATATCAAGAACTCGGTCAAAACGAGTGTCTCCCACTATGGTAGTATCTGTTATTCCTATTCCATTCAGCAAATTCACCGATTCCTCGTTTTGTACAAACAAGTGTTCAAAGCATTTAAGTACATCGGTATATCCTGCCAAACGGCCGTACCAACGGAAAAATATTTGCCCGGGACGGAATATCGACGAAACGCTATACACGGGTATTCCCTGCTTTTTCAGCTCAGATAAATAGTTCTTCCAAAACTCGTACTTTATAAAAAAAGCCTTGCTAGGATGAGCAAGTTCTATAAACCGCTTCACATTCCGCGGAGTGTCAAGAGGCAAATAGCATACGATGTCGGCACCTTTATAATCCTTCCTTACCTCGTAGCCAGAAGGAGAGAAAAAGGTCTGCAATATCTTATACTCAGGATGTGTACGGCGAATCTCTTCTATCAAGGGACGACCTTGTTCAAATTCGCCCAACGATGCAGCGTGAAACCATAAATACTTGGCCCCCGGTTCAATTTTCTGAGCCAAGACCGAAAAGGCTTCTTTCTCGCCTTTCACCATCTTAGCAACTTTCTTGCTAAAGAGCGCAGCAATGTGTACTGCGCTCGTATAAAGCATAATAATTATATTATAAATCATTACCGCCGAATCAAAAAAAGAAAAGCTTTTTACTTAAGTACCTCAATGGCACGACGCATACGTCTTACAGTCTCTTCTTTTCCTAACACAGCCGAGATGTCGAACATGTGGGGTCCTTTGCCTTCGCCTACCAATGTCAGGCGGAATGCGTTCATGATGTTACCCAAATGATAGCCGTGATCTTCTATCCACTTCATCACTACTTCTTCCTGATGAGCCAAAGAGAAGTCATCAAGCGACTCCAGCAAATCGGCCAACTCAGTCATACGCTGAGCTGAGTCTTCTTTCCAGCGTTTCTTAACTGTCTTTTCATCGTATTCTGTAGGAGCAACAAAGAAGAACTTACAAGTATCCCAAAGTTCCTTTATGAAGCTTACGCGGCCTTTCATCAAGCCTACTACAGTAACCACTGTTTCCTTCGGAGCTTCGATTCCGTTTTCCTTCAGAATAGGCATGAAGAGGTCGGCTATTTCTTCATCGCTCTTCAGCAAAATATATTCATGGTTAAACCATTTTCCTTTTTCATAATCGAACTTAGCACCAGCTTTGCTGCAACGATGCAAGTCGAACAACTTAACCAGTTCGTCCATTGACATGATTTCCTGATCGTTGCCCGGATTCCATCCTAACAGAGCGAGGAAGTTGATAACTGCTTCGGGCAGATAGCCTGATTCGCGATAACCTGATGACACTTCACCAGTCTTAGGGTCGTGCCATTCCAATGGGAATACAGGGAATCCCAGACGGTCACCGTCTCGCTTGCTCAACTTACCGTTTCCGTCTGGCTTAAGAAGCAGCGGAAGGTGAGCGAACTGAGGCATAGTGTCTTCCCATCCGAAAGCACGATAAAGCAATACGTGCAACGGAGCCGAAGGCAACCATTCTTCACCACGGATTACGTGCGAAACTTCCATCAGATGGTCGTCTACGATATTTGCCAAATGATAAGTAGGCAATTCGTCGGCCGATTTATACAAAACCTTATCGTCGAGGATAGACGAGTTGATAACCACATCGCCACGGATAATGTCGTTTACATGAACATCTTCGTTAGGTTCAATTTTGAAACGAACCACATACTGCTTTCCGTCAGCTATGAGTTGGTCAACTTCTTCTTTAGACAAAGTCAAAGAGTTACGCATCTGCAAACGTGTGTGCGCATCGTACTGGAAGTTAGGGATTTCTTTGCGCTTAGCTTCCAATTCTTCCGGAGTATCGAAAGCGATGTAAGCCTTTTCGTTATCAAGAAGCACCTTTACATATTTCTTGTAGATATCTCTACGTTCAGACTGACGATAAGGACCATAGTTCCCGCCAAAACTTACGCCTTCGTCGAAAGTAATGCCAAGCCATTTAAACGATTCAAGAATATATTCTTCTGCACCTGGCACAAAACGATTCGAGTCAGTATCTTCAATACGGAATATCAAATCGCCACCATGTTGACGAGCAAACAAGTAGTTATATAAAGCAGTGCGCACACCACCAATATGCAATGCGCCTGTTGGACTTGGCGCAAAACGTACTCTGACTTTTCTTTCTGTCATATTTTTTAGTCTTTAAAATCTTTAGTTATCAGATATATCGGATAAAAATCACTGCAAAATTACGCTAAATTTCCCGTTTTTTCCGTATTTTCGCTCAAAATATACTATCCTATGAGAAGTTTCCAAACAGAAAGACAGTTCTCCCTAAGAAAATTGCTCTATAAATGCGCCATTTTCATAGCGGCAGTAGGCGTTATTGTATACTTTATGCCACGCACAGGTACTTTCAATTACCAATTTGACATCAACAAGCCGTGGAAGTACGGACTGCTGCAGGCTTCTTTTGATTTCCCTATCTATAAGAGCGACGGCGAGGTGAAGCATGAGCAAGACAGCATCATGAAACACTATCATCCGTACTTTAAGCTGATGGAAAAGAAAGGCGAAGAAGCCATTAAGTCGTTTCGCGAAGATTACAACCGGTCGCTACGTGCCATCATCCCAGATCCAGGATATAAATTTTACATCGAGCGCAAGTTGAAGTCGATTTACGACCGAGGAATAATGGGGGCCGAAAACACGTCGTATATAGAAAAGGAAAACATAAGCAGCATACAAATAGTAAAGAACAATATTTCCATCCTACAGAGCACAAGCGAGATATTCAGCACCAAGCAGGCTTATGAACAATTGATTCACGGAGATACGCTGCACTACAACCGAATATTGCTACAGCGATGTAACCTGAACAATTATCTAATTCCTAACTTAATATACGACAAGGAGAAATCTACCGCCACTAAAGAGGACTTGCTAAATAGCGTATCGTGGGCTAATGGTTTCGTAATGAACGGACAGCGAATCATTGACAGAGGCGAGATCGTGAGTCCGCAGACTTACAATATCCTGAAATCGCTCGAAAGAGAATGGGATAAACGCAGTGAAAGCACCACCGAAAAGCAACTTACCCTATTAGGGCAAATACTGTTCGTGTCAATCATGATTGGTTGCTTCATGGTATATTTGGCACTGTTCCGCTATGACTATTACCAGAAGAAAAGCAGTCTCAGTTTGTTGTTCTTTCTGATGATCTTCTTCCCGATAATAACTTCCGTTATCGTGTCGAACAATTTATTCAGTGTCTATGCGGTGCCTTTCGCCATGCTTCCCATGATTATACGCATCTTCCTCGACTCGCGTACGGCATTCATGGCGCATATCGTATCAATTATGCTTTGCTCCATCTTACTGCGCACACCACATGAGTTCATCTTATTGCAAACCGTAGCGGGAATAGTAGGCATACACAGTCTAAGAGAATTGTCGCAGCGCTCGCAGTTAATGAGGTCGGCATTGTTCATTTTCATGTCTTACAGCCTCACATACTTATCGCTCGACCTCATCCACGTGGGAGAAATAGAGCAGTTAAGTACTCAAATGTATATCTTGTTCGGTGTCAATGCCATTCTGTTGCTGTTTACTTATCCGCTTCTATTTATATTGGAGAAGACATTCAGTTTTACTTCGAACGTTACCCTTGTTGAGCTTTCGAATATCAACAACAAGCTGATGCGCGAAATGTCGGAGGTGGCGCCTGGTACTTTCCAGCACTCACTGCAACTTGCCAACTTAACGGCGGCGGCAGCCAACCGAATAGGCGCCAACAGCCAATTGGTGCGTACAGGTGCCATGTATCATGATATAGGCAAGATGCTGAATCCGGCATTCTTCACAGAAAATCAGACAGGCGTTAATCCGCACGACCAATTAAGTTATAAGCAAAGCGCACAGATAGTAATAAACCACGTCATCGACGGACTGAAATTGGCCGAGAAATATAATTTGCCTGATGTAATAAAAGATTTTATCCGCACACACCACGGCAACGGACTGACTCGATATTTCTACATTTCATACCAGAACGAGCATCCTGACGAGGAAGTAGATAAAGAGGCTTTCCAATACCCCGGACCTAATCCGTTCACTAAAGAACAAGCCATACTGATGATGGCCGATGCGGTAGAAGCTGCATCAAGAAGTTTAAAAAGCTACACCGAAGAAAGCATCTCAACGCTGGTTGATAAAATTATAGACGGACAAGTACAAGACGGATTCTTCAAGGAATGCCCTATTACATTTAAAGACATCGCTACCGTTAAATCGGTATTTAAGGAGAAGCTGAAGACTATGTATCACACACGCATCAGCTATCCCGAACTGAAGAAATAAAATTTAGGCTGCTCTCGATTCACATCGGAAGCAGCCTCTTGTCCCTTTACTCTATAGACCAAAGTAAAAGGGAAAAGTAAAATCGGGAATCAAAAAAAAGTCCGCAGACCAGGAAAAGCCTGCGGACTTTGCTATATATTCTTGCCGAGAATTTAATATCAGCGTACTGACTGTATACGCAACTTATAAGAAAGTGGCGACTCTGGAACACTGTACATAGGCAATGGACCTACATCATGTCCGCAGCTGGCATTTCCTACACCTGTCAGCATGGCATCCAAATGCAATGCTATAAACGGACGAGCTTGAAGTTCCCAAATATGGTTTGCGTTCATCAAGTCCTCATCGGTATAACGAAGAGCGGAGAATGATACGTTGCCTTCGGTGGTAATAGAAACACCCTTACCGTTAGCGTCTGTCAACTTCAAACAGCGAAGTCCTTCACGGTTACCTGTAGACTGAGGCTTAACGTAAGGCACAAGCATATCATCTACCGTAGTTTTGAAAATGCCTACCATACATCCATCCTTGCGGTCTGTATGATTTTCCCACGGACCATAAGCATAGTATTCTACATTACCCAACTCAGCATTTACGCCACACAACAAACCTGCACGACGCAAGTTCTTAGCCTTCGGCGAGAATTGTACTTCCATATCCAAAGTTCCGTCGGGCATGAAAGTATATACCATATCTGTTGCGCAGAGACTACCACCTCTTTGAGCGGTAACCTCCACGTTCTTACCGTTCTTCTTCACAAGCAAAGTACCCTCTGCATCCAGCCCGTTCTCTGTTTTAGTAAAGCGATCGTTCTCTATCCAGCGGTGGTTAGAGTACTCCATGCCCAACTTATCAGATATTACATTCTGACCATTCATATCGAGCGACAAAAGCTTTCCGCTCTTTCTGCAGAATATAGCTGTTATGCGGTCGTTACCCACAACAAGCGTATTGTCATCTTGGGCAATCGTAATCTTCTTATATTTCCCCTTAGGCATAACGTATGCAGACATAGGCTTACGAGCTGCCAACTCAATCTGCTGCTGTGCTACGCTATGACCAGCTTCAGCCCAAGTAGCCGCATGCTTCAAGCAAATATCCATGTTCAGCATCACTTCTTTTCCGTCGGCTTTCAACTGCTGCATATCAACATTCTTCAAACCAAGAACCATGTTTTCAGAAGCTTCCGACGGTATATCGGGCAACGACAAACTGTCAACTGATACCTTTTTACCGTCTACCAGCACCTCATAACGCAGATAGAATTCTTTTCCTGTCAAGAAATCATAAGTATTATCCACTTTAACTGAAGCCTCACCTTTGGCGTCATCCATTCCAGTAAGCTCCATACGCATAAACTGGTGAGCCGCCTTTACCTCCTTCAACTTCGGAGTCTCTTCGCGTGTAGGAAGCAAAATACCGTTGCAACAGAAATTACCTTGATGCGGGCCGGGGAAATCATAACCGGTATGAAGGCGATAGATACCTTTCTTTATTTCCTTAGGTTCGTAAATACCCTGGTCAACCCAGTCCCATATAGCGCCACCGATGGTAGTGGTACTGCTTTCTATACTCTGCCAATACTCTTTCAGGTTACCTATGGCATTACCCATAGCATGAGCGTATTCGCATATAAACATCGGCTTGTCGAACGAGTTGACATACTTATTCATCCATGACATACCTGGATACATCTTCGAATAGAGGTCGCTGAAGCGGTTACCACCATAAGGCTTTCCGTCGCGAGTTCCTTCATAGTGCACGGGGCGAGTATCAAGACGTTTAGCCTCATCATAGCAGAACTGGAAGTTTGCACCTCCACCGGCTTCGTTACCCAAGCTCCAGAAAATTACAGAAGGATGGTTGCGGTCGCGAGTCACCAAACGAGTGATACGGTCTACAAATGACGGAATCCACGATTCCATATCACTGATAGACTGATTAGCGTGGTCTTCCAAATCCGCCTCATCCATAGTGTAAAGGCCATAGTAATCAAACATGGCATACATCTTGGCGGCATTAGGATAATGCGATGTACGGATAGTATTGATATTATTACGCTTCATCAGCAATACATCCTGAAGCATAGATTCTGTAGTTACCGCTCTACCATACAGCGGATGGCTGTCGTGACGGTTCACGCCTTTAAAGAATACTCGCTTTCCGTTTATGTAAACCAATGATCCACGGATGGCGATGTCACGGAAACCGTATTTAGTAGAGAATGCCTGCTCATCATTGGCGCCGTTGCGCTGAATAACATGAACGGTGTAGAGATTAGGAGTTTCAGCAGTCCACGGCATAACCGACTGTACACTGAAAGGCACATCCAGTTTAAGGCGTAATGTCTTGCTGTCAAACTGAAGCGCTTTCTCAGACTCTGCAACCAACTTACCGTCGGGAGCGAAAAGCTTCACCACGAAATTACGAGAGCCCTTCAGTCCGTCGCGGTTATCGATTGTGAAATGAACATTCATCTTTCCATTACGATAATCGGAAGAAGCATCAAGCTGAGATGTGATGTAATGATCGAAGATACTTACCTTAGGAGTATTGAACAAATACACATCGCGGAATATACCACTCATACGAAACATGTCCTGACATTCCAGATAAGAGCCATCGCTCCAACGGAACACCTGCACTGCCAAACGGTTCTTTCCTGGACGGAGGTAACGTGTCACGTCAAACTCAGAAACATTATTTGCACCCTGTGTATAACCCACATACTCGCCGTTCATATAAACAAGCGCTGCACTGTAGATACCCCCAAAATGAATGAATGTACGTTGCTTATCCCAGTTCTGCGGCATATCGAAGAAGCGTACATAAGAACCTACAGGATTAATACCGTAGTTCTTTCCACCGTCATTGAATCCCTTACGCGCATTGATAAAAGGAGGCGTATTGCTATGCGGATATTCTACGTTGCAATAAATGGGGCGGTCGTATCCATGCATCTCCCAGTTAGAAGGTACTGGTATAGCATCCCATGACGATACATCATAATCATCCTTATAGAAATCGAGGGGTCTCTGCGAAGGTTCTGATACGAAACGGAATGCCCATTTGCCATTTAGCGACATCACCTTAGAACTCTTGGTGTCTACCCACGGAGTGTTATAGAAAGCCTTATCGGCCATCATGGCCTGCTCTGAAGGATACGGAATGAACGTAGCGTGTCCGGCTTCTTTATTTTCTTCAAAGCGAGTTTCGTCTTCCCAATATACCTTTTCGCGCTTTTCTCCGTTAAGAGAAGTTTCACTTGCCTCAAGCGCAAATTCTTTCATATCGAACAAGGTAGTCTTTTCGGCAGCCTTCGCACTGTTCTGCAATTGCAACTTTCCGGAAGTGCTGACAAGAATCAAATCGGGGCTGTTGGTAGGGATAAGCTGAACGTATTTCCCTTTTTTGCGGATAGTCCAAAGCTGAGATTCATCGGAGCCGTTGTTTTCGGCTATTCCCAATAAGTAATCCGCACGTACATGTACGGCTTTATTAGTATAAGGATTTATTAACCGTACACTACCAGCCAGCTTACTGACTGTCCATTGTTGCAGTTTATCATTATTATCTGTTTTTTTTAATACTACTATCACCTTTCCGGACTCATAGCCTATAGCCTTATCCGGGTTATTAACAGGCGAAAAACGAGCATTCTGCGCATAAGCTTCACCAAAGGCAAGCATGCACAAGCTCATTACTAACAAGTAAAGAAAACACTTTTTCATAGTCTGTTATTTTAAGTTATTATTTAATTTCTCTCAAACGGTACAAAGTTCACATTATTTTTTGAAATTACAACTCCTATCAAACCAGGTTTATGAAAATAGACGGTGAAACGTAGTAAAAATTTGTTCTATTACGATGCAATTCGCAGATAACACTTAATTTTGTATGCAAAATTACTCTAACCCCTAATTACGTATCACCATGACATTGGCTCCTATCTTACTGTTTGTATATAACCGTCCTGAGCATGTGCGCCGAAGCATAGAGTCGCTGCTCCGTAATGAACTGGCTGCACAAAGCGAGTTGTTTATCTACGCTGATGCCGCTAAAGATGAAACGGCGGAAACTGCCGTAACCGAAGTGAGACGGTATATAAAAGGTATAGAAGGATTCAAGTCGGTGCATATCACTGAAAGAGAGCGCAACTGGGGACTTGCCAATAATGTAATAGATGGGGTAACTACGTTGGTAAACCGATACGGACGGGTTATAGTGCTTGAAGATGATTTGATAGTGGCTCCTTACTTCCTGCAATTCATGAACGATGCGCTAGAAACTTACAAAGACAGTCAGGAAGTAGGGCATATACAGGCATGCGATTTTACGCATGACCCTTCCCTACCCGATACATTCCTAATTAAATGGACCGGAAGCTGGGGATGGGCTACATGGGATAGAGCATGGAAAAAATTCAACCCCAACGGCAAAGAGCTATTAAAGCAATTAGAAGAGCGTAAACTTACACGTACTTTCGATTTCAACGGAAATTATCGCTTCACCCGTATGCTGCGCCGACAGATAGAGGGAAAGAACAACTCATGGGCTATACGCTGGAACGCATCACTATTTCTTGCCGACATATTATCGCTCAACGTAGGGCGGTCGCTCGTTCAGAACGAAGGGTTCGACGGTAGCGGCACCAACTGCGGAGGCGGCGGATTATACAGCTCCAACCTATGGATGCATCCGCTAACTGTAAAGCATATCTTTCCGCTTACTGAGAACAAGGAAGCACGTAAAGCGTTCGAACGATATTATCACCGCACCAACTGTTTCTGGGCGAAGGCTATCCGTCGCATCAAGCGCACTCTTAAAGGCGACTTCGGAGCGTAAAAAGATAAGCTACTACTTGTGAACAATGGTCAACGGGATGTTTCCTACCTCGGCGGCGAGTTCTGAGAAAGAGCTGTGAAACGACCCGTAAACGTGTGCCGTGCGCGACAAGGCGTACATATCGGCTATCCCATCGCATATACCCACTACAGAGTTACGGTCGGCTTTGTTTTCTCCGCATATTACACGGTTTCCGTAGCGACTTCTCATCTGTGTTTTCACCTCTTCCGAATCGGTAGCCAAGTAGATACATAAATCGTCATGGCATTCAAGTTCCTTGTCGGCCGCATCAAAAAACAACTCCAACGGACTGCCTTCTATAGAAGCCACATTATCAGTACGGCGCACGTGTAGCCCTATGGCATATCCGTTAAAAGCCGAACAACGACGGTCAACCTCGGCGGTAATATGCGGAAGCGGACGGAACAAACGGTTTACCATCCCCTCTGGATAGATATAAAACGGATAGCAAGAAGCCATATATCCTCCACCGTCTTCAGCCCACTGACGGAAATCGAACCCTGTCTTCATAAGTTTAGGCATTTCTTCTTCGTAGAGGCAAGAACGGAACATGTGTTTCTGAAACAATGCCGGCACACGGAAATTGCGCTTTCTTGGGCGGTCGGATATCAGCAAGTCAAGAAAAGAAGCCTCGGTTATTTCGGCTATCGGCTGAAACAACTTACAGAACGGAGCGTTAAGCGCCCAATCGCAAAACCACTTTACCTGTATCTTACTCGCCGTATCTTCGGCTAAGGCTATAGCCGATGCGACAGACCTCATACGGTTTGCCAAACCTCCCACGGGGACGAATACTATTCTTTTATTCATTTTATTCTTCCATATATCTAAGCGCAAAGTAAACGATAAATGTGATAAAAGCATTACCTTTGCACAAAATTCAAGGCAAAACTACGATGAGAGTGTTAATTATCAATACTTCCGAACGAAGAGGAGGTGCAGCAATCGCAGCGTATCGGCTTATGGAAGCTCTGAAGGGCTGCGGAATAAAAGCCAAGATGTTGGTACGCGATAAACAGACAGACCAAGTAACCGTAGTGTCGCTGAAAAAATCGTGGTGGCACATCTGGCAGTTTGTTTGGGAAAGGGTAGTGATTTGGAAAGCTAACCATTTCAAGAAGCACAATCTGTTTGCCGTAGATATAGCCAACACCGGAACAGATATCACGACATTGCCCGAATTCAAGCAGGCGGATGTAATTCATCTGCACTGGATTAATCAGGGTATGCTCTCGCTAAAAGATATCAAGAAAATTTTCGACTCGGGTAAACCGGTAGTGTGGACTATGCACGATATGTGGCCCATAACGGGTATATGCCATCATGCCCAAGACTGTGAGATGTATCGTACGCAATGTCATAACTGTCCGTATCTTTATAAAGGTGGCAGCGAGCACGACTTATCTAACCAGGTTTATATAAAGAAACAGCAGCTATATAAGAAGACAAACATCACGTTTGTGGCTTGCAGTCACTGGTTGGAAGAGCGTGCACGAAAAAGTGCCCTCAGCGCCGGACATACCGTGACCAGCATTCCAAACCCTATCAATACTAACTTGTTTCACCCTACTGATAAGTTGCCCATACGCAAAAAGCTGAATTTGCCTACCGATAAGAAGTTGCTTCTTTTCAGCTCCATGAAGATTACCGACAAACGGAAAGGTATCGATTATCTGGTTGAGGCTTGCCGCTTGCTTACTCAGCAATATCCCGATTTCACCAAGACCATAGGCGTAGTGGTGGTAGGAGGCGAATCGCAGCAATATGCCGACTTGTTCCCCTTCCCTATCTATTGCATAGACTATGTGTCTAACGAGAAAGAGATAGCCGAGATATACAATGCCGTCGACTTGTTTGTTACTCCGTCGCTTATGGAGAATCTGCCTAACACCATAGCCGAAGCGATGTCGTGCGGTGTACCTTGTGTAGGCTTCAACACCGGAGGTATTCCACAGATGATAGATCACTTGCACAATGGCTACGTAGCTCAGTATAAGTCGGCCGAAGACCTTGCCAACGGCATACATTGGTCGCTTAACGATGAGAGTTATGCCAGCCTCAGCGAAGAGGCACGCCGAAAAGCGGCAAATACGTATTCAGAGAGAACAGTAGCGATGAAATACATTCAAGTGTATAACCAGATAACCGGAGACAATGCATAACTTTCAACATCTGCATCCTAAATTTTCCATCATCACCGTGACGTATAACGCCGGTAAAGTACTGGAAGACACCATTCAAAGTGTCATTACGCAAACATATAAAAACGTAGAATATATCATTGTCGACGGAAAATCGACCGACGGCACTATGGATATAGTAAACAGGTACCGCGAGCATATACACACCATAGTGAGCGAGCCTGATAAAGGGTTGTACGATGCCATGAACAAAGGTATAGACCTTGCCACAGGCGACTATCTGTGCTTCTTGAACGCAGGCGACGAACTGCACGAAGACGATACTCTACAGCTGATAGTCCACTCGTTAAGCGGAGAGAAAGAACTGCCCGACGTAATCTACGGCGAAACCGCTATAGTTGACGAAGAAGGACATTTCTTGCGTATGCGCCGCCTGTCTACTCCCGAGCACCTTACGTGGAAGAGTTTTCAACATGGCATGTTAGTATGTCATCAGGCTTTTATGCCACGCAGAGACCTTGCCGTAAAATACAACCTGAAGTATCGATTCTCTGCCGACTTTGATTGGTGCATACGCATCATGAAAAAGAGCCGTGTACTGCATAACACCCATCTTACCATCATAGACTATCTGAACGAGGGTATGACTACCCGTAACCATAAGGCATCGCTTAAAGAGCGTTTTCATATCATGTGTCACCACTACGGAACAGCATCTACCATTATGCGACACATGGGATTCGCTGTGCGAATGGTGTATAAAAAGTAATTTCAAAAGGCCGGTTACGAATATTTTTGTAAATTCGCCAAAACAAGAAACAAGACGATGAAACATATATTTTATATCATATTGATTAGCGTTATCGGTCTCACATCATGTAAGAAAAGCGACCGTTTCACCATAAAGGCAAATCTGGCAGACTATCAGCACGACTATCTGTTTGCCGTGTACGATGACCCTGTTTCTAAAGTGGATACCATCTATCCGCAGAAAGGAAAGTTCGCATACGAAATTGTTCCCGATACCATCAACATGTTCCGTCTGCTCTCTCCCGACGGTGATATTATCCCAGTCATTGCCGATAAGGGAGATGAGATGGAAATAGCCGGTACTATGTCACAACCCGTCATCAAAACTAAGGGAAACAATAAACTCTACGCCGAATTCCTTGAAAGCACCAACGGAATGGACAACAAGCAGACAACGGAGCAAGCCGAGAAATTCATCAAGGCTAATCCGCAATCTTTTGTCTCGGCTTACCTTATAGACCAATACTTCGTACAGATACCAAATCCAGACCTTAAGAAAGCCGAAGCACTTATCGCTCCTCTTAACGGAAACATAAAAGACTGCCGCATCTTGAGTATGGTACTTCGTAATCTCTCGGAAAAGAAGAACTGGAACAACAATTCGGATGTGCTGCCTTACATATCATGCAAGGACAGAAACAATAAGTTCGTTTCATGGAGCACAGAAGAGGGTTGCTATACACTAGTCAACATATGGGCAAGCTGGAACGAAGAAAGCGTAGCCGCACACGATTCTATATATAAGATAGCCGAGAAACTTCCGGAAGGTAAGTTCAGAGTACTGAACCTCTCGCTCGACTATGACAAGAAGGCTTGGCTAAGAAAATGCAAGAAAGACTCTAAGAAGTGGATAGAGAGTTGCGACTTCAAAGGATGGGGTATGCCTATGATAAAGCAGGAACAGATAACCAAGTTCCCTACAAACATACTGATAGACCGTAACCGTAAGAAGCTTGCTTATAATCTGTACGATGATGCGCTCTATAAAGAGGTAAAACAGCGCATCGACTCTGATGATGCGGAGAAGAAGAACAAGAAGAAATAAAAGAGAACACACCTTAAATCTATACTAACCTTAATGCTGGTAAAACTGTTTGGTGCCGCCGTTCAAGGTATCGACGCTACCATTGTCACAATAGAGGTAAACAGCTCTCGTGGCATAAAATTCTATTTAGTGGGACTGCCCGACTCGGCGGTCAAAGAAAGTCATGAACGTATAGTTTCAGCCCTGCAAGTAAACGGATACAAGTTCCCTACTTGCCAAATTGTAGTAAACATGGCTCCTGCCGATATCAAGAAAGAAGGCTCAGCTTACGACCTTCCGTTGGCTATCGGCATATTGGCGGCTACCGGAACTGTTTCTGCCGAGAAGCTTGGACGATATCTCATCATAGGTGAGCTGAGCCTCGACGGAAGCCTGCAGCCCATCAAAGGGGCATTGCCTATTGCCATAGCCGCACGCCAACAAGAGTTCGACGGATTCATCTTACCCAAACAAAACGCACGCGAAGCAGCGGTTGTTAACAACCTTAATGTATATGGTGTTGAAAACATAACCGAGGTGATAGAGTTCTTCAACGGAACGCGCAACTTGACTCCCACCATAGTAAACACTCGCGAAGAGTTCTATAATAGCCAGACATCTTTCCCTTTCGACTTTGCCGATGTCAAAGGGCAAGAGAATGTAAAGCGTGCGCTCGAAGTAGCTGCCTCCGGAGGGCATAACCTCATCATGGTAGGTGCGCCCGGAAGCGGAAAATCAATGATGGCAAAATGTCTGCCGTCTATCCTGCCACCGCTATCGTTGTCAGAAAGTCTGGAGACTACAAAAATACACTCCGTAGCAGGAAAGTTGGGGCGCGACTCATCGCTCATAGCCGTGCGTCCGTTCCGCAGTCCGCATCACACCATATCTCAAGTGGCGATGGTAGGCGGAGGAAGTACTCCTCAGCCGGGCGAAATCAGTTTGGCGCATAACGGAGTACTCTTTCTCGACGAGTTGCCCGAGTTCAACCGTAGCGTACTCGAAGTATTGCGCCAGCCACTAGAAGACAGACATATCACCATATCTCGCTCTCGCTATACCTTAGACTATCCTGCCAGCTTTACGCTCATAGCATCAATGAATCCTTGTCCGTGCGGATATTACAATCATCCCACACGCCACTGCGTATGCTCTACCGGACAAGTACAGAAGTATCTGAATAAGATATCGGGACCTCTACTCGACCGTATTGACATTCAAGTAGAAATTATCCCAGTGCCATTCGAGAAGTTGGCGGAGAAAGGAACATCGGAAAGCAGTGCCGCCATCCGCGAGCGAGTTATACAGGCACGGCAGGTACAAGCCGCACGCTTTGCCGACATACCGGGCGTGCATTGCAATGCTCAGATGAGCTCGCGCCTGCTTCACCAATTCGCTTTGCCCGACACGCATGGTTTAAATCTTCTACGCAATGCCATGGAACGCTTCAACCTATCAGCCCGTGCCTACGACCGCATCTTGAAGGTTGCCCGCACCATAGCCGATCTTGACCACTCAGAGCAGGTATTGCCTCATCACATAGCCGAAGCCATAAGTTATCGTAATTTGGATAGGGAGAATTGGGCTGGGTAAACTCTTCAATGAAGTCGTCTTACTTCGACCGATACGCATGCTTACTTCGACCGTGCTGTAGCTTTTCCTTTTCCTCTTCTTGCACTTTTCTCAGCAGGTCTGATGCAAAGACAAAACTATTCAGGCGTTCGTTGGTAGAACCCATAACCTGATCTTTGTTGCCTTCCCATTCCTTATGCCCCTGATAGATGTATAATATGTTTTCTCCAATACCCAATACCGAGTTCATATCGTGAGTATTGATAATGGTAGTCATGTTATATTCGCTCGTAATATCGTGTACCAGTTCATCAATTACCAACGAAGTCTTCGGGTCGAGTCCTGAGTTTGGTTCGTCGCAAAACAGATACTGCGGCTTTAAGGCGATGGCGCGAGCAATGGCAACACGCTTTTGCATACCTCCACTTATCTCGCCCGGATATTTGCTTTGCGCATCAATCAGATTTACTCGGTCCAGGCAGAACTGCGCACGCTTTACACGCTCACGATACGTCATGTCAGAGAACATGTCGAGCGGAAACATCACGTTTTCAAGTACAGAAAGCGAGTCGAACAAGGCAGCACTCTGAAATATCATACCCATTTCGCGGCGTAGCTGTTTCTTTTCCTTCTTGTTCATGGTGATAAGATTTCGGCCATCATATAGCACTTCTCCTTTTTCGGGAGTAAGAAGCCCTACCAAACACTTCATCAGCACGGTCTTACCCGATCCACTTTGTCCGATGATAAGATTCGTCTTTCCGTTGTGAAAAGTAAAGTTGATATCGTTTAATACTGTTCGTCCTTCGAACGATTTATATAGCGACTTAATTTCTATCATACGTCTATTAACTTAATAACTTGGTAAGTATAAGATCCGAAAACAAGATTAGCACACTGCTCGACACAACCGAGTTGGTACTAGCTTTACCTACTTCTATAGAGCCTCCTTCTACAGTATAGCCGAAGTAGGCCGATACGCTGGCAATAATGAATGCGAAGAACAGCGACTTGATGAAGCTGCACCACACATACCACTCTACGAAATTATACTGAAAACCGAACTCCAAGTCGGAAGCGTTTGTAATTCCAGCAAACCAAGCCGTACAGAACGCTCCTATCGTTCCGGCAAATATACTGAACGTAACCAATAGCGGAATCATTGTCATCAGTCCCAATATCTTGGGCAGTATAAGATAAGAAGCCGAGTTGACCCCCATAATGTCGAGTGCGTCTATCTGCTGCGTTACACGCATGGTGCCAAGTTCAGAAGCGATGTTAGAACCCACCTTTCCGGCTAATATCAAACACATGATAGACGATGAAAACTCCAGAAGTAAGATTTCGCGGGTAGTATAACCCACTACGAAACGCGGCATCCACGGACTCTGAATATTAAGCTTAATCTGTATACAAATAACCGCTCCGATGAAAAAAGAAATAAGCAAGACAATGCCGATAGAGTTGAATCCGAGCTGAATCATTTCATTGACGTATTGCTTGAAATACATTTTGAAACGCTCCGGACGCGAGAACACACGCCCCATCAGCATGATGTATTTACCTAAAGTAGATATTGGTTGTACCATATAATATGCAGTGTTATTTTCTGCAAAAGTACTGTTTTTTAGCCATATTGCGATAAAAGCCCCGACGAAAAAGCCGTGAAGTACCAGTTTACCCAAGTTTTTTACTACTTTTGCAACATCATCGATTTAGTAAAAACGGATTATGTCAGAACAGATAAACGAGCAACAACAGCAAGACGCGGCTTTTCAGCTGCCCACCGACGGTCGCATGGTGTTACGCACCGAAAACTTGGTTAAGAAGTATGGTAAGCGTACTGTGGTAAGCCATGTTTCCATTAATGTGAAGCAGGGAGAAATTGTGGGATTGCTCGGTCCGAACGGTGCTGGAAAAACCACGTCTTTCTATATGACTACTGGATTGATTGTGCCCAACGAAGGTCATATTTATCTGAACGACCAAGACATAACCGACTATCCGGTATATAAGCGTGCGCAGAACGGTATCGGTTATCTGGCGCAAGAGGCATCCGTATTCCGTAAAATGAGTGTGGAAGACAATATCGCTTCTGTTCTTGAACTTACCAAAACATCTAAAGAATATCAGAAAGAAAAGCTTGAGAGCCTCATTGCAGAGTTCCGTCTTCAGAAAGTGCGTAAAAACTTGGGAGACCAGCTTTCGGGTGGTGAGCGTCGTCGTACAGAGATTGCCCGCTGTTTGGCTATCGACCCTAAGTTTATCATGCTCGACGAACCCTTTGCCGGTGTAGACCCTATTGCGGTAGAAGATATTCAGCACATTGTGTGGAAGTTGAAAGACAAGAACATCGGTATCTTGATTACCGACCATAACGTGCAAGAAACTTTGAGTATTACCGACCGCGCTTATCTGTTGTTCGAAGGAAAGATTCTTTTCCAAGGTACCCCCGAAGAATTGGCAGCCAATCAAATTGTGCGCGAGAAGTATCTAAGTAACAGCTTCGTGCTTCGCCGTAAAGATTTCCAGCTTCGCGATAAAGAAGAGCAGGAGAAAGACCGTCAGGCAGAGGTGAAAGGCTGATTAGGTCTTTAAGATTGCGGCCCCTTTTTGTATTTCAGCTGGCTTTCTTTGACCGTTTTGAATTCTTTAGAGAAAACAACTATATTCCAAAAACAGAATTTAAATAATACGTTTTATGAAAGGTCTTCGAATATTTTTATGGCTGATGCTGCTTCCTGTTGTGTTGCACGCCGCAAATCCGGTTTCTGCCTTGTTAGATCGTCTGGAGAAAGGGGCTTCAAAACATTTTATTATCGAAAAAGTAAAATCAGATCTTGACTTCTTTGAACTGGATACCAAAGGAGACAAGATTGTGGTTAGAGGAAACACGTATGTCAATATCTCGGCAGGCGTGCGTTGGTATCTTAAGTATTATCTGCATACCAATCTTTCATGGAACAATATGGAAATCAGTCTGCCCGACAAGTTGCCGGCTGTGAAAAAGGAGAGACATGAAACCGACTGTACGCTTCGTTATGATCTAAACTACTGTACCCATTCATATTCCATGGCTTTCTGGGATTGGGAGCGTTGGGAAAAAGAAATCGACTGGATGGCTTTGCATGGCATCAATTTGCCTTTGGCTATTACCGGCACCGAGTGCGTGTGGTTTAATGTGCTGAAGAAACTGGGCTATACTCGTACCGAAATAGATGAGTTTATTTGTGGTCCCGGCTTCTTTGCATGGTGGCTTATGAACAACCTCGAAGGATGGGGAGGCCCTAACCCCAACAGTTGGTATAAGCAGCGCGAAGCTTTGCAGAAAAAGATAGTAAAGCGTATGAACGAGTTGGATATAAAACCAGTATTTGCCGGATACTCGGGCATGGTACCTCATAATGCCAAAGAAAAACTCGGCTTAAACGTTGCCGACCCAGGCAAATGGTGCGGCTATCAGCGTCCGGCTTTCTTGCAGCCTACAGATGCCCGTTTCTCAGAAATAGCGAAACTTTATTACGATGAAATGACTCGTCTTTTCGGTAAGGCAGATTATTATAGCATGGACCCATTTCACGAAGGAGGCAATGTGAAGAATGTCGATCTGGATAAGGCGGGACATGCCATTATGGATGCCATGAAGCAATGTAACCCTAAGGCGGCTTGGGTAGTGCAGGCATGGGGAGCCAATCCTCGTGAGGCCATGATTAAGAACCTTAAGAAAGGCGACTTGGTTGTATTGGATTTATTTTCCGAGAGCCGTCCGCAGTGGGGCGATCCTGCCTCTACTTGGTACAGACCGCAAGGATTCAACGGACACGACTGGTTGTACTGTATGTTATTGAATTACGGAGGAAACGTAGGACTTCATGGTAAGATGCAGCACGTCATCGATGAATATTTCAAGGCACGTTCTACCTCTTTCAGTGCTTCGCTGAAGGGTGTAGGTATCACCATGGAAGGAATAGAGAACAATCCGGTGATGTATGAACTTTTGTGTGAATTGCCTTGGCATCAGCAGAAATTCTCAAAAGACGAATGGCTGAAAGACTATATCACCTCTCGCTACGGACGTTATAACCAGACTATTTATGACGCTTGGCTCATATTGAGCAACTCTATCTATGCTTGTCCGGCAAAATCCGTTCAGCAAGGTACTCATGAGTCTGTATTCTGCGCCCGTCCGTCTAATCATGTTTATCAGGTTTCCACTTGGTCTGAAATGAAAGACTATTATAATCCTAAAGATGTTATCAAGGCGGCAGATTTGTTCGCTTCCGTAGCCGATGAATTCAAGGGTAATAACAATTACGATTACGACCGAGTAGACATCGTCCGTCAGTCCAATGCCGAAAAAGGGCGAATCACATATAAAATGATGATGCTTGCGTTGGGTCAAGGCGATAAGAGTCTGTTCGAAACATGCAGCGCACATTTCATGAATCTGTTGCTTCAGCAAGATAAACTCCTTTCCACTCGTCCCGAGTTCAGATTAGATACTTGGTTGAACCAAGCCGCCAATTTAGGTACTACCGAAGCAGAGAAAGCGCACTATGTATGGAATGCCAAGGTACAGGTTACCACATGGGGTAATCGTGTTGCTGCCGACGAAGGTGGTTTGCGAGATTATTCTCACAGAGAATGGTCGGGCTTGCTAAAAGAGTTCTACGCCATGCGATGGAAACATTATATTGATAATGTATTGAAGCATTGGGGAGAAGAAAAACTTCCGGCTATCGACTTCTATTCGTTGGAAGAATCTTGGGTTAATCAACCTTATAAACAGGTAAAGCAGTAATTTGCTGCTCGGTATATAGTATTAACTAGTGTTTCTTCTGCTAAAGGAACTATAATAAGGTTCAATAAAACAATAGCGACTGCAATTATTAGATTTATAGTTACAGTCGCTATTTTTGTTTTTATCATTGCGTCACAAAAATCACTTTTTTGCTAATCATTGGTGTTCATAAGGGCGTGTTATGAAAATCATTAACAAAGTCGTCTCACTTCGACCGATACGCATGCTTACTTCGACCGAAGTAAGCACGTTGACCGACTCGAAGTGAGCGTTTACTTCGGTCGAAGTAAGACGACTTTGTTTAATTGTTCATATGATAAAAACACATCTTTAGCTACACGGTGCATAACATTACTGATTACAATAGCCATTATTATTTCCATTTGAAAGTTGTAACAACAGCAGAATGATCAGAATCCCAACCGTTAAAGTGGACTAATTGCTCTTTGAATTAATTGAAATACAGTCTGTCAAGTAATGTTTTTGAATGAAACGGACTTGATTTTGTAACTTTGCACTCAAATTCAAATGACTGTTATGTTCCAAGACAAATACGTTTTTGCCCAGCTCCCGCTTTTTTGCCCATAATTCAGTTTAACAAATATGTTCGCAAGTATGATGGAAACCGCTATGTGAAACATTTCACTTGTTGGAATCAATTGCTTGCAATGATGTTTGGTCAACTGAGTAATCGAGAGAGTTTGCGTGATCTGATTGTTGCTTTTGGAGCACATATAGCAAGCAATATCATTTTGGATTATGGCGTAAGCCTATTGCGAAAACGACCTTTGCTTCACGGGGTTATTTAATTAATATTTAATAGGTCACGATTTTAACGGGACACTAATGATATTATTTATTTAGCAACAAAAGCATGATTATATCCCTGTACCTTATTCCAAGAACCGCGAGTAAAATCGGGCACTTCTACCGGAGCATTACCTTTTTCAATTGAAATCTTAGAAAGCGGAATCAAACAACACCACTCAGCCAAGTCGTACACGTCCATATCGAGCGGAAGTCCGTTACGCAAACAATAAATAAGGCGAGAATCCATTATAAAATCCATACCTCCATGTCCGCCAACTTTTTTAGCACTTTCTTCCATCTCCTTTACTATAGGATCTTTATATGCTTCTATTAACGCTGTTTTTACAGCCTCCGGCATATATTCATGCGCTGTAAATTCAGCACCTTTAGTTACTTCTGCCGGAAGACTCTTACTATCTAGCGCATATCCTTCTACTGGATATTTATTGGCAAAACATTTTGTACCAGTAAGTTGATACAAACGGCTATACGGACGCGGTGAAGCCACATTATGTTC
>FR881280.1 GCA_000434735.1 Bacteroides sp. CAG:530
ACAGAATTTGATATTCTGGAAAAATACCGCAAGAGTTTTAATGAGAGTGAGCTTGGCAAGCTTCATTCGGTCTTTCCGTTTGAATGTATGGCAAAAGCCGCCGGCCTGTCGGACCGGCGCCTATTTGAGCATATAGCAAAGACTGTGGGCTTGTCGGACCAGCATCTGGGGCGCAGGAATATATTCAGTCCCTGCGCAAAGATTGCCCTTATGGTCCTGAAGGCATACACCGGATTCTCCGACAGGCAACTGGTGGAACATCTGAACGGGAACATACACTACCAGATTTTCTGTGGAATTATGATTCCCCCCGTCCCTTCCCATAACCAACTTCAAGATAGTCAGTGCCATCCGTAATGAGATAGCATCCCGCCTTGACATTGATTCTTTCCAGGAGCTCCTGGCTTCACACTGGAAACCTTATCTTGATAACCTTCACGTCTGCATGACCGATGCCACATGCTATGAAAGCCACATGCGTTTTCCTACGGACATGAAACTCCTTTGGGAAAGCCTCGAATGGCTCTACAGGCATATATGCCGGCATTGCAGGGAGTTGGGCATAAGGC
>FR881281.1 GCA_000434735.1 Bacteroides sp. CAG:530
CGTTGAAACACAAACCTCTCACTCATTTTTCAGCCGACCGACTCATATACGCTTCGTTCTGTGCCCCATACGTATATTTAAACCCATAATAAGCGACATTTTTATACACGTTGCGAATTTTATTTGCATAAAAACTAAATCTACGCCTCAAAATTTCACAAAATGCATGCTTTCTGAACATTTATTAGGCAAAAAGATACATTTATTCAGAAACATGTATACATTTGCCACCCGAACGCAATAAGAATTATTTATTTTATAGGAATTTTAATTTTAACTAGGCTTTTTTATGGAAAAAAGATTGATGCTTTTGATGACCTGCCTGATGATAGGTATAGGTCTGGTAAACGCACAGATTTCCAAAGTAACAGGTCATGTTACATCGGAAGAAGACGGTTTACCTGTAGTAGGAGCGTCCGTATTAGTTAAGGGTACAACAATAGGTACCATCACTGACATGGACGGTAAGTTTATAATCAACAACGTACCAAGCACGGCAAAGACTTTGGTCATTTCATACATTGGTATGCAAAGTCAAGAGGTAAATATTAAGGCACAAGTAAAAGTAGTGCTTATTTCAGACGCTAAGGCGTTAGATGAAGTAGTGGTAACAGCAATGGGTATCTCAAGAGAAAAGAAAGCCCTTGGATATTCTGTACAAGACATCAAAGGCGACAAGTTGACACAGGCGTCTAACTCTAACTTATCGAGCGCATTGCAAGGTAAGGTTTCGGGTGTAGATATCCGTCCGTCATCGGGTATGCCAGGTGCATCGTCACAAATCACCATTCGTGGTGCGCGTTCATTCTCTGGCGATAACACTCCGCTTTACGTAATAGACGGTATGCCTGTAACAAGTACCCCCGACATTGATACACAAATACAGAACAATGGAAGTGTTAGTGGTGCCGACTTTGCCAACCGTGCAGTAGATATCGACCCTAACGATATTGAGAGCATCAACATCTTGAAAGGTCAGGCTGCAGCTGCCCTTTATGGTATCCGCGCTTCTAACGGTGTTATCATCATCACTACCAAGAGCGGTAAAGGTTTAGAAAAAGGCAAACCTCAGATTTCATTCTCATCAAATATCAGCTTCGACGTAGTAGGACGTACTCCGGAACAGCAGACTCTTTACGCACAGGGTTCTAACGGACAGTATATCCCTACATCAGGACAGTCTTGGGGTCCGCTGATTTCAGAACTTCCTAACGACGCTAACTACGGTGGTAATACTGACAATAAATACACTCAGCAATATGGCAAGCAGCCGGGCAAATACTACGTGCCGCAGTTGGCAGCAGCAGGTCTCGACCCTTGGGCTACACCGCAGGCATACAACAATATCAAGGATTACTTCCGCACAGGAACTACTTGGAACAACTCGCTCAACATAGCGCAGGCATTCGATAAGACAAGCTATTCATTCTCTTTGGGTTCTTCTACTCAAGACGGTATCATCCCCGGAACAGGAATGAATCGTTATAACGTGAAAGCAAGTGCAGAAACTAAGCTTGACGATCACTGGACAACTGGCGTAACAGCTAACTACATCACCAGCGACATCGATAAGGCTACCACTTCGGGCAACGGTATTTTGCGTACGGTATACCCGGCTCCACCCAGCTACAACTTAAAAGGTATTCCTAACCACGTAGCCGGTAACCCTTACGAACAGAACTCTTTCCGCGGTAACTTTGACAATGCATACTGGGTACGCGATAACAATGAGTTCAGCGAACAGACTAACCGTTTCTTCGGAAATGCATTCGTAAACTTCAAAACGAAATTCGGCACTGAAAATCACACATTGAACGTGAAATACATGGCTGGTGTTGATGCGTATACTACTCACTACACCGATAGCTATGGCTACGGAAGTAACACCGGAAACAACGGTCAGATGGAGAAATATGGATGGACTAACGCCACTTACAACTCACTGCTTACCGTAAACTACGACTGGAATGTAAATTCAGACTTGAATATCAACGCAATAGTAGGTAACGAATTGGTTCAAAGCAACAGAAACAAATATTATACTTACGGTACAGGATATAACTTCTCTGGATGGAATCACTTGGACAACGCCTCTACCATGATATCAAGTTCTGAAAAATGGCAAAAACGTACAGTAGGTTTCTTCGGAAGCGTATCTGCATCGTACAAGAATATGCTGTATCTTACACTTACCGGACGTAACGACTACGTATCGAGCATGCCGCGCAATAACCGTTCGTTCTTCTACCCTTCTGTATCATTAGGCTTTATCCTTACAGAAATAGAAGCTCTGAAGAATGATGTAGTAAACTACGCCAAGATTCGTGCATCGTATGCCGAAGTAGGACAAGCAGGAGAATATCGCCAGAATTATTTTGCTACCCCTTCATACGATGGAGGTTTCTATTCATTCGCACCAGTACAGTATCCGCTTAACGGAAGCAGCGCATACACTCCCTACTATACTATATACGACCCGAACCTGAAACCTCAGAATACCAAGTCGTACGAAATAGGTGCCGACGTTAACTTCTGGAATAACTTAATTAACGTAAGCTATACTTATTCTCGTCAGAACGTAAAAGACCAGATTTTCTCTGTGCCTTTGGCTGGTTCTACAGGAGCATCAGACGTTCTTACCAACGGGGGACGCTTGCATACCGACACTCACGAATTGAGCGTAGACATCAACCCGGTACGTACTAAAATGGTAGATTGGTCGTTCGGATTCAACTTCACAAAGATGAAGAACTTTGTAGATGAATTGGCTCCGGGTGTAGAAAGCATCGCATTGGGAGGATACGTTACTCCGCAGGTACGTGTAAGCGCAGGCGAAGAATTCCCTGTAATCTACGGTTCAAGCTATCAGAGAGACGAAAACGGCAACATCTTGGTTGACGAAAACGGAAGCCCGATAAAAGGAGAAGATAAGGTTATCGGCCGTATCACTCCCGACTTTAAATTAGGTTTCAACACTTCATTACGCGTATGGAAGGTTACACTGAACGCCGTATTCGACTGGAAGCAAGGCGGACAGATGTACAGCCGTACTACAGCCCTTGGCGACTACTACGGAACCAGCATCCGTACTGCTAACCGTGAAGGAAGTTTCATCTTCGACGGATACAAAGCCGACGGAACAAAGAACGACATCGCCATTACAGGAGCTAAAGCACAGCAGGCATTCTACTCTGCATTAAACGATATCGACGAATCTTCTGTATACGACAACTCATTCATCAAGCTTCGCGAACTGTCTGTCAGCGTACCTGTTTTGAAGACCAAGAAGTTAGAGTTGAACGTAAACGCATTTGCAAGAAACATCTTGCTATGGGCACAAGTACCCGATGTTGACCCTGAAGCATCACAAGGTAACAACAACATGGCTGGAGCATTCGAAGACTATTCATTGCCGCAGACTTCAAGCTATGGTTTCGGATTCAACATCAAATTTTAAAGGAGGAAGCAAACAATGATACAATATAAAACAATAGGAAAATGGATGTCGGCCGCTTTGATGGCTACATTCACATTGACATCGTGCTCGGAAGACACAATGGACAAAATCAATGAAGACGTAAACCACCCGCACGAAGTTCCGGCTAAGTTTATCGTATCGGACGTGACTCTTGGTACTGCAGTATCGGGCGTAGGAGGCGACTTCAATCTTTATTCAATGGTATATATGGAGCACGAAGCTGGTACTTCTAACCAGATGTGGCGTGCCGAGCACCGTAGTGGCGAGCCTACAGCATCGTCTACTTACAACAACGCTTGGCTGAATATTTACAGTAACATAAAGAACGCAAAGATAGCTATCGACCAATGCGTAAACAACTCTGAAGACCAGAACAACGTAGTAACCGAAGCTATAGCACGCATCATGCTGGCATATAACGGAGCCTTGGCTACAGATATGTTCGGCGATACTCCGTACTCTGAAACCGGAGTATTGAACGCTGACGGTACTCCTGCATACATGCAGCCTAAAATAGACTCGCAAGAATCTATCTACAAAGACGTAATGGCTCAGCTGGACAAAGCTATAGAATTGCTGAACGACGGAAAAGGAAGAGATACCGGATTCTCGGGAGCTATCGGCTCAAAAGATTATATCTACGGTGGAAATGCAGAAAAATGGCTTAAGGCTGCATACGCATTGAAAGCACGCTACACCATGCACCTGCTTAACCGCAGCAGCGACAAGACTGCAGACTTAAACAATGTGCTGACATACGTAAGCAAGGCGTTCACCAGTGCCGACAATGAATTAAAGTTGGCAGTATACGATGGCGATGCACAGTGCAACCCGTTCTTTGTATACAACTACAGCCGCAAGTACAGCCTCAGCACCAGCGCATCGCTTGTAGCTAAGTTTAAAGAACGTAACGACCCGCGCGGACTTCAGGCTTTTATCAGCAAAGCTTCGGGTAAGCCTGTTACAAGCTTCGACGCTATAGTAGCCGCTCCTAACGGAGAATCGGAAGAAAGCGAATCAGCATACGACTACTCTCTGGTAGACTTTGCACTGACTACACCGACTCAGTTAATGAGCTACCATGAACTGTTGTTCATCAAAGCCGAAGCAGAAGCTCGTCTTAACAAGCCCGAAGCTAAAGAAACTCTGAAAGCAGCTATCGCAGCAGCTTTCGCTAACCTTCAGGCTACACTGAGCGATGCCGGCGGAAATTGGTTTCAACTTGAACAGGTATTCAGTTTGACAAATGAAGCTACACTTGACAGCTACTGGACTTCTATAGAAAGCCTTTACAACGCTAATCCTATTAAAGAGATTATGACACAGAAGTATCTGGCATTCTTCGGAGCATCTAGCGAATCGGTAGAAGCTTACAATGATTACCGTCGTTTGAAAGCGGAAAACGCAGGATATGCCGTAACATTGGCTAACCCGCTTAACGCTAGCAAATTCCCTCTCCGTTTAGGATATGGCGGTAGCGACGTTTCTGCAAACCAGGCAGTGAAAGCTGCTTTCGGAAACGGTTCGTATGTTTACACTGAAAATGTTTGGTGGGCAGGCGGAACACGCTAATCAAATAAGAAAAAAAGTATTGCGGTCTCTTTAAGTCTCGGCCGCAGTACTTATATTTTCCTCTCGTAACAGATATTGCGATATCTTGCTACGGGAGGATTTTTATTTTAGAATTGGAAATATATAAACGGCTGTATATCGCTGCTCTTTACCTGAATAACCAAAAAGATAAGGGCGATAAGGATAAACGCCTGCACTACAACAGGCATTCGCACCATGCCACGGCTGCAAGCGTTTTGCCAACTATCGGGGCACCAATGCAGCAGGTATCCTATGCCCATCAGGGCGAAAACTTTCCAATATCCTACGAATAGCTGACCTGCCAACTCTGGATGGAAGGATGTGAAGATTTGGCTAATCATAGAAATGGAGCCGTCGAAAGTGGAGTTGCGGAAGAATATCCAGCAAAGACATACGAAGTGGAAGGTTATAAGCACAGCCGCTACCTTGCGCCAACCTGTACTGCGATATTGCTTAGGGCGATGCAACAAACTGCGCAAGCCTTTATGCAACGCCAAAGCCACTCCGTGCAGTCCGCCCCATACTACAAAGTTCCACGAAGCTCCGTGCCACAGTCCTCCCAACAACATGGTGAGAACCAAGTTGACGTAGGTACGCAACTTACCCTTACGGTTTCCGCCTAACGAGATATAAAGATAATCGCGCAGCCAAGTAGAAAGCGAGATATGCCAACGATGCCAGAAATCGGTTACGCTATCCGATTTATAAGGCGAGTTGAAGTTGATGGGAAAACGGAAGCCTAATAGCAAGGCTATACCTATGGCCATATCGCTATAGCCCGAAAAGTCGCAATAAATCTGCAAAGCATAGCCATATACACCGAACAGGTTCTCCAGACCAGAATACAACGACGGATTATCGAAGATACGCTCTACAAAGTTAACGCTAATATAATCGGAAATTACAGCCTTCTTAAACAATCCGCTAACTATAAAGAACACTCCCTGCCCGAACATCTCGTTGGTAACAAGCAGCGGACGGCGTATCTGCGGAATGAAATCGCGGGCACGCACAATAGGACCTGCAACCAACTGCGGAAAGAACGATACGTAAAAAGCATAGTCAAGCAAATTATCAAGCGGCTTAAGGTCTTTACGGTATACATCGATGGTATAGCTGAGCGACTGAAACGTAAAGAACGATATACCTACCGGGAGGAATATATCGAGCGGCTGGAAACTGCCGTTCCACAGCGGACAAAGCATCTGATAGAAGAAATTTGTATACTTAAAGTAGCACAGTAATCCTAAGTTGATACATAAGCTTATCACTACAAGCATCTTACGTTTCCAGTGTGTCTCTGTTTGCTGCATACGATGCGCCAAAAAGAAGTCGCTCACCGTAACTATGCCCAATAAGAAAAAGTATATGCCGCTACTCTTGTAGTAGAAATAATAAGAGAATAGCGTAACAAACAGCAAACGTGCGGTAACGCGTTTCTGCAACAGCATATAAACAAAACTGAACGCCAAGAACAAAAACAAGAAAATGCCGCTGCTGAATATCATCGGCTGATGAGAATCGTAGGCCAACAAGCCCATTAGTTTAGTCCAATCTACTTGCCACATAGTCATTGTATGCTTTTATAATTGCTTCGTGTAACAATCTTCCTTGAAATTTATATCCGTCGTGAGTAAAGTGTATCTTATCGCGCTGAAACATTTTAGCCGCAGTCCAGTTAAGACAAGCACGACTCTTGCCTCCTACTATATTATATAAGTCCCATACAGCCATGCCTCGCTGACGGGCAAACTGCAATTCGTTATCTACCACTGCCGGTGTACGAGGGTTGATAACCCTACCCTGCCTACTTCTTACATAAGCCCCCGGAGGAGTAGTGAGCAGAAACGCCGCCTGCGGACAAGCCATTTTCAGCTCGTCTACCATATACCTCATAGCTGCCGTATGTTCTGCCTTAGAATAGTTGCGTCCATGTGCTTCGTTAGTCCCGAAAGAAAAGATAATCAAGTCGGGCTGTAAGTCTGCCACCTGCTTCAGGTTATCGGGCGTAGAGAAAGAAGCGCACGTAGCACCGTTAATACCGAACATGTGATATACTATTCCGTCGGAACCCGTTTCGCGAGCCAAGCCCGATGTTTGATAAGATACAGGAATAGCCTCAACCGCTTTTGCTCCGAAATCGCTTTCTAACAACAAACGTACTTCGTAAGCCAGCACGTGCCCACGTATGTGAGAGTCGCCTATCTGAACAATACGCACCGGACGGTCTAACAGCGTAAGCTTCTCCCAGAAAGGAAAGAGCGATCCGGCAGGGTCGAATAAACGATTCTCTTGTGTATTACGGAAAACGGAAGGCATCTTCACCTCTTCGAGTGGAATGAAGCGCATCAACTCCTTCATCTCACGACTAGAATATATAGGAACCGAGTGCTCGTCGGGCTTCGGACGGACAGGAACAACATCTTGCGCCTGCAACTTCTGCACCGCTACAAGGCACAACGCCAACACGATAAGAAACAAACATCTATTACTCTGCCTCATACGCCTTTCTCTTTTCATATTGTTCCTTACCATACATAAGCGATTTAAAAAGCAAATCGGCCAGATGCTTACCTCCTCTAAAGTTGATATGAGTGTAATCATAGTTAGCCATAGACGGCTTACTGTTTACCATCTCTACCATACTGCCTTCGCCCCCCATAGCCTCAAACAGATTCCAAAACGCTACGTGTGTATCGGCTGCCAGTTTCTGCTGATAGCGTATCAAGCTCTTTACGCCCGGCATGGTGCGTAGCTCGCCCGTCTCAGAACGGTTTTCACGGTCGCCTACACTAACTATCAGAATAGATGTCTGCGGAAAAGCCTCCTTAAGGTGATCTATCACCTTTTTCATAGCCGTAGTATAATAATCGTAATTAAGAACCTTGTCAGAAGCTACGTTCAGACCGTACTGCAAAACTATCAAATCGTAAGTACGCAGACGATGATAGTCTTTCAATGTACCAAGAGGAATTTGAGCCAACTGCTGTCCGCTACTGCCTCGGGTACTGAAATTATCTACCACTACCCCATGCAGAGGATCCATAGTAGCGGCAAAACAGCGAGCATGAGCGCCACTGTGCTCTACCCTCCATTTAACAGAATGAATATTCCCCTCTACCGATACGGAACGAATGGCTGTAGAATCGCCTTCAACGTCAAAGCGCTCAGGCTCGCGTCCGTTTACACTGGCTGTAAGCACCAACGAATCGGGCGAGAAGAAATAGAAAGAAGAAACCTTGCAGCTATCAAGACGAGCGGCATAATGCGCTGTTCCCTCCAAAGAGACCCAAGCATCATGATGAGGTATAAAATAATGATTAGATACGTCTTGCAAAGCGCGGTGAAAACCGATGGAATCGGTAGTGGAATGACTGTTCCAACCAGAGAACTTATGATGCACCGTAGTACGGAACCCTGCTACAGACGATGTGATAGGCACGTAACCCACTCCGCATCCTCCAAACTCAGTTTGAAGCATGGCACGTAAATCGCCGGTAAAGATATCACCTTCTATAAACGAATCGCCAAAGTAAGCGATACGCACTGGGCGACCCAATGAGTTTACCTTAGACAATGCCTCATAGAAAGCGCCCATAGACGGAACGTCAGTATCTGAATAATCTTCTATACACGTCATTCCGCTCTTACAAGAATCTACAAACTCGGGCTTTACTACAGGAGGCAGAAATACAGAATCAGAATCTGCCATCAATTCCGTTACGTCCGGCACATCAGGACGCAAGTCGGACAGCAAATCAATTTTTCGCAACGGAGTTCCTCCTATATTAATAGGTGGCAAGAAATATAAAGCCATCAGCCCCGATACGACAATCAAAGTAAAAATGAATGTTGCAGCTACCTTATTTTTCATCTTTTCATCCTATAAAACGGCTGCAAAGATAGCTGATTAATATGAATTAGTATGTAGACTCTCAGAGGTTTTCTTTTACCGGATGCAAGAAGTCGTCTACCATTTTCAGACCTTTCTCGGTAATAATGCCTCGCATGTGTAGTATGGTTATTTCCCTATAAATCTCGTCTAAAGGATAACTCTCGGTCAAATCAGAATAAATCAACATTTCAAGCTGCATGAGTGTAGCTTTGTTGATAATCTCAAAATTAATATCGTTACGGAAGATGCCCTGCTCTACCCCTCTCTTGAAGTAAGCGAATGCCTCTGCATCGGCCATCTTATGCGACTCGCGGATATAATTTATGACTTTAGGATACTTACGCAAGTCGCGTAAAAAGGCAGGATTTGTACTACCTAACTCATCCATTTTACGTTTGTAAAAAGCAAAGATCACCTCCAGAACATTATCTGCTCTGGAAGCAATCTCGCCCATATAATCGGCCGTCCGTTTATTCAATAAACGGAAGACCTCCATAAGAAGTTGTTCTTTATCGCTGAACAATTCGTAAAGGGTGCGCTTTGATATAGACAAAGAGTTGGCAATATCATCCATACGCACTACACGTATGCCGTCTTTCTGAAAGGCTTCTGCCGCTTTCTCTACTATCTCTTCGCGCAACGTTTCGCGATCGCACTTTACCCTTTTCATAATTGTTCAGTGTAAACGGTTAACGTATAATGCCCAATTTAGAGTTTTCTACAAACTCAATAATATGCTCTATCTCTGGGCTTGACGGTATCTGCTCACGAATACGCTGCACGGCGTCTTGCTGAGAAGTATTCGCCTTATACAATATACGATATGCCTGTGCGATGTGTTTGATTATTGTAGACGAAAATCCACAATGCTCTAACACCATCGTATTGATGCTATAGAATGAAATAGGTTCATGAGCCGCTACTATATAAGGAGGTATGTCTTTGATAAAACGGCATCCGCCCTGCACCGCAGCATAGCTACCCAAACGAGTATTGCCCTGCATAAGTACATTCGAAGTCAGCATAGCGCAATCTTCTATAATGCAATTGCCCGATACCTGCGAACCATTACCAATGATACACTTATTACCTACTTCCACATCGTGCGACAAGCGGGCACCGGTCATAATAAAATTACCGCTGCCTATCTTAGTAGCATGACCGGGGAATGTTCCGCGAATAATGACAGCATTTTCACGAATTACATTATTGTCTCCAATAATAGCCAAAGTGTCATCGCCTTTATAAGCGAAATCTTGAGGGTCGGCTGCAATAACCGCCCCCTGATACACCTTGTTTCCATTACCCATGCGTGTGCCGCTCATCAAGCTGGCATACGGCATAATCTCATTGTCATCGCCTATCTCAACGTTCTTGTCGATATAGGCAAATGGATGAACTGTTACGTTCTTCCCGAGCTTAGCTGACGGGTCAACGTATGCTAAAGGACTAATCATAGTGTTTCTATATATTAGAGGTTAATTATTCTCTTCCGCCGCCTACAGCACTATACAGGTTGATAACAGCCTGAATACGCTGGAAATTGTCGGCTACTTCGCTCAACTGTGCACTGAGCAGACTTTGCTGTGAAGTAAGCACTTCCAGATAAGTAGCCGATGCGCTTTGGAACAACGCCTTAGTAGCGATAACGGCTTTGTTGAGCTGTTCTACACGTACCTTATCGTTTTCGAGCTTCTTATTCTGACAGTCGAACAAGAACAGAGCGTCGCTAACTTCCTTACCAGCTTTCAAGATAGTCTGCTGATAGTTCATCTGAGCAATCTTCTCTTCTGCCTTAGTCACCTTCAAGTTAGCGATAAGCTTACCCTTGTTGAAGATAGGCTGAGCCAAAGAAGCCATAGCCTGCATCAAGAACACACCCGGATTAGATACTGAGATATTAGAACCGTTAGTCCATCCTGCAGTACCAGTAATGGTAAGTCCTGGATAGAACGCTGCGCGTGCCTGATTAGTTGAATAATAAGCGGCAGCCAAAGTCATCTCAGCCATCTTCACGTCCGGACGGTTTTCGAGCAACTGCAAAGGAACACCTGCCATCAGCTTTTCGGGCATTACCTGCTCATCGAGTGTAGTACGCTCTATAGTCTGAGGTGCTCTACCCAACAAGATAGCCAATGAGTTTTCGGTCTCGCGTACCTGGCGCTTCAAGTCAATCAATGAAGCGTCTACCTGATTGCTGGCAGCACGCATCTGTGCTACGCCTGCTTCAGTAGTCATACCGGCAGTCTTCATAGCCTCCATTACGCGTACATTCTCCTTGTAGATATCAGAAGTCTCTGTAGTGATAGCCACCTGACGGTCGAGCATCAGCAATGAATAGTAGATATTGGCGATGCCGCATATGATAGACGAGCGTACAGCCTGCTGAGAATACTGACTCTTCTGGTAAGCTACTTTCTGTCCACGCTTGCTGTTCAGAATCTTACCGAACAAATCGAACTCCCAACTTGCTACTGCAGGAAGCGTATAAGCCTTTACGTAGTTACCGTCATCCATGCTGGTAGCAGTTCCCTGCGGAGCTATGTTAATAGACGGCAAGTAAGACAACTTAGCGGAAGTAAGCATAACCTTAGCTTCTTTCACTCTCAATGCAGCTGCCTGCACATCTACATTGTTATTCAATCCTTCTTCTATCAAAGCCTGCAATTTGGCGTCGCGGAATACTTCCTTCCACGGAAGATTTCCCATGTTGGTTGTATCAGATGCCAAGGTATCTGTAGCCGATGCCGGATCGCGATAGATGCCCGAAGTTGTTATAGCTTCAGGTCTATCATAAGCTTTGTAAATGTGGCAGCTGCTCATCATGGCAGCTACACACATTACTCCTATTATCTGTTTCTTCATTATTGTATCTTATCTTTTAATCTGATTTGGAGAATATTGTTCAATCTCAGATTTCACTTCGCTTTCGTCCAAGCTATCCCATTCTATAGGTTTGAATTTCTCTTGCAACCACTGGAATACTACGAACAGAACCGGAACGATGAAGATCTGGAATATCATACCAATCAACATACCGCCGATGGCAGAAGCACCCAAAGTACGGTTTCCGTGAGCACCTACACCCATAGCCAACATCAACGGAATCAAACCGATAATCATGGCCAATGAGGTCATCAAGATTGGTCGCAGACGGGCTGCGGCACCAAGCACGGCTGCCCAAGAAATACTCATGCCTTGTTTACGACGGTCGAGGGCGAACTCTACAATCAAGATGGCGTTCTTAGCAAGCAGACCCATCAACATAATCAACGCAATCTGCATATAGATATCGTTTGACATGGTTCCCAAAATCATCTTCAGTGCCGGGATGCTACCCAATGCGGCAAATCCGTTAACGAAGATAAAGCTACCCATCAAACCGAATGGTACTGAAAGCAATACTGCCAACGGAAGGATGTAACTTTCATACTGGGCACTAAGCAACAAGTATACGAATACGAAGCAGAGGATAAAGATCAATCCTGTAGCGCTGCCGCTTGAGCTTGCCTCTTCACGCGCCATACCACCCAATTCGTATGAGAAACCTGCCGGCAAGTTTGCCTTAGCTACTTCTGAAATAGCCTGCAATGCCTGACCTGAAGTATAACCTGATGCCGGGGCAACCATCACCTTAATAGATGTATAAAGGTTGAATCGGCTGATGATATCAGGACCGTATACTTTCTTCAAGCTTACGAACTGAGTAATAGGAGCCATCTCATTGCCGTTACGTATCTTAATGCTATTCAGTGATTCCAAGTTCTTTGTAGCGTCTGGTTCTGCCTGAATCATTACACGATACATCTTACCGAAACGGTTGAAGTTTGACGCATACAGACCACCGAAGTATCCCTGCATGGTAGAAAGGATAGAACTTGGACTTATGCCTGCCTTCTTACAAGCTGCAGCATCGATATCGAGCTGATACTGCGGGAAGGTAGGGTTAAACGAAGTCTGTGCCGAGTTAATTTCGGGACGTGCTTTCAACTCATCCATATAATCTGTTACAACTTTACGGAAGTGCTCCAAGCTACCACCGGTTTTATCCTGCATGTTCAACTCGATATCGCTTGATGCCGAGTAACCCGGAATCATAGGAGGAGCAAAGAACAATACCTGTGCGTCTTTGATGACTTTCTGCGCACGCATAAACAATGAAATGTACACCATATCGGCACTCTGCATTACAGAACGTTCTTCCCATGGTTTCAGTTTGATGATGACTGAACCGTAACCCGGTCCCTGACCACCGATGAAGCTATATCCTGAGATGATAGTACGCGACTGTACAGCTGGGTCGGCAGCTACAAGGCTGTCTACACGAGCCAATATTTCTTCAGCACGTTCTTGTGATGTTCCAGGAGGCAATGTCACAGCACCCATGATAGTACCTGTATCTTCAGTAGGCACCATTCCGGTAGGAGTTACTTTCATGAAGAATACCAACAGTACGATAGAGCCTGCTACCAAGCCGAACGATAACCATTTTTTATGGATAAAGAATACTACACGTTTCTTATATTTCTTCAAGACTGAATCGTAAGCAGCGTTAAATGAAGTGTGGAAACGATCTACCCACGACATTTTCTTCTCGCCACCGTGACCGTCTGTAGAATGAGGTTTCAAGAACAAGGCACACAATGCAGGCGACAAAGTCAACGCGTTCAACGCAGAGAAACCGATTGAAATAGCCATGGTCAAACCGAACTGACGGTAGAATGTACCTGATGTACCACCCATGAAACTTACGGGGATAAACACAGACATCATGACGAGGGTAATAGAAACGATGGCACCACCCAATTCGCTCATGGCATCGATAGAAGCCTCACGAGCAGATTGGTATCCCTGGTCCAACTTGGCATGCACACCCTCGACGACCACAATAGCATCGTCCACCACAATCGCAATGGCAAGCACCATCGCCGAAAGAGTAAGCAAGTTAACGCTAAAGCCGATAAGCTTGAGGACGAAGAATGTACCAATCAACGCTACCGGGATGGCGATAACCGGAATCAAAGTAGAGCGGAAGTCCTGCAAGAAGATGTATACCACCAATACCACAAGGATAAAGGCTTCGAGCAAGGTCTTGATAACCTCGTGGATAGAAGCGAACAAGAAGTCGTTGGCACTCTGCGCAATGTTTATATCCATTCCGGCCGGCAATGATTCTTTTGCCTTATCCAATACCTGTTCCAAGTTCTGAATAGTCTCGGTAGCATTGGTACCTGCCATCTGGAATACGATAGAAGAAACCGCTTTATGTCCGTTTACCTTATTACTAAATGCGTAAGATACACGTCCCAATTCCAAACGAGCGATATCGCCTAAACGAAGAATCTGTCCGTCGGGAAGCGCCTTAATAACGATATTCTCGAATTCTTTCTCTTCCTGCAAACGTCCTTTGTAACGCAGTGTGTACTGATAAGTCTGATGACCGCGCTCGCCCAACTGACCCGGAGCAGCCTCGATGTTCTGTTCTGCCAATGCAGCCGAAACATCCGAAGGAATAAGGTTATACTGAGCCATCACGTCGGGCTTCAACCAAACACGCATAGAGTAGTCACCACCCATCACCATGGCATCACCTACACCCTTTACACGCTTGATTTCAGGCACGATGTTGATGTTCATGTAGTTTTCGATGAACTGCGTACTATACTTATCTTCGGTATCCACCAAAGAGAAAATCAACAACATTGAGTTCTGACGCTTCTGGGTAGTCACACCGATACGAGTAACTTCGGCAGGCAGCAAACCTTGAGCCATAGACACACGGTTCTGAACGTTGACCGCAGCCATATCAGGGTCGGTACCCTGGTTAAAGTAAACACTGATGCTGGCAGAACCATTGTTTGATGCAGAAGACTGAATATACATCATGTTTTCTACACCGTTAATCTGGTCTTCCAACGGAGCGACAACCGAGTTCAATACGGTCTGCGCATTGGCACCAGTATAAGTTGCGCTTACAGAAACTGTAGGAGGCGCAATGTCCGGATACTGCGTGATAGGCAATGTAGCCAAACCAATCACACCCAAGATAACTATCAAGATAGAGATTACCGTTGATAGCACCGGACGGTTAATAAATTTATCTAGTTTCATTCTGTTTTATACCTTTATTATACTGTAATAATGAATGAGATATGCTTTTTACGCAAGGCTTAGAAAGCTGTCTTGAAGTTACCATCGTGCTGGTCTTTCAATGCCTGCTGATACTTGGCTTCTTTCTGAGCTGTAGTAATAGGCTCGATAGTCTGACCGTCTTTCAACTGCTGTACACCTTCTACTACAATCTTATCGCCCGACTTCAATCCGCCTGTTACCAAGTAAGTCTTACCGTCGTTCAGGTTAGATACGGTAATTTCTGTATGCTTAACTGTATTGTCAGACTGCAACACGAAGACGAATTTCTTGTCCTGAATTTCCTGAGTAGCCGACTGCGGGATAATGATAACATCGTTCAAAGTGTAAGGGAACATAATGTTAGCCATACCTCCACTGCGCAGAATGTTCTGCTTGTTAGGGAATACGGCACGCATGCTTACAGAACCTGTAGACTTATCGATTACACCACCTACAGCGTCAATCTTACCTTCTTCGCCGTAGATAGAGCCATCGGCCAACTGCAACTTAACCGCCGGCATCTTAGCCAACTGTTCTTTAATAGTGCCACCTGCCTTAGTCAAGGCCAACAACTGCTTTTCTGTCATTGAAAAGTATACATACATATCGCCAATCTGAGATACTGTAGTAAGAGCAGCACCCGAAGGACCTACCAACGCACCGATACGAGAAGGAATCATACCGATAACACCGTCAGAAGGACTTGTTACAGTACAGAATCCCAAGTTCTGCTTAGCGGCAGCGTATGCAGCCTTTGCCTGAGCCAAACCAGCCTGAGCAGTCAAACGATTGTTAATAGCGGTTTGATATTCAAAATCGCTGATAATCTGCTGATCATGCAACATCTTCTTGTTCTGTTCTGTTTCGGTTATAGTACGAAGACTAGCCTCAGCCGACTTAACAGCCGCAGAAGCTTGGTCGAACGCAGCTTTATATTGTGTAGGGTCTATCTGAAAAAGAGCCTGTCCTTTACGTACGGTAGCACCTTCGTCTACACAAAGCTTCACGATGAAGCCAGATACCTGAGGACGGATTTCAATATCCTGCTTACCCTGAATAGTAGCTGGATATTGCTCTGTCTGAGAGCTGGATGTTACACTTACCGCTTCTACAGCGAATTGGTCATCACCCATTTTTCTACCGCCTTGGCCACCGCCACAAGCAGTCAGTACCGACAAGCCCAAAACCATCAGGGCAACTCGGTGAGAAGTAAATCTTCTGTTTTTGTAGTTCATATTCATATTCAGATAATTAATGTTTCCTTTTTCTCCTTAAAAACAGCTGGAATCTATCGGTATTACTAATACCTACATTGAAAACTTTTCGATACCGCTCAGTTTTTAACGGTGCAAAGATAAGTATTTTCAATACTCTTACACAACTGTTTAACTAACAATAACCATAAAAAAACGGGGTGTTATTACACATAGGCAAAATAATCTGATGAATAGACATTTTTTATCGACCAATTCTTACGGCTCTTTATTATAATCTTATTTAGAACAACGCATTGCAAAAGCCGACAATCCGCGAAAGAAAAATCGGCTTATTAAAAGAAAAACTCTATCCCTAGCCTAAGTATATATATTCTTAAGCTAAGTTTATATATACCTAGGCTAAGTTTATATATCTTTAGGCTAAAGATAGAGAATTGAATAAGAGAAAACAGGTTTTCATTCGCAAAAGAGAGAAGTTTCAATCCTGACATTCTAAAGTTGCCATAGCCGTACATTTTGGTTATATTACATATTTTTATACGATACTTTTGTAACATTTATCTTTTTTTGGGAGCTAAAATGCTACTATTTATTATTTTATTCCTACTTTTGCGATTCACATTACGATACAATACAAAGAAAACTTTAAACTTATTTATAATTATGGCAAAAATAACCAAAGAAGCTGCACTGCTTTATCACTCGCAAGGCAGACCAGGAAAAATTGAGGTAATACCAACCAAACCTTACCAAACACAGAGAGACTTGTCGCTGGCTTACTCGCCAGGTGTAGCCGAGCCATGTCTGGAAATCCAGAAAGACCCGGAAACCGCTTACGACTATACCGATAAAGGTAACTTGGTAGCTGTTATTTCTAACGGCACCGCAGTATTGGGCTTAGGAGATATAGGCGCATTGAGCGGAAAGCCTGTAATGGAAGGTAAAGGACTGCTTTTTAAAATATATGCCGGAATTGATGTATTCGACATAGAAGTAAACGAAAAAGACCCGGATAAATTCATCGAAGCCGTAAAAGCCATCGCTCCTACCTTCGGTGGTATCAATCTGGAAGATATAAAGGCTCCTGAGTGCTTCAAGATAGAACAGCGTCTGAAAGAAGAACTCGACATTCCGGTTATGCACGATGACCAGCACGGTACTGCCATCATCTCAAGCGCCGGACTGCTGAACGCCCTCGAAGTAGCGGGAAAGAAGATAGAAGATGTACACATAGTAGTAAACGGAGCCGGAGCTTCGGCTACATCGTGCACTAAATTGTACATAGCCTTAGGTGCACGCAAAGAGAATATCTTGATGCTAGACAGTAAAGGTGTAATCACTTCCGACCGTGAAAACCTGACTGAAAGCAAGAAGTTCTTCGCTACCGACCGCCGCGACGTACATACACTTGAAGAAGCTATCAAGGGCGCTGACGTATTCTTGGGTCTTTCTAAGGGTAACGTACTTACACAGGATATGATACGTAGCATGGCAAGCCATCCTATCGTATTCGCACTGGCCAACCCTACCCCAGAAATATCTTACGAAGACGCTATGGCTTCACGCCCAGACGTATTGATGTCTACCGGACGTTCGGATTATCCTAACCAGATTAATAATGTAATCGGATTCCCATATATATTCCGTGGTGCACTAGATACCCGCGCTACCGCCATCAATGAAGAGATGAAACTGGCAGCCGTACACGCCATCGCAGCATTGGCAAAGAAGCCCGTGCCCGATGTAGTGAACAACGCTTATCATGTGAACAACTTTACATTCGGTCCATCTTATTTCATCCCGAAACCAGTAGACCCACGTCTTATTACCGAAGTTTCTATGGCTGTGGCTAAAGCGGCTATGGAATCGGGTGTAGCACGTAAACAAATTACCGACTGGTCGGCTTACGAACACCAGTTGCGCGAGTTGATGGGACAAGAAAACAAACTTACCCGCCAACTTTACGCTATGGCTCGCCGCGATCCGCAACGTGTAGTATTTGCCGAAGGTATTCACCCCAATATGCTGAAGGCTGCCGTAGAAGCAAAAGCTGAAGGTCTGTGCAAACCTATCCTTCTTGGCAACGAAGAGCGTATCGAGAAATTGGCTAAAGAACTCGACTTGAGCTTGGAAGGTATAGAAATAGTAAACTTACGCCACGACCGTGAAGCAGAACGTCGTGAACGCTATGCTCGTATTCTCTGCGAAAAACGTGCTCGCGAAGGTGCCAACTATCAGGAAGCGAACGATAAGATGTTCGAGCGCAACTACTTCGGTATGATGATGGTAGAAACAGGAGACGCTGATGCATTTGTAACAGGACTTTACACCAAGTACTCTAACACTATCAAGGTAGCGAAAGAAGTTATCGGCATCCAGCCGGGATACAAGCACTTCGGAACAATGCATATCCTGAACTCTAAGAAAGGTACTTACTTCATTTCGGATACATTGATTAACCGTCACCCCGATACCGATACGCTGATAGACATAGCTAAACTTACAGATAAGGCTGTACGCTTCTTCAATCAGGAGCCGGTTATGGCTATGTTGTCGTACTCTAACTTCGGTTCAGACACAGAAGGAAGCCCTGCCAAGGTACACGAGGCCGTAGCCTATATGCAACAGGAATATCCTGAATTGGCTATCGACGGCGAAATGCAAGTTAAGTTTGCGCTGAACAACGCTTTACGCGACGAGAAATATCCGTTTACCCGCCTCAAAGGAAAAGAAGTGAATACGCTGATATTCCCTAACCTTAGCTCGGCCAACTCAACATACCAACTCATCCAGAGCATGAGCGACGCCGAAGTATTAGGTCCTATCCAAATGGGTCTTAACAAACCTATTCACTTTACCGACATCGAAAGCTCGGTTCGAGATATCGTGAATATCACTGCTATCGCTTGCATCGATGCTATCGTTGCCAAGAAATTAAACAAATAAGAATATAACCTACGTGCAAGGGTACTATATATAATGTGTCCTTGCACGTTTTTTTATTTTACTATGCGAAAACCACTAAATCAAACACAATGTATTTTATTAGCCCTCTGCTGGGCAGCACTTTGTTTCTATGTCATAGCAGCAAGTCCGCATATTGACGGCATGCTTATTCTTTCTCTCATAATATCTGGGGCATTGGTATTCATCCCTATAGTAAAAGCCATTAAAAACAAACAAAAGTAAAGCCAAATCGAATAAAAATTACTTTTTTGACATTCTTTGTACACTTTTCATACACTACTGTTGCATAAACCAAAATTAATATATACTTTTGTCACCGAATCAAAAGAAATAGTTCTCATTTAGATTATTTCATAACCAATAACTAAACAATATTAATATGAATGCAGCTAAAGTATTGGAAGATCTGAAAAGAAGATTTCCTAATGAGCCTGAATATCATCAGGCAGTAGAAGAGGTATTAGGTACTATCGAGGAAGAATACAACAAGCACCCAGAATTCGACAAGGCAAACCTTATCGAACGCCTGTGCATTCCAGATAGAGTTTACCAGTTCCGTGTGACATGGATGGACGACAAAGGTAACATCCAGACTAATATGGGTTATCGTGTACAGCACAACAACGCCATTGGCCCGTACAAAGGCGGTATCCGTTTCCACAGCTCTGTAAACTTGGGAATCTTGAAATTCCTTGCTTTTGAGCAGACATTCAAAAACTCTCTTACCACACTCCCTATGGGTGGCGGTAAAGGTGGATCAGATTTCTCACCGCGTGGCAAATCTAACGCTGAGGTAATGCGTTTCTGCCAAGCATTCATGCTAGAATTATGGCGTCATATCGGCCCTGAAACAGATGTTCCTGCAGGTGACATAGGTGTAGGCGGACGTGAAGTAGGCTATATGTTCGGTATGTATAAGAAATTGTCTCATGAATTCTCGGGCGTATTGACAGGAAAAGGCCGTGAGTTCGGTGGTTCATTGATTCGTCCTGAAGCAACCGGTTACGGAAATATCTATTTCTTGCAGGAAATGCTTAAGACACGCAATATCAGCATCGAAGGAAAGACTTGCTTGGTTTCTGGTTCTGGTAACGTAGCACAATATACTGTAGAAAAATTGATTCAGCTCGGCGCAAAGGTTGTTACCATGTCAGACTCTGACGGCTACATCTACGATCCGGACGGTATCGACCGCGAAAAGCTCGACTATATCATGGAACTGAAGAACTTGTACCGTGGACGTATCCGCGAATATGCAGAAAAATACGGATGCAAGTATGTAGCAGGTGCTCGCCCATGGAACGAAAAGGCAGACATCGCACTTCCGTCGGCTACTCAGAACGAAATCAACGGTGACGACGCTAAGGCTTTGGTAGCAAACGGTGTATTCGCTGTATCGGAAGGTGCAAACATGCCTTCTACTCCTGAAGCTATCCGCACATTCCAGGAAGCTAAGATTCTGTATGCTCCGGGTAAAGCCGCTAACGCCGGTGGTGTATCGGTATCTGGTTTGGAAATGACTCAGAACTCTATCAAACTGAGCTGGAGCGCAGAAGAAGTTGACGAAAAACTGAAAAGCATCATGAAGAATATCCACGCCGCTTGTGTACAGTACGGTACTGAAGCCGACGGATATATCAACTATGTGAAGGGTGCTAACGTAGCCGGATTCATGAAGGTTGCAAAAGCAATGATGGCTCAGGGCATCGTTTAATCAGACAAAACACACTCATCAATTATAAGGGCCGCATCTATAGTGTGATAATCACACCTAGATGTAGCCCTTTCTTTTGTAAGACAGAATAATTTTTCTTATTTCAGTTCTACACTGTGCAACAGAGCCTGATCGGCTTGTAGTTTTCCGGCATTGGTTTCTTTGCGAGTGCAATAGTCGAACTCAGCAGACTTTTCTCCGCTGAACGAATTCCATTTCAAAGTCAGTTTTACGGTCTTACCTTCTGTATCGGGAAGACTCTTCAAACCGAAAGCCACTAACGCATCGGCTGTACGCCCTGTAGTCTCGCCGTATGCATTATGACATAATCTTACTTCGTATGGATTATCCTTATTAACACCGGTAAGAAGATTTATCCAATGAGCCTTGCCGCCAGCCCATACAGTACGGAAGCGAAGTGTAAGATAACCGTCTTCGGCTATAGTAACCCAGTCTTTAACAATCTCTACCGGATCTGAGCCGTATTGCGCTACGTCCATACCTTCTGCCCATTCTATCGCAGGCTTGGTAAGGATGCTGTCTATCCAGTTTACATATACCGCTTTATCGTACTTGGCGCTATTGCCGCCAGTCGCTACACAGTTTACCAACGCACGTACTTCTTTATCTCCGAACGGTGACTGCTTCATGTTGGTAGGGAACAAAGTTGTTTTATCGTCCAACTGCAGATATACCGTCTTGTCGGCTTCAGTCTTTACCGTTACCAACGCGTTAGGGCCATAACCTGGAAATACTACATACTTGTCGTCATCGTCTGAACAAGATTGCATAGCAGTAGCTGTAATCAGCGCTGCTACACCCATTAAAATAGTTTTCATCGCATTCATAGTTTTGCCTTTTTGTTTGTTCTTAATCTTAATACATCTATTAAATGCGGAAACATGCTTTTTAATGCATCGCTATAGCTATAAAGAATGTTAAAGCGAAAATCAGCTACATCCATAACAAGGGAAACAGTGGACTATATAAAATTACTTGCGGCGGCGTTTTCTGCGCTGCATACGCTGACGTTTATACTTCTGCCATCGACTATGAATCCGCCATACGCATAGGGCGAATACTACAACGAATATCAGCAGTACGATACCGCTATTCAGATTATCACCCTTTACACGCTGCCATATTTCGAGCACTTCGACTGTCTTATCGCCAAAGTCGCGTATCATAGAGCAACGGTTCACAACCGAAATATCGGGATATTGGGTATTATGTAACTTTACGTGTCGTCCTATCTCGCCAAAGAAATAGCTGGCATCTACATAATCTTCTAATGTAGTGTCAATACGAGCCTCCATAATTTCGGGAGAAGCAATAGAACTTACGTAACCAATCTCTTCCATATTACGCAATGCAACATCCGGACGGCAAAGGAAATTAATAAAATAGCTTGCCGCCTTTACGTTTCGTGCATATTTAGGGATTACCCATCCGTCGTACCAAATATTACTACCCTCGCGCGGAACCTCATAAGCCAATTCCACACCTACAGACTCGGCTTCGTCTATCGCCCACTGCGCATCGCCGCTCCATGTCATGTTTATCCAAGCCTTTCCTTTGGTCATCATCTCCTTTCCAAAATCGGCTTCCCATCCTGCCACATTCGGTTTGAGTAATTTCAGATACTTTTCTACCGTATCCATCGCCGCTGGCGAATAGTCGTTCATCAACTGCTTCACGGTTTTCTTTCCGTCTTCCAAATCTTTACGATAGGCATAGAGCAAAGCCGTACCATAAGCGTCGCGATAAGAGTCTTTCATCAGGATACGTCCTGCGAAACGCTTGTTCCAAAGGCAATCCCACGTACTCATATCTGCAGCCGAAACATACTTGGTGTTATACAACAAACCGGCAGTACCCCACATATAGCATACAGCATATCTGTTTACAGGCTTATCGGGCGTACTGATTTGCGCTATCTGCTCGCGTATATACGGAGCTACTCCATTCATATAATTAGGAGAATGCGCGAAAACAGTATCGATAGGCAACAACAAGTCTTTATGCAGCATACGCTCTATGATGTATTCCGAAGGGCATACCACGTCAAAGTCTTCGTGTCCTTTCTCTATCTTGGTAAGCATTACCTCGTTAATGTCGAACGTCTGGTAAACTATGTGAATATCTTCGCCTGTCTGCTCTTTATAGTATTCTTGGAAGTCCTCTAAGACCCCTTCGCCGATATAATCGCCCCAATTATAAATCTTCAGCACATTCTGCCGCGACTCGTTTTCATTGTAACAGCCAGTCATAGCCACGCAAGCTATCAGCAAGGCAACAATCAGATTGAGTTTCTTCATTTCCTCTTGATATCTCTGTATTCTGGATTAATTATCCGCCTTGGCTTTTCCGGCACGGCGGTTCAATATAATAAGCAACACCAATATCACTATAAATATCAATGCTGAAAGTGGTCTCAGTTCGGGAGTAAGTCCGCCTTTACGCGCATCGGCATAGATATAGGTGGAAAGTGTTTCCAAACCTTGGTTACCGATGGTGAATACGGTAACGGCAAAATCATCGACCGAAATGGTAATGGCCAACAAGAATCCGCTTATCATTCCCGGACGAATCTCCGGGATGATGACCTTGCGCAACGCCTGCATCGGTGTAGCTCCCAAATCGAGTGCCGCCTCATAAAGATTAGGATTCATCTGCTTGAGGCGAGGCAATACGCTAAGCACTACATATGGAGTACAAAACGTGATGTGCGCCAGCACTACGGTGGTGAATCCTTGCGTAATACCCAACGATACGAACAGCAAGAACAATGAGATACCGGTAATGATATCACCGTTAAGGATAGGTATGGTATTTATAAATCCCACAGCCTTACGATTTCTTGCCTTAAGATTGTAGATGCCGATGGCGGCTATACTTCCTAATATGGTAGAAGCTGTAGCGGCTATCAATGCTATAAGAATGGTGTTTACAAAAGCGTTCATCAGCGAGTGATGCGCACCGGTATTAAGCAGAGACTCGTATAGCTTTAAAGAGAATCCAGTCCAGTTGCCCAGCACCTTAGCTTCGGTAAACGAATAGATTACGATAATTCCGATTGGGGCATACAGCAAAATAAGCAATACCCACAGGTATACCTGCCCGATAATACGTTTTACCATACTCCTCCTTTCTCCGCATCGCTCTGCTCGTCTGAACTAAACAGAGTAGTAGCGGCAATAAGAAACAACATGATTAACGACAAGGCTGCACCGTAATTCCAGAGACTATTGTTGATATTCTCCTGAATGGTGGTACCGAACAGCTTGATATTGTTCATGGTTAGCAACTCGGCGATGGCGAACGTAGAGATGGTAGGCATAAACACCATCATCACTCCGCTGACAACACCGGGCATAGAAAGCGGGAATACGACTTTCCAAAACACCTGAAACTGATTGGCTCCCAAGTCTTGCGCAGCCTCAATATAACTCTTGTCCATCTTCTGAAGCGTATTGTAAATAGGGTAAATCATAAATGGAATGAAGTTATATATCATACCAAATATCAAGGCTCCTTCGCCCAACGGAAGTTTGCAAAAATCGAACAACGCTACCGTAGCCAACGTGCGCACCAATATATTGACCCACATAGGCAGAATAAACAGCATGATAAGTGTGCGGGCATAACCCAAATTCTTACAATTATTAAGAATCCAAGCTGCCGGATAACCCAACAAGATACAACCTATAGTGGTTATCATGGCAATACCGATAGAATAAACAAATGTGTTTACAGCCTCTGGATGCGCAAAGAACTTAGCGAAGTTCTCTAATGTAAGGTGTCCGGCATCGTCAGTAAAAGCGTAAACAACTATCAGCAGCAGCGGTATAATAACAAATATCGCCGAGAATATAAGGTACGGCAGTACCCAACTCTTACGCGAAGAGAACAAATGAAATATTTTATTCATTTAGCGCCTATTGATTATTAGATTACACGTATAGCATCTGCAGGAATAGTAATACCCACATGGTCGCCATCATCCCATACGTCATTAGTATCGACAAATACATTCTCGTCCCAATCGGAACATACGGTAAGGTGGTAATGATTTCCTTTATAAAGTATGAATTTCACTTCGCCAGTCAGCATGCCGTCTTCCGCATTATCCTGCAAAATGATTTTATCGAAATCGACCTCTACCTTTACATGCCCCCAGTCGCACGAAGCATCGCTCATGTCCACACGAGGACATTCAAACGTACAACCCAAGAATTCCACGTGAGTTTCGTCTACCATAGCAGCTTCGAACTCGTTGCATGTACGCTCTTTATGCATGATATGTATATCGAACGGCTTAACCAGCAAGCCGACTTCAGTTCCTGCCTCAAACGCATGATAGTCTTGTACCAAGAGTTCGTAATCGTCTACCAAAACCGTCATTTCATAATGCACACCTTTAAATATGCACGACTGCACTACTCCGCGCAGCTGAGCCATGTCTGAAACAGGGAATATATATAAGTCTTCGGGGCGAACCACAACATCCACCGGTACATCGTTACCGAAGTTCTTATCTACGCACTCAAAATCGTGTCCGCAGAAACGAACCAAGCAATCGTGAACCATAGTACCGTTCAAGATGTTACTTTCACCAATAAAGTCGGCTACGAAAGAGTTGGTAGGTTCATTATATATATCTATAGGAGTACCTATCTGCTGAATGCGTCCTTCGCTCATTACCACTATAGTATCGCTCAGCGTAAGAGCCTCTTCCTGATCGTGAGTTACATACACAAACGTAATACCAAGACGCTTATGCATCTCCTTCAACTCCATCTGCATATCCTTACGCATCTTCAAGTCGAGCGCCGCCAATGGTTCGTCGAGCAACAACACCTCCGGTTCATTTACAATAGCACGGGCTATGGCAACACGCTGTTGCTGACCTCCCGACAAAGAGTTCACATCGCGATATTCATAGTCGGTCATTCCCACCATGCGTAACGCCACCTTTACTTTCTTTTCGATTTCCGGTTTCGACATTTTCTTCAGCTTCAAGCCAAAAGCGATATTGTCGAACACATTAAGATGAGGGAATAAGGCGTACTTCTGGAACACCGTATTCACAGGACGACGGTGCGGAGGTGTTTGGGTAATCTCCTTACCGCCAATATATATTTCACCCTCCGACGCTGTCTGAAAACCAGCTATTAACCGCAGAAGCGTAGTCTTACCACAACCCGAAGGACCTAATATAGTTACAAACTCACCTTTTCGGATAGACAAGTTCACATTGTCCAATGCGGTCTTTTCTCCAAAGAATTTAGACACACTCTTTACTTCGATGATTGGTTTGTTCTCTGCTTGCATAAACATTTATAAATTACGGGCTGCAAAGGTACATATTATATAGCGTTTAGAATGTAGTTTATCGAATTTTATTTCATTTTATGCATATAATTGCATTCATTTGTACTTTTGCATATTTTATACCCGATATTTACTTATCGTGTATAGCATAGAAATATGTGTCGAGCAAGCGTTTAGCCGCCGAAAAAGAGGTTACACTTCCTTGCAACACTGCGTCTTCTTCGCTGCGAAGCATCGACGCTATATTAGGATTATTATAGAAACTATCGCGCAATTGTTCTTCTATGGTTTCATACATCCAATACTTTGACTGCTCGTTACGGCGATATTGGAAATAACCATTGGCTTTAACGAAATCGAAGTAGCTGTATATCATATCCCATACCTCCTTAATGCCAAAACCATAGAAGCCCGAGTAAGTAAGTACTTGAGGAGTCCATCCGGATTCTGGCGCAGGGAACAAATGCAACGCATTGCGGAAATGAGCAGCCGCCAACTTCGCCTTTTCTATATTGCTTCCGTCGGCCTTGTTGATTACGATGCCATCCGCCATCTCCATAATACCGCGCTTTATGCCCTGCAGCTCATCGCCGGTACCTGCCAACTGGATAAGCAAAAAGAAATCTACCATTGAGTGGACTGCCGTTTCACTCTGCCCCACTCCAACCGTTTCTACGAATATCTTATCGAATCCGGCGGCTTCGCATAATATAATGGTTTCGCGTGTCTTTCTTGCCACACCGCCTAACGAGCCGGCGGTTGGACTAGGACGTATAAATGAATCTGGATGAACAGACAACTTCTCCATGCGGGTCTTGTCGCCTAGAATACTACCTTTAGAGCGTTCACTACTTGGGTCGATAGCCAACACAGCCAACTTACCACCACGTTCAAGCACATGCAGTCCGAAGACATCGATAGACGTACTTTTTCCCGCTCCGGGCACTCCACTAATACCGATACGGATAGAATTGCCGGAATAAGGCAAACATTTCTCTATCACCTCTTGAGCCAATGCCTGATGTTCGGGCTTAACACTCTCTACAAGCGTAACAGCCTGACTTAGCACCGTTATATCGCCCTTTACTATACCTTCTACATACTCTCCTGCCGTAAAAGTCCGGCGGTGAGGCCGTTTACGCAAGTTGAGATACGGGTTTATTATACCGGGCTGCTCAATACCCTTATTGACAGCCAGTCCTTTATATTCTTCACTGTTTTCGGGGTGTTCCATAATATCTTCAGTATTTTCAGGTTATTTCTTTATAGTGGCCTTTACTCTTATCACTACCGAAGGCGACGCTGGGTCATTGGTTATCATCAACACACGCGGTACACCTTTTACGCGAGGCAAGTTTTCAGTCAATACGGTTATTTTCATTTTTGTAGATTCGCCAGGCTTCAATACAGTCTTCTTCAATTTTACAGCCAAGGCTATATTAAAGACTTGCATATCTTGTATCGTCAAATCCGACTTCCCGGTATTGGTGATAATGACTGTCTGCGATTTTTTCTGATGAGGATTCAAATCGAGAAACTCAACTTTAGTAGACGACAGAGAGATATGCGGCGGATTCTTCTTCTGTAATTCTGTCTGGTTAGAAAAATCGGGAAGCAGTACGGCAGAAACCGGAATTTCGTTTTCAGCACTTACCTTATCGCCCGAGAAGCGAGACAGATATACCGAAGCACGTGTAATACCAAATTTGGGAAGTTTGTCGGTATCAAGCGTAACTTTTATAACGCCATTCTTACCGCGTCCCAATGTTTCTGGTTCGGCTTTCGCACTTAAATAAGGAGGCAAGTGCATAAGCACCGGCTGGTATGCCTTACTCGATGTGTTGGCAACCAACAATGTCACCTCTGGATTCTCACCTTTATATACATTGTCGAATTCTATCTCGTCTTTATCCAAGCGAATAGCTCCGAATCCTACGGGATGAGTGAACGAATAGTTCTTTGAATCGGCGGTAACCTCACCGTTAAACTCCACATATAAAGGCATATCCGACGCATTACAATAAATGCCTAACTCTTTATAAAAATGTCCTATCGCCTTTGCGTCGAAAACAGCGGTTACACTGCCTTTTCCACCTGCCGGGATGGGCGACTTTGTCCATTCTACATCGGTACATCCGCAAGAGGAATATACTTTAGATATTACAAGAGGCTTATTGCCGGTGTTGGTGAAATTATATGTTATCGTTACTGGCTTGTTCCACAATACGTACCCCAACTCCTGAACTTTCTTATCAAATTCTATTTTAGGCTGGGCATACAAGGCCAAGCTTAACATCGACAGTAAACCAAATATATATAATGTGCGCTTCATTCTGTAATTGTTTTTATTATTTAGACAAAGATAAATAGAAATCGGCAATGAGCAAAACAATTATTCCCGCATTAAACCACTATTAACCATACAATAATGACATTACAAGTAAATATTATTCCACACAGCATAAGGTACAAGCTATCAAAAGCATACAATATACGCTAAAATAATACATAAAACACCACAAGTTTTTAAAACTATTCTCTAATACACAATCCACTTCATAAATATGTATTAAATTAGTACCCGAATATAACGATGCAAAAACATGAAATATCGAATAGAACATTATAACATGAAAACACTTGTAAGAATCACCTTTTTAGTGCTATGCACGCTTTTGCCTTTAGCTTGTTCTAATAATGCCTACAAACAAGTAGACGTATTAATTATAGGAGGAGGAGCCAGCGGTACCACAGCCGGCATTCAGTCTGCACGCATGGGAGTAGAAACCCTGATAATAGAAGAGTCGCCTTGGTTGGGAGGCATGCTTACCGCCGCTGGGGTAAGTGCCGTCGATGGCAACTATAATCTGCGGGCCGGCTTATGGGGCGAGTTTCTGAATAAAGTGTCGCAGTATTACGGTGGACTCGACTCACTTAGGACAGGATGGGTAAGCAGTGTATTATTCGAGCCGTCGGTAGGAAATAAGATTTTCCATGAGTTAGCGGAAGTAGAAAAAGAGTTTCTCGAAGTGTGTGGAGAAACAACATGCCAAGCGGTTAAGCAGACTTCCGAAGGATGGGAGGTAATAGCCCAAAAGAAGAACGGTACAAAGATGCGCGTCAAGGCAAAGGTTCTTATAGACGCCACTGAGCTTGGAGACATCGCCAAGCAATTCGTAAAATACGATATCGGTATGGAAAGTAAGTACGATACGCACGAAGACATTGCGCCCGACAGCGCCAACAACATAGTGCAAGACTTGACTTACGTGGCTATACTGAAAGACTATGGAAAAGATGTCACCATTCCCCGCCCCGAGGGATACGACCCGAAAGAATTTGCATGCGCATGTTCTAATCCGATATGCGTTACTCCTAAAGAGCCCAACAGAGTATGGTCGAAAGATATGATGATTACTTACGGCAAACTGCCCAACAATAAGTATATGATAAACTGGCCCATTGAAGGGAACGACTATTATATCAACTTGATAGAGATGACTCCCGAAGAGCGCACCAATGCGTTGCAATACGCCAAGGACTTCACAATGCGGTTTATATATTTCATACAACATGAATTGGGCTATAATCATTTGGCTCTGGCCGACGATGAATTTCCTACAGCCGACAAGCTGCCGTTTATTCCATATCACCGTGAATCGAGGAGAATACACGGAAAAGTAAGATTCACGTTGAATCATATAACAAACCTGTATAATCAGCCTCAACCGCTTTACCGCACCAGCATAGCGGTTGGCGATTATCCGGTAGACCATCACCATACACGCTATCACGGATACGATGAATTGCCTAATCTGTATTTCCATCCGATACCGTCCTTCTCCTTGCCGCTTGGAGTCATGATTCCCGACAGTTGCAAGAACTTGATAGTAGCCGAGAAGTCTATATCCGTATCGAATATCGTAAACGGATGCACTCGTCTACAACCTGTGGTTCTGCAATTGGGACAAGCGGCAGGAATATTAGGAGCTATCGCAGTAAAAAAGGATATCGCTGTAGAAAATGTCTCGGTAAGAGATGTACAAGACGAGGTTTTAGCCGCCAACGGCTACTTGCTTCCGTATCTTGATGTTCCGGCAACCGACAGCCGATTTAAATCTTATCAGCGCATCGGCTCTACCGGAATATTGAAAGGCGTAGGAAAAAACGTAGAATGGACAAATCAAACATGGCTACGCGCTGATACTGTATTACTGAAAAAGGAGCTCTGCGGAATAGTAGACATATATCCGTACGCCAATAAACTGATGGATTTCACTTCTCCCGACAAGGTGACTGTAAAAGAGGCAGTAATGCTTGTAGCTTCAATTGCAAAACAAGAAAATATTGCCCTAAAAGACAGCGAACAAAAACTATGGAATGACTGCGGACTAACAGATTGGAACGAAAGTAGAGATATAACTCGTGGCGAAATGGCTATACTTATAGATAAGGTGCTCGACCCATTCCATAAGAAACCGGTAGATATAACAGGACAACTGAATTAATTCCCCAATAAAAAATTATCTCACTACTACCGTAGTGAAAATGTGTGACGGTAGTAGTGAGATAACTTTAATAAGAAAAGCAATAGATTATTTTATTTTTCTGTCTTCTCAGCCTTCTGCTCTGAAGACTTCTTCGACTTGTCATTAGTAAGCATACGCTCAAGTTCCTCCGGAGTAAGGCGCAAATGGAACTCGCCCTGATAAGCTACCGATATGCCACCGGTTTCTTCGGAAACAATGATAGCCAACGCATCTGTTTCCTGAGAGATACCAAGCGCGGCGCGATGACGCAAACCCAACTCTTTAGGTATATTCAGATTATGCGAAACAGGAAGAATACATCCGGCAGCCTTAATACGCTTATTGCTGATTATCATAGCACCATCGTGCAACGGACTGTTCTTAAAGAAAATATTTTCTATCAGACGCTGGTTGATATTGGCATCTATAATATCTCCGGTACGAGCCACGTCGTCGAGCGGGAAATCACGTTCCACCACTATCAGTGCTCCTACCTTTCCCTTACTCATGTTCATGCAAGCCATCACAATAGGCATGATATCCTCTTTATTGTCGGTTTCTTTCTTTCCGCCAGAGAAAAAGCGGAATATACTGCTGCTGCGATGACGCGAGCCAAGCGAAAGAAGGAAATGACGAATCTCGTCTTGAAACAGCACGATAAGAGCTATAACTCCTACACTTACCAACTTATCGAATATAGAACCGAGCAAACGCATCTGCAAGACCTGCGACACGATAAGCCAAATAACAATAAACACCAATATACCAATAAACACATTGATAGAGCCCGAAGACTTCATCAGCTTATAGGTTTTATAAAGCAGATAGGCAACCAGCAGGATGTCTATAATATCTTTTATCGTCAATATGGAAATATCAAAAGGCATATCGTTTTATCTTGTTGAATTATAATTCTTTCTGCAATCCTCGCATTGCGGCGAATATCTGTACGGCTTCTGCTGCAGCACGCACATCGTGCACACGCAGTATGTCGGCTCCTTTCATCAGCGAAATAGTGTTTATCACCGTAGTTCCGTTAAGTGCGTCTTCAGGACCGCCGCCAAGCAGTTTGTAAATCATCGACTTACGCGAAACGCCTACTAACACGGGCAACTCAAACATAGAGAATTCTTCCATGTGGTTAAGCAGTTCGTAGTTGTGCTCTAAGGTCTTTCCAAATCCGAAGCCAGGGTCGAGGATTATATCTTTCACGCCCAAGTCGCGCAAGCGGCGTACTTTATCAGAAAAGTAACACAGCACTTCTTTCATCAAATTATCATAATGAGGATTCAGCTGCATGTTCTGCGGAGTTCCCTGCATATGCATTATAATATAAGGTACGCCCAACTGCGCTACCGTAGCGAACATATCCTTATCCATCTCGCCTGCCGCTATATCATTTATGATGGCCACTCCGTATTCTTCCACACACATACGGGCTACATCGGCACGGAAAGTATCTACCGATACCACAGCGTCCGGACATTCGGCAAAGACGATGCGTAAACCATTACGAAGACGGTCCATCTCTTCCACTGGACTTATATTCTCAGCGTTTGGGCGCGATGAATAAGCTCCTATATCGATTATGCTTCCGCCCTCGTCTATTATCTGACGGGTGCGAGCCGCTATTTCCGCTTCGGTCTGTTTGCGGCTTCCGGCATAAAAAGAGTCGGGGGTAACATTCAATATACCCATCACCTGCGGGTAGGACAAATCCATCAACCGCCCATTTACATTGATATATTTCGATATAGAATCTTTCATTATCTGCGTAGTTCTTGGTTTCTGCCGACAAACTTACTAAATAATTTCGAGTTATATTTCTGAAAGAAACCGAAGATTTTATCTAAGTTTGCAACTCAATATTATAAAAAGCGTAAGCTATGAATATAGAAAATTTGTACAAACATTTTCTGGAGTGCACAGAAGTTACTACCGATACCCGAAAATGTGTAGCCGGCTCCATGTTTTTCGCTCTAAAAGGAGAGACTTTCAACGGAAACAAGTTTGCCGCCAAAGCAATAGAAGAGGGCTGTAAATATGCTGTCATAGACGAGCCCGAATATCAAACAGACAAAACCATTTTGGTAGACGACTGCCTGAAAGCGTTACAGCAATTGGCTAATTATCATCGCCAAACACTGAAGACTCCTATCATAGGAGTAACAGGAACCAACGGCAAGACTACCACCAAGGAGCTGATGGCTGCCGTGTTAACACGTAAATATAACTTGCTGTACACTCAGGGAAATCTTAATAACCACATCGGGGTTCCTCTTACACTGCTGCGCCTTACCAAAGAGCATCAATTGGCGGTTGTAGAAATGGGCGCCAGTCATCCGGGCGACATCAAGGAACTTGTAGACATAGCCGAGCCAGATTTCGGAATTATCACCAATGTAGGCAGAGCGCATCTGCAAGGATTCGGCTCATTCGAAGGGGTTATTCGCACCAAAGGTGAATTGTACGATTATCTGCGCTCTAAAGGTAACGCTACTATATTTATACAAAACGAGAATACCTATTTAAATAATATAGCCGGAAACTTGAACTGCGTACGCTACGGACAAACACCCGGATTATTCGTAAGCGGAGAGATGGTAGACTGTTCTCCGTTCCTTAAGTTCCGCTGGACGGCAGAAGGCACATCACACGATGTACAGACAAGCCTCATCGGGGCATATAACTTGGATAATGTTCTTGCAGCGGTAGCCATCGGAAGATATTTCAAGGTAGAAGATAATGATATATGCGATGCCATAGCTTCGTACGTACCTACCAACAACCGTTCTATGCTGAAAAAGACCGACGACAACACGTTGATTGTAGATGCCTATAACGCTAACCCTACAAGCATGATGGAAGCTCTGAAAAACTTCCAGCATATTGACGCGCCTCACAAGATGGCAATTCTCGGTGACATGAAAGAGCTGGGAGAGGCAAGCAAAGAAGAGCATCAGAAAATAGCTGATTATCTGAACAACTGCGGACTGGAACGCATCATCTTGGTAGGAAGCGAATTTAAATCGACAAATCATCCGGGCACGGTACTCGACAACGTGGAACAGGTAAAAGCAGAGTTACAGAATCATAAGCCGCAAGGATTCTACATATTGGTGAAGGGGTCTAACAGCACTAAGCTGTATCAGTTGCCCGACTACTTATAATGCTTATCATAGTATACTAAATACAGAAAAGCCATCAGAGTTATAAACTTACCCTGATGGCTTTTCTTGTAATCACGTTATTTATTTCAAATCCATAGTCCAGCGAGTCTTAGGATTACTTGAAAGCACTTTCATACTGAGTTTTCCGTTTTTACATGTAAGGACAGCTACTGTTCCGTTCTTAACCGACGGACCACCACCAACCAATACGGGGTATTTGCAACCATCAGCTCCCTGCGGATAGAATTTGGCAGTATGTGTATGAGCCGCAACTGCAATATTAAATGGAGCACTCTTCAATACTGGTCCCCATATTTCGGAGCATGGCTTATATCGTTCAGGATCGCCAAAAATAGGAATGTGACTTATAAGTACACGGTTCTTTGCTGACTTAAACTCCTTACTTTTCAGCTCTTTTTTCAAAAATTCCAATTGATCAAGTCGCAATTGAGTGAAATCATTCAGACCGGCGTAAACAGGTATCGAGTCAGGTTTATCTTCACCGCAATCAAGTAATACAAAGCGTGTATTGCCACGTGTAAAACTGCTGTAGGTCTTATTATTATAATAGCCTATCAAACTATGCATTCCCGCCGAATAATGATTGCGTATTTCATGATTGCCACGCAAAAAGATTATAGGCTTCTCAGCACCGTTAATTGAATCGGCAAGACTATGTATTAAACGAATGGCATGAATACGATTGTTGGGCTCTGCCAAGCAATCGCCATTGAATATCACAAAATCGTAATCCACATCCTTCACTAAGCTACGCAGATGATTATAACATGCGGCATTATCGTGCAAGTCATTAAATATCACGCACGTAAAGTCTTCCATTTTATCGGAAGTGGTGCGGAAAGAATAAAACTTAGTACGCAACGTATCCGAACCGAAATGAGCGTCATAACCGCCTTTCTTTAATAGTTCAATACAGCATACACGATAATAATAACGAGTAGCCGGCTTTAAGTTGTCTAACTTGATGTTGTTTTCTATATCAAAACAGACCTCCTGTCCATCAAGCAATGTACGGGCACGCTGCGTATGCAGAGAATCGGTTCCATATTCTACCCAACAATGGCATACGCTGTTTGTTTGAAACATTACATTCATAGATGTAGGAGTAGCCAACTGTAAATAAGGTTCAGTAGTAAGCAACTTATTAACAGGAGTTGGCAGCAGTATTTCGGTAAACACCGGACGATGGTCAGACGAAACTGCATCGGCCACAACCGATGCACTTCTGACTACAGCCGCTTCATTGACATAAGGGCGATAAGAAGCCCAGTTCTTATCTGCATTTCCAGGACGTACCACATCTCCGTTGCGCTTATACACCGCTATGTAATCGAGACAAGAGTCGGGCTTATCGGCAGGGAATGTAGCAACCGATGTCTTAGTACAAATCTGAAACTTCTTTGAAAGTGCCTTTATAAAAGCCGACTGAGGTATATCGTTCCAATCGCCTGCTATAATAAAAGGCTTGGAATAAGCAGAAGCCACTTTTTCTATTATCGGCAATGAAGCCGCACGGTCTTCATCGGTCAAAGAAAGATGAGTACAAGCGAATACATAATCTTTAAACTCAGTAACCAGTAAAGTGCGAGCCTCTTCCCTACCGGGCAAAGCATATCTTTTAACATCCAACGGACGCTGACGCGAAAGAATGCCAACTCCATACTTACCTCCCTGAAAATCAATAGCCGCTCCATAAGTAGCATAATAGCGCATTTCATCGGCTATTTCGCCCAATCCATATCTACCGACGGTACGGGTTGTAGCACTGTCAACCTCTTGCAAAGCAATGACATCGGGTCTTAAACGTTCTAAACTTTGGGAAATGCGCCTAAAATCAAGTTTCCCATCCATTCCTTCACCATGACGGATGTTATAACTTGCCACACGAAGTCTTTTTGGGAACCCATATTGCGCAAAAACAGATTCGGTTTTCCCCAATAACACACAAAAGAGCAATGCCGATAATAGGATACGACAACTTGCTCCACAAAAATTTAGTTTCATATATTTATATTTTGTTCTAAGGTCTAACAAAAATCAAAAAAATATAGTCCTGTACCAAACAGGAACTATTTAAATTAGGTTAACGTGAGCTTTAAAATAAAGCCGAATAAAATTGGAATTTTGATTTTTTGCAACAAAGTTGTCTTACTTCGACCGAAGTAAGCACGTTGACCGTTCGATGTGAACGTTTACTTCGGTCGAAGTAAGCGTTCACATCGGTCGAAGTAAGACGACTTTGTTTAAATGTTCATAAGATTAGAATACCTCTTTAGCTACACGGCGCACACTGTCCGAAGCTAAGAATGTATAGAAGTGAAGGCCTTTAACACCATGAGCTATAAGGTCTTTACATTGCGCAATACACCACTCCACTCCAACTTCCTTGGCTTCTTCGTCGGTCTTACATTTATAGAGTTCAGAAGCAAATGGCTCTGGAATATCCGAACGGAACACGCGCGGAAGTACAGTCAACTGATTTTTCAAGACAACAGGCTTAATGCCCGGAATAATAGGAACGTTAATGCCTTCGGCACGGCAACGGTCGACGAACGCATAATACTTGCTATTGTCGAAAAACATCTGGGTAACCAAATAATCGGCTCCATTGCGTACTTTCTCTTTAGCATAATACAAATCTGTCTCCATGTTTGGAGCTTCTTCATGCTTTTCGGGATAACATGCCATACCGTAAGAGAACGGAGTTTCAATTCCCTCTAACTTAGAACCGTCGAGCGCAACACCATCGTTGAAACGATTCACCTGCGCCTGAAGGTCGCTTGCGTATTCGTTATAAAGTGAAAGCTTCTCTTTAGGAATATCCAATCCTTTAGAATCGCCACGAAGTAGCAATAAATTGTTTATTCCCAAAAAGTTCAAGTCAAGAAGAGCGTATTCAGTCTCTTCCTTAGTGAATCCCTTACATATAATATGAGGCACCGCCTGTATGCCATACTTATACTGGATAGCAGCGGCTACAGCCACAGTACCTGGACGCTTACGCACATTTTCCTTACGCAGAGTGCCGTCGGGCAATGTCTTATAGATAGTCTCACTATGATGAGAAGTGATGTTGATATACTTAGGGTCGAATTCTCTCAGTTTATCAACTACATTATATACTTTCTGTATGCTATTTCCTTTCAAGGGAGGTAATATCTCGAAAGAAAAAGTCGGGTTCTTTCCGCTTTCTATAAAATCCGCTACTTTCATATCTCGTTTTTGTTTATAGCGGCAAAGATAATCCATAGGATACTAAGTACAAATATAGCACCATAAATTTGGTAAATACATCTACAAAACGCCAAAATAGGCGGCTTAAACAGAATAATATTCTAAAAACATGCGTTTTATCAGAAACACGCTAAATATGAATTCCGTAATCATGCTTTACTTCGTGCATTACGAAGGTACTTTCTATAGAGCCTAAACTGTCTATTCTTCCAAGTACGTTAAGAATGAATTCCTGATAATACTTCATATTCGGAGAATGAATTTTAAGAAGATAATCGAAACTGCCCGAAATGTTATAGCATTCGGTCACTTCGGGTATATCTTGCACCACTTTCGCAAAGTCGGCAGCTATATCGTGATTCATGCGGCGAAGCTTCACATTGCAAAACACTACAAATCCCTGATTAAGTTTGTCCGCGTCGAGCACGGCTATATACTTCTTTATATAACCATTGTTTTCCAAACGTTTCAAACGCTCGAATACGGGGGTTGAAGAAAGGCTGACGCGAGCAGCTAACTCTTTTGTGGTAAGTCGGGCATTCTCCTGTAAAGTACGAAGTATCTGCAAATCGACCTTATCTAATTTTTCATTTAATGCAGCCATAAGAATAATTTTCTGCCAAGCAGGGTTCTAAAAGGTTTATATTGATTATATTTTCTTCTACACATGGCAAAAATAGTGATTATATCTTTATTTCAAAAGAATATTGGTCGAAACATCTGCATACCATAACTTTGCAACCGAAGATAAAACAAAACGATAACGAAATATAAATTTAAAACAATACAACTATGGCAACAGACAAATTACACTTCGAGACTCTACAACTTCATGTAGGACAGGAACAGGCAGACCCAGCAACCGACTCTCGCGCTGTACCTATTTATCAAACTACATCGTATGTATTCCATAACTCAGCTCACGCAGCAGCACGTTTCGGTTTGCAAGACCCAGGAAACATCTACGGACGACTGACTAACTCAACCCAAGACGTATTTGAACGCCGTGTGGCAGCGCTCGAAGGAGGTGTAGCCGGATTGGCTGTAGCATCGGGCGCAGCGGCTATAACCTATACGTTCTTGAACATCACTAAACAAGGTGATCATATCGTGGCAGCCAAGACAATTTACGGCGGAAGCTATAACTTGCTTGAGCATACACTGCCCACATACGGAGTGAACACTACATTCGTAGATCCGTCTGATTTGAACAATTTCGAAAAAGCTATTCAAGACAATACAAAAGCTATATTCATAGAAACATTGGGCAACCCCAATTCAAACATCATTAACATTGAAGAGGTAGCCAAGATTGCTCACAGTCACAAGATACCTCTTATTATAGACAACACCTTCGGTACCCCGTTCCTGATTCGCCCGATAGAGCACGGAGCAGATATCGTTGTACACTCTGCTACTAAATTCATCGGCGGACACGGTACTTCATTAGGCGGTGTAATCGTTGACTCAGGTAAATTCGACTGGGTAGCATCCGGCAAATTCCCGCAGCTTACCGAGCCCGACCCAAGCTATCACGGAGTGAAATTTGTAGACGCTGCCGGTCCTGCCGCATTCGCTATCCGCACACGTGCCATCTTGCTTCGTGACACCGGAGCAGCTATCAGCCCGTTCAACGCTTTCATCCTGTTGCAGGGACTTGAAACACTTTCGTTGCGTGTAGAACGCCACGTGTCTAACGCACTGAAGGTAGTGGACTTCTTGAAAAATCATCCGAAAGTAAACAAAGTAAATCACCCGTCGCTACCGGAACATCCCGACCATGCTTTGTATCAGGAGTACTTCCCTAACGGAGCCGGCTCTATCTTTACTTTCGAAATAAAGGGAGGACAGGAAGAAGCATTCAGATTCATCGACAATCTGAAGATATTCTCACTGCTTGCCAATGTAGCCGACGTTAAATCGCTCGTCATCCATCCGGCCAGCACTACACACTCTCAGTTGAACGAACAGGAATTGGCAGAGCAAGATATCACTCCGGGCACAATCCGTCTTTCTATCGGTACAGAACATATAGACGACTTGATAGCTGACCTCAGCCAGGCTCTCGATAAAATCTAAATCCCGACCTGCAATGTCAAAATCCTGACGGAAATAAAAAAGCAGTACTGCAAAACATACAGTTCTGCTTTTTTCATATCTAATCAGCACAACCGATTAATTCATGAAGTCTTTATATATTTGGTAATAAATATCAGACCATCCTTCTTCTATATTATTTCGCAACCAATCGCCCACCTGCGGATGGCGGTCAATAAAACTTATAATATCGGGGTTGTAACGTGTGCCCGCATCCTTCCGGAATTCTTTCATTACAGAATCGAAGTTCTTATCCGCATAACTATCATGCCGATATTCTCAAGTAGTGGAACGGCATACCCGAGGGAATGACAGAAAATTCGCCAAACCGCAGATGGGAAGATGGCATACCGCAGATAAACAGATGGAAATGGATTATCCCCGATGCCGAAAGCGATACGTTTACAAATGAATAAAAGGATATCTCATTAAATAAAACAAGCAGGAGCCCATCGTCAGTAATGATGAGTTCCTGCTTGTTTTATTTATACTTGAAGCTACGGCCTACTTTAACAAACCAATATCCGTAGCAAATATTATGCAAGGTGAATCAAAATAATCAATACAGGCCAAGCAATCGTAACATAGTAGGAGTAAGCAAAGCTGTAAGAATACCGTTCAGCGTAAGTCCTAAGCTGGCGTATGCTCCGTATTTACCGCTCACTTCCATGGCACGCGAAGTACCTACGGCATGCGAAGCCGTACCCATGGAAAGTCCCTGAGCAATAGGACTGCCTACACGCCCTACCTGAAGCACCTTAAATCCGCATACGGCACCAAACAAACCTACCACCACAACTACAGCAGCGGTAAGCGAAGGAATGCCGCCCACAGCACCCGATACCTCCATGGCGATAGGGGTAGTAACCGACTTAGGAGCCAACGACATGATAACCTCTGGCGTAGCACCCATCCATTTTGCGATGAACACCACCGATACCAATCCTACCAAACAGCCTGCCAACTGCGAAACGATAATAGGCATAAGCTGCTTCTTTATCATACGGAGCTGCAAATAAAGAGGAACTCCCAATGCCACTACCGCAGGTTTCAGCCAAAACTCAATCAATGAGCCTGCTTCATAATACTTTTCATAAGAAATATCCGTAAACTTGAGAAAGCATATCAGCATAGCGATAGCTATCAATATCGGATTCAATATTAACAATCCTGTTTTTTTCTGCAAAAGCTTCGCCAAGAAGAAAGAACCGAATGTGATGGCGAGCAAAAAGAATTTACTTTCTAAATAATCCATACTTTCTAACTAATTGATGTACCCAACCTGTAACTACCAAAACTAACACCGTGCTGACCAACGTAGCTACTACTATCGGCCAAAACTGAGCTTCGATTATATCGAAATAAAGCATCAGCGCCACGCCCGAAGGCACGAAAAAGAAGCCCAAGTTAGCGACTAAGAAATCGGACAAGCCTTGCACCCAATGCAGCTTGACCCATCCCAACTGAAGAAACAAAGTAAGTAAAAGCATCCCGATAATACTTGACGGGAGCTTGATGCCCGTGAGGTAAACTATCAGTTCACCCAAGGCCAAACATCCGAAAAGGATGGTACATTGACGAATCATACCTATTGAATTTATTATAGTTCTATTACCTTGAAAACAATTGCAAAATTAGAGATTCATGAGAAACCTTATCATTTAAGGTGTGAAATTTAAATAAACTGCTATCAAACATGTATAATTTATATTGTTTACACTAAAAATATCTGGTTTTTGCAAACTTGATATTGCAAAAATGACTACTTTTGCATCGTGATAGTAATATCTGTTACCGCACACGAAATTGAGAAACATACAATATTTAAATTTATATATTAAGTCATGGATTTAATCAGTCAAATCGTAGAACGCGCTAAAGCAAACAAACAGCGCATCGTACTTCCTGAAGGTACAGAAGAACGTACATTGAAAGCTGCCAATCAGATATTGACAGACGGAGTAGCCGACCTTATTTTATTAGGTAACCCTGATGAAATAATGGGACTTGCTAAAGAATGGGGTCTTGGAAATATCAACAAAGCCACAATCATCGATCCTGAAAACCACGAGAAAAAAGAAGAATACGCTCAGTTGCTTTGCGAACTGCGCAAGAAAAAAGGCATGACTATCGAAGAAGCTCGCAAATTGGTAGTTGATCCTTTGTATTTAGGATGCCTTATTATCAAGGCTGGCGACGCTGACGGTCAGTTGGCTGGCGCACGCAACACTACAGGTAATGTATTGCGTCCTGCATTGCAGATTATCAAAACAGCTCCGGGCATTACTTGCGTATCAGGTGCAATGTTGCTCCTTACTCACGCTCCTGAATGCGGTGACAATGGCGTATTGGTTATGGGCGACGTAGCCGTTACTCCGGTGCCTGATGCAAACCAGTTGGCACAGATCGCTATCTGTACTGCACGCACTGCTTCAGCTGTTGCAGGTCTCGACCCACGCGTAGCTATGTTGAGCTTCTCTACAAAGGGCTCTGCAAAACACGAAGTTGTAGACAAGGTAGTAGAAGCACTTCACATCGCACAAGAAATGGATCCGGCTTTGAAGATAGACGGCGAATTGCAGGCTGACGCAGCTTTGGTTCCAAGAATCGGCGAAAGCAAAGCTCCAGGTTCTCTCATCGCAGGACACGCTAACGTATTGGTAGTACCTTCACTCGAAGTTGGTAACATCTCTTATAAATTGGTAGAACGCTTAGGACACGCTACAGCTATCGGTCCTATCTTGCAGGGTATCGCTCGCCCGGTTAACGACTTGTCACGCGGTTGCTCTATCGACGATGTTTATAAGATGATCGCCATTACAGCTAACCAGGCTATCGCTGCAAAAGCTCAATAAATAACCAATAAGAATAAAATAAAGAATTAGATATGAAAGTATTAGTACTCAACTGTGGTAGCTCTTCTATTAAGTATAAGTTGTTTGAAATGACTACCAAAGAAGTCCTCGCACAGGGAGGCATTGAAAAAATCGGTTTGCCAGGTTCATTCTTGAAACTTACTTTGCCTAGCGGCGAAAAGAAAATCATCGAAAAGGACGTTCCTGAACATACTACTGGTGTACAGTTCATCTTCGATACACTGACAAACGCTGAATACGGAGCTGTAAAAGACTTGCACGAAATCAAAGCAGTAGGTCATCGTGTATTGCACGGAGGTACAAAGTTCAGCGGTTCTGTATTGATTGATGACGCTGTTATCGCTGCTGTAGAAGAATGCTGCGACCTCGGCCCGCTTCACAACCCAGCAAACTTGAAGGGTATCTATGCAGTACAGAAATTGATGCCTGAAGTTCCTCAGATTGCCGTATTCGATACTGCATTCCACCAGACAATGCCCGACTATGCATACTTGTATGCTATTCCTTATAAGTATTTCGAAAAATACGGTATCCGTCGCTATGGTTTCCACGGAACATCACATCGCTACGTTTCAAAACGTGTATGCGAATTCTTGAACATCCCGCAAGAAGGCTCACGCATCATTACTTGCCACATCGGTAACGGTGGTTCTATCGCTGCTGTTAAAGACGGTAAGTGTGTAGACACAACAATGGGTCTTACTCCGCTGGAAGGTTTGATGATGGGTACTCGTTCTGGTGATATCGATGGCGGTGCTATCACATACATCATGAAGAAAGAAGGCTTGACTCCCGACGAAATGTCTACTCTACTCAACAAGAAGAGCGGTGTTTTGGGTATGTTCGAGAAATCAAGCGATATGCGCGAATTGGAAGACGCTGTACAAAAAGGCGAAGAACGCGCTATCCTTACTGAAAAGATGTACTTCTATCGCATCACTAAATACATCGGCGCTTATGCTGCCGCTATGGGAGGCGTAGACGTTATCTTGTTCACTGGTGGTGTTGGCGAAAACCAGGCAAGCGCACGTGCAGGTGTATGCAAGACTTTGGAATTCATGGGTGTTAAGATCGACGCTGAAAAGAACAAAGTACGTGGCGAAGAAGCTATCATCTCTACAGACGACTCTAAGGTTAAGGTTGTAGTTATACCTACCGACGAGGAATTGATGATTGCATCAGACACTATGGATATATTAAACTCTATTTAAGTAATTAAGTAAATTACTTAAATAGAATAAATAAAGAGGGTATTCCCCGATAGATTTTCTAACTTTGCGACTGAAATATTGCAAAGAATGATATTCTACGGTGAATATCCTCTTCTTTTTTTCTCGTATCAACAAGGAATATACATTAAACATACACGCTATGAAAAAGAAAAAAATTGTAACGTTCGGTGAAATAATGCTCCGCCTTACTACTCCTGACAACTTGCGTATACAGCAGAGTCACGATTTCTTAGTAAGCTATGGAGGTAGTGAAGCCAACGTGGCCATCTCTATCGCGAACTTTGGTGGAGACGTGGATTACATCACTCGTCTACCCGACAATGCGTTGGGAGAAACTTGTTTGTCTGAACTCCGTTCGCACAATATCGGTACACAGAATATCCTTATCGGAGGTAAACGTCTTGGTACTTATTATATGGAAAAAGCTGCTGCCATGCGTAACTCTAAAGTGATTTACGACCGCGACGGTTCTGCTTTCTCTGAATTAAAACCGGGCATGATAGATTGGAAAGAAGTATTTAAAGATGCCGATATTTTCCACTGGTCGGGTATCGACGCAGCTCTTACTCCTGGCTTGGCAGATGTATGTCATGAGGCTATCGTTGCTGCAAAAGAAATGGGATTGCAGGTTTCGTACGATATCAACTACCGCAAGAACTTGTGGAACTACGGAAAGACTGCTCAGGAAGTTCTTCGTCCGCTGTCTCAAGAAAGCGATATCATGTTTGGTAGCGAAGGCGAATACGCTATGCTGACAGGCATCCCTGCTCCGGGCTTCAAGGCTACACGAAACGGAGAGGCTTACGACTTGAAGGCATACGAGGAATTCTGCAAGGCTATCAGCGCACAGATTCCAAATTGCAAGTACATTTATATAGCATTGCGTAACGTGATGAGTTCTGAACATCACACATTTGCCGGTGTATTGTACTCTAACGGAACAATGAAGCATAGCCGTGTGTTCGATATCGACAACGTGATAGACTGTGTAGGTGTGGGCGACGCTTTCTGCGGAGCCATGCTGTACGCTCAGCGCGCTTTCGAAGACGAGCAGAAGCGAGTTGATTTCTCTACTGCCGCATCGGTATTGAAGAATACCATCGCCGGCGACTATAACATGGTTAAGGTAGCAGAAGTTGAAGGACTTCTTGCAAAGAGTGAAAGCGGAGAAGTAGCACGATAAAATTCCTTTCGTAGAAGGAATTGATTCCTCTCGCAAAAGGAACGCATTCCTATCTAAGAAGGAATAACGCCAAATAAGCAAACACCCCTTGCCCAAACGCACGGACAAGGGGTGTTTACTATATAATAAATTCTATTATAGGAGAACTTTAATGATGAGAATGAAAATCAACCTACAGAAGTCTCTCCTTCTATATATTGCTCCATAAACATATTCTCACCGTCGAATACGGCATACGAGAATTCCGATATCCAATCACCAAGAATCATAATGCGCGAGCTACGGCTCAGCATCAAATCGAGCATGATATGACGATGACCGAATAGGAAATAGTTGATATCGGGATGGGTCTTCAGATAGTCTTTTGCAAACAGAACAAGCGGTTCTTTATCCTCTCCCATGTATTCCGGTTCTTTTCCATCCTTACGCTTTAAACGGCTATGCTTCGCCCATTCTAGTCCGAAATCAACGCTCCAACGCGGATGAAGGTTAGAAAAAAGAAACTGAAGTGTCTTACTGCGAAACATGGCACGCAATAATTTAAATTTCCAGTCACCGTCGCCCAATCCGTCGCCATGAGCCAAAAAGAACTCCTTGCCATATATTTCACAAGTCAAAGGCTGACGATGGATGGTTACTCCGCATTCTTTTTCCAGATAGTCGCCACACCATATATCATGATTGCCTATAAAGAAATGAACCTCAACACCTAAATCGGTCAGTTCTGATATCTTTCCGAGGAAGCGAGTATATCCTTTAGGTACAACCATACGAAATTCATACCAAAAGTCGAACATATCGCCCAAAAGGTATACGGCAGCGGCTTTATGCTTTATGCTGTCGAGGAAATTAACCAACCTACGTTCTTGTGTACGTCCGTGGGCTATTGCTCGCGAACCTAAATGTGCGTCCGACAGAAAATAAACATTCTTCATTTCTTCCATAAGGCACCTATTTAAATATGAGTCAAACTATGGGTTAGAGGAAGCCCAATTCTAATTTCGCCTCTTCGGTCATCATGTCTTTATCCCACTCTGGTTCGAAAACCAAGTTGATTTGGGCAGACGTGATTCCGTCTACCGACTCTATCTTCTGGCGGATATCCTCCATGATAAAGTCGGCTGCTGGACAGTTGGGAGCGGTCAATGTCATATCTATCACCACTTCTCCGCTGTCTTGCAAGTCTATTTTATAAATAAGCCCTAAATCGTATACGTTTACCGGAATCTCGGGGTCGTATACAGTCTTGAGCATATCTACTATCTTTTCTTCTATTTTCAGTTTAGTATCATTATCCATAAATGTTCTTTTTAATTTTCTTATTATTCATCATTTCATTCGGCCTATTCCGCAAAGGTTATTTTGCTGCTTCGAAACGGCCTTCGCCTGTCCATATATATTTCAGAGACTCCGCGTTCAAAAACGGTTTCAGTTTCTCTGCGGTTTCTTTGTCTAAATAGTCGGGAGTAGTATAACTATATAATAAGGTGTTATCTTTTTCTGAAAGTTTGGCTACGAAAAGATACATATCGGCTTGCTTACGTAGGTTATAATATATTTCCTGGTCGGCCTCAGCAACCGGAGCTTTATAAAAAGCGTCTTCTTTAGGCAGAGTAAGATAAGAACTCAGCGGCAACTCCTCCCACTGTGTGCTGTAGAAGCGGATACTACTGTCTGCAGCCGGTCCTTTATAAGTATGAACCACACAAACCACCTTTACAGAATCGGTTACCGGAAGCAATTTCATCTGCACCTCACTGCTTTCGCTCATCTTCAAGTCCAAGTAGTCGGCTGTAAGCTTTAGCATCTCGGAATTCTTACCCAAACGGTTCTTTACTTCCGCCTTCATGTTGCTTGCCAAGAAATCGCCGAAGTCTTCTTTATTCACTTTCGTCAAAAGCGGCGCCAACGAGTCGGGCATGGCTATAAACAATGATTTCATATCTTGCGCCTGCAGCGAGCAAGTGCATATCATGAGTATCAAAAGCAATATCTTTTTCATCAGTATAACCCTTATAAATTCATAGAATGAACATACATCACCTTTCGAGGAATAAACAGAGTTTTCAACAGGTGTTAATAACTCCGTTCATTGTTCAATATCATCACAGCAGCAGGCTGCCTTCTTCCTTGCGTTTGCGGCAAGTCGCAATTAGGTAAAGTCCGAGCAAAATCAACGGTAAGCTCAACTTCTGACCGATATTAAGCGACATATTCATTTCTTCTGCCACCTGCGGATTCTTCATAAACTCAAGTCCGAAACGTGCGCCGAAGAATATAAGAAGCGAAACGCCTGTTATCAACCCCACGTATTTCTGCAGATGGAATTTATGATACATCACCCACGATACCACTAAAGCCGCCAAGCAATATAGCATCTCATATATCTGCGTAGGATGACAAGCCTGAGCTACCCCACCCTGATTATAAAGTTCTTGCCATTCGCGAGAACGAACAAATTCAAATCCCCACGGCATAGTGGTAGGATAACCGAAGATTTCAGAATTCATCAGATTACCGAAGCGGATACACATACACACTACGGCAACAGCCGGAATCATACGGTCGAACAGCCACCATACGTTCTTACCTGTTACTTTCTTGCTATACCATATAAGAGAAAGTATCAAGCAGAATACTCCGCCGTGACTGGCCAAACCGCCTTTCCATATCTTCAGTATTTCTATAGGATGCGCTCCGTAATAATCCCATTCATAAAATAAGCAATGGCCTAAACGTGCTCCAAGCACACAGCTCACAATGCAATATACAAACAACTTGTCAGTCCACGATTCGGGATAATTCTCCTTGCGGAACAAACGCGACACCATTTCGTAAGCTAAGATAAAACCTATACCCCACATCAATCCGTACCAGCGGATTTCGAGAGGACCTAAATGAAGTAGCACGGGATCTACATTCCACACTATACTTGCCAATGAAGTCATATTATTCTTTATTTAAATACTTGTTTCTATTTACTTTCCGCAAAGGAACAAAAAAAAGATGAAAGTAGAGGTAGACTAACGGCTAAATTAAAGAATAACAAAGCCGGCAGAAGAGCGACCTTTATTCTACAGTCGCTTTCTGCCGGCTTTATGCCATTTAGCCTATATATTTTTACACTAGATGTGCAATCCACTCATCACGATCGCCCGGAAGCAAATCTACTACCGGTATTTCAATCATAGTATAGCATCCCGGCTGCTGACGCATAGCGGCACGAGCCACGCATACCAATACCTGAGATGTAAGTGCAGGATTGTTAATCTTCATATCAAATTCGAACAATTGGTTATGAGTCTTTCCAGATACACCTTTACGCACCAAGTTTACTCCGTGACCTACATCGTTCAAATCGTCTACGCACGCTACCTGTTTTACGTGAGTCTCATCGTTTACGAAATAAGGATCGGCTTTGATAGTAGCTTCTACAGTCTTGAAATCGGCACCTTCTTCCAGTTCAACATACACCATACGGCGATGGATACCTGTTCCTACAGGAATAGTCATAGACAAAGCGTCTTTCACACCATCTATGGCACGCACAGCAACAGAGTGTCCCATGCTACGTCCCGGACCGAAGTTGGTATAAGTAATACCCTTAGGAGCGATAGCTTCCATCAGCGTACGCACTACAGAGTCGCTTCCCGGATCCCATCCGGCAGAAATAACCGATACGGTATTGTTAGCCTTAGCCACCTCGTTTAGTGATGCACGAAGCTGAGGTATCTGCGTATGAATATCGAAACTATCAACTGTATTAATGCCCAAAGCCAATATTTCCTTCGCATATTTTTCTACGCTACGTGTAGGAGTAGCAAGAATAGCTACATCTACATCCTTCAGTTCCTTAATATCTTTTACTACCGGATAATCTTTCAACTCTTCGGGCTTGTTTTCGGCACCATTACGGCGCACTACACCAGCAATCTCGAAATCGGGAGCGGCTTCGAGAGCTTCTATCGCAAACTTTCCGATATTGCCGTAACCTACTACGGCGGCTCTTATCTTTTTCATATCTGCTTGATGATTTAATTATATTATTCTTTGTTTGGACGCAAAAATACAGAAGTAATCGCTCCCTCACAAACAAGGCGAAAGCTATTTTACATTTATTCGGCTTCAACTTACAATTTATTACTTTCTTATCCGTATTTTTGTAGAAAAATAACAATTTATAAAGAAACACATGATTGAATATATAAAAGGAAAACTTGACGAGGCGACTCCGGCTTTGGCTGTAGTAGACTGTAATGGCGTGGGATATGGAATAAATATATCTTTAAATACATATTCTGCCATACAGGGAAAGAAAGATATAAAGCTATACATCTACGAAGCTATACGCGAAGACGCATACGTGCTTTATGGCTTCGCTACCAAAGAAGAGCGCGAATTGTTCTTGCTGCTTATTAGCGTATCGGGCATAGGCGGCAACACGGCTCGCATGATTCTGTCGGCTCTCTCGCCTTCTGAACTTTGCAACGTAATCAGCTCGGGCAACGAAAAGCTGCTGAAGACGGTGAAAGGTATCGGATTGCGCACAGCCCAACGTATAATTGTAGATTTGAAAGATAAGATTGCTACCGTAAATATGCCTGTTGCCGGTGGCATGGGAACAAGCGCTATAGCTGCGGCCAACTCTGAAATCTACGAAGAAGCTGTAGCCGCCCTCACCATGCTGGGATTCGCTGCCGCACCATCGCAAAAGGTTACAAACGCCATTCTTCAGGAAGAGCCTGACGCTCCGGTAGAACGAGTAATAAAATTGGCGCTTAAAAGACTATAACAAAAATGCGCTTATTGCGGTACGCCACCTTAACGTGCCGCAATATACCCGAAAAACACCTTCACCCCACTATCAGCCGATACTAACTCTTGTTTTTTTAGAACAACGATTGTTTAGACATATATAAGAACTGTTCAAATTAACACGCTTTAACAAAGCTACTTTTCCTATCTATTTATTAATATCCTATATTTGTTGGATAAAAATTATAAAACCTTTAACAAATAGAAAAACAATGATTACAAATTTCTTAATATTAGGAATCGGAACTCAAGAACTATTAATCATCTGTGTTATCGTATTATTGCTGTTCGGCGGTAAGAAAATACCCGAACTGATGAAAGGACTTGGCAAAGGCGTAAAGAGCTTTAAAGATGGTATGAATGACGTAGAAAATACGCTGAAAGACAACGACACCGCCAACAATAAAGCCGATAAATCTATCGAAAACAAGAAATGAATCATAGCCTGTGAAGCAAGATAAAGAACCAGCCGAGCTAACCTTTTGGGACCATTTAGACGAACTGCGCGGCACGTTATTCCGCATAGTAATAGTAGTCGTAGGGTGTATGCTTTTGGCTTTTTGTTTCAAAGACGAACTGTTCGGCATTGTTTTGGCTCCTAAACATGCCGATTTTTATATCTATCGATTGTTTGATTATATAGGCAGACTTTTTGGCATTTCGGATTTAGAGGCAGAAAACTTTAACGTGCATCTTATAAACACGCAATTATCCGGACAGTTTATGATGCACATGAGCGTGTCTTTTTACGCCGGAATCATATTAGCGTCTCCTTATATAATATACCAACTGTTTAGGTTCGTATCGCCGGCTTTATACGAGAATGAGCGAAAATACTCTTTGCGTGTTGTAACGTGGGGATATTTGCTGTTCATCTTGGGAGTACTATTTTGCTACTTCATCGTATTTCCGTTTACGTTCCGCTTCTTGGCGTTGTATCAAGTAAGTTCGGAGGTAGAGAACACCATTCAGCTTGCTTCGTACCTTGATACACTAACCATGCTTAGCCTAATGATGGGCATTTTATTCGAAATACCGATATTGTCGTGGCTGTTTGCCAAATTAGGTTTTCTTACAGCTAAGTTCATGACAACCTATCGCAAGCACGCCTTAGTCATATCAATGATTGCGGCGGCCATCATCACTCCTACTAGCGATGCGTTCACGATGCTATTGGTTACATTACCGATTACAGCCCTTTACGAAGCAAGTATTATCATAGTAAGACATACTAACCCGCAAAAGAAGTTGTCCGAAGATAAAGAATAAATTTATGAAAAACCGTATCTATACCATCGTATTACTGACCTTGTGCTTTTGCCTTAATATAACAATGGCACAAGGTGCTGGTCATTCTAAAGATAACCTGCATTTTTCTCATATCTCTATCAATAACGGGTTGTCGCAGAACACTATATTCGCCATCGCGCAAGATGCCAAAGGCTATATGTGGTTTGCTACGCACAATGGGGTCAACAAATACGATGGATACGATTTTACTATCTATCAGAATAATCCGCAAGATTCTACCACCATAGCAAACGATATTATCCGCACGTTGGTGACCGACGACAAAGGACGCGTATGGATAGGAACCGAAAGCGGTTTATCGTATTACAACGAAGAAAGAGACATCTTTGAGAATTTCTACTTAAAGAATAGCAAAACAGCTACGGTTTCAAGCATAGTCACGCTGTCCGACTCGCAACTATTGGTCAACGCCGAGGGACAACTTTACAGTTTCGACGCTAAGAGCAAGGCATTCTCACAACAGACATTGCCTACCGACCTGCTGCAACTCAACGTAACCGCCCTTTACCGTACCGCACAAAGCATATATATAGGTACTGCCGAAAACGGAGTTTTCGTGTGGGATTATAAGGGCAAGCGCATTCAGCGTTTAAGCCTCAGCATAAGACACCGCATACAAGCACTTTTGCTGCAAAATCCAAGCACGCTATGGATTGCGACTGAGGGAGAAGGCTTATACCGACTCAACCCACAAACCGGAGAGCAGAAACATTATGTACATTCGTACAATGAAGGCGATATCAGCTCAAACTTTATTCGTGCCTTATCAGTTGATACAAAAGGTTATTTATGGATAGGTACTTTCAATGACCTTAACGTGTATCATGAAAGTAGCGATAAGTTCACTGCCTACACACATAACCCCATCGACCCAGAAAGTTTGAGTCAGCGTTCGGTGCGCTGCATCTACAAGGATTCGCAGGGAGGTATGTGGCTCGGCACGTACTTTGGCGGTATTAACTATTATCACCCGCTAAAGAACCGCTTCCGAAATATACAGCGACTAACATATAAGAAGCAACTGAACGACAATGTGGTAAGTTGCATAGTAGAAGATAGTAAGCACAACTTATATATAGGTACCAACGATGGCGGCGTAAACTACTACGACCCGCATACCGATGAGGTTACTTACTATACTTTCAACAACAAACAAAGTCCCGTAGTAGAATCTAACAACGTGAAATGTATCTCTATCGACGAGAAAAGGAACGTAGTGTACGTAGGTACCCACGCTGGAGGAATAAAGATAATACACCGTGCCGGAGGCAACATAGAACATTGCTATAGCGAGAATAATCCATCGGCAACACAGAACATTTATTCACTGCTGCCGTATAAGGATAACATGCTATGGGCAGGAACATTAAACGGACTGTACCTGTTCAATAAAGACAGCAAAACATTTACGGCTGTAGATAAAGATGTTAACGGCAATGAGATTCCAGACGAACAGATTAACATCTTATTCCAGGATTCAAAGCGAAGACTTTGGATTGGAGGTAAAAACAGTCTGACTGTATATAAGATAACAGACAACGGACTGAAAGCCATAAAGATTTCTATCGACGGCTTCAACAACATTGTAGCGGTACAAGACATTCACGAAGATGAAGAACATTGTCTATGGTTCTGTACGCAATGGGGACTTTACAAGCTGGATAGAGAAAAGCACGTTATCACTCATTACACCACCAAAAACGGACTGCCCAACAATGTGATATACGGCATAGAAGAAGACTCTTACCATCATCTTTGGCTCAATACCAACCACGGATTGAGTTGCCTCAACCCATCGAACGGACAATTCAGAAACTTCTCCGTAAACGACGGACTGCAGAGTAACCAGTTTAATCCGCACTCGCACTGCCGCACTGCCGACGGAAGCTTATACTTCGGAGGCATAAACGGAATTTCAACATTCCGTCCAGAACTGCTTACGTTCAACCCATTTACGCCAAAGCCGTTCTTTACTAAATTCTACCTATATAATAAGGAGGTACATCCGGGCGACGAAAGCGGAATACTTAGCAAGAACATTTCAGATACTGATTTCAGATACTGAAAAGATTGTCTTGAAGCCGTCGCAACGCGCCTTTACACTGGAGTTTGTAGTAACCAACTTCATATCCGGACAGCATAACACGTTCTCTTATCAGCTGGAAGGTTATGACAAGGAATGGTATTACCTTAAAGGACATCAGCGAAGCGTATCGTACTCTAACCTGCCCGCAGGAACGTACCGTTTCCTAGTGAAAGCTGCCAATAACGACGGACATTGGAGCAGCGAACCCGCCATGCTTACCATCAAGGTGCTGCCCGTATGGTATGCTACTTGGTGGGCGATACTGTTATTCGTTATCATAACGGTAGCGTTGATGGCTATTATATTACGTTATTTCTGGGAACGGAAGTCGATGGAAGCACGCCTGAAACTTGAACAGAAAGAGAAATTGCACCAAGAAGAGATAGCACAGATGAAGATGCGTTTCTTCATCAACATTTCGCATGAGTTGCGTACTCCGCTTACTCTTATCTTGGCGCCGATACAAGATATGCTGGCTAAAACTACCGATAAATGGATGAAAGAGCAGTTGAACTACGTAAACCGTAACGCCAATCGCTTGCTCAACCTTGTAAATCAGTTAATGGACTACAGAAGAGCTGAGCTGGGAGTGTTTAAGCTAAAGGTAGAGCATACATGTATATATAAGACAGTAAAAGAAAACTTCATGTTCTACGAAAAGTTGGCTCGTACCAAGAACTTGGAGTATACGTTAATTTCAGATATAGAAGATAAGGAATGCTATGCCGACCCTAAATACGTAGAGCTTATACTGAACAACTTGCTGTCTAACGCCTTTAAATATACCGAAAAAGGTAGTATCACTGTTCGCCTCACCATAAAGGACGACCAACTGCAGCTGGAAGTAAGCGATACAGGATGCGGTATAGAGCAAGACAAGCACAAGCGAATATTCGAACGCTTCTATCAGCTTAAGAACAACTATGTAGGTAGCGGTATCGGACTCTCATTGGTAGAGCGTTTGGTGGAATTGCATCACGGACATATAGAATTGGTAAGCGAAAAGGGCAAAGGTAGTATATTTACCATCTATCTGCCGCAGAACCCTAACGCATACGCCGAAAACGAATTCTATGGCAGCAGCGAAGATGCGGAACCAGAAGAAGTACACTCTACCAACTCTAAAGAGATGTATATCATAAACACCGAGAAAGACGACAACACCACAGAAGAAGATACCGACAATAAGAAAGGATGTATCCTTGTGGTAGAAGACAACGAAGAGATACGCCATTATCTATATAGCGGATTACAGCCCAACTTCTGCATAAAACAGGCAGCCAACGGTGCCGAAGCACTCGACATTCTGAAGGATACACAGGTAGATATCGTGATAACCGATGTCATGATGCCAGTAATGGATGGTATAAAACTATGTAAGCAGATAAAGCAGAACATTGTAACCAGCCATATACCTGTTATCATCCTTTCGGCTAAGACCGATGTGAACGATCAGATGCAGGCCATGCAGACTGGAGCCGATGACTACATAGCCAAGCCGTTCTCGCTTAGCGTGCTAATAGCCAAAGTGCAGAACCGCATGCGCACTCGTGCCCGCATGATAGAGCATTACGCAAAATCAGCCGAGGTAGACCCTGAAAAGATAACCTTCAACGCTATGGACGAGAAGTTACTGAAACGCGCCGTCGAAGTAGTGAAGGCCAATATGGATAATCCAGAATTCTCTGCCGAAGAGTTTGCACGCAATATGAATATGAGTCGCTCTAACCTTCACCTGAAGTTGAAAGGCGTAACCGGAGAATCGGCTATAGAGTTCATACGCAAGATTCGTTTTAACGAAGCTTGCCGCTTGCTGCGCGAAGGACAATACAGTATTTCCGAGATAAGCAGCATGGTTGGTTTCAACACACCGTCATACTTCTCTACGGTATTCAAGAAGTACATGGGTTGCTTGCCTACAGAATACGTTAAGAAAGGCAACCGATAATACGGCAGTCACAAGATTCTGTAAAAAACAACCAAGTTAATATGCGCTATGCCGCACGTCAACCAACGTGCGGCATAGCGTTTTTTCGTATCTGTAATTGTCAAAAAACTTGCGAATAAAAGTTTGTTTTCTTTTATTCAATTCTATAAACTTAGCCTAAGAATATGTATACTTAGCCTAAGTTTATATATTCTTAGTTTAAGTTTTTATATACTTAGGCTAAGTTTATAGAATTCATGCCAAGCAATCAGCTTTTTCATCGCATGCCATCACACTTTCCACAAACATTGCCACAGCATTTACACATCACAAAACACTGATAAACAAGTGCTCTAAACATACGTATAATCGCATTTTGCACAATTTTAAAAGTTCTCAAAACAAATGTTGCATTGATTGTACGATATTATGGAAAAGAAAAGTTATCTTTACGATACATACAAACGTTAACCTATAACTTTGCATCACTAAAGTTCTAATCAATAATTTCTTAAAAGAGAGTATCTATGAATAAACTTCATCTCTGTCTCATCGCAGCGATGGCGCTTACCGCGTGCACTGAAGACGACGAGACTCTAAAGGGTTCAGGAGTGATAGAGGGTACTATCATGCCGACTGAAAAGCCCAATGATGTTATCACTGAAGGCATTTTTGAAAAGTTAAATCTCGACTACCCAGGGTTGGAAAAAGTGAAAGCTTACCACGAGGCTGGTCAAGATTATTACGCATGCTATGAATTGTTGCAGTACTATCGCAACCGTAGCAACGTAATCAACCCAAGCATCGACTTGATTAACACATCTTACTCTGCCGCAGAAAAAGCTATGGCCGACCAAGCTCTGCTGCATCAGTTCTATGTTCGCGGCTTTTCTGCCGACTTAGGCGCAGACAATAAGCAAGGAACTTCTGATGACACATTCTACAAATTCGAGAAGAAAGACGAAAACGGACAAACTGTTATCGACTGGGATTTGCAGGTAGAAGGAGTAACCAGCGCAGAATTCAAATATCAGCGTCACCGTTGGCAGTGGATGGAACCGCAGGCCAAGACATATCGCGTAACCAAAAACGAAGATTATATCAAGAATTGGATAGAGACCTACCAAAGCTGGATGAATACTTATCCATGCCCTAACGCAAAATTCGACGATAACGAAACTGATAAGAACTCAAACTATCAGTGGAAAGGACTGCAGACTGCCGAACGTTTGCTGTCGCAGCTTAACGTAATGCAGTACTATCTGCAATCTACCAACTTCACACCCGAATGGCTTTCTACATTCTTGATTTCTATAGCCGATCATGTAGAAATGATTCGCAAGAACTACTATCAGACTCCGGGCGACAACATTCGCTTAAGCCAGATACAAGCCGTATTTACAGCAGGAGTATTGATGCCGGAATTTAAGAACGCCACAGAATGGACAAACGAAGCATCTACTATGCTCGATACGGAAATAGGTTCTCAGTTCCTTGAAGACGGTGTACATGCCGATCTCGACCCGAGCTATCACATCGGTTCAGTAAGCAACTGCCTCAGCCTCTATTATCTGTTGTCGCTTAACGATAAGACAGATTTGCTGCCGGCTTCGTTCGTATCGAAGCTGAAAAACGCTACTAACTTCCTGAAAGACATAATCTATCCAAACTATACTATCGACAATTACAACGATACCCGTTCAGACAGATTAGGTAAGAGCATTCAGATTAAGAACTTCAAGAAATACAGCGAAATCTATCCAGACGATGAAGAAATGAAGTACATGGCATACGAACGTGCCAAAGGCACTGTGCCTTCGTACACTACTAAAGCATATTCGGCAGCAGGTTACTACATGCTTCGTAGCGGTTGGACAGAAAACTCTACCATGATGGTACTGAAGAATAACTATAATCCTGAAGCTAAATGGCACTGCCAGCCGGATAATCAGACATTCAGCCTATACCGCAACGGACGTATATTCTTCCCCGATGCAGGATGTCATGGATACGAAGGTGACCCGTTACGCAAAGATTTCGCAGCGGCAGTAAACCACAACACTTTGACCGCATTGAGTAAAGACCCAGACGCAACTCACCGTAAAGGAAAGTTCCTTACCATGTATACAGAAAAAATGAACGGTGTAAATGTTGACGTTCTTTCTACTCAGTTCGAGATGAAAGAAGGTTTGACTCACCGTCGTACAGTATTCTTCGTTAATAAGGCATTCTTCGTTATTGCCGATGAAGCATTTGGTGATGGAAACAAAGACAAGGTGAACTTGAACTTCCACATGATTACAACTGATGAATGTCCTACAGTAGCCGATGCTGACGCTGACAAGAAAACAGCAGGACTCCACACTACCTTTACCGACGGTAACAATATGGTATTGCGTTCTTTCTACGCTGAAGGCTCTACAACCGGAGCGCTTGAAGGTAAAATAGACAACAAGGAAACAGAAGTATGGAATAATACTGCTGATGCCATTTCTAAAGCAAGCGGAAAGCGTTTAGGCATGAAATTCAATGTTCGTAAGCCTATCAACGGAGCATCTCGCCTCATCACTATCATCAAACCGATAGACGGAGCTTATGACGCAAACATGGAACTCGACGCTAAGTTTACCGACAACACGGAAGAGACACGCAATACGTTCCATGCCGACGGCGTGACACTGCAAGTTACAGTAGACGGCAAGACTTATAATTTGCAAGCAAAAATAAAATAATAATAACTCTTAATCTCATAACCAAATGAACGTAAGACACAACATCTTATCCCGATTTTTGGGAGTTTTGACGGTCATGGTATTCGCATTGCTGGGCATTACTTCATGCTCGGAAACAGAAACCACCGACAAAACCGATTTTATTCTCTACTATACCAGCATGACCGATATAGGTCCTGGCATGAGTAGCGACATTGCACAACCCAGTTACAAGGGAGCCACACCTTCTGACTTCACTATCACAGGAGTTACTTTGGACGGACAGGCTTACACAGGCAACTTGTTCGAGATTAATCCTACTAGCGGAACAGTACACATAGAAAGCGATGAAACAACCCCAGTAGGTGTTTATAAGATTTCTGTTTCGTGTGTAGCAGGTGGAAGCACTTTCACTTACAACGACATTATCAGTGTAAACTTCTTGAAGCGTGTGCCCGAAGGCATCACTGTTACTCCGGAAGCATTGGTTGCCGATTTCGCTGACATCATCGATGCCAACAGTACAGTAGAATTACCTACCGCACAGGTTACTACAGAACAGAACCATATCTCTATTACAGGATATTCTATCTCAAGCGTTCGCTTAGGCGAGACTATCGTCGACAACAAGAAGAACCCGATGTTCGCTGTTTCTTCAGACGGAACAATCTCTATCGTTCGCGGCTCTAATGCTATCGAACCGGGACTTTACACTATCGACCTTAAGTTGAACACTGCCGTATCGGGTAGCGACAGCGAAGAAGGTTTGTTCGCTAACGCACTTACTGTAAACGTAACTTCTAAGCCGTTGGCTTTGACTTACGCTACAGGTAAATTGGAAGAAGCTACAGAAGAATCGGGCAACACATCTTTCGTTAGCCAAGTTCCTACATTCAAGGGTTCTACAGACGGTATCGCTTATTCTATAGAAAGCGTTTCGCCAGCTTCAGACAAATTCGTTATCGATGCCAAGACTGGCGTTATCTCTGTAGCCGAAGGTCACGGACTTAAGAGCGGCGAAAAATATGTTGTCTCTGTTCGCGTTAAGAACGACTATAGCACAGAAGGTGTAGTATTCAACAACGTATTCACACTGAACGTAGTAGAATACATCGAGCCTATTTCTAACTTCGCTTACGAAATGACTCCTGTTACAGAACAGGTAGAATTCGAAATTCCTGTAAAAGACGGATTCAAGGGTGCAGAACCTGTATTCGTATTTGAATCTATCTCTGCCGAAGATAAGAACATCGTATCATTGGACGGAAAGACCGGAACAATCTCTGCTAAGAAAGGTCACAAACTGACTTTAGGAGAACACAAGTTCACCGTAAAAGCATCAAACGATAAGAATAGCGAAACCGCAGAGTTAATTATCAATGTCACTGAAAACCCCAACAAGTTTACATACATCCGCTACGGAAACAACTTGGGATTGACTCCTGCCGAAAACTACGCTAACCAGTTCAGACTGGCAGATAAGGAAGAATTCAACGGTAACGCAGAATTTAGCACTCCTGAAACCGACAGTAAAAAGACATTGACTTGGAGCGTAAGCGGAATTGACGTTGGTGGTACTTCAACTTGGAATAAAGTAAAAATTGACTCTAAAACTGGTAAATTAACTCTCAATGCTCTACCTAATGAACAAAAATGTGTTGTAGTATTGGTAAAAGCTACTGCAGGTTCTGGCAAAAAGGCTTATTCTATAACAGTGCCAGTATTCTTCCACAACTCTAATGCTGATAAAACTAATGGTAAGATAGAATACACCCCATTCGTTCTGCAAGTAAATCCAAAGAAGGGTGGACGTTCTGTTACTCCTACCATTACTAACACTATAGATATGAGCAAATTTGTTTTGGATTTCAGACGTGACCCTATCTATTACAATATTAATGGAGAATATCAAGACGGCACCCCACTTGAATCGGGAGGTACGCAAAAACACACAAAAGGCTACTATAAACAGTCTCCATTTATGGAAGCCTTGTGGGTACAATGCGGAGCTGGATTAGGAGCCAAAGCCCCCATGGCTTACTTCGATGTAAAGGGCAATATAAGGGAAAATCATACAGATAAAACATTGGGTTATGTAGACAATGCAGACGGAGACAAGAAATTCTCAGTTGTAATAAACGCTAACCAATGGTGCCAACGTGCAGAAGATAGCCAGGATATATTAGCTTGGGCAAACGGTGTCGTCATAATGAGCATGACATATAGCGACAACGTCACTAATGTAAACAAAGGAACAGAAGTAGGTCCTATCGTAATTTGGCTTGATACTAATTTTTAATTCAATTATCCATTAATCATATAGATTTATGCATCAATACACTATAAAATCGGCAAGCAAAAGAGGGTTCATCACCCTCCTTGCCTTGATGATGTCTGTATGTCTGTACGCTCAGCGAATAACACTGAACGGTGTTGTTATAGACGAGACAGACCAACCGCTTATCGGTGCTACCGTACAAGTTGTGGGTACACCCGATGGTACCATTACCGATTTCGACGGTAACTTCTCTCTGAAAGTTAAGAAAGGAGCAAAGATTACTTTCTCTTACGTAGGATACTTAAGCAAAACCTTGACTTTCCAAGGACAGAACAAAGTAACCGTAAAACTGGAACCGGACAACAAGACTTTGGAAGAAGTAGTAGTTGTAGGTTACGGCGCTATGAAACGTAGCGACTTGACAGGATCTCTTTCATCAGTAGGTGGAAAAGACATCGAGGGTTATAAAACAAGTAACTTGGCGGGAGCGTTGAGCGGCCAGGTTGCTGGTGTTCAGATTACCCAGACCGATGGTGCGCCGGGTTCTGGCTTCAACATCAACATCCGTGGTGTAGGTACCTTGACTGGTGATAATGCACCTCTTTATATAGTAGACGGTTTCCAGGTAGACGATATCAGCTATCTGTCTGACTCGGATATCGAAGACATCTCTGTATTGAAAGATGCTTCTTCGGCTGCTATCTACGGTTCTCGCGCTGCAAACGGTGTTATCTTGATCTCTACCAAGCAGGGTAAGGAAAGCAAGCCTATCATTACTTATAAGGGCTCTGCCACTTACCGTAGCATCGCTAAGAAACTCAATTTGCTTAGCCCGTACGAATTCGTAAAACTGCAGGGTGAAATCAACGATAAATACTTGACCTCTTACTTCCAGGAAGGAAATGACTCTGAAGGCAACCCATACCGTTATCAATCGCTCGACGACTTTATCGGTGTAGAAGGTATCGACTGGCAAGACCAGACTTTCAATCCTACTTGGTCTACCGATCATAACGTAAGCATCATCGGTGGTACTGACAAGTCTAAATATTCAGGCTCTCTGTCGCGCTACGTAGAAGAAGGTATCTTCAACAACAGTGGTTTCGACAAGACTACCGGAAAGCTTCGTTATACTAACAAGCTCACTAAGAAGGTATCATTGGATGTTACATTCAACTATGCCCAGACTAACCGTAAAGGTGTAGGTACATCGGCCGACTCTGGTCGTTTCAACATGTTGGCACAGATTATCAGTGCACGTCCTACCGCAGGTAACCGCATGACTGATGACGAATTGCTGAACGCTTTCATCGACCCAACTATGTTGGAAGACGGAAACGATAATATCGCACAGGTAAACCCTGTATTGCAGACTGAAAACGTTACTAACAAGAAACGCTCTGAATATTGGTCGGCTAACGGTGCTGTAAACTGGGAAATCAGAAAAGGATTGACTTTCCGTACTGCTGCCACTTACAACACTACCAACACCAGAACAGACATATTCTACTCTCAGAAGACAAAAGAAGCATACCGTAACGGTGGTAAGCCTTATGGTTCAAGCCAGATGCAACGCGATTCACGCTGGGTAAACAGTAACACCTTGACTTGGAAACAGAAGATTAAAAAACATCAGTACGATGTAATGTTGGGTCATGAAGTTTCACACAAGACTACAGAGTACTTATACGGTCAGGCAATGGATTTCCCATTCGATAACCTGGGCAACAATAACTTAGGTCTTGGAGCTACTCCGAGCAAAGTAAATTCTGATTATAGCGACAACTCGCTGCTTTCATTCTTTGCACGTGCCAACTACAACTACGACAACCGCTACTTGTTCACTGCAACAATGCGTGCCGATGGTTCTACAGTATTCTCTAAGAACAATAAATGGGGATACTTCCCTTCATTCTCTGCCGCATGGCGTGTTTCTGAAGAAAAGTTCATGAAGAACTTGGATTGGATTTCTAACATGAAGTTGCGTTTAGGATGGGGTCTTGTAGGTAACGACCGTATCAAGAACTACTTGTCGCTTGATCTTTATACAGACTCTAAATACGGTGTAGGAAACCAAATAGTAACTGTATTGACTCCGAAGCAGCTGCGTAACAGTGACTTGAAGTGGGAGGCATCTTCTACTGTCAACGCAGGTATAGACTTGGGCTTCTTCGCTAACCGCTTGAGCTTGACTGCCGACTTCTTTATCAAGAACACCAAAGACTTGCTGTTAGCACAGTCGTTGGCACACGTAACAGGTTTCGATTCTCAGTGGCAAAACGTAGGTAAGATTCAGAATAGAGGTATTGAATTAAGTATCAACAGCACAAACATTCAGTCTAAGAACTTCACTTGGCAAACCAACTTCAACATTTCGTTCATCCATAACGAATTGAAATCGTTGGCATCGGGAGTAGACGCAATGTATGCACGTTCAGGATTCGACGGCAACTTTACTTCTTACGACTACATCGCAAAAGTAGGCGAATCACTGGGCTTAATATACGGTTATGAATTCGACGGTATCTACCAATACTCTGATTTCAACCAGACTCCTGACGGAAAATGGATATTGAAAGAAGGTGTAGTAAATAACGCCGGATACAAAACTAAAAATACAAACTTGGAACCGGGATGCGTGAAATACAAAGACCAGGACGGCGACGGTGAAATCACTACTAAAGACCGTACGGTAATTGGTAACACACTGCCTAAGTGGTATGGTGGTATCACCAACAATTTCAACTTCAAGGGTGTAGACTTCAGCTTCATGTTCCAGTTTAACTACGGTAACGATTTATACAACGCAACCCGTCTGTACAGTACTCAGACTCGTTTGGGCCGTCGTAACATGATGGCGGAAGTAGCAGACCGTTGGTCCGCCTACAAACGCATCTAACCTCGTTCCGAAGACAAACGGTTACATCACCAACGAAGTATATTCACGTTTCGTAGAAGACGGCTCATTCCTCCGTTTGAAGAACGTAACTTTGGGATATACCATTCCGCAGAAACTTACTAAGAAGTTCTATGTACAGAAACTCCGCGTATACGGAAGCGCACAGAACTTGTTCTGCCTGAGCAAATATAGCGGTTACGACCCAGAAGTAAGTACAGCTGCAAACAACCCGATGACACCGGGACTTGACTGGGGTGCATATCCTAAGAGCCGTATCTTCACAATAGGACTTGATTTACAATTCTAATAAAAACGAAACAGTATGAAAAGACATAAATTATATACCTTATTACTGGCAGGACTGGTTACTCTGGGTTCTACTTCGTGCAGCAACTTCTTGGAAGAAGAAGATAAAGTAGAAGTAGAAAAGAAGAACTACCTGACCAACGCCGACGAAGCACAGAACGTACTTTTAGGCGTATACCGCACTAACGTGAGAGAAGCGATGTATGGCCGCTACTTGTCTATCCACTTCAGCTTGGGTACCGATATGGAACAAGTAGAAGGTAGCAATACGGAAAACTTCCGTATTGTTCCTACCAACGCTTATCCCGCTACACAATCGGAAGTACAGCAGGCATGGCAATCGCTGTATATGGGAATTTATAACGCAAACGATTTCTTGGAACAGCTGTCACTGCACATCGACAGCTACAGCCAGTCGGATAAAAAGAAAGCATTGATCTATGCAGCCGAAGCACGTTCATTGAGAGCTCTTTACTACTTCGAGTTAGTTCGCCGTTGGAACCGTGTGCCTTTGTTCACTAATACAGAACAATCTCACCAGAAACCGGAAACATTTGTACAGGCAGAGCCGGCTGAAGTATATAAGTTCATAGAAGAAGACTTGAAATATGCTGCCGAAATATTGCCGTATGCAACAGACGACGATGTACGTAGCGACAATTCTTACCGTTTCTCTAAGGGTGCCGCATTAGGATTGCTGGCTAAGGTATACGCTACATGGGCAGGATATCCTGTAAACGATACATCAAAATGGAAAGACGCTGCCGAAACTGCCGCACAGCTTATCAACTCTGGTAAGCATGACTTGCTGCCCGACTTCGAGACATTGTGGGAAAACACCGCCAACGGCGTATGGGATCCTACAGAAAGTCTTATCGAAATCTCATTCTACTCGCCTACAGCTGCCGGTGGCGCAAACGACCCTTGCGGATACATAGGCAAATGGAACGGTGTACCGGCTTCGCAGATCTCGGGTACACGCGGAAGCTGTAAAGGTAACGTGAAGGTAATCTATCCGTTCTCATATAAATGGCAGCAGATAGCAGAGCAGAAAGGCGACAAGCGTTGGGCTTTGTCAATCTCTAACTTCCAGTACAAACCTACCAAGACATTCTTCGGTAAAGCTGGACAGTATACTATAGGTGATGAAAAAGTAACGCTTACTGCAGAAGAAGCAAGTCTTAATCCTGATGTAGACCAGAAGAACAAGCAATACTTCACTCCTGCCAAATGGGATTTGGAGAAATATACTAACGCTGCCAACAAGCTGATAAACGACGACCGCTCTAACACTAACTGGTATGTATTGCGCTACGCCGATGTCTTACTTATCTATGCAGAAGCGCTGAACGAATGGAAGGGACATCCTACTAACGAAGCATACGCCGCTATCAATAAGGTTCGTCGTCGTGGATTCGGTAACCCGAGCAACACATCCGTTTGCGACTTGCCTGCCGCTCTTAGCCAGGAAGCATTCCGCCAGGCAGTACGTGATGAGCGTGCATACGAATTGGCATTCGAAGGACACCGTCGTCTTGACTTGGTGCGTTGGGGTATCTATTACCAGACAATCACCAAAACTTACAAAGACCTCCTGAACTGGTGGTCGAGCGACAACGAAAACTTCAACTATGCCATTTACCAATACACCATCGAAGGCAAGCATGAGCTGATGCCTATCCCGCAACGCGACATGGACTTGTGTCCGCAATTCAAGCAGAACCCGAAGTGGTAACTATTGGAAAATAATTGAAAATATAACTTCAAGCACAGAGGCGCAAAGGAGCAATAAAAAAACAATGTTTCTTTGCGCCTTATGCTTTATTAAAGGCCGATTAAGACAATTATTATAGTCTATTCAACAAAAGTTGTATAACAAAAATGCGCTTTGAAAGGCTTTAGCACAATAATCGGCCTCTCTGACATAACAGTAAACTAATTTTGTAACCAAGAAAACAAACCCATAAAAACAATACTTTATAATGAAAAAACTGATTGCATTTGCTGCGGCAGCCATTGCTCTTGCCTCATGCCAGACTCAACCAAAAGAAGATTACAGCTGGATTAAAAACGGACTTGATGTAGCACAACAGCAACTGATGCTTGCTGCTCACGAAGCTGAAGGAACAGGTAAATTGCCTCGTACTACTTATCAGAGTTACGACATGAACTTCCTCTGCGAACAGTTGGAAAGAGATTCTGCAACATTTAAAGACTCATTGCGTCAGTCTGCTCCTGCCGAAAAAGTAGGAAAGATGAAACTCTGCACAGTGAAAGACTGGACAAGCGGATTCTTCCCAGGTTCTTTATGGTATGCATACGAATTGACAGGAAATGACTCGTTGAAAACAGAGGCTATAGAATATACTAACTTGCTGAACCCAGTACGCTATTATAGAGGTACTCACGACTTGGGCTTCATGATTAACTGCAGCTATGGTAACGCACTTCGTCTTACCAAGAACGATACAATTGCTGCAGTAATGCACGAAACCGCCGATAACCTCTGCAGCCGATTCAACGAAGGTATCGGTTGTATCCGTTCATGGGACTTCGGTACATGGAATTTCCCGGTTATCATCGACAACATGATGAACCTCGACTTGCTCTTCACTGTAAGCAAACTTACAAACGACGATAAATATAAAAACGTTGCTATCACCCACGCTAACACTACCATGAAAAATCACTTCCGTCCGGACTACACTTCATGGCACGTAGTAAGCTATAACAATGACGGTACAGTAGAACGCAAACAGACTTTCCAAGGAAAGAACGACGACTCTGCATGGAGCCGCGGCCAGGGATGGGGCGTATACGGATATACAGCTTGCTTCCGTGAAACAAACGATTCTACTTACTTGAAATTCGCATGCAATATTGCAGATATGATTATGAGCCGTGTTAAGACAGACGACGCTATTCCTTACTGGGATTATATGGCTCCTGTAACTCCTGAAACTCCGCGCGACGCATCGGCTGCAGCTGTTACAGCTTCTGCCATGTTAGAACTTAGCACATTCGTTGCCGACGGACAGAAATACTTTGACTACGCAGAAAAGATTCTGAAGAGTTTGTCGAGCGACGCTTATTTGGCTAAGCCAGGCACAAACGGCGGCTTCATCTTGATGCACTCTACAGGTTCTTTGCCTAACGGAAGTGAAATCGATGTTCCTTTGAACTATGCTGACTACTACTACTTGGAAGCTCTGAAGAGATACATGGATTTAAAGCACATTTCATACAAAATACATGGATTTGAAGCACATTTCATACAAAGACCTTTAATAATAAGTAATTCATGAAATTAAAACATATAGCATTAAGCATAGTAGCTTGTATCGGTATGGCACAAGCTACTGCACAAGAGCTTAAAACGGAAGTTTTCTCTTTGCTGAACCTTAATTATCCAGGTTTGGAGAAAGTTAAGTCTTTGCACGAATCAGGAAAAGACAAAGATGCTGCACAGGCATTGCTCGATTATTACCGCGCACGTACCAACATCAAGACTCCTGATATTAACCTGAATAAGATTACTATCGGTAAGGAAGAACAGAAGTGGGCCGACGACGCTATGGAGCATACATTCTTCGTACATAAAGGCTACCAGCCATCGTTCAACTACGGAAAGGACATCAACTGGAAATACTGGCCTGTACAAGATAACGAATTGCGTTGGCAGCTTCACCGTCACAAATGGTTTACTCCGATGGGTAAAGCATATCGCGTGTCGGGCGACGAGAAGTATGCTAAAGAATGGGCCGCTCAATATATCGACTGGATTAAGAAAAACCCGTTGGTATCTATCGACAAGAAAGAATATGAACTGACAAGCAACGAAACCCTGAAAGGCGATGTAGAAAACATGCGTTTCGCTTGGCGTCCGCTGGAAGTTAGTAACCGCCTGCAAGACCAGACTACACAGTTCCAGTTGTTCTTGCCGTCTCCTTCGTTCACTCCGGAATTCCTTACCGAGTTCCTTGTAAACTACTACAAGCACGCTGTTCATATCCTGAACAACTACTCAGACCAAGGAAACCACTTGCTGTTCGAAGCACAGCGTATCATCTACGCCGGAACATTCTTCCCAGAATTCAAGGACGCTTCTGCATGGAGACAGAGCGGTATCGGTATCTTGAACCGCGAAATCAAAGTTCAGGTTTACGATGACGGTGGACAGTTCGAGCTCGACCCGCACTATCACTTGGCATCAATCAACATTTTCTGCAAGGCTTTGTACATAGCAGATATGAACGGATTCCGCAATGATTTCCCGCAGAGCTACATGGATACAGTAGAAAACATGATTATGTTCTACCTGAACATCTGTTTCCCCGACTATACCAATCCTTGCTTCAGCGACGCTAAGCTGACAACAAAGAGAGAAATGGTCAAGAACTACAAAGAATGGAGCAAATTGTTCCCAAAGAATAAGGCTATCTTATACTTCGCAAGCGAAGGCAAAAAAGGAGAACTTCCTGCATACTTGTCTAAAGGTTTCTTGAAATCAGGTTTCTTTGTATTCAGAAACTCTTGGGGTGAAGACGCAACTCAGATGGTAGTTAAGGCTGGTCCGAAAGCATTCTGGCACTGTCAGCCCGATAACGGTACATTCGAGATGTGGTTCAACGGAAAGAATCTGTTCCCCGACTCTGGTTCTTATGTATACGCCGGAAGCAAGGAAGTAAACGAAGAACGTAATTGGTTCCGCCAAACTGCGGTTCACAACACACTTACTCTGAACAACAAGAATCTTGACCAGACAAATTCTAAGACTCTGTTGTGGCAGCCCGAAGGCGATATTCAGACACTTGTTACTGAAAACCCGAGCTACAAGAACCTTACTCACCGTCGTAGCATCTTCTTTGTAAACAACACATATTTCGTGATTGTAGACGAAGCTATCGGTGCAGCAAAAGGCTTTGTAAACTTGCACTACCAAATGCCGAAAGGTAAGATTGCCAATAGTCGTGAAGACATGACTTTCATTACCGAGTTTGAAAGCGGAAGCAACATGAAGTTGCAGTGCTTCGGTCCTGACGGCATGAGCATGAAGAAAGAAGAAGGTTGGGCATCTACAGCTTACCGCAAGAAATTCAAACGTATGAATGTTTCATTCAACGTTAAGAAAGAAAACGATGCGGTACGTTACATCACCATCATCTATCCGATGAAAGACAGCGCAGATGCGCCTGCTATGTCGGCTAAGTTCAAGACTAAGAAATTCGACGGTAAGAACTTGGAAGTTGAAGTAAAAGTAGGTGGCAAGAAACAATCTTTGAAATATACCTTGCAATAAACCATTTATTGTTGTCGGGGATGGGATGAACATAATCCCTACTCCGACCTCAATAAAACCATTATAACTCTATATCATGAAAACAGTATCTCAAGCAGCATTGTGCCTTCCTTTAGTGGCACTGAATTTAACAAGCTGCGCAACCCAAAAAAAAGAAGAGCCGAAACAGCCGAACATTATTTTTATAATGACCGACGACCATACCACTCAGGCTATGTCTTGCTACGGAGGAAATCTTATCCAGACTCCAAACATGGACCGCATCGCCAATGAAGGTATCCGTTTCGACAACTGCTATGCAGTAAACGCCCTTTCAGGTCCGTCAAGAGCCTGCGTACTGACAGGTAAATTCAGCCACATGAATGGCTTTACAGACAACGCTTGTAAATTCAACGGCGATCAGCAGACATTCCCGAAACTATTGCAGAAAGCAGGATACGAAACTTCTATCATCGGAAAATGGCATCTTATCTCTGAACCACAAGGATTCGACTACTGGAGTGTCTTAAGCGGACAAGAAGAACAAGGTGACTACTACGATCCTGACTTCTGGGAAAACGGTAAACACATAACAGAAAAAGGTTATGTAACCGATATTATCACAGACAAGGCGATAAAATGGATGGAAGGACGCGACAAGAGCAAACCGTTCTGCATGATGTTCCACGAAAAAGCGCCTCATCGCGACTGGATGCCGGCTCCACGTCATTTAGGTATATTCAACGACGTTACTTTCCCCGAACCAGAGAATCTGTTCGATGACTACAAGGGAAGACAAGCTGCAGCCGAACAAGACATGTCGATTGCCAAGACTCTGAGAGAAGACTGGGACTTGAAACTTCTTACTCACGACGAAATAGTAAACGGAAAGTCAAGACTGCGCGATGTCTATATGCGTATGCCGGAAGATGTTCAGCACAAATGGGATTCTGTTTATGCACCACGTATCGCAGAATATCGCAAAGGCAACTTGAAAGGCAAAGAATTGATAAGCTGGAAATATCAGCAATACATGCGCGATTATCTGGCAACCGTTCTTTCTGTAGACGAAAACATCGGACGATTGCTTGATTATCTGAGCGAAACAAATCAGTTGGACAACACTATCATAGTTTATACTTCCGACCAAGGCTTCTTCTTGGGAGAACACGGATGGTTCGACAAGCGATTCATGTACGAAGAATGCCAGCGTATGCCGCTTATCATACGTTACCCCAAAGCTATTAAGGCAGGTTCTGTAAGCTCGGCTATCAGTATGAACGTTGACTTCGCTCCTACATTCCTCGACTTTGCAGGTGTTGATATACCGGAAGATATTCAGGGTAAATCATTGAAGCCTATCCTCGAAAACGAAGGAAAGACTCCTGCCGATTGGCGCAAGGCTGCCTACTATCATTATTATGAATATCCGGCAGAACACTCAGTTAAACGTCACTACGGAATACGCACACAAGACTTTAAGTTGATTCATTTCTATAATGACATCGATGTTTGGGAAATGTACGACATGAAGAAAGATCCGCATGAGATGAACAACATCTTTGGCAACCCTGACTATGCCGACAAGCAGCAAGAACTGATGCAGCTGTTGAAAGAGACTCAGGAACAATATAAAGATACCGACCCCGACGAAAAAGAAAAAGTACTTTTCAAGGGCGACCGTAGATATATGAAACGATAATTCACTTTTATATAATTTATAATACTATGGACAGAAGACGATTTTTAAAAACTACAGGATGGTCTTTCTTAGGTATTGCAGCATCGGGTAGCTTGCTCGAAGCTTGCACACCGGGCAGTAAAGAAGCTAAAAAAATAATGCCGTCGGCCAGCGACTATAAAATGTTCTGGGGCGACTTACATAACCATTGTAACATCACTTACGGACACGGCGACATGCGCGACGCTTTCGAAGCGGCTAAGCAGCAACTCGACTTTGTAAGTGTTACCCCACATGCTATGTGGCCTGATATCCCAGGAGCCGACGACCCACGTTTGGCTTGGGTTATCGACTATCATACTGAAGCCTTCAAACGTCTGCGTGCCGGAGGATACGAAAAGTATGTAGCAATGACCAACGAATACAATAAAGAAGGCGAGTTCCTTACTTTCATTGGTTATGAAGCACACAGCATGCAGCACGGCGACCACGTTGCCCTAAACTACGACCTCGACGCACCGCTTGTAGAATGTACTTCTATCGAAGATTGGAAACAGAAAGCCAAAGGTCATAAGGTATTCGTTACTCCGCACCACATGGGCTATCAAACAGGATACCGCGGATACGACTGGAACTTCTTTACCGAAGGCGATGTAACTCCGTTCGTAGAAATGTATTCTCGTCACGGATTGGCAGAAACAGATCAGGGCGACTATCCTTATCTGCACGATATGGGACCTCGCCAGTGGGAAGGTACCATCCTTTGCGGATTGGAAAGAGGACACAAGTTCGGTATCATGGGTTCTACAGACCAGCACTCAGGTTATCCTGGTAGCTACGGTGACGGCCGAATCGGTGTTTTGTCTCCGTCACTGCACAGAGAAAACATCTGGGAAGCACTGCGCAACCGCCACGTTTGCTGCGCTACCGGCGATAAGATTCTCATCGACTTCCGCCTGAACGACGCGTTTATGGGAGACGTTACTAAGGGAAACAGCCGCCGCATCTACCTAAATGTAGAAGGAGAAAGCTGCATAGACTATGTAGACGTTATCAAGAACGGACGCTTGTTGGCACGCCTCAACGGTCCGATGACTCCGGTAATGCCGAAGGAAGATACCGTACGTTGCAAAGTGAAAGTACAGTTCGGATGGAACCGCGAAGAGAAATACGTAGCTTGGAAAGGAAACTTGTCAATCGATAAGGGTCGTATCGTAAGCGTTACTCCTTGCTTTAGAGGTGCAGCGTTCACATCGCCTCAGCCGGGAGAAAAAGAGTTCCACACTCACGTAAACAAGATTTTGAGCGTAAGCGAAAAAAATACTGAGTTGGAAATGTACTCTTCTAAGAACCCCAACACCACTACCGATGCTACACAGGCAGTAATTCTGGAACTGGAAATGCCGAAAGACGGAGTGCTTACAGCCGAATTCAACGGCAAGAAGTTCAGCCACACACTGGGCGAATTGTTAGAAGGCTCACGCACTCACTTCATGATAGGATGGTTGAGCGAGGCTATTTTGTTTAACCGCGCAATGCCTGAAAGCTGCTACACTGTAGAGCACTACATGGAAGATACCACACCAGAAAGAGATACTGACTATTATTACATCCGTGTACGCCAGCGCGACCAGCAATGGGCTTGGAGTTCACCAATCTGGGTAGAAAGAACATAAAATGGAAAATAAAAGATTCGCTATAGGAATAGACCTTGGCGGAACTTCTGTGAAATACGCCTTGACTGATGCCGAAGGCGTATTTCATTTTGAGGGGAAGATTCCGTCGAAAGCCGATATCTCGGCAGAAGCCGTTATCGGACAATTGAGCTTTGCCGCACAGCAGTGTATGGATGCAGCAGCAAAAAACAATATTACAGTGGCTGGCATCGGTATTGGTACACCGGGCATTGTAGACGAAACAAACCGTAAGGTACTTGGTGGAGCCGAAAACATTGTAGGCTGGGAGAATGTAAACTTAGCAGACGTAATGGAAGAGGCAACCGGACTCAAGGTTCAGGTGGGCAATGATGCCAACATGATGGGACTGGGCGAAACTCTGTTCGGAGCCGGAAAAGGAATGAAGAACGTGGTATTCGTAACCGTAGGTACAGGCATCGGAGGTGCGGTAGTTATAGACGGCAAGCTATTTAACGGATTCGCCAACCGAGGTACAGAATTGGGTCACGTGCCCTTGATAGCCAACGGTGAAGAATGCGCTTGCGGCTCTGTAGGCTGCTTAGAGCATTATGCCTCTACATCGGCTTTGGTACGCCGCTTCTGCAAACGCGCTAAAGAAGCCGGACGCATATTTTCTGAAGAGGTAAACGGCGAAGTTATAGTACGCCTTTACAAAGAAAACGATCCGATAGCCGTTGAAAGCCTCAACGAGCATTGCGACTTCTTAGGACATGGCATCGGAGGATTCATCAACATCTTCAGTCCGCAACTGATAGTAGTGGGCGGAGGATTATCAGAAGCCGGCGATTTCTATATTCAGAAAGTCAGCGAAAGAGCCATGCGATACGCTATCCCCGACTGCGCCGTAAACACCCGCATCATGGCTGCCACATTAGGCAATAAAGCCGGATGCTTAGGAGCTGCCGCTTTAATTTTTCAACAGTCAGAACAATGAAAAAGAAAATACTACAACTTACCCTAATCATGATGTTCTGGTTTACCATTTCGTTCATCACGAACATCTTGGGACCACTTATACCGGACATCATCAATAACTTCCACCTGAGCGACTTGGCTATGGCTGGGTTCATTCCCACCTCGTTCTTCATTGCTTATGCGTTGATGTCTATCCCTGCCGGTATCCTGATAGACCGTTTCGGCGAGAAACCCGTATTATTCTGCGGATTCCTCATGCCGTTCGTAGGAACTATCTTGTTTGCCATGCTGCATACTTATCCGGCATTGCTTGCATCATCGTTCATCATCGGACTGGGTATGGCCATGCTGCAAACGGTTATCAACCCGCTGCAACGCGCTGTGGGAGGCGAAGAGAACTACGCATTTATAGCCGAGTTGGCACAATTCGTATTCGGAGCCGCTTCGTTTGTCAGCCCGTTGGTTTACACATACCTGATTCACGAACTCGACCCGTCTATCTACAGCGAAGGCAAGAATTGGCTTATCGACCTATTGGCTCGCGTCACTCCGTCCGATTTGCCTTGGGTTTCACTGTACTGGATATTCACAATCATCCTATTGGCCATGCTGATAGCTGTAGCCGTATCTAAGTTTCCGAAGATAGAACTGAAAGAAGACGAAAAGAGCGGCTCGCGTTCATCGTACACAGAGCTATTTAAGAAGCCTTCTGTATGGTTGTTTTTCTTAGGTATATTTTGCTACGTAAGTACAGAGCAAGGTTCTTCTATCTTTATGAGTACTTTCCTTGAACAATATCACGGTATAAACCCACAAACTGATGGAGCACAAACCGTTAGTTTGTTCTGGGGACTGATGACTGTGGGATGTTTCTTCGGTATGATTCTGCTGAAGTTCATAGACAGCAAGCGTCTGCTTCAGATGTCGGGAATAATCACCATAGTATTGCTGGCATGCGCTTTGTTCGGAAGCAAACAGCTTTCTGTAATGGCATTCCCCGCTATCGGATTCAGTATTTCTATGATGTACTCTATAGTATTTTCATTGGCTCTCAACTCCGTATCCGAACATCACGGCTCGTTTGCCGGAATTCTTTGCTCGGCTATTGCCGGAGGTGCCATCGGTCCGCTTATCATCAGTAGCATAGCCGATCATACCTCACTGCAAGTCGGAATGTCGGCCCTGTTTGTATTCGTTGCCTACATTACCTTCATCGGTTTCTGGGCTAACCCGATTATAAACAACAAGACTATCAGCCTGAAAGATTTATTCCGCAAGAGAAGTCTGTAAAATATAATTTATTACTTTATCCAACATGAAAAGAAATACAGTCTTTTTCGTTTTATTGCTCACATTTGCCTTTATCGCACGCCTCCAGGCACAAATGCCTGCCTCACTTTACGAAGAATGGCGCAAGACATCTTATCCGGCAGGTGACGCAGTAGTATCTACCAATCCGTCTCCGCTGCTGTGGAAATCGGACAAATATTGGGAAAAGCGAAAAGTAACTTATAATGTATACCTGAGCCGCAACGCTGCGTTTCCTAAAGCCGAAACGCAAAGCAGCATGAATCAGCGTTATTGCTTCTACAACCCGCACCGTAAATTAGAAAGCGGTAAATGGTATTGGAAATACGAAACCGTGGAAAACGGAAAGGTATCATCGAGCGAGGTTTATTCGTTCATCGTACCCGAATCTGCCGACGGACTCGTTACCCCTACTGCCAAAGAGTTCCGCAACAATATCAGCAAAAGCCATCCGCGTGTAATGAACTACGGACGCTCTATGGAAGATATTCATCGCGACGCTCCACAGCACAGACTTTACAAAAGCATTATAAATACTGCTAAAGAAGCTGCCGCAAAACAAATTTATCGTGGCGCAGTGACCGACCCTAACCCGGCAACTGCTCGCCGCCTTAACCAAAAGGCAGGTAAAGAAGTATCTCTGTATCATGAGCTGCTTGAAGGTTATACGCTATCGGCAGATAATGACATGAAAGATGCCTTGCTGAAACGTACCGATGTATTGCTGTCATGGCCTACTAACGACTTGTTAGGCTCTAAAGTCCTCACAGCTTTGGCTTTGGGGTACGACATGCTGTACGATGAGCTGACAGCCGAAACCAAGCAACAGATACTTACTACCATCGACAAGCAGTTTAAAGAAGGACTGGCACGTTGGCCCGGATTTACCGAAGCACGTCAGGTAGAGAATCACTTCTGGCAGATGGAATTGGCAGGCAACTTTACAGCAGCCTTGGCTACTCTTGGCGAACTCGAATCGGCTACCGAAATGCTTGACTATACATACGGCTTGTTCATAGCTCGTTTCCCTAACCTTGCTACACAAGACGGTGGTTGGAACGAAGGCGAAGGCTATTATAGCGTAAACCAAACAGCCGTGGTAGATATGGCATTATTGCTGAAAAAGTTGGGTGGCATTGATATCTTCAAGATGGGATGGTATCGTAATCTACCCGACTACTTTACTTACTTCTCGCCAGTGGCATCGCCTGTTTCAGGATTCGGCGATATGCACGACCGCGTAGAAACCGGAGGATTGAAGGGTCGTTCAGAAATGCTCACCATAGGTTGCGAAGAGAACAATCCGTACGCTTTATACCGCTTTTTCCAGTCGGTACGTCCCGTAGAATCATTCTTCGGAGCCACAACCGACGAGAAATACTGGAGAAAACCGTTGGCAAAAACAGAGCCTTGGTATCAGATAGTAAACAATATCTCTGTTGCCCCCAAGCGAGCTAAAGCTCCCACCAATCAGCCTACCGACAAGGTATTCTACGGAGTAGGAGCAGCAGCAATGCACTCTTGTCTGGCAGACCCAGCAAAAGATGTTACCGTATTCTTCCGCTCGTCGCCCTTCGGTTCCAAGGGTCACGCTCATGCCGACCAGAACAGCTTTAACATCTCACGTCACGGAGAACGTCTGTTCTACCCCACAGGATATTACACATCGTTTGCCGACATGCACTCGCTTACTTCGTACAAGCATACCCGTGCTTGCAACTCTATCTTGATTAACGGCTACGGACAAGCATTCGGTCACGAAGGCTATGGATGGATTAAACGCCATATAGAAGGAGAAAACATGTCGTACGTATGCGGTGAAGCAGGAGAAGCTTATAAGAAGACTACCGACAAGCAGTTTGCCGATTTCATGAAGGAAAAAGGAATAAAGCAAGACGCACACTTCGGCATGGGAGACACTCCGATGAAGAAATTCGAGCGCCACGTTGTATTTGTACGTCCCGACGTAGTTGTGATATACGATGTTCTCGAAGCCGATGAAGCTTCAGAATGGAGCTTGTTGTTACACACCATGCGTCCGTCTACCGTCGACAAAAACAAGTTGACCGTAGAGACTAGCCGAAGCCATGCCGAAGCGCAAGTATTCGGAAGCACAGCGGTTAAGGGAAGCGTTACAAACAAATTCTTCTCTCCTGCCAACGACTTCAAGAAGAAATACCAGAACGGCACCCCCGACCAGTATCACGCTACTTTCTGCAACACCGAGAAAGTAAAGCAGATGCGTTACCTCACCATTATAAACATGTGTGACAAAGGTGCCAAGGTTACCGCACTGAAGTCTTCAGGAAAAGGAAAATGGAAAATTGGCGACCTTCAGATAGAAGCCGAAATGGATGCCAATAAAGCACCTCACGCCACAATTAAGTATGGCAAAGAGCAACTCTCTATCGGTGCAGAAGAAACAACTCTTAACGGAACAAAGGGAACTGTAAGCAGCAAAAACCAAATGCCGACAGGTAGCTATAATTATCTGAAGCGATAATTGTAATGTCATTAATAAACTAATAATAGAGTGAGGATGTATCAAAACCACTGAATAGGTATGATACATCCTCACTCATAATGTTTTTCAATATTTGTTAATAGCCTCTTTAGCCTTAGTAACAACTGTAGCAGCCGGAATCTCTTTCAGGCTGAATTCATCGAATGTCTTTAATATTTTATCAATCTTATTAATCGCTGATTTATTTCCTTTCTTTTCAAACTCTTCCTTTAATATACGGATTTTTTCGTAAGATTGGATACCTTCAATCAAACGTTCGAAACGAATAGATGAACGTCCTTCGGGATAAATCATATAAGTGTCTCCAGCAGCCCATGTTCTGAAGCGGCTGTCTTGCAAAGGATTTTTAACCCAACTATTTAAAGCCCAACGTAGATAACCGTCTAAATTCTCTTTGGCGGCAAACCAACCTAACCATTCCGCTTCGGCCGGTGCGCTGAAAGTAAAAGTATTTGGGCGAGGTTCGGTACAACATGTGTAATATGTAGTAACCTGTCCGGCTTCTCTGCGTGATTTGATCACTTCTGCAGGAAACTTCTCGCCAATGGCTATACAATAGTCATGTAATTCTTTCACTAATTCATCATGATATGTTCCCGCTAAAGAAACTTTAAAGTCTTTATCAGCTTTACGAATTACTTTTAATGTAGCCAGCATATCTTTCATCGGGCGTTCGTCCATAGAGATATGCGTAATGTCGAACCATCCTTTTTCTTTAAGATGTTTGGCGAAAGAAGTCAGCATATTGCCCCAGAATTCATCATAAGCAGGTTCGCCCGGTTTGGCATCCAGATATTTAAAAGAATTACTTGCCTGATCAAAATATTGGAAGGAGAGTTTCCAAGGCACCATTGAATAACAGTTAATTTGTTTTTTAACTCCCAATGACATCATATATTCTACCCATTTGTCGAATACGGTATAATCGAAATACCAAGTTCCGTCGGCTTTCTTCAACCAAGTCACCATACTTTCAAACGGATCATAAGTCTGTCCGTTCCATGGTTTGTGCATGATAGAGGCAGTGATTACTTTTCCGCCTGCGTCTACATAGTTCTGCATATCGGGACGCATACGGTCAAAATGCTCTTTACTGAATGGTTCTACATTATAGTAACGTGCTTCAGCGTATGGGTTTTGCCATAAATCAAGATGGAACGCCCACTCTGTAGAAGCCGGTAATGTGCGATTTTTTACATTTATCGCTATTTTTAGTTCCGATAAAACTTTATCACCATCTTTTACAGTAACGATACCTGTATATTTCCCGGCTTTTACCTGTTGGGGCACACGTACACTTATCCAACCACACTGTGTAGCATTAGCAGGTACTGTAAGAGTAGAAGCTAAATGATCAATCGGGTCCGCTACAAGTGTAGAGTCATAATCCGAACTTTTACGATGGCCACATCCGCCTTTTCCGTCTTTATTCAATTCGTCTGTCATGACATAACGCACAAAACCTGTAAGAATATTATCTTTTGCGATTGTTTCTTTGTCGGATGTTAAGTCACTTACTATAAAAGACAAGTTGTTGAGTGCTTCGGGAGTCCATACAACAAGCTGTGCCGAAACTCTTTCACCTTTCCACGCAGTGAGGTTAATGTCTTTTTTAAGTCGGCTAATCAGAGCAGGTTCTTCTTTTTTGTATCTGATATCCGTGCTTCCCCAACTAACTTGCGGAGCATTTATCTTAACCCATAAAGACGTGTTTGTTGCAATCGGATTATTCGCTTCTTCGTAGGTTGTTGAAGTCTGAGCATTCAGGCAGTTTATTGATAATAAAAAAGCGCCTAGAATAAATAGTTTTTTCATAAGTTGTAATTATTTATATTGTACACAAAGTAAAACATCTTAATTCCTATTGTTCAAAAAATAAATTGGCGAGTTTCTTTCGCCCTCTTTTCTTAGCACACCAATTTCCGTAAAGTGCTTCAGCCATTTAAGCGCAATATTCTGGCGTAGGCCAAATTGAGTTTCCATAACACGGCGGTTGATATAACTATTAATAGAAAGATATTCCTTTATCTTCTCTAACATTTCCTCTTCAGTAAATACCTTTGATTTTGTGGAGAACTGCGCACGCTCAAAGTGGGCTTTTGTTTTCACTTCTTGCAACAGCGAAGAATCGGGGCGGAACTTGATGTTTCGCACGCTGATATAATCGCCACGCGCTTTGTCAACCGATTTACCATCGGGCATGTCCAAGTCTACCGATAACGAAAAGTAGCCGATATTAGGAATATAGAAACGGTTGCCTTGCGACAATTCACTAAGCATTTGTTCTTTTAACGCCGACAACGCAGACTCTACATCGCCTTTTGTTAGCGAGCAAGAAGATTCGATACTGCTTTCCAGTTGACTGGCCGACATAGGTGCGCCCTCATAAATACGAGCAAAATGTCGATCTTTGCCAGTGCTTTGTGAATTTTTTATAGATTGGATTTCGTATTTAATACTCATAAGGTTTTATGGTTTAATATACAAACTTAAAAAATATCACGCTAAAAAGCAAGGAACTCACTCAAAATACTTTTATAGCTGTAAATCAACGTACTACACAACTTCAATCTACATGATTTATATTCGTATTATATAGAGTTGCCCTCTTTCTTTAATGAAGTCGTCTCACTTCGAACGAAAGACACTTTTTTAAAGAGTTTCATGACATACCATAATAAATGCTCATAATATAACAATGTGTGCTTTTAAAAAGCTACAGGTTTTTATCAAATGCTAATATTGAATTCTTAAATAGGAAGTTAGATTTAGAAGTCAGCATTGCTTAATATCATAGTATTTAATACAAAAAAGCCATTTAATTTGTTGGCATACGTTAAAAAACTGTATTTTTGTCGTTAGCAACATTGCTAATATAATACAGCTATGACAAACAAGGATTCCTTTACGGAGATTTATACAACTTATTTCCCTCGAATGTTACGCTTCGCCCGTGTTTATCTGATAAATCGGGAAGAGGCAGAAAATGTGGTTCAAGATATATTCGTTAATCTGTGGGAGAATCGTATGCTTCTAGAAGAACTTCGTTCGCCACAGGCTTTTTTATTTACGTTGGTAAAACGTCGGTGTATAGATTATTTGCGCAAGAAATTAACAGTATTGTATAAAGATGGCAGTTTGGATGAAGTGGAGAATCATGAACTCCAATATAAACTTTATTCATTAGAAGCATTTGATGAGAATAAGTCTTTAAACGAAGACATAGAGCGTTTGCTGCGTGATGCAATTGCTCGTTTACCAGAGAAGTGTCGTCGTATCTTTATCGAAAGTAAAATAAACAACAAAAGAAATCAGGAAATAGCCGATGAAATGGGGCTATCAGTTCAGACAGTAAAGAATCAAATAATGATAGCTGTACGAAAGTTACGTGAAGAACTGAAAGATTATCTTCCACTACTCATCTTTTTATTTGACTAAATTTGTTTTTTCTAAAACAAATCAAAAAAACTTTTTTTATATTTAGTACTTTTTGGTTTCTATTTCGACATATCTATGAAAGACATAAAGAAATGGAAGAATTACTCGTTAAATATTTTACAGAAGACATCAATAAGCAGGAAAAAAAACTCTTGTTCGAAGCGATGGATAATGATGACGCTTTGCGCAAAGAGTTTTATGATCTTCAGAACACTATGGCGATGGCAGAGTTTGTGGATTCGAATGATAGAACTTTAAATCGTCAAGCATATGCACATTTTTTAAGAATAATATTTAGACGGCGATTGTTTCATCAAGTATTAAAATGTTGCAAATATGCTGCGCTTATAGTAGCTGTGTCATTGTGCGTATACTTCGTTACATATTATCGTATGAATGAGATACTTTGTAAGCAGTATACTGAAGTCATTGCTCCTAGTGGGCAACGCGTGAAAGTGAATTTGCCAGATGGTACGGTAGCTTGGCTCAGTCCATGCAGTACGTTGCGCTATGCAGCATCGTTTAATAGTGAAAATCGAGATGTACAATTAAAGGGCTCTACTTTTTTTGAAGTATCCCATAATGAAAAAATGCCATTTAGAATATCTACAGGCATTTATAATATTACAGTGCTTGGTACGCGCTTTAATGTGATGGCTTATCCTAAAAGTAAACGTTTTGAAATAGATTTGATAGAAGGAAGTGTTCAGATAGATAATACTAACGATTCTACTGACAGGTTGGTTCTTCTGCCGCATGAACGAGCCGTTTTACAAAATTGTAGACTGTATAAACAAACTTCAGATTTCGATAACGAAGAGTACTTAAAGAACGGAATTGTAAGTTTCAATAGTAGACCGTTTGGTGAAATACTAGAAAATGTTGCTTTGTGGCAGGGAGTAATTTTGACAGTAGATAAATCTGTAGATACAAATAGGTTAGTGACTGGCAAATTTCGTCAAAGCGATTCACTAGAGAGTATATTACATGTACTACAGACAGTCGCTGACTTCCGATATACTATAGTAACCGAAAAGAATGTAATCATATATCGTTAATCTTAAAAACACTCCAAGCCTATGAAAATATGAAAGACTAAAAATAAGAGGAAAAGGTGCGGCAACACCTTTTCCTCTATAGGGTAGATTCTAAGATACCTTAACTCTGTGGAAATAAATTAAAGTATGAACCTTACTAAAACGCAAAGGTATGAAAAAACACTTATTGCTAATAATTAAAGCATTTAAACAACGTGAAAAAAATCAAATCTTCAGAACTATGAAATTCACATTTTTGTTTCTGTTCTTGCTCTTTACTCAGGCACAAGCAAGTACTATGCTGTCACAAAACGTGCGTGTGAATATAAAAACAGGACACATTGCACTAAAAGAGATAATGACTCAGATTGAGAGTCAAACGGATTACCTATTTGTATATAGTGATTCAGAGATAAACGTAAATAAAACAGTAAATGTAAAAGAAGGTAACACTAAAGTATCTGACTTACTAAATACATTGAAAGAGAATGGAATTACATATACGTTTTCAGATAATTATATATCGTTGCACCAATGCAATGGATTAAATGATGCGACGCAACAGATAGGAGAAACTACTGTTAAGGTGATTGGTACGGTGATTGATTCTTCAGGAGAAGCCGTAATCGGAGCCAATGTAATTGTAAAAGGCAATAGTTCGATTGGTACTATTACCGATGTAAATGGTCGTTTTAATTTGTCAGTGAATCCTAACGCTACTCTGTTAGTGAGTTATGTAGGATTTCAGCCACAAGAAGTAAAAGTCAGCGGAAAAACAGTCTTTACTATTAAGTTGACCGAGAATTCAAAACTACTAAGCGAGGTTGTTGTTACCGCTTTAGGTATTAAACGCGAGGAGAAAGCTCTGGGATATGCTGTACAGAAGGTAGGAAATGATATATTCGACAAAGTAAAACCGGTAAATATAGCCTCATCATTAACTGGAAAAGTTGCTGGATTGAATATAAAGAATAGTACCGAGTTTAACAATGATCCGTCAATAAGTCTACGCGGGTGTACTCCAATGCTTATTGTAGATGGTGTTCCATATGGTAATGTAGGATTCAGCGATATTGCTGCAGACGATATTGAATCAATTGATGTTTTGAAAGGGGCAACGGCTTCTGCATTGTATGGTGCACGTGGTGACGGTGGCGCAATTATGATTACTACAAAAAAAGCCGCTAAAGAAGGATTGCACGTTACGGTAAACAGTAGTACTATGTTTACAGCTGGATATGTGAAAAAACCGAAGATACAAACGTCTTATAGCTCAGGACAGAATGGTCACTATGGAACTGGTGGATATGTATGGGGAGATAAACTTGACATAGGACGCACAGCAGAACAGTATAATCCATTTACTTATGAGTGGGAAGAAGTGTCACTTACTTCTAAAGGGAGAGACAACTTGAAGAATTTCCAGCAACTGAGTTTGGTGACTAATAATAATGTCAGTGTTTCTCAGAAAGGTAAATATGGTAGTGTGCGTAGTTCAATTACACATGTATACAATAAAGGACAGTATCCTAATCAGAAACTAAATAAAGTTACATACGCTATTTCGGGTGAAATGAAATGGAAAAAATTCTCGTTCGATGGTGGATTGACTTATAATAAGCGTTGGTATCCGAACGATTTGGGAGCTGGATATGGTGGAGGAGGTTTTTTGTACAACTTATTGATCTGGTCGGGTACAGAATACGATATACGTGACTACCGTAACTATTGGGTTACAAAAGATGAACAGCAAAATTGGATGGACAAAAGTTGGTATGATAATCCATATTTTATTGCTAATGAGATAACTCGTTCAAAAGACTACTCATTATTGAATGGGTATCTTACTGCAAAATACGATTTTACTCCATGGCTACAATTGCTTATTCGCTCTGGTATTGACTCATATTCAACCAAGAATGAATGGAAAAATCCTAAAAGTGCATTAGGAGGTTGGAATAAAAATGGCTATTACAGTCTAGAGCGCAATGGTGGATATAGCTTAAATGAGGATATAATGCTTTCAGCTAATCATAAGTTTGGTGATTTTGAATTGGATGGTCTGGTAGGTGGTTCTATTTATTATTGGAATAGCGATAATATTGTCAGTGAAACACAAAATGGGTTGAAAGTCCCCGGATTTTATTCGCTCAAAGCTTCTGTAAATCCTGTTAAGACAACTAGTGGGATAAAAAAGAAACAAGTTAATAGTATTTACGCTAAGGCTTCAATAAACTGGAAAAGTACAGTTTTCGTGGATGTGACGGGACGTAACGATTGGTCATCTACTCTTCCGTCAGAAACACGTTCGTACTTTTATCCGTCAGTAGCCGGAAGTGTGGTTTTGTCACAGTTCCTTCCATTACCAAAAGCTATTGATTTTTGGAAAGTAAGAGGCTCGTGGACTGTTACGAAGAAAGATTTGGATGTGTACGACACAAATAATACTTATTCTATCTCTACTGATTTATGGAATGGTGAAAGTGCTGCTTATTATCCTAGTTCTATTCGTGGAGTTACTGTAAAGCCATCTGCTACACGGTCTTACGAAATAGGAACATCTATGCACTTTTTACAAAACCGTCTGAAGTTTGACTTTACTTATTATAATAAACGTTATTATAATCTAACTCGTAGTGCAGGTATTAGCGATGCTTCTGGATTTAATTCTACGTTAATCAATATTGATGAGGAATACGTAGGGAAAGGTGTAGAAATCATGATTTCTGGTGACATTTTGCGTGGTGGAGATTGGAATTGGACTAGTTCTATCAATTGGGCGCGCGATCGTTGGAAATATACTAAAATAGATCCTTTGTACTCTACTCAGAAGCCTTGGGTTAAGGCTGGAGAACGTTGGGATTGGTATTCTGTATATGATTGGGAACGTGATTCCAATGGTAATCTTATCCATTATAATGGTTTCCCCAAGCGGAGTGCTTACGAAAAGAAAATAGGTCATACATATCCCGATTGGACTTTAGGATGGTCTAATGTTATTAGTTATAAGAACTTTACTTTAAGTTTCTCCATAGATGGACGCATTGGCGGTATAGGTCATTCTTATACAGAACAAGCAATGTGGAATTCTGGAGTACATATCGATTCGGATAATCAATGGAGATATGATGAAGTAGTGAATGGAAAGAAAAATTTTGTAGGTGAAGGCGTAAAGATTGTATCTGGTAGTGTTGAATATGATGCGGATGGAAACATTACACGAGATGACCGTGTGTTTGCTTCAAACGATGTTCCGGTTTCTTACGAAGTTTACATGCGAGGAATGAATCCACACATCGGAACGGTAGTAAGGCAGAACGTATTCGACAAGACCTTCTTTAAGTTGAGAGATTTATCACTTACATACCAAGTACCTACTTCACTTTGTTCAAAATTGGGTTTGAAAGGATCTTCTTTATCGTTAGTAGGGCAGAATTTGCTAATATGGACCAAAGAATTCCGTTTTGCTGATCCAGATGCAGCATCGGATAATTTGGCTTCTCCTTCTATTCGCTATGTAGGATTTAATGTAAAATTGGATTTTTAATTTAAAGCAAGTTATGATTATGAAATTATCTAAATATGTCGGTTGTATGTTGCTTGCTGCAATCATACCTTTTTCTTCTTGCCAAAATTTTGATGAAATAAACACTAATCCGGATGCTACAACTCAAGTTACTCCATCATTGTTGGCTTCTGGCTTGTTGTTGAACATCATGTCGCAAAGTTCAGATAAGTATTTTGTTTACGATGATATGTTGTGCAAACTAATGGCATGGGGTGAATCGATGGAAAATGATCAATACAATGTAATTGAACGTTCTAGCTTCGAATACACCACTTTGACCAATACAATAAAAATGGTAGAAGCAGCGCAAGCTAAAGGAACGAATGTAGAGGCTTATGATGCTTTAGCTCATTTTATAAAAGCATGGAAAGTATACTACATGTCAATGGAAATGGGAGATGTGCCTTATGAAGAAGCTTTGCAAGGTGAAAACGGATTGATACATCCTCGGTATAATACGCAGAAAGAAGTTATGAAATTTGTCTTGCAAGATTTAGACAAAGCCTATGAATTGTTTTCTACTGCTAAAGACTTTGATGGAGACGGTTTCTTAGGAGGTAAAGTTAAAGTTTGGAAAAAAGTGACGCGTGCTTTTGAACTGAAAGTTCTTATAAACTTATCTAAAAAAGTAGAAGATACAGACTTGAATGTAAAAAATAAGTTTGCGCAAATTGTTGCAGAAGGAGACTTGATGGAATCTAACGATGACAATCTACAGATAAAGTTTACTAATAAGGCTAACACGATTTATCCATTCAACACTCTTAATACTAAACATAGCGGATATGCTATGATTTCTACAACGCTGACCGATATTTTTAAACAGACAGGAGATGTTAGGTTATTCTATTACGCTAATCCTTCGAAAGCTAAGTTGAACGAAGGTTTGGATGAATCGGATTGGGATGCTTACATCGGCATAGATCCGTCACTTCCATACGAACAAGTTTCAAGCGCTTACTCGTCAGGATTATATTCTGGATTGAATACTCGTTATACAGATTATGCTCCCGGTGAACCAGTAGTGCGTATAGGATATGCTGAACAGAACTTTATATTAGCTGAAGCTGCCATAAGAGGGTGGATAGATGGGGATGCTGCTACATACTATAAAAAGGCGATAAAAGGTCATTTGGATTTTTTAGTTACTTATACACCTAATGAAAATATATATCATCACGGTCATCCTATTACTGATGAATATATTGTTTCGTTTTTAGAGTTACCAGCTATACAATTAACAGGTAATAAAGAAGCTGACTTAAAACAGATCCTTACGCAAAAGTATTTGACATCATATATGCAGTATGCTTACGATATCTATTATGATTATCGTCGTACAGGTTTACCTCAATTGCCAATAAATCCAGAAACAAACCGTAACGAAGTGAAAGATAAACTGCCTATGAGATGGATGTATCCTAAATCAGAAAGCGATTATAATAATGAGAACTTGAACGAAGCATTGCAACGTCAATTTGGCGGAAGTGATGACGTAAACGCTTTGATGTGGATATTAAAATGATAGAATAATGACAAAGTTTCTAATGTGTGTAATGCTTGGTTTATTATATGTAGTAACTGGGCATTGTAAAGAATTGAAAGTCTTTCAGATAAACATATGGCAAGAAACCACGATGATAGATGGTGGATTCAATGGATTGGTAGACCAGATTGTAAATCTTGACCCAGATATCATAATGATGTCTGAGGTGAGAAATTATAATAATGTGCTGTTCGTTCCTCAATTGGTAAAAGCTTTGCAAGATAAAGGGAAATCTTATTATGGAAAGCATACGCCTAAAGTTGATGTTGCTATATTGTCGAAGTATAAGATTTTAGAGCAAGAATGTAATTACCCAAATGTTTCTGATGCTGGTTCTGTATTGAAAGCTCGAATTGAAGTAGAAGGTCGTGAAGTTGTTGTGTATTCTGCTCATTTAGATTATTCGCATTATGCTTGTTATCTGCCACGCGGTTATGATGGAGTAACGTGGAATAAGTTACCGCTTCCAATTGTCGATGTGGCTACTATAGAAAAGATGAACAATGAATCAATGCGTGATGAGGCTATACGTAACGTGATAGAAGATTCCCAAAAAGAAATAGGAAACATTGTTCTTTTGGGTGGGGATTTTAACGAGCCTTCTCATCTTGATTGGGGCGAGAGGGAAAAAAATCTTTGGGATCATAGAGGAGCGGTTGTGAAATGGGACTGTTCTGTGTTACTTGAAAAAGCTGGTTTTAAAGATTGCTATCGCACTAAGTACCCAAACGTAGTGACACATCCTGGTTTTACATATGCTGCAGACAATGCTGCCGCTTCTATGAAAAAGCTAGATTGGGTACCAGATGCTGACGGAAGAGATCGTATTGATTTTATCTATTATCGTCCAATGAAAAATGTAAAACTGAAAAGCGTGTTTATTGTAGGCCCACGAGGCTCTATAGTTAAAAACCAAAGAGTTGTAGAAAACACGAAAGATAAGATTGTAGAACCTTTTGGTGTATGGCCTTCTGACCATAAAGGGGTATTGGCTATATTCAAGTTAAAACATTAGTGTCCAGTTAAAATCGGGACCTGTTAAATATTAATTTAATAACAATTAGTCCACTTTAACAAAACAGTAATTATGATTTAATATAGTCATGCAGACTATAACAAAGGTCTGCATGACTCAAACCTAATAAGAAACTTATTATGAAAAAGACATTTATATATTGGTTAGGCTGCATGTCGATGCTTCTTTCCATAGGTTTGGCTGCATGCGTAGGCTCAGCTAAAAAGAACGTTAGCGATAATTTTATTCATATAGAAACTCCTGAGCGTCCTGCCGGACAACAAGATGTTATAGGGTTGGCTTGCGCTCCTATAGATACGGTACGTATAGGTTTTGTAGGATTAGGAGCCAGAGGTAC
>FR881282.1:0-24641 GCA_000434735.1 Bacteroides sp. CAG:530
TAATCAGCAAATTAAGTAATGCGTCAGCCCTGACTTCGACCGATACGAGCGTTCACATCGACCGTTACGAGCGTTCATACCGACCGAAGTAAGACAACGTTGTTGCGATATTTCTAGAATTTACTTCCGTTCCGCCGTTTTTCAGTGTATGTCGCTTTAAAAAAGGATAATCTAAAAAATAAAAAAAAGGCGATTTTACTTATTGCAAAAGGCTAATAATAAGGTGATATATTGTGTAAAATGGAGCAAATGATAAAAAATAGACTAAAAAACGAATAATTAGACCTTTTGAGGTTTTCCGGAACATTGTTATTTTGCACTCGTAAAATAGAGTATTAAAATAATAAGGAAAAATGAGACACAGATTTGTTTTATTTTGCAGCTTTGTCAGTATGCTGCTTTTTGCGTCGTGCTCTAAAGACGATGCTACAAATGTAGCCGAACCGAACGGAAGTGGAACTATCTCGCTAAGTGTAGCGGCCGATGCAGGCTTTAAATCATCGAGAGCGGTGAATGAGTCGGAATATACAAAAACGGACAACTATACAGTGAAGATCTTACAGGGTGAAGAGGAGCTCGCATCTTTCTTATACAAAGATAAAGCTGCCTCTTATAAGTTGGATAATGGCAACTATACGCTAAAGGCTTTCTATGGGGAAGAACTTCCTGCGTCGCGCGATAAATTCTATGTAGTAGGAACGAAAGAGTTTACTGTAAGCGGTAATGATGTAGCTGTTAATGTAGACTGTGAACCTACTTGCGGAAAGTTGATAGTTAATTTCGACTCTAAAATGGCGGACTTTTTCAGCGACTATTATGTTACTTACGAAACTAAGGCTCTTACAGCTGCCAGTCAGACTTGTAAATGGGCAAAGGATGATAAGGAACCGTGGTATGTTAAACTTGACGCAGCCGGTGAAGCAGTAAAAGCGACTGTGCATTATACTGTTAAGGATAGCGATAAAGAAAGAACACAGGTGTTAACTTATAAAACCAATGACGGGGGAGACAAGATGCTGCCCAATAAGTCGTGGACACTGAACATTTCTCCGAAAGACAACAACGGAAGCTTGAGTATTACGATAACTATCGATGAAAATACCAATGATAAACCGATTGAAATCGTTGTTCCTACAGATTGGCTAAACTAATTAAGATGTAAAATAGAATATTAAGAATATGAAGATATTAAATATAGCAGCATTAGGCCTTTTAGCAACTGTAGCTTTTAGCAGTTGCGAAATGAAGGAGGAATTGTATGGCGGTAAGAACAAAGATAACAACCAAGGTAATTTAGAACTTGGTATAGCCGTTAAGCAGCCTTACTCTATGTCGCGTGCAGAAACAGTTTCTGCCGACAATTTTCCGGTAACTATAGAAGGTTCAGCATTAGATAATGCTTTATCGTATGCTAAGGCTACTGATGTGCCTTCAGTGATTACTCTTCCGGTGGGTACTTATAAGGTAAGTGCTCATAGCCCGGGTGAACTTACTAAGCAGATGACTACTCCTTATTATGCGGGTGAGGGAAATTATACCATCAGTAAAGGAGCTAACGAGGTTGCCACAGTGATTTGTAAAATGAAGAATACACGTGTGCAGCTTAGCTATGGCGAAGATTTCTTCAGTAACTTTAAGGATTGGACTATAACTATCGCGGCTGGAAAAAACAATGCGTTAGAGTATAAAACATCCAGCACAAGTCCGGCACCTGTCTATCTTAACATCGAAGACGAAAAGGTAGAGTCTATAATAGTGAATGTTACTGCTACTACTAATAAAGGTGCAAGTGTGATAGACGCCAAGACATTCAAAAAATCGGATGCGTCAGAATCATATTCCGATGTTAATAATTGGTTCGAAGGCGGTGATGCCATTACCATCAATATGGGTGCTGTAAAGGCTGCTGCTGGTACGGTTACAGGCATCACCATTAATGCTAAAGTAACTTTCGAAAATAAGAAAGACGAAATCATTATCGATCCTTCTGAGAGTGAAACACCAGTAGTTCCGGAAACTCCGGATGCTAATGCGCCGACATTGACATTCCAAAAGGGTGTGGATAAGGTGACTTATATCAGCGATAATGAAATTTCATATTCAATGAGTGATTCGCCTGCTTCTTTTGACGCAACTATTACAGCTCCATCTAAAATTGAAAGCATCGTAGTTAAGATTGCGGCAGGAAATGATGCGTTTGCGGAAATCTTAAAGGATTTAAAGATGGACGGTCAAGAGTTTGTGACTTCAGGTGTTAATATTGTAGATAATAATGATTTTAATAATAACTTGTTAGCTTCTCAGGGATTGACAGGTGTGAAAAAAGGAGATACAAAATATGTATTTCCTATCGGTGTCTTCTTTACATTCTTAAATATAACAAAAGAAACAGATGCAGGTAAGGCGCACCAATTTGATATAGTGGTTACAGATCAAGCTGGTAAATCTACAAGTGGGACTCTGAAGATTCATATTACGAAATAATTTAGAAGGGAAATTATTGAGATGAAAAAGATATATTCATTATTAACAATACTGCTTGCTGCTGTGTTTTGCTTTTCTTGTCAGAGCAATGAAACAGTGAGCGATGAAGGCTGTTTACGCATATTGGCAGAAACGACAGGCATAACAAGTCGTGTTATAGAGGGATATAATCCCAAACAGCTTGCTGTACAAATAGTAAACGCAAGTGGAGTGACAGTAGAATCGACTGACGATTTTTCGGAATGGGAAACTGCAGGCAAGACATTCCGTTTGGCTCCGGGCACTTATACTATTAAAGCCGCTTCGTACGGATTCGATGGCTCAGAGTCGGGCTTTGATGTGCCTTACTACGCAGGTATCGTACAGGCTATTGTTAAGGCAGGTACTACAACTGTGGCCAGCTTAACATGTACTTTAGCTAACGTAAAGGTTTCTGTAGAATTCGATGAAACTTTTAAAACTGCTTTCAAGTCGGCCAATGCCGTTGTGAAATCTGCTGTGTCGGGCGTAGCGTCGCAAACATTTGTGATGGGCGAAACAACTAAGGCCGCTTATTTTCCGGTAGGTAATCTTACTTCTACTATCACAGTGGTTAATAAGTTAGATAAGACTTATAGTGCTGAAAATGTTGTAGACAATGTAAAGGCTCGCGACTGGGTGAAGTTTGTATATAAGGCTAAGGAAACAGGAACCGGTGGTGTTAAAGTTGATATTGCCGATAACGGACATAAATACACCTTTACTTTCGATGTTACAATGGAAGACAATAAGTCTATCGACGATTTGACGATGGTAATGAATGATGCAAACTCGTTTGCCACTTGTGCTTATGTCTATGGTTCTATCACTGCTAAGAAAGGCGAAGGTGTAGTAGATCCTGCAAAGATATTCATTGAATATAAGAAAGCATCTGCAAGCGAATGGACTTCAGTTGCTGCAACAGTAAACGGAACTGATGCTTATAAGGCAACTCTTACAGGGCTGACAGCAGAAACTGCTTATCAGTATCGTATGGCTTATCGCGATGGGGATACAAACTTTGAAAGTGAAGCTAAATCGTTCACGACAGAAGCAGCTACAGCTTTGATAAATGGTAACATGGACGATTGGTATAAGTCGGGTAAGACATGGTATGCATGTTCAGAATCTTATTTCTCAGCTAACGGCTCATCTTTCTGGGATTCAAGTAATCCTGGTACAACAACTGGTGCTGGTGCTTTGGTTAATAAGAATCCTACTCAAGGTAATGCTACAACGGTACATACTGCTGGCGGAAAGTCTGCGGAATTGAAATCTCAATATGCTTCGGCTTTTGGAATAGGTAAATTTGCTGCAGCAAGTCTTTATACAGGAAAGTTTAAAAAGTTGCAAGGAGCTGATGGAGCTGTTATCGATTTCGGTCAGCCATTCACAGCAAGACCTACTCAGCTTCATGGATATTTCCAGTATACTTCGGCTAAGATAAACTATGTAGGTAAAGACACTCCTGCAAGTGCCAATATCGTAAAGAATCAGACTGATGATATTTGCTCTATTTATATAGCGCTGACTACCGAAGCCAAGACTGTTGATAATACAGTTGTTAGTACTTTTGTAAATTGGGAAACTGATCCGGCAGTAGTGGCATACGGAGAATTGCCAGCTTCTGATTGTGTAACTACCAACGGTTGGAAAGAATTCACAATCGATTTGAAGTATCATAACTTGACTACTAAGCCTACTCACATAATTATAGTATGCTCATCAAGTAAGTATGGCGACTATTTTACTGGGGGTGATGGTAGTATAATGTATGTAGACGATTTGAGCCTAGTTTATGGTGAACCGAAAACCAAGTAATAAAGCATAAAACTCCTATAATCTTAACTGCAAGAGGCTTTTACTGTATGTGAAAACCTTTTGCGGTTATACTTGTTTTTAAGTATGAATATAAAGACTCAACTAAGCTTGTTGGTGATAGCGCTCATAGGGCTACTCCCTTTGCAGGCAAATGCGATCGCCGAAGTGGAAACGGCGGCATCCGACAGCGTCATCGTGTCGGACACGACAAAGCGTTATAATATTTTCTCTGAACCTGCTTCGTCAAAAAGAAAATTGAAGAGCTCGTATCGACCTGTACGTATCGACCGCGAAATTACTAAGATGACATTTATCCCTAAAGGTACATGGATGACCGGAGGTACAGCATCATATAGCGAACACGATGAAGATAATCTCAACTTTCTAGTGCTGAAAGACGTGAAAGCTTTGGGGTATACATTTAGTATAAGTCCATATGTAGGCTATTTCTTTAAAGATAATGTGGCGGCAGGTATGCGTTTTGCCTATAACCGTACTTATCTAGATATGGATAACTTTGAACTGAACTTAGGCGAAGACTTCAATATTAACCTGAATAACCTATATTGGTTGGAGCATAAATACGAGGTGTCTGGATTCCTGCGTACCTATATGCCTATTGGAAAGAGCAAGATTTTCGGTCTGTTTAATGAGTTGCGCCTCACCTATGGATATGGAGAAGGAAAGAACTCTACAGGTTCGGGCACCGAGTACGACGGTACTTACGAGCGTTCGCATAACTTCTTGATAGGTATGGCTCCGGGACTTACGGCTTTCATTACCGACTGGTCGGCAGTGGAAGTGTCGGTGGGCGTGATGGGGTATAATTTCAAGTGGGTAAATCAGACTACCAATCAGATAGAGACCGGAAAGAAAAGAACTTCATCGGGCGACTTCAAGATTAACTTGTTCTCTATCAACATCGGTATGACATTCTATTTATAATGAAACGAAATATGCAGAAAAGATTCAGAAATATAATAGCTACACTCTGTTTGTTGACTTTTGCGGCTTGTGCCATTAAAAATGATATTCCATATCCGTTGGTGGATGGAAGCATACAAGCTATGGAAGTGGAAGGGCAGTGTGATAGCAATGGTTCAAGCAGCAATCAGGCTATTATTAATAAGGATAAGTGCACTGTGACACTTTATGTGGATGATACGGTAGATCTCAGTAAGGTACGCATTACCCGCCTTAGTGTGACTAATAGCGCGAAGATAGTGGTAGACCCTGCTATATGTGCCAACTATGAGAAATTCCCTACTAACGGATTCGAGTCTTTAGATGATCTTACATTGAATACCAATACTTGCATCGACCTAAGCAAGAAAACTACGTTTGTGCTTCGTACTTACCAAGATTATCCTTGGGAAATCAGTGTAGAGCGTATTGTGAAACGCGAAATCGTGCTCGAAAGTCAGATAGGCGACGCTGTGGTAGATGACGTTACTCACAAAGTGGTGATTTTTGTTTCGAATAACCAGCCTCTGAATAAGATAAAGGTTTCGGCATTCTCTTTGGGAGGTCAGCACGGAACGGTTACACCTAATCCTCTTGAGAGTGAGACATACGATTTCTCTAAACCTGTAGAATTTTCGGTAAGAAACGGTTGGGAGGAGACCGAAAATAAGTGGACAGTATATGTTTATCAGAAAGAAGAAGAAAATACTGTTCCCGAAGTTTTTTCGCGCACAAAAAACGCTACGTTGACAGGTAAGGTACAGAATGGGAAGCAAGTAGGCGTAGAATATAAGAAGCAAGGCGAAAACAATTGGACGGAGTTGCAGTCTTCGGCAATCGAAGTAAGTGGAACGAGCTATACAGCAACGATCGATAAACTGTCACCGTCAACTACTTATGTTTGTCGTGTAAACGTAGGCGATAACAAAGGCGACGAGCAGACCTTTACCACATCGCCTGCTACACCACTTACTGATGGTGACTTTGATAACTGGCATAAGAAAGATAAACTGTGGAATCCGTGGGCGGAAGACGGTACTTCTTTTTGGGATACAGGTAACCGTGGAGCCGTAACCATTGGCGATAGTAACTCTGTACCTACGGATGATACTTGCAACGGCTCTGGTAAGGCTGCTTTTCTTGAATCGAAATGGCTAGTAATGAAGTTTGCGGCGGGAAACATGATAAGCGGAAGTTATCTGAAGACAGTAGGTACAAACGGAATACTCAGTTTCGGACGTGAGTTCTCGGCTTTCCCTACAAAAATTCGTGTGAACTATAAATACACTCTACAAAACTTCGTGTGAACTATAAATACACTACTACCACAATCGAAAAAATAGGCGATGATATGTGGCAAGATTTGAAAGGACGCCCTGATTCTTGTTTTATATGGATAGCCCTGACCGACTGGGATGAACCGCGCGAAATACGCACTCGCCCTAGTGAACGTCAGTTGTTCGAGATAAACGATCCACATGTCATAGCCTATGCCGAACTTATTAAAGGTGAAGACGTGACTTCATGGACAAGAGAGGATTTAGTGCTGAAATACAGATATACTAACCGCAGACCGAAATACATTGTAGTAGTAGCTACTTCGAGCAAGTACGGCGACTACTTTACCGGTGGGGTTGGTAGTAAACTCTGGATTGATAATTTTGAATTGTTGTACGATTAGAAAGTTAGTGAATTAAATGAAACTATATATTAAACTGCTATTTATATTATGTGTATGTTCGGTCTTTGTTGGTTGCTCAAAAGACGATGAACAGACAGAACGAAGCGGTTTTGTCATTTCGCTAGACGAAGCAACTGTTGATGTTGCTTCACGTGCCACTCCGAAAGAATTGGGCAAGCCTCTTGATGTTAATTTTAGCATCAAGGTTGTTAATACTGCTACAGGTAGTTCGGTATACGACGGCGCATTTACTAAGTTGATACCAGTGAATGCCGGAAGTTACGAACTAACGGCATCGTATGGCGAAGATGTCGAACTTGAGTTTGATACACCTTATTATATAGGTAAGGTTACAGCCGAGCACCAGAAGAACGTTAACACTCCAGTTTCTATCCCTTGCAGGGTGGGCAATGCTCTGCTGTCTGTAGTGTTCGAAAATGCAAGTGCGTTTAATCAATTGTATAAAAAATACGGTCTGCGTGTAGATGTAGGCGAAAGTTCTAAAACCATTGGTGGTGATGAAACTGCCAAGAGTCTCTATTTCAAGGCCGGAAGCGACGTGAAAATTTATTTCGATGCTACCAAGAAAGATAATAGTCCATATAGTGTAGACCTTACTGCAGGCCTGGCTTCAGTGTTACCTTTCAAAGCTGCCGATCATGCCGTTGTAAAACTGACGACTTCGGCTTTCGGACTGAAGATTGAAAAGATAGAGGTAGAGAAAGTAACCGTAAGCGAAACTATCCCTGTGGAATGGCTTCCTAAGCCGAAGGTTTCGGGATTCGAAGACATTACTTACGTGGAAACCGACGACGCTCCACAGAATGCAGTGATAGATTATACCGCATCGCTCCCTATTCAGGATATGGAGCTGACATTGAATATGCAGGATGAGCAGTATAGTGTATATAATAAGACTTATACGCTCTCTACACTGACAAGCAACGACCGTGCAAATCTTGGTAAGTTGGGCATAGAGTTGCCGGAAGTTGGAGTAGCTAAAACCGGAACAATCAATTTGCAGAATCTTATCGGAACCATGCAGACCAACGCCGGTGCTACGGTGGATAACACTTTCAGTCTGCGTGTGAAAGCGAATAACCGCTGGAGCGATGAAACCGCCGCTGCAAAGACTTATAAAGTAGAGGTGGTGAAGCCGGAGTTTTCGGTGAAGGTAGACGAACGTAACTGTTGGTCGCGTGAGTTTACGGTAGATGAGGTAAGCATAACCTCTGGTAATGCAGAACGATTGAAAGAAAATTTGGTTTACCAATACTACAACGGTAGTGAATGGGTAGACTGTGCCGATCGCAACAATACGAAAGGTCGCTTGCAACAGTTTGCGTCAAGAGCCGAAGATATCAGTACTAAGCAATATAAGGTGCGTGCTTTATATCGTGGTGCTATCTCTTCGAACGAAGTGACTGCAACACTCGAAACTCCTGCACAATTGCCAAACTCGGATATGGAGGAGTGGCAAAGTGTTAAACTTGGTAGGACTTCTATTTTTGGTGGTAGAGCTGATTTTTATGATTTTTTGCCATATAAAAGTGGTGAATCTGATATTTGGTGGGCTACTAAAAATGAACGTTCTAGAGATTATTCAGTGTCTCGAATTAAAATAACATCAGCTCCATGTGTCAGTTATACAGATGACCCATCTATAGTTCATGGCGGTAATAAGTCTGCTTTTATTTACACGTCTGGACATGGCGGAACATATGCGTCAACAATTGATATTATTTATCCAGAAGGAGCTTTTGCTGGTTCTCTTTTTATTGGAAAGTATAAATGGAGTGATAATACAGAGCAATTGAATCCTGGACATGCTTTTTCAAAGCGTCCAACTTCTCTTGTCTTTTGGTATAAGTATATTCCTAAGAATACAGATTCTTTTAAAGTTTATGCAGAACTTAAGAATGGGAATGATATTATAGCTTCTGGAACATATATTCCAGCTGCAATTTCATCTGAAACAGAATGGGTTAAAATAGAGTTGCCTTTAGTTTATGTGGATACTCCTAATGTAGCGACTGATATTTTTGTGCAATTCCTTTCTACTGAAAAGACTTCATTTGTGGCAAGTGATTTTGATAAGAAGAAAAAGGTTTCGTTCCCCAATATGCCAAATTGGGAAGTTCATATGGGAAGTAGGCTTTATATAGACGATATCTCTTTAGTTTACGACAAATAAAAAATGGCTTATGAAACATATTCTATATACAATAGTTTGTAGCATGGTTATTCTCTTTGCATCGTGTACAAAGAATGATGTTCTTGCATCTACCGATGAGGCGGGATACCTTTCTTTGCAGAACGTAGAGAAAATCAGCCCTATCGTATCCACTGTAACTTCGCGTGCCGATGCAAATACTCAAGCCGACGACTTGACTGTAGAAATATGGCAAGGCGAAAAACGCTTGTATCAACTGTCGGAAGCGGAAGTAAACGTGAAAGTAAAGCTCGATGCAGGAGATTACGAACTGAAAGTTTACAGCAGCAACTACGGAAACGAATCGGATTGGACTAATGACGATAAGGGAGCGCCGGTTTATTACAAAGAACAGTCGTTCAGTATTAAGGCTGGAGAGACTTGCTTCTTGACGGTAAAAGTTCCAATGTTGGTCTATGCGGTGCAGCTCACTTTACCCGAATCATTCGGCGAGTGGTTCCCGACTTACACCTTTACTGTGACTAGTGATACACGTGCGGTAACACTCAAAGCAGGCGAGACCGCCTACTTCTCTTATAATAGCGGTACTACCTTTGCTTATAAACTCATCATGCAGAACACTGACGGCGAAGAACAGAGCAAAGAAGGTACTTACGGCACAGACCCAGTTGTTCAACAAGGACACCTCTATGATGTTAACTACAGCCTTGCCAACCAGACACTCTCTGCGTTTGGCGATTTAGTTTTACGGATTGCCCGTTAATACATAAAATCTACTCCGGCAGCATAAAAACGTATGCTGGAGTAGAATTATAAAACATTTCTCAATTTTTCTTTCGAAAGAATTTGGCGGTTGGAAATAAATCGCTATCTTTGCAGCGCAATTGAGGGTAACTCAATATGTAACGCAACGCAAATTAAAAAAGGTGCCATAGCTCAGTTGGTAGAGCAAAGGACTGAAAATCCTTGTGTCCCCGGTTCGATTCCTGGTGGCACCACATAAAAGAGAGAATGACGTATTGTTGTTCTCTCTTTTTTTGTGCGTATAATGCACATGTTTACATAAAACTTATCTTACCTTGGCGTTCCGTATATGCCAAGTAAATCAAACTTGTTTGTTAAATATTATTTAGCAAAATATTGTCGTGTATTTAATATTCTAATTTATTTATTCGGTCGTAGTTAATTATAAATTACATCTAATTAACGTTATTCTCTATAGTCGTTCTATAGCTAATGTTTCGTATTCTTTCGTATAAAAGACTTAATATGTCTTGTTTGGGTTGGAAAAGTTGTATTTATGAAGTATATATTCAATTTTGTGGATTTGAGATGGAAGATTGAAAAAAATCCATATATACGTTAAAAAACATTTGCTTTTTTATGTCATTTTACTCATATTTGCGATTGTAATAGTTTTGTAATGAAGTTGTAAAGACTTGGAAACTATTGAATAGCGTAGAAATAGCGTGAACAAATACAAATATTATTAACATCAAATTCCGCCAACGGGTTAGATAAATTTAGAATTATGACAGAACCGATTGTTCGAATTGAGCATTTATCCCACCGGTATAGCGTGCAATGGGCCATTCGCGATATCAATATCGAGATTAACAAGAATGGCGTATACGGCCTTTTGGGGTCGAACGGAGCCGGTAAGTCTACCACGATGAATATCATGTGTGGTGTTTTGAACCAAACAGAAGGAGAGGTTTATTTGAACGGTATCAACTTGAGAAAGAATCCAGTAGAAGCCAAAAAGAATATTGGTTTCTTGCCTCAAACTCCTCCTTTGTATCCTGAAGCAACAGTCGACGAGTACCTTACTTATTGTGCGCAACTCCGTCATGTAGAAAAATCGCGTATTCGTGATATGGTGGAAGTTGCCAAGCATAAATGTGGAATAGCGCATTTTAGCAAACGACTGATCAGTGCATTGTCTGGCGGTTATCAGCAACGTGTGGGTATAGCTCAAGCAATCGTACACAATCCTCGTTTCGTGGTATTGGACGAACCTACCAATGGACTCGACCCAAATCAGATTCTCGAAATCAGACAACTCATTAAAGAAATAGCGGCCGATCGCGCTGTAATGCTTTCTACTCATATCCTTTCGGAAGTACAAGCCGTGTGCGACGAAATCAAGATGATAGAGCATGGTAATGTAGTATTCTCTGGTAGTATTCAAGATTTCAACAATTATGTTACCCCGAGTACCTTTATTGCAGTATTGAAGAATCCTCCTTCTATTGAAACCTTGCGCCAAATTCCGGATATCACCGAAGTAGAGCATATCACTTCTACACGTTTCCGCTTCCATTTTGACGATACTGATATTAATATGGTAGAAAAAATGGCAGAGCTGAGCGTACAGAACGGATGGCAAGCTGCGGAAATCATTCCCGAGCATGATTCGCTGGATATTGTTTTTGCGCAATTGTCGGGCAAGAAAGCGAAACAACAATCTAAACAATAAAAACTAAACCCATCGGATTTTTCCTTTCGTGGGGGATATCTGATGGATATTATTCTATAAAAGAAGATATGAAAACAACACTTCGAATAGCCGCCGCAGAATTAAGATACCTTTTCTGTTCGCCGGTGGCATGGCTGATATTAGTCATTTTCTCAGTGCAAGTAGGCCTTAGCTTCACCGATGCTTTCATGCAGCAGGTGCAGTACGAGGGTATGGGGTATAGCTTATGGGAAGTTACTAGTTCTATTTTTACTGGATGGAGAGGTATATTCCCATCTTATTTGCCTAACCTTTATCTCTACATTCCTTTGCTGACGATGGGGCTTATGAGCCGTGAATATAGTAGCGGATCTATAAAGCTACTTTTCTCATCGCCTATCAATGACAAGCAAATCATCCTGGGCAAGTATATTTCAGTGCTGGTATATAATCTGGTATTGATTATGCCGTTGCTTATTATCACTGTTTTTTGTGGTATTACCATTGACAATGCCGACGTTCCATTGATTCTTACAGGTGTTTTAGGTATATATTTACTTATTTCTGCCTATGGTGCTATAGGCCTTTTTATGTCGAGTATCACTCAGTACCAAGTAGTTGCCGCAGTAGGTACGCTTATCGTACTGGCCGCTCTTAACTATGTTGGCGAAGTTGGTCGCGATTATGATTTTGTACGCGATATAACTTATTGGCTTTCTATTTCAGGACGTGCTCACCAATTCATTGCCGGCATGATATGTAGCGAAGACTTGCTTTACTTCTTCATTGTAATAGCTTTGTTTATATGTCTTTCCATTGAAAGACTGCATGTTCGCCATAAAAAGAATACACCGGCTAAGACTTGGGGTATGTATGCAGGAACTGTCGTTGCTGCTTTGTTCCTTGGATATGTTACTTCATTGCCAGCTTGTAAATTCTATTATGATTCTACTGCTACTAAAAAGAATACGTTGACTAAGGTTAGTCAAGACATTATGAGCAAATTAGATGGCGACTTGAAAATTACCACATACGTTAACCTGCTCGATAGAGATGCGTATGCCGGATTACCACGTATGCGTAACGAAGACCGAGACAGATTTGAACGTTACCTTCGTTTCAAGCCGGAAATCAAGATGGAGTATGTGTATTATTGGGATCAGTCTACCAATCCGTCAAGCAGTGAAAGTTTCTTCCCCAAAGGATTAACGCTGCAAGAAAAGGCGGAACGTATGGCAAAGACCATGAATCTCAACTATAACATGTTCCTTACCCCCGATAAGATGAATGAAATCATGGACTTGACTCCAGAAGGTCATCGATTTGTACGATTGATAGAAAGAGGCAATGGACAGAAAGCATATCTTCGATTGTACGACGATAACATGAAGTTCCCTGAAGAAACTGAAATATCGGCAGCGTTGAAGCGCTTTATCGTAAAATCGCCTAAGGTGGCTTTCCTTGTAGGAAACGGAATGCGTGATATCAAGAATACTGGCGACCGTGGTTACAGCCGTTTCGCTAATGATATCTATTTCCGTCACTCTTTGGAAAATCAAGGTTTTGATGTAGTAACTTGTTCTTTAGAATCTGATATTCCGGAAGATATAGATATTGTGGTATTGGCAGACTTGCGTAACCCGCTGTCGGAAACAGAAAATGCACATTTGGAAAATTATATCAATCGTGGTGGCAATCTCTTCATCTTGGGAGACACACGTCGTCAGGCTGCTATGAATTCTATTGTTGAACAATTCGGCGTTTCGTTTACTCCCGGTACGCTCGTTTCAGACGTAAGAGAGGATGACTCGGAAAATCCGTCTTTGCTGATTGGACGTTTTACACAAGCGGCGGCAGATAACTTCGCTTTATATAAAAGACCAAAGGAATGGGGTCAAGTAGTAACTATGCCCGAAACTGCAGGATTGCTGTTTGATGCATCTAAAGGCTTTGAGATGATTCCTGTTCTTACTACTGATAGTACTTACTGGACCGAATTGCAAACTACCAATTTCGTAGACAGTATTCCTGCTTTTAATCCAGAGAAGGGAGAATTAAGAGGGGCTTATATTACAGCCATGGCTTTGCATCGCCAAATTAACGGTAAAGATCAGCGTGTCGTAATCACTGGTGATGCCGACTGTGTAAGTAATGGCGAGTTTGGACGCAGTCATGGTGGGTATTATTCTACTAACTTTACTATTATATCAGGTACATTCAGTTGGCTCTCATACGATGAATATCCTTTGAATACAGAACGTCCAAGTGGCAAGGATTCAAGTTTGAGTATTTCTAAGAGTACTTTCAAATGGGCCAAGTATGGTTTCTATGTAGTTTACCCATTGCTGTTAGTCGTTATTGGAATGACAATCAGCATTCGTAGAAAGAGAAATTAAGTTTGAACATATTAATAATGTATATCCAGATATGGAAGAACCTATTGTAAGAGTTGAACACTTATCGCACCGCTACAGCGTAGATTGGGCGATTCGAGATATCAATTTTGAAGTGAGAAATAAAGGGATATTCGGTTTGTTGGGTTCCAACGGAGCCGGAAAATCCACTACTATGAATATTATTTGCGGTGTACTGAACCAAACAGAAGGTGATGTATATATCAACGGAATCAACTTGCGCGAGAATCCTGTAGAAGCGAAGAAGTTTATAGGTTTCTTACCGCAAAAGCCGCCATTGTATCCAAACTTGAGTGTAGAGGAATACTTGACTTACTGCGCCAACTTGCGTTTGATGAATAAAGCCGATATTCCACAAGCTGTAGAACGTGCCATGGAACGTTGCTGTATCACTCATTTCCGCGAACGCTTGCTTCGTAACCTCTCTGGTGGTTATCAGCAGCGTGTAGGTATAGCTCAAGCCATCGTGCATCAGCCTAAGTTCGTGGTGCTCGATGAGCCTACCAACGGACTTGATCCTAATCAGATAGTGGAAATCCGTAACTTGATAAAAGAGATAGCTACAGACCACGCTGTGATGCTTTCTACTCATATCTTGCCCGAAGTAGAGGCTACTTGCGATGAAATACGTATGGTGGAAAATGGTCATATAGTATTCTCTGGTACTATCGAAGATTTTAATAACTATGTGGCTCCTACCTCATTCAGTCTTTCATTAGAGAAAGAGGTAAGCCCCGAGGAATTGAAGTTGGATGGTGCTACGGCAGTAGACGTTTTAGGCGGAAACAATTACCGTATTCATTTTAATGCTTCGAACGAAGACATTACTGAAAAATACATCGCAATGAATGTTTCAAAGCATTGGGGACTAAAAGAAATACGTGTAGAGCGTCTGTCTCTTAATGAGATTTTCGCGCGTCTTTCTGGCAAAGTAAAAACCAATGTGAACAACGATTAATCAACTCTTGAAAGTAAATAATAACATTATGAAAACAACATGGAAAATAGCCCAAGCTGAACTGAAAAGCCTTTTCAGTTCGCCTATCGCATGGCTGATTCTTATCATATTTACCTTCCAGGCAGGATTGGGAATGAGCGATAAGCTCAGCGATGAGATTCGACATATTGCGCTCTACGGACGTGGTTATAACTTGACTGGTGCTATCTTGGCGCGTGAAGTAGGTAGTGTATTCTCGGATATGTTGGAAAACCTTTATCTTTATATCCCACTGCTTACCATGGGGCTGATGAGTAAAGAATACAGTAGCGGTTCTATAAAACTTCTGTATTCATCACCTATTACCAACGCTCAAATCATATTCGGTAAATACGCTTCAATGCTGGTTTATTCGGCAGTGCTTATGCTTGTCCTTTTGGTTTTTCTCTTTTTTGGAGCAGGCGTTATCGAAAACTTTGATTATCCACGTGCATTCACGGCGTTGTTAGGTATATTCTTCCTTACTTGCGCTTATGCTGCTATTGGTTTGTTTATGTCTACACTTACGGCATATCAGGTAGTAGCTGCTGTGGGTACGCTTACAGCCTTGGCTTTACTGAATTATGTGCAGAACGTAGGACAAAATTATGACTTCGTGCGCGATATTACTTATTGGTTGTCATTGGCAGGACGTTCTAAGCAGTTCTTGGAGGGTATGATTTGCAGTGAAGACATCCTTTATTTCTTTATTGTTATTGGATTGTTCCTTTCACTTTCTATTCTCAAGCTTCGATTTGGTCGTACCACTGTACGTGGCGTTAAGAGGGTTAGTGCTTACGGATGTGTAATAGTAATTACACTGATGTTGGGTTACTTAACTTCTCGTCCCACAATGATTGCTTATTACGATACTACAGATACTAAGCAGAATACATTGACACCACCTAGTCAGGAAGTGGTAGAAAAGTTCAAATGTGACCTTTCTATTACTACCTATGTGAACCTTCTTGACGAAAACTATAGCACAGGATTGCCTGCATACCGTAAATGGGATATGACGCTATTTGATAAGTACATTCGCTTTAAGCCTGATATTAAGATGCGATATGTTTATTATTGGCATCATACCTCTAATCCATCTCTTTATGGATACAATCCAGGTCTAACCGATGAGCAATTGGCGAAGAAGGTTTGCGAGGCACAAGATTTGAGCTACAGCATGTTCATGACCGATAAGGAAATTGAAAAGATTATCGATTTGAACGATGAATATTGGCATTTCGTGCGTATAATAGAAACCGGAGATGGCAAGACCGCTCGTCTACGTATGTATAATGATAACCAGCGTAGTCCAAGCGAAACAGAAATCACCGCTGCTTTGAAACAGATGGTAATGAAAACTCCTAAAGTGGCTTTCCTTACCGGACATGGCGAACGTGATATCTACAAAGGCGGTGACCGCGAATTTGGTGCATTCGCCATCAATCTTACTTTCCGTCACTCTTTGGTAAATCAGGGTTATAAGGTTATTACCGTGAACTTAGAAGAGAACGATATTCCGGAAGACGTAGACATTATAGTTCTTGCCGACCCGCGTAAGGATTATAACGAAGTGGCAACAGAACGCTTTAACAAATTTATCGCTAAAGGTGGAAACGCTTTCATCATGAGCGATGTGGCTCACCAAGCTTACATCAATCCGTTAGTTGAGCCTCTGGGAGTATCTTTCGAACAAGGTGTCTTGGTTCAGCCTTCTCCAAACTATCCGGCCAACATGTTGATTCTTGATCCTTCTCAAAGCGCTATGAAGAGAAGTAGAGAGTATTATGTTCAATTCCGCATGGATAAGAAGTTTATCTTCCCGGGTGCGGTGGCTATCACGAAGAATGAAAAAGCAACGGCGTTCAATGACAGTATCTTGTTTGCCACTCCTGCTAAAGGTGCTTGGAATGAATTCCAAACTACCGATTTCATCGAACATAAGCCTACTCTCGATCCGGCTACAGAAAAAGAAGATTCTATACCTGTAGCTATTCGATTGACTCGTAAGGTTGGAGATAAGGAACAGCGTATATTGTTGTTTGGTGATGCTGATTGCATTGGAAATGGAGAGTTGACTACCAGCCGTTTGGATTTGTCAAGCGGAAACTTCTCTATCATAACCGAGTCGTTCAGTGACCTTTCTTATGGACAGTTGCCTATTAATACCGAGCGTCCTCGTCCGAAAGATTCTACATTGCGCATCGATCAATCCGCTGATATTTGGTTGAAGATAATCTTCATGGGTGTTTTCCCGGGAAGCTTGCTTATCGCTTACTTCATTCTTTGGTGGAAACGTAGAAGAAAATAACCTAAAAGCTAAGTTAGGAACAACACAACAGAGATATTAATATAAGGAAAGGGATTAGCCCCTTTCCTTAGCGAGTTTTTATTTAAATTATTTTTTGTTTTATGAAAGATAAACGAAAAGTTTTGGCACGTTGCTTAATTTCCGGAATGCTGCTTTCTGCTGCATCTCCTATGGTATGGGCTGCAAATGAAACTGCAACTACATATTCCACACAACGTAGAGCAACAGACAGCCGAACTATCAACGGACGTGTGATAGGTGCGGACGGACACACTTTACCAGGTGCTACAATTTTGCTGAAAGGCTCTAACAAAGGAGTAATCAGCGATATGGATGGTAAGTTCTTTATCGATGTGCCCGATAAGGACATTACTTTGCAGATTTCATTTGTCGGAATGGAAATGCAAGAGATTAAAGTCCCCAAAAACAAGAAAGAAGTTATTATTACTCTTAAAGAAAGTAATCATAATATAGACGAAGTAGTTGTAACCGGATATGCTAACTTGAGAAAGGAAAGCTTTACCGGTAATACAGTTACAATTAAAAAAGACGAATTGCTGAAAGTATCGCAGAGTAATGTTATTTCTGCCATCCAAGCATTCGACCCATCTTTCCGTATCGCTGAAAACAGTGCTTGGGGTTCTGACCCTAACTCAGTGCCCGAGGTGTATATCCGTGGTAAGTCTGGTATCGGCGTTAAGGAATTGGATGTAGACGTAACATCTAAATCGTCTTTGAAGAACAATCCTAACTTGCCGACTTTCATTATGGATGGTTTCGAAATCAGCGTGACTAAGTTGTACGATATGGATCCATCACGTATTGAAAGCGTTACCATTTTGAAAGATGCCGCTGCTACAGCTATGTACGGTTCTAGAGCTGCCAACGGTGTGGTAGTCATTACTACCGTTACTCCTAAGCCGGGTAGACTGAATGTATCTTATAGCTTGACTGGAGAAGTTGAAATGCCGGACTTGAGTGATTACGATTTGCTTAATGCAAGTGAGAAACTGGAAGCAGAACGTATAGCTGGAGTATTCGATCCGTCTATCATGCCTAGTTCTAAAACAGAATTGGATGCGCGATACTACGAAAAGCTCTACAATGTGCAAAATGGAGTAGACACATACTGGTTGAGCCAGCCTTTGCGTACTTCGTTGAATACAAATCATAGCCTTTATATCGATGGAGGTTCGGATAACTTACGCTTTGGCGTGGAGTTGAACCTTAAGAAAGATCAAGGTGTAATGAAAGGATCAAAGCGTGACGTGTGGGGAGCAGGTGCCTATATTCAATACCGAGTTAATAACTTGGTGGTACGAAACCGCTTTACTTACGATGTTAATAGTTCTGACGATTCTCCTTATGGTTCATTCTCAGACTATACTAAACAGTTGCCATACGATGTGTTCGAAGACGCTAACGGTAAGTATGTTGAGAATCTGCCTTCTTGGGGATCTAAGTATGCCTCTGATTTATATAACCCGCTTTATGAAGCAACCTTAGGTAATTATAGCCGTTCGTCTTATGAGCAGGTGGTAAATAACCTGAGTTTGCAATGGAACATTACAAATGACTTGATGTTGAAGAGTACATTGGGCTTGACTCGTCAATTCAATAAGTCGGAACGTTTCATTGACCCTGCTTCTAAAAAGAATACAGAGGTAATTACTTCTACCAACCTGACTACGGGTGAACTTAGCACTAACTCGGGCGATTCGTTTACAATGGACTGGCAAGCATCGTTGGCTTATAACCGTTTCGTTAAGGAGCACAATATCAATGCTTCTATCGGTGTAAACGTAATGGAATCGAAATCTAATAGTTTGGGTAGTTATTATCGAGGCTTCCCTGCCAGCAAACTTAGCTCTGTTAATTATGCAGAGCGTATCGTAAGCAAGCCATCGAGCTACGAAGATCATTCACGTTTGATGGGTCTTATCGGATTGGTGAACTATAGTTTCCAGAACATTTATTTGTTCGACGCCAGCATCCGTATGGATGGTTCTTCTAAATTCGGTTCTGAAAAGAAATATGCACCTTTCTGGAGTTTTGGTGCCGGTTTGAATCTGCATAACTATAAGTTTATGCAAGACTTTAATAAGATAGATTTGTTTAAAATACGTGCTAGCTACGGACAGGTAGGTAAGGTAAACTTCTCATCGTATGATGCTAAGACTACTTATCGCCTGATTACTAACCAATGGTATAAAACTGGATACGGAGCAACTCTCTACGCTTTGGGTAACAAAAACCTGAAATGGGAAACAACCAATACGTTGGACGTCGGTTTCGAATTGAGCTTGCTGAAGCGTCTTTTCTACTTGCGTGCTAACTATTATATCAAGCGTACTGTAGACTGTATCAACTCAGTAACTATCCCGAGTCATACTGGTTTTACTACATATCAAGACAATATCGGTGAGATTGAAAATAAAGGTTTTGAACTTGACTTCCAGAGTAATTTTATCCGCACCAAGGATTGGAATGTTACTGTTTCAGGAAACTTGGCTCACAACAAAAACAAGATCTTGAAAATTGCAGAAAGCTTGAAGGCGTATAACGACCGTGTAGACCAGGCTTTGAATAATCCTTTCTCTACAAACGTGGTAAAATCAAAGAGTTATCGTAAATATCAGGAAGGTATTTCTCAGTCGGCTATCTGGGCTATGAAGTCATTGGGTATCGACCCTGCCAGCGGTGATGAAATTTACTTGAACCCTGACGGAACTATTACTAATCACTGGAATTCATCTAATCAGGTGATTGTGGGCGATGAAGAGCCTGCCATTCAAGGTAGCTTCGGTTTGAATGTTACTTGGAAACGCTTCAGCCTTTATACTACTTTCATGTATGAATGTGGTGGACAGCGTTATAATCAGACTTTAGCCGATAAGATAGAAGGTGTAGATATCTTGCGTAATAACGTAGACGCACGTGTACTTAGCGGACGCTGGAAAGCAGTAGGCGACTTGGCTCCTTACAAAGCTATACAAGTAAAGCCCAATACAAGCGTTTCGGCTACTAGAGCCACCTCTCGTTTTGTACAAGACTATAATTGGGTAAACTGGAACTCTGTTACATTGGAATACGACTTTAATCCAACTCTCATTAAGAGCTTTGGTCTTACCATGCTTCGTCTAGGTGTAGGTGCCAATGATTTGGCTCGCTGGTCTAGCGTTAAGCAAGAGAGAGGATTGAGTTATCCTTACTCAAAGACTGTCAATTTCTCACTTAAAGCAAGTTTCTAAACTGATAAATTATGAACAAGACATTAAAATATAAATTCATAGCGGTCATTGTTGCACTGATGGGACTAACCTCATGTAACAGCTGGCTTGATTTGGAGCCAAGCGACACCACTACAGATACCGAATTGTTTGGTACAGGAAATGGTTATCGTATTGCTCTGAATGGTATCTATTCACAGATGGCAAGCTCTTCGCTATACGGACAAGAACTAAGTTGGGGTATGCTGGATGTAGCAGCACAGCAATATGTACTTTCTAAATTAGGTACGGGATATATGTATGTGGCTCGCTATTATCGTTATACAGACGATACATACGTAAAACCGACATTCCAAAGCGTTTGGTCGGATATGTATAATGATATAGCTAACTGTAACAACCTTATTCAGCGCATCAGCGAAGAAGACGCTTCAAAATTTGCTCAAGGTCAAAAAGAGCAAGACTTGATAAAAGGAGAAGCGTTGGCACTGCGTGCATATTTGCATTTCGATTTGCTGCGTTTGTTTGCTCCTTCTATGAAATGCGACGACGGAAAACAGTATTTGCCGTATGTAGATAAATACCCTGTAACGTTCGAGCCTTATAGCGACAACAAAACATTCTTGAGTAAAGTTATTGCCGACTTAAAAGCGGCTAAGGAATTATTGAAAGGCTACGAATTAGAAAACCTCTCTTATATGGAGGTGTCTAAACGTATCGGAGAAGGTCAAAGTTCAACTATAGATTCACCGTATGACAATGACGTGTTCTTTGCTTACAGAGGATACCGAATGAATTATTATGCTGCATGCGCTTTGCTGGCACGTGTATATAACTATGCCGGCATGCATAAAGAAGCATTCGGTGCGGCTAGTGAGGTCATTAATGCCAATCTGTACCCAGATTCAGAAGAGACATCATCTTATTATAACTTATTTAAGTATACGCCGAGTTATTATATAAGTAGTTCTTACAAAATAATGGCATATGATGAAGTGATTTTCTCTTTGTCGAATACTGACTTGTTAGAGAATTACCGAGCATATTATACTGGAAACAATAACCTCTATCTTAAAGAAACTATGAACCAAATGTTCGATCAGGCATCCGATGCACGTCGTAACCAGGTGCTGGAAGAGGGAGGTAGACGAGTTTCAAGAAAGCATCTTGAATCAACAGGTAGTTATGCTAATATTTGCAACAGCATGCTTCCGATGATTCGTTTGAGCGAAATGTATTACATCAGAGCTGAATATTACCATAACATCGGTAGTGATGAAGAAGCCTTTAATCAGCTTGATGTTGTTCGTGACGGATACGAATGTACCACGGGTAGACTCTCTGGTAATTTTGAAACGGAATTGCTGAAAGAGGCACGCAGAACATTCTTTAGCGAAGGCCAGATATATTTCTATTATAAGAAATTGAATATTTTGCCTACTAACATGAAGTCGAGCGACAGCTTTGTATGGCCTATTCCAGATAATGAAGTGCTATAATAAAATGTTCTTTCAGAAAGTATAAACAGCTAAATTATGATGAAAAATATATTTTTGATAGGATGTATGCTTCTTGCTCTTGCCTCTTGCAAAAAGGAAGGAGTGGAAATGTACGATGCGAATACGCGCTATCTTTACATACCGCAAACCGAGAACTACGGAAGTAATGTTATTAATTCCAAATATGTTACTTTCCAACATCATCCGGATGCTAATACAATTGATGTATTTTTTAATGTGAAATTGGTAGGATTGGCTCCAACCGAAGACTTAAAATTCAAGGTTGGCACAGTAGAACCTAAATCGGATAAAGATGATGGAACCGTACCAGCTACTGCCGATGAATATCAATTGGAGACAGAACAAGTATTCCATAAAGGAAAATATGAAGATCAGGTAAAGGTTACTTTAAAGAAAAGTGCCCGAATGGACAATCAAACCGTTAAATTGATTCTGCGTATTGAAGCCAACGAAAACTTCGGGCAGGCTAATTACTTGGACTATAAAATAGTTGAGTCTCTGAATGCTACCATTACATTCGATAACAAGATTTCTAAGCCAACATGGTGGGATGATGATATTGTTATCAATTACTTGGGTGAGTGGACTTCGGCTAAATATCGCTACTTTATACAAAGTTGTAACGGTGAGGTTTACGACCTTAGTGAATTATCTGGTACTCAGAAGATGGAGTTGGCTATCAAATTTAAAGATGATATCGAAGCTAATGGTTGGACCGAAGATGATGGAAGTCCTATAGTATTACCAATTTACTAAATATGAATAATTATGAGTAAATATACTTTATATACCATTATGGCTGTTCTGCAGATATTTCTGTGTACAGCTTGTTACGAAGACAAAGGTAACTATGACTACAAAGACTTACCTAAAGTAGTATACAATAATAAATACGATCCTTATGTGCTCATAGATGAAGATGGAAATGAAGATACAGCCCCAGGTTATCTTACACTTCGTTATGGTGAGACCATAAAAATAAAGCCAAGCTACAAACTTTCTAAAGATGCGGATATCGAATTGAAATTTACTTGGATTTTACGCAGTGATGATACAAATCAAGACGATATCGTATTGGGACACGAAGAAACGCTGGAGTGGAAAGCCGATGAAGCGATGAAAGGAAAATTGCTCCTCGATATTGAAGATGCCACTAACGGTACTCATTTCTTATCTAATATCAGTATTGAAGTTACCGATCCTTATGCCGGTTTGGGATTATTGGTACTGAGTGATAAAGATGGAAAGAAAATGCTTTCGTTTGTTACTTCTCCATATTCTGACGATGAACAAGATAAAGAACCTTTTGAGGAGTTCATCAATCTATATGAGGAAGTTAACAAAGAACCATTGCCCAACAATGTCATTAAAATACACGAGCATTATCGTAAAGAGGGTAATAGTAGTGGAGCGCCTACAATGCAGATGGCAGTGTGCGATGATCAACTGATAGATTTCAGTACTTCTCTTTTCAAGGAAGAAATACGTTCTGATCAGTTCTTCTCTACTCCAATAAAAAATATTCGTGATGTACTGTTCATGCAGTGGCTCGACTTGGTAGTAGATGATAAAGGACAAGTTTATCAGCGTCGTAAAACTACAGACCAATTGTTCCATTCTCAGAAATTCCTTAGCGAGCCTGTAAAATATAATGGTGAGGTGCTCGAAGGTATTAAGATTATACCTGGTCTCTTTTGCGGAAGCGGTCGTGGTGTAGCTTTGCTTTACGATAGTAAGCATGGCCGCTATTTGACTATGAGCAACCAGAAATTTTATAACTTCCAAACGGATAAGGATGATAGCTATGTAGGTAAGATTTGTGAAATGGTATCAGAAAGTAGCAGTGGATGGCCGAAAGGCTTCACACCATTGTCTGATATGAGCGATTATGACCTTATTTATACGGGCTCTAACAATAGAACCGATGATTGGGGTGGTTGGCAATGTGTTTCCATTATTCGTGAGAAAGCAACTGGCACTTATTATTGGCAGAAGTTTGAAATAACACATGGATACCAAAGCCCTGACATATATGTAACCAATATGGAACAAGGTGTATTGCCCGATGCATTGGCTTCAATTATCACTGCTGATACTAAATTTGCTTTGCCCGACCTTTTAATGAGTTTCGATGGTAAAAGCCATCCTTACTTGTTTGCTGCTTGCGGAAACGACCTTTATCTGTACGATTTGGAAGATATGGCAGGTGGTGTATCTAGAGCGTTGACATTTGATAGTCCTATTGCCGCTATATGCTGCGACCGTTATTCGGGTAGCTTTATAACAGTGGGATTGGAAGACGGAAGTCTCTATACTCTTCGTACTAACGGTGCCAAGAATCATTGGAGCTGGGCAGAAAAGAGTTGGTTGGTTCGTAATTACATAGCTCCCGGTAAGTTGGGTAAAATACAGGGGATATATTACAAATCCGATGGAGACATAGTTAATTTGGATTAAACAGATATTATTAACAGCAAACAGCAAGGGGATGCAAATCTATCCAGAAGCATCCTCTTGCATGTTTTGTTTTCTAACTTAATTATAATTTATGAAACATTTATTGCATGGAGTTTTTGCAGCATTCCTTTTAGT
>FR881282.1:24672-27628 GCA_000434735.1 Bacteroides sp. CAG:530
GCTGTAGCTTCCAGTCCATCACGGCACAGCCGATGCAGCAAATACCGGTGGACAAAAAAGTCCGTATCGGTAAATTGGATAACGGATTGACCTACTACATTAGGCATAATGCACTGCCCGAAAAACGTGCTGAGTTCTATATCGCACAGAAAGTGGGTTCAATCTTGGAAGAACCTCAACAGCGAGGCTTGGCTCACTTCTTGGAGCACATGGCTTTCAACGGAACTAAGAACTTCCCCGGCGATGAAAAAGGACTGGGTATTGTGCCTTGGTGCGAAACTAAAGGTATCAAGTTTGGAACAAACCTCAACGCATATACTGGGGTAGAACAAACAGTGTATAATATCAGCAATGTGCCTACCGAAAATGTTAACGTAGTAGACTCTTGCTTGCTTATTTTGCACGATTGGTCGAGCGCAATCTTGTTGGCCGATAAGGAAATCGATAAAGAACGTGGCGTTATCCGCGAAGAATGGAGAAGCCGTAACAGCGGTATGCTTCGCGTCATCACCAACGCACAAAGCGTGATTTATCCTAATTCAAAGTATTCAGACTGTATGCCTATCGGAAGCATTGATGTTATCAATAACTTCCCTTATAAGGATATTCGTGATTACTATGCAAAATGGTATCGTCCTGACTTGCAGGGTATCATCATTGTGGGCGACATTGATGTAGATAAGATTGAAGCCAAATTGAAGAGCATATTTGCTGATGTAAAAGCACCGGTAAATCCTGCCAAACGTGTTTATTATACTGTAGAAGACAACCAAGATCCTATCATTTATATTGGAACCGATAAAGAGTTGAAAACTCCGTCGGCTACTTTCTATTTTAAGTATGATGCAATTCCAGACTCAATCAAAAACACTATTAGCTATTATGCTACACAGTACATTTATAGCATGGCACTGTCAATGCTGAACGATCGTCTGGGCGAAATTGTTCAAACAGCTAATCCTCCGTTTACAGGTGCTAGCGCAGGTTATGGTGAATTTTTGTTGGCTAATACCAAAGAGGCTTTCACTCTGGCTGTAGGTAGCAAGTTGAACGGACTGGAACCTGCAATGAAGCGAGTTCTTGAAGAAGCCGAACGTGCACGTCGTTTCGGATTTACCGCAACAGAATATGAACGCGCGCGCATTAACTATCTTGAAGGCATGGAAGCAGTCTACAAGGAACGCGAAAAAATGAAAAGCGGTTCATACGTTAGCGAGTATATTAATAATTTCATCAACAATGAACCTATTCCGGGTATAGAATTTGAATATATGCTGTCAAAGCAGTTGGCACCGCAGATTTCTGTAGAAATGGTGAACCAAGCTATGCAGCAATTCATGACAGAAAACAATCAGGTTGTTTTGGTGGCTGGCCCTGAGAAGGAAGGCGTGAAATATCCTACTAAGGAAGATATTGTTGCTTTGCTTAAGAGCGTTAAGTCTTTCAAATTGGAGCCATACGTAGACAAAGTGTCTAACGAACCTTTGATTTCGGAAGATATTAAAGGCGGAAGCATTGTTTCAGAAAAGCCGGGTCAAATATATGGCTCAACTAAGTTGGAACTCTCTAACGGTGTGAAGGTATATGTTAAGACTACAGACTTCAAGGCCGATCAGATTATAATGAAAGGTACAAGCTGGGGAGGCTCAAGCTTATTCCCTGATAAAGATATTATCAATATCTCTAATTTGAGCTCTGTAGCTCTGATAGGTGGTATCGGAAAATTCAGCACTATCGACTTAGATAAGGCTTTGGCTGGTAAGCGTGCTTCTGTAGGTTCTGGTATCGGCGGTATGACTGAAATTGTTTCTGGTTCTTGTTCTCCTAAGGATTTCGAAACCATGATGCAGCTCACTTACCTTACCTTTACTTCTCCTCGTAAAGACCAAGAAGCTTTCGAATCTTATAAAGCTCGTTTGAAAGCACAGCTTCAGAATAGAGATGCTAATCCGATGACAGCTTTCCAGGATACTGCCAGACTTGTGATGTATGGCAAACATCCTCGCATTATCAAGATGACAGAAGATATGGTAGATAAGATTGATTATGACCGTATCATCGAAATGTATAAAGATCGTTTCAAAGATGCCAGCGACTTTACATTCTATTTCGTTGGAAATATCAATCTTGAAGAGGTAAAACCGTTGATTGCTAAATATCTTGGCGGTCTGCCTGCTATCTATCGCAAGGAAACATTCAAGGATAATAAGATGTATATTCGCAAGGGTGTACACTCTAAAGAATTTGCCAAGAAACAAGAAACTCCGATGGCTACTATCGCTACAATGTACAGCGGCAAGTGTAAGTATGACCTGCGTAACAACATTATAGTAAGCTTCTTGGAGCAAGCTTTGGATATGGTTTACACAGCCGAAATCCGTGAAAAGGAAGGTGGTTCTTATGGCGTTAACTGTGATGTAAGTTTGACTAAATATCCTAAGCCGGAACTTACTTTGCAAGTTTCATTCCAAACAGACCCTGCTAAGAAAGACAGAATGGCCGAAATCGTGGAAGAACAGCTTCAGAAGATGGCTAAAGAAGGTCCTATTGCCGAGCATATGCAGAAGATTAGAGAATACATGTTGAAAAAGTACAAAGACGTGCAGAAAGAAAACGGCTATTGGCTCAACAATTTGGATTCTTACTTCTACACTGGCTTCGATAGCACTAAGGGATATGAAGAACTCCTCAATACTATTTCAGCAAAAGATGTACAGAGCATGCTGGCTAAGTTGTTGAAACAGCATAATAGAATTCAGGTTGTGATGACAGTTCCCGACGAAGACAAAGAAGCTTCTGCTAAGTAAACATTCTATAAATTACAGGAGCTAATCCTTTATATATAATAATAGCGGCTGTAACTATAAACTTTAATAGTTGCAGTCGCTATTATTTTGTTTAATCCAAAGTGAAATCAGTCAAAGTCAAAGCTTGCCGTGAGAAGTCAGCGGACGCC
>FR881283.1 GCA_000434735.1 Bacteroides sp. CAG:530
TAATAGGGTGCACTTCTCGCGACACTTTGTGTTTGGCTTTGTGGATGCATATCATACGGTTAGAAGTTGTAATGTATCTGATCCTCAGTTTAATAAGCTTAGTCGTTTGTGGTTCTCTGAATGGACCCACTTTGTGGCATTTTGTGGTGCACTACGTTTTTGGTATAGCAAATTTATAAAAGCGTAAATTGCGAAAGAGGCAACTTGTAGAAAGATTCAATAAAATAATTACAGATATAATATGAATTTACATCAGTAACATACGCAACCAGTTCAATAGAATAATGCTCATGGTTGGTATAAACACTGATTTACGATGTAAGCAAGTATCTGCCCATGTAAATAGGTGGTATAAGTTACGCTGCCTGCGCAGGTAGTCATAAGGAATACCTACGGTGAGAAGTATTAAGAGTGCTAATAGAACGAACCCTAGAGGGTTTAATGCCAAGGCTTCTTGTATGTGCCCATTTATGATAGCTATAATGGCACGGGTAGAACCACAAGCAGGACAAGGGATATGTAAGAAGTACTTTATTAAGCATCCTTTCCATATCCCTTGTCCGCATTGGTTTATAGACATGGCTATCCATGTCCAGCTAGCGATACAACCTGTTATACCGAGTGCATAAAAACGGATTGCAGACATGGCTGGGTTATTGATAAAGTACAGCCTTCAATTTCTTCAGGTTAGCATCGCGTGTAGCACCCATAATAAGGAACAGATCTATTAAAGTCCATAAGCCGCAACCACCACAAGTGATTAGTTTGGCAATGCCTAATCCGATATTGCCGATATAGAATCTGTCTACCCCTAAGCTACCGCCAATAAGCGAAATGATAAGTGCGATAGTTGGGTCTTTAAACTGCATGGCTTGTATACTGAACGTCTTGCTTTCGTCTGTAGATAATAGAGTCTCTCTGATTAAGCTGATCTGAGATTCAGGTAAACGATTGCTGTTCGAGATGATAAAAGCATCCACTTTGTTTGAATCCATAGGGAAAAGTTTTTATATTATTGGTTTGTTTTTCATTCTTATTGCCCCACTGTAAATAATTCCAGTACAGTCTCTATTAGATGAGATTGTAGTAATTGTCGTAATTGTTGTTGGGCTTTCACAAAAGTAATAATGAATGGTAATCTAAACAAATATATGTCGAAATAAATCTTTTTTGCTTAAAGCTAACCTGTTGGCGGAATTAAAATAGCGCATAT
>FR881284.1 GCA_000434735.1 Bacteroides sp. CAG:530
AATCCAGTATATTCTCCGAATAGATTTCCATTTGTGAAGAACCTAATAGAAACTAATGCTCGTTGAGCATCTTTATACTGACCAGACAATACTGTTTTTTGTAACACCTCAAACATTCTGCTGCTTACTTGTAATGAGCCCAAATATCTGTAGTTGTAATCATTGACCATGTTGTCAGAAGTTATCTCCATGGAGAGCGTCATAGAATCATTTTTCGATTTTAAACATAGCATTTCTAATTCATCCTCTATGCTCTCCACAGAACAATTACACATTTCGTTTGTGGAGGAATTTGTTTTTTTGCAACCAACGAACAAAATACATAATGATATATATATGTATATGCTGATAGTTATAAATTTCATCATAGTCAATTCTTAATATTTATCTAAGCCTTCAAAAGAGACATTTGAAATATTGTGTCTTTCAATGAGTTCTTTAACTCGTAAAGAACAAACTATAGCCCCACTATCTTTCAAATAAAAGAGTTCTTCTCCATTCCACGAGGTGAAATCTATTTGGAAAGTCCCATAAATATGGTCTCCGTCAGAATCATGTTCACAGATAGAATCTATTTGCGTTTCTAACAGAGCATAGTATTGCAACCTTGAACCATATATTTTTATGGGGATAAAAGAAACTCCCTTTACTCCATTATTTTCCAACAAATCTTTGAAGTTATCGGAAATAAATCTTAATGGTCCTTGGTCACCTATGAAGTCATAAAATACATCTCCTTCATCGATGTGGAAGAGATTGTTGTCTTTTACATGTTGTAAATCAGGAAAAATTTGAAAAGGGTCATAACTAACATCAGCTTGTAGCCTAACTTGCCTTTTCTTATGTCCTAACATTATAGTTGTAAAATTCATAGTGCTATCGAATTTGTAATCCGTACTCCAATGATTATGATTCACACAAGTCTTTGCATTTCTCCCAATGGGCATCGAATTCCTCTTTGCTAATCAACATATTGGTTTCTATCGAATACAAGTCATATTGCAGGATGATGGACATCGGAGGATTGGACTTAGTAAAGTCTTCTGGCACACATTCATCTTCCTCGACATTGACGAAGGTATAATTTCCATCTGAAGATATGGTAACCGCTTTCAGCACTCTCACGCCATCGTATTCGCCATAGCAAATCGTGTTGAACACCTTGATTTTAAAATAGACTTCACATACTAAAATGCCATTCTCGTTAGTTCTATATGGGAGCGACTTCTTGAGTTCAATGAGTATGTGAGCAAATGCCAACAAAAGTGTTTTCTTAGCTTTCTTAGCAGGGATTATCAGACTGAAACCCTGCCCTAATTCACCATGCCTATCTATTACAATTTTTACGTAAGGCGCTTTCTGGGCAATAATTGTATTTATGTCTTCTATAGCTTTGTTCCAAGTCTCTACAATATTGGGGAGAACCATATAAATACAGCAACAGAGGTGAAACTCCTTGGTTTCAGGCTTGTATTGAATGAAGAAATTTCCCAAAGAAAAAGACTCAAACAATGGGTCACCAATCATCCGAAAATCATTTGGAGAATTCGGACAAATGGTTCTCAGCATATTAACTCTCTTTCGGAACCACCGTTCATGTCGATTGAGATATCTCTGAACAATATCAGCAACAACCACGACACAAACTATTATAACTATTCCGACAGTTTCCGAAAATGCATGAGTAAGAGCTTTTAGCCCCAATATGATGCAAATGCACCATAATACGAATAAGCCAAGTTTTTTGATTATCATAAGGCAATTCACTAACTATTGTTTGACATTGTCTTTCATTTCCTATATAGTGGTACGCTCCGTCTCATCCGTAATTAGTTCTTTCATATCCACAGACAATAACTGCGCAATTTCAAGAAGTGTGGTAAGGTTGGGTTGAGAGCGGTTGCATACATAAGCATTGACCGTACTGAAACTTCTTCCCAACTTCTTTGCAAGCCATGTTTGGCTTATCCCTTTGTCCTCTAGAACAACTCTCATGCGATTTAACTTCATTGTCCTGTTCGAATGAAATATTTCCAATTAACACAGCCTTTTGAATATCATTATCAAAAAAGTATAGATTAAAAGAAAAAGAATGCGATGCTTCAACCATCCATTC
>FR881285.1 GCA_000434735.1 Bacteroides sp. CAG:530
TCCTTACTCTTCAAGTATAGGAGATGCCAAGCACTCAATCGTTGTTTCTTCTCCCAAGTTATATAGGGTAGAGCATAATGTTTTGGTCAATCAGTTGAGCGAGTTGGCTCATATTGGAATCGAAGTTCTCATTATCACGACAGCAAGTAACCCTGAAACAGAATACCTTTTGCAAAGAGGATTGTCTGTAAGAATATTGCCAGAAGTAAAACTGTGCACAACTATCATAGACAAAGACATCGTATGGTATGGCGCTATAAATGCTCTTGGCTATGCAACAGAAGAGGACAATATGATAAAAGTGGTAGACAATAAACTTTCCAATGAATTGTTAGAAGTTCTGCTCACTTCCTAAATTCTGCGTAAACAAACTGTTTGAGTCATGGATATTCAATGACATGCCACAAAATATCAAATAGAGATAACACGTTGATAATCAATGAAAGTTTATAATAACGAAATATTACGGACTATCATTCTATTGGTCTCATAATCTGGAGGTCCCTGGTTCAAGCCCAGGCTGGTCCACAAACGAAATCAGGCATTTACAAACAATTGTAGATGCCTGATTTTTTTATGCTTGCAATAGCCATTTCCAAGCAGGAATGATTTTAATCTGTTTATTTTCGGCTATTAAATCTTCTTCTTCCTCTTTTGTAATGACGTAAAGATTGTCACATCCTGTTTGTTTTGAAGCCTCTAATAAACCATCAATTTCTCGTTTACGAGTATCAGGATCCGACATGCTCCAAGTAACCTGATATAATGAAACGACCGCTTCGTCACGCTGTACAACAAAATCACATTCACCATTTCCCAAGTAATACGTAATCTTTTCATCAGGCTCTTTCTTCCTATTCAATTGCATAAACACGGTGTTCTCCAGATATTTCCCCATATCGTTACTTTGAGGCAGGAGAACAGCGTTACGCATACCGTTGTCTATAAAGTAATATTTATACAAAGAATTATGCTCCTTAACTAATGAACGCTCATATTTGGGGATTCTCAAGAACATAAAAATATCGCATATATAGTTTGCCCATTGGTATAGGTCGTTTTTCGTTACTTTCAGTCCCTGCGAGCGTATATCATTATAAATTGAATTTATTGAAGTCGGCTTGGTCAAGTTAGCCATAATCCTTTTCACAAAATACCTCACAACTTCCGTATTGGATATCTTATAATGCTCTGCCAAGTCTTTCAACAACATGGTATCAAAATAGCCGTGAAGTAGCTTTAGCTTATCAGATTGTATATCTGTTAATACAACCTCAGGAAAAGCACTCGACTGATTATACTCAACAAAGGCATTTCTAAGTTTTGCCTTATCTTGTTCCAGATACGTATTTACCTTAATTCCCTTGAAACGACAATATTCATTGAATGACAAAGGATAGGTCTCATACTCCAACGGATACCCTCTTAAAGCAGAACTCAGTTCAGTAGAAAGCATTGTGGCATTACTACCACAAACATAAATATTCTTGCAGTAAGTCTTGTATATTCTCAGAACGAAGTATTCCCATTTAGGTATGAGCTGTAATTCATCGAAAAACATATATACCTCTTGTATGGGAATATTAGGATACATTTCCATATAAGAAACTAACACTGTATCTAAGTCTTCGGCAGACAGATTAACGAGACGTTCGTCATCAAATCCAAGCCAAAGAATTCTTTCTGGTGAAACCCCACTTTCTATTAGGTTGTTAATGGCAATCATCATTAAAGTTGATTTACCACATCGACGAACACCGGGTATAGTTATAATCTTCTTCCTATTAATAGGCAACTCGATATCTCTATCGATAACATCGAAAGGAATTTCACTCTGCTTAATGGCAATTAGCGATTTTATTACGTCTTTCAGCATATCTTTCTTTTTTATAGATACAAATATAACAGATTCTTTCCTTAAAAAAGAGAAAGAAATCTGTTATTTATATCTATTTCCGTACAACTATATCTTTTTTGCTCCTATAACCACCTTATTTCCGATTATTCAAGAAATAAACCGGATAGTTTCTTTCGCCCTCTTTTCTTAGTACGCCTATTTCCGTGAAGTGCCTCAGCCATTTAAGCGCAGTACTCTGCCGTAAATTAAAGAGCGTTTCCATAGCACGGCGGTTGATATAGCTGTTAGTAGAAAGATACTCCTTTATCTTCTCTAACATCTCCTCTTCGGTAAATTCCTTCGATTTTGTAGAGAACTGCGCACGCTCAAAGCGTGCTTTTGTTTTCACTTCTTGCAGCAGAGAGAAATCGGGACGGAACTTGATGTTTCGCACGCTGATATAATCGCCACGCGCTTTGTCAACCGATTTACCATCGGGCATGTCCAAGTCTACCGATAACGAAAAGTAGCCGATATTAGGAATATAGAAACGGTTGCCTTGCGACAGTTCACTAAGCATTTGTTCTCTCAATGCCGACAACGCAGCCTCTACATCGCCTTTAGTTAGCGAGCAAGAAGATTCGATACTGTTTTCTAGTTGACTGGCCGACATGGGTGCGCCTTCATAAATACGAGCAAAATGTCGTTCTTCACCAGTACTTTGTGAGTTTTTTATAGACTGGATTTCGTATTTGATACTCATAGTTTTAGATTATAGGTGTTTAATACACAAATATACAATTATTAAACTGAAAAACGAGAGTATCGCATGAAAATACGAATAAAATAACTGAAAGCTTTATCAAAGTGTGCAAATAATACGGCAAAGTCGTCTCACTTCGACCGATACGAACGTTCACAACGACCGATACGAACGTTCACATCGGTCGATACGAACGCTAACATCGACCGTTGTGAGACAACTTCGTTAAAGATTTTCATGACCTACATGCCAAGCTTCAGCCTTGCCTTCATGCTACTAATCTCCAAAATATTGGTAATGACACTCACTATGCCAAGACAAATTATCAACAGAAGCATTATCACGGCTATCATTCTGGAATATTGCTCTATAAACATCAATATGCCGGTAGTGGCATTGATGGAAAACAAGGGTATATCGATTGGCGTGGAGAGAAGATAAGCCATTACGCCACCGCCGCACAATATTCCTAGTACAAATGTAGCTACCATAGCGTATCTATAACGGCGCAAGGTGGCTTCTTCATGCTGTTTTATATACTCTACAGCATCGAGTCGACGAGTGAGCGACTTCATGAATCTGTCTTTATCGTCGAATTTTGGTTTTGCGGCAAGGAATAAATCCTCAAGTTGTTTATCTTTCGTCATACTTTAGTCGTTCTTTTAGTTTATCGCGTCCTCGCGAGAGTTGTTTCTTTATGGCATCTTCAGAGTCGGCTGTGATGGCCGAAATATCCTTGATGCTGTATCCATTCAGATAGAAAAGCGTTACCGCAGACCTTTCTTTTGGCGGCAAGGTACGCAGTGCAAGATAAAGGTCTTGGTAAGCGAATGTTGAGTCTGTATAAGTATCGGCAGCCAATTGGCGTGCTTCTTCTATATCGCTTGTCACCACGCAACTTGTCTTGTGGTTAAGAAATGTATTATGAGCAATCTTAAAAAGCCACGACCTGAATCGGCCTCTTTCCTGATAACCCGAAGACGAAAGATAAGCCTTTACAAGAGCATCTTGTGCTATGTCGTCGGCATCGTCGCGGTTGCCACAACACAAGGCAAGCAGGAAAGCTCGTAGCGCTTCCTGCTCACTCTCAACTAAACTTATAAATTGCTCTCTTGTCATAGTTCCGTTATGACTGACGCAAGTTCTGTTCTTCGGCTTACATCTCTTTTGCAAGCATCTTTTTGCCCATTAGATAAGTAAAAAGCAGCGAAACACCGATGGCTAACAAAACAACACTCCAAATGACATACAACTTTAATTCACCAGCATCACCTACAAAGATGGCATATATGAAAAGGCCGATGCTAAGAACAATTGTCATTAGTCCCCACTGAAGTTTTTTAAGCAACTTCTCCTTTAGAAGTTTGTCTGGAGCACTCGTTTTCTTTACAAGTTCTTCAATGTTTACATCCGCATTCTTTTCAAGGGCTGCCAGAATGATTTCTTTTTTGTTGTTCTCTGATATGATTTTTCTTTTCAAAATCAGATAAACTATACTAATAGGAAGAGCAACACATATTCCTATAGGGACTAATAATTCAGTTAAATCTTCAAAATTCATAATCTTTATTGTTTTTAGCTTGTTAAACTTACTATTATTTTCTGAACCGATTCATCATAATAACAGATAAAACAACCGAAAGGTGACGTCGGTCTATTGTTTTTTTAGGAATTTCCCTCTCTACTTATAGGGATTCATACCTATGAGTTCTAAATGAATGGACTACCTTTGCTAAAACAAAAACTAACAACAACCTTCAAAAACAGAATGAATTATGAAAAGATGGATGTCTATTTTAGCCACTTTGATATTTGCTGTATGCCTATCGGCATCGGCCAAAGATAACAAGAAGAACGTAGAGCGCGGAATGAGCCAACAAGAGGTTATCAATATTCTGGGTGAGCCCAAGTTGCGCAGCTTCGACGAGTATGGCGATAAATGGGAGTTTTATAAAACCAGTATCATAGCTGACGACAAGTATATCGTTGTAAGATTCGACAGAACCGGAAAGGTGGTGAGTTATAATTCAAGATTTATAGAACCAATCGCGAATAATGCAGGCGGTCGTCCTCAATGCCCTACTCCTCCGGCATACGAAGAAGTGCCATTGCCTATTGAACCGATGTACCCCGTATATTGCCTTGACGATGCCTCTTTCTCTAAACTATACAATAAAGTAAAGACAGCTAGTTTCGACGACACTAAGTTCGACCTACTGGAAGTAGCCAGCCTCGGTTGTTACTATTCGTGTGCCCAGACAGTTCGCATGATGAAAATGTTCTCGTTTGGCGACGAACAACTGAAAGTTCTCAGAATGATGGCTCCGCGCATTATCGACCCGCAGAACGCCACCGATATCTACAAAGTATTCTCGTTCGACAGCGAAAAAGAAAAGGCTGGAGAGATAATGAGGAGAAGCAGATAATCTCAGCAACCTTTTAATTATCTCATAATTAATTTTTATATTATCTTTGTCGGTTACAATAAGTACTATTTTAGTTAACCTAACGAAGTTTTTTATGACAAATTTAAAGAATCTCATAATGTGTGCTGCGGCATTTTCGCCTTCTGTCTTAGGAGCGAAAGAACTGCCTAATATCATTTATATAGTAACCGACCAACAGACAGCTTCGGCAATGAGCTGCATGGGAAATACTGACGTGCAGACTCCTAATATGGACCGTTTGGCACAAGCTGGAGTACTGTTTAGAAACGCTTATTGTTCGGCACCTTTGAGTGGTCCTTCAAGAGCGTCTATGTTTACAGGACACATGTCTCACGAAATAGGCCTCGCCAGAAACAACGTGCCTATGGCCGATTCTTTGCGTACATCAAGCTTGGGATGGCTGGTACAACGTGCCGGATACGATTGTATATATGCCGGAAAATGGCATGTGCACACCGCTTCAATGCCCGATAAAGAATTCGGCTTCTCCGTAATCCATCCGCATAACGATAACGGACTGGCAGAATCGGCTGTCGCTTTCCTAGAACAGAAGCATTCTAAACCTTTCTTCTTGGTTGTAGGATTCGACAATCCTCATAATATATGCGAATATGCACGTAGCCAAAACCTTCCTTTCGGAAATCAGCCTGAGCTGCCGCAGGACGAATGGCCGGGACTGCCGCAGAACTTTGCCCGCAATCCGTACGACGCTGATGTGATAGACTATGAGCAAACGCAGAATTATTCAGCTTATCCTACACGCCATTTTACTCCCGACGACTGGAGACGCTACCGTAGCCTCTATTTCCGCTTGGTAAAGAAGGTGGATGCCGAAATCGGTAAGATTGTAGACGCCATAGATAAACAGAACCTATGGAAAAATACTGTTATTATCTTTACCAGCGACCACGGAGACGGTGTGGGAGCGCATCACTGGAATCAGAAATCAGCACTGTATGAAGAAGTTGTGAATGTTCCTCTGATTGTAACTCTACCAGGAAAGAAGAATGCAGGCAAAGAATTGCCTCAGTTGGTTAACGAAGGCGTTGACTTCTTCGCTTCTGTTTGCGACTGGGCAGGCGTTGCTCTTCCCGAAGGCTTGCATGGAGTATCATTCAAATCATTGGTAGAGAATGCCGACCCTAAACAGGCGCATCAACCGTATGTGGTTACAGAAACTACTTTCGACAAGGGCGTTGCACGCGGCTGGGCGTTACGCACTGATCACTACAAGTATGTGCTGTACGACAAAGGCCTCTATCGCGAACAACTCTATGATATGGACAACGACCGCGGAGAAATGCGCAATTTGGCTATAGAGAAAAAATACCGCGAAGTATTGTTGCAGCATCGCGCTTATCTGAACGAATGGATGAAGTTACACCGCATACCTCAGATACGTCCCGAAGTACACTTGATTCCGGATATGTAATAATAGAAACCTATAAATATGGAAAAGGTTGTGTCACAAAACTATGGCGCAACCTTTTTATTTTATATAGCAATAAGTTGAGAATGATTTTATCACCTTTTTTGTACAATCTTCGTTTTTTATGAATTAAATATCTCTTACTTTTGTATATATAATTATTAACAACCTTATTTTAACCCGTACCTATGCCTAAAAAGATTTTCCAACTGCTATTTGGTTTACTTTTTCTTAGCTCTACTGCTTTTGCGCAATTCGTAGGTTTCGAAGAAGGAATACCGCAGAACTTAGAGAGTTCGAAGAAAAAAGAATTAGCTTTATCAACCTCGTTCTATAAAGAAGGAAGCAAGAGTTTGGAATGGAAGTTCGCTCCAAACAGTGTATTGAACGTTCCATCCGAATCGGCCTTCACATTAAAAGACGATAACGGTATCTATTTGTGGATATATAACGAAAAGCCTCAGCAAGACTCTCTGCGCTTTGAGTTCTACGCTCCTAACGGACAAGTTTCTTATCACTTCGGATTCCGACTCTATTCTGCCGGATGGCGTGCCTGCTGGATAGGCTTCAAGCACATGCAAGGAGATAAGCAGAATAAGAAAATAGCCGGCTACCGCATCGTTGCCCCAAACCGTAAGGGACGAGTATTCATAGACCGAATTACATTCCCTATGAAAAAGGTAAACGACCGTACTACTCCCGACATGCAGATGCCTACAAACAACTCGCTTACATACCGCGACTTGTGGCACTGGTGCCGCGTTTGGCAATGGGAACAATATAAATACGACTTACCTCTGAGCAACTCACTGACAGCCGACGAAAAGAATGAACTGAATACCGTAGAATCTAGACTTACAGCGGCTCTCGACATTAAAAAAGCACCTAAGAAGGAGGTTGCAAAAGCCTATAACACATTCAAGGCTGCCAACATCCGTCCTTCGGGCAACGGATTTACCGGTGCTCCTGTTGTTGCTCCAGATGAACTTGACCGCAAGAAAGGCGAAATGTCATGGAATAATCTAGAAGAAATGCTCGCCGGATTTGCCTATGACGCATACTATAACCACTCGGAACAAGCCCAAAAGAACTACTTCCTCGTTTGGGACTATGCCATAGACCAAGGCTTCGCTTTCGGTAGCGGCATGGGAACAAACCACCACTACGGTTATCAGGTACGAAAAATATATACTACAGCATGGCTGATGCGTGATGCTATCTGGAAAGCCCCTAACCGTGACAATATTCTTTCGGCACTTATTTTCTGGTCGGCACTACAGGAAACCAGAATTCCTTTCCAGTACGGACGAGACGAGTTGCTTGATAGTTGGCATACATTGCTGATGGCAAAAACAGTAGCGGCACTCTTGTTTGTAGACGAAAGAGAAAGAGCACGCGCCCTTGCCGGACTCTCAAGATGGCTGAGCGGTTCGTTACAATACAGCCCAGGTACCATTGGCGGTATCAAAGTAGACGGAACCACTTTCCATCACGGAGGATTCTATCCTGCATATACCACCGGAGTACTTGCTATGGCAGGACAATATATAGCGCTTACTAACAATACACGATATGTACCTACCGTAGAAGCACGCCAAGTGCTGAAATCTGCATTCATTTCTATGCGTAACTATAGCAATATCTACGAATGGGGTATCGGTCTAGGTGGAAGACACCCATTCGGATTCGGCATGAAAGAAGACGATGTTGCTTCATTCGCATATATCGCCCTCGCCGGAGACTTGTCGGGAGAAGGAAATACATTCGACCACCACTTGGCGGCAGATTATCTTCGTCTTTGCGATAAGGATACTCCCGAAGCCGCATACTTCAAAAAAGAAGGAATCACCCCGGCTAAAGCGCCGCAAGGCTTCTTTGTATACAACTACGGTTCGGCAGGTATCTTCCGCCGAAGCGACTGGATGGTTACCTTGAAAGGTTATACTACCGATGTTTGGGGCTCTGAAATTTATAAGAAAGATAACCGCTACGGACGCTATCAAAGCTATGGTTCGGTTCAAATTATGGGATATCCTAACCGCAAAGACAGCGGTTTCGATGAAAACGGATGGGACTGGAACCGCCTGCCGGGTACCACTACCATACATTTGCCGTACGAGTTGCTCGATAGTCCGCTACCAGGCACTACCATGGCGCATTCTACAGAAAACTTCTCGGGCAGTAGCTCTCTGGAAGGCAAAAACGGTATGTTTGCCATGAAGCTCATGGAACGTAAATTTAAAAACTTTACGCCCGACTTCGTTGCCCGTAAATCTGTGTTCTGTTTTGATAACCGTATGGTTTGTCTGGGTACAGGCATCAACAACAGCAATGCTTCTTACCCTACTGAAACTACCCTCTTCCAAAGTACTTTCCAGAAAGGTAAGAGCGACATATATGTAGACGGCAAGCAGAAAGACGCACCTTTCCATCAGGAATTGAAAGACGGAAAGAGCCATTGCATTCAAGACGGATACAACAATTACTACCTGATAAACGGTGACAACGTACAGGTACAAATTGCCGACCAAGAGTCTCGTCATGAGAAAACCCGTGCTAAGACGCAAGGAACTTTTGCTTCTGCCTATATCAATCACGGAACAGCACCTAAGAATGCCGCATACGAGTATATGGTATTGATTCAGCCTACCAATGAAGAACTGAATGCAGCATGCCAGAAAGCTCCTTATCAGGTTATACAGAAAGACAATACCGCCCATGTAGTAGCCGATAAGCAGACAGGCATCACAGCATACGCCGCTTTCGATACTTATCAACCTAAAAATGATGAGTTGTTCGTTTCCATACCTGCCGAAACGATGGTAATGCGTAAACAGTCGGGTACCAACGTATTGATGAGCGTATGCGACCCGAACCTTAATATCGCAGAAAAGACCTACACCACCAAAGAGCCAAGCCGACCCATTGAAAAGAAGCTTACTCTGAAAGGTAAATGGAAAATGGCTACACAGAATGAGAAAGTAAACGTAAGCTCTAACCAATCAGAAACGATTGTAACCGTAACTTGCCAGCACGGACAACCGGTAGAATTTACGTTAGCACAAGAATAATAGAACTCTAAAATAAACAAACGAGGAAGTAACGGCTGAAATAAACAGAGCAATACTTCCTCGTTTTTATTATATCTATACACGAGACAATATCAAGTCGGCTAATAAAACAGCCGTTTCAGCCTCTCCTTTAGGAGAATCTTTAGGCTTCCAAGCCACAATAAATCGCACAGAAGCCGATTTTACCTCATATCCTTTCTCCTTCCAATCAGACAAAGCTGTCTGCATTGTAGATGAGAGTCTAGCTACAGGCTTATTATTCGATGTCTCAAACAAAAAATAGTCTTTATACGTTAAACTATCACCACCCCTTAAAGACAGTATGTCCATTTTACGGTTTTTAAAGAAATCAAGATAGACATCTTTATGAGATAACTGTAAAACGACCTCTTCGGGCATAGGATACTGATTCTTATCAACAGCATATTTATCTACGCTCAGCCCATCGAATATATCTCCATCAGTATGAATAAACAAGCGCTGTTTTGCCCGAGTTATGCCTACATAATATCGCCGCCACAACTCGTCGTTGCGTATGAAATTTCCGGATATAAACATGTATATGTTATCAAACTCCCTACCTTTAGCTTTATGAATGGTAGAAACAATTACATCCGCACCAGATATATCACAGAAATCCTCCGTTGACGATTCAAATACGTACTCCTTAAAATCGGTACAGTATTTAACCTTATTAGTCTGTTCAAACAACTCGATACAACGCTTCACATACTGTAAGCTTGAACTATCTTTATAATAACTATAAACCGACTTTTTGGCTTCTTCCCATAATTCATCACTGATAAGAGGTGAATGAACCCTTTTATCTATATACTTCAAGAAATACCTCATTTCCGCCAAATTCCAAAAACGGAAACCTTCTATAGACTGTACTAATTTGCTGTTAATTCCATATTTGCGCAACATAGCCACAAATATTACAGCCTCCTCGTTTGTCTGAGTCAAGATACATGATGTTCCACCTTCATTATGATGATTAATCAAATCTTTTACCACAGGTAAATACATATATTTTGAAGCATAACGAGTAACGCCTACCCATCCGGCATCACCTTTCATTGACACAATAGGCGTGCTCTTCATTCTTCCACCGATAGACTTCACAAAACTATTCGCGAAATTAACCACATGTTCAGAACTACGGTAATTCTCAGTCATTTCTATAAACTTGCCTCCAGTTACCTTAGACAACTGATACATATAGCAAGAGCTTGAACCTCTAAATTCATAGATATTCTGATCGTCATCGCCAACGGCTATCACACGCATATCCTCATTATTGTCCATCAAGGCCTTTACCAAGGCATAATCGTCTTTACTCATATCTTGAGCCTCATCAATAACCAATACCGTCTTGCCTATCTTATTTGGCTCAACTTCGCCTTGACTTATCATTTCGGCCGCCTTAGCCACTACATCTTTTACCTCTTCAAGATTACCTATCCTTCCCAAAAGATCAAAACAATACGAATGAAAGGTTTTAATCTCTACAAAATGAGCTGCGTTTCCTATCAAATCCATTAATCGCTGTTTAAATTCAGTAGCAGCCGCTCTTGAAAAGGTCAACATTAAAAGTTGCTCATGCTTAACGTCTTCAAGCAACAACAACGAAGCTAATTTATGAACCAATACACGTGTTTTTCCACTACCCGGTCCTGCAGCTACAACTATGCAACGAGACTCTTTATCTGAAATAATCTCCATTTGTCGCTTAGACAACTGACCAAACAGCTGATGATACTTCTCGGGAGTAAGGTTACGTTGTATTTCATTCACCCTCTCTCCTTTAAAATACTTTGCCACAAACTTCTTATAATCCATCTGAAAATAGTCCTGCACATACTGTAAGGCGGCATTGTAATCTCTCACCATCAAATTGGCGTACTCTCCCACAATATGAACCTGCTGTATCTTTTGTTTATAGAACTCATTGAGCAATCTATAATCTTCTTGTTTATACCTTAATTTATTATCTTTCAACCTGCGAATATCCATCGCATTATAAAGGACTAAAAATCCGCCTTCCAATTTAAGAGCACCTATCTTCGACAAATATAAAAGAGCCTCTTCCACGTCCTCCAACTGGATATTCTGGGCGTTACAGAAAATAGAATGCAGATTAGATTTTATCTGATTCAAGAGTTCAATGACGGAAAACTTAATAGCATTGTTATCGTCAGTATCCGGTTTTGCTTCTAACGCCTGCTGATATAGCCATTCTACTGTAAAACGACATATTTCCAAGCGTTTTTCAAAACGACTCATAATAGATTCAATATCAGACAGACAAACTAACTCTATATTATGAGCAGCATCTTCTCTTTTGCGGATATATCCTTTTACGGTGAGAAAATACAGCAATGTCCTGATATCTTTTTCTCTTGATGTAACTATACCGTCATTAATCGCCTTATCGTTTAACTGCTTACACGATACACATGAAGAGCTGTCCGAAATATGTTCAAGTATATACTGTTCAAGTTTGGCAAAACGTTCAAAAAGGTTCTTAGATTTACGCTCTGAGTCGCCTATATCTTGTAAATAAGCAGAAATGTCCTTACTATCGGCCAATATACCTTCTTGACGCATTCTTTCTACCACTGAAACTACCTCAGCCTTTTTTATACCCAATATATCAGCTAAATAATCAACCCTCGATTCACCCTCAGAGTCATTAGCCTTCGAAATATACTTCTGAGAAATCAGCGATTTGATAATACTTACAGCTTTTTCTATTTCGTTACTATCAAAAAGAGTAGATTCTGATATACGCTTTCTGGCTTCATCTATATTTTTCACGGTAATACCTGTAGCGTACACATGAGGCACATTATTTCCTCTCTCTAAATATCCACCTTGCTCTAGGGTTGCCAATGCAGTCCGCACACGAGTCTCAATATCCGAAACCGAGTCATCCCATCCTGCCTGCCTAGCTATTTCCAAAGCAGAGCAAGACACACGCATACGCTGGCGAGTAAGGTCTTTTACCGCTTTCCATACTTGCTGTATCTCGCTGATACTAAGTTTGGTTTGATTTAGTAATATAAAATGCTTATCTAAGTCGTTATCACTATAAAGCACAAAGCACCGTGCATTTAGATGCGGATCGCGCCCGGCTCTGCCTGCTTCTTGAACGTAATTCTCTAAAGAATCAGAAATATCATAATGTACTACAAGTCCTACGTCTTTCTTGTCGACTCCCATACCAAAAGCCGAAGTAGCTACAATAATACGTACATTATCGTTCATAAATGCATTCTGGTTGGCTACTTTTTCATCAGCCTCCATTCTTCCGTTAAAAGGAAGAGCTTTATAACCATCACGAGTCAGTTTACTAGCTAAATCTTTAGTACGCTTAGTACGTGAAACATAAATTATAGTAGGGCATCCAGATGATTCTGCCACTAATTCTCTTAATTTTAAATATTTATCATCATCGGTATCTGCGTGTATTACAGAATAATGCAGATTTGTTCTCGAAGCTGTAGAAGCGAAAAGAGACAAATCGATATCTAATGTATGTTTGAAATAATCGCAGATATCTTGTACTACTTTCTGCTTTGCAGTAGCTGTAAAACAAGATACGGCTATAGAATTCTTACATCCTTTTTTCTTTTGATAGTCCCTGATAAACTTACCTATATAAAGGTAGTCAACTCTGAAATCTTGTCCCCATGAAGAAAAACAATGAGCTTCGTCTATTACAAACCTTACTACATGACGCGCCAACAAAATCTTTTCGATAGTTTTAGAACGTAGCATTTCTGGAGCTATATACAAAAGTGACGCATCACCGTCTTGTACTCGCTTTATAGCCAATGCTCTAGAAATAGGATCTAGAAGACCGTTAATGGTAACAGCATCAGTTATTCCTCTGTCTACCAAATTATCCACCTGATCTTTCATCAATGATTGTAAAGGCGAAATAACGACAGTAAGACCATGCACTGAACGCCCCTCCATTAATGCCGGAAGCTGAAAAGTCAAAGACTTGCCACCACCTGTAGGGAATATAGCCAACAAAGATTTCCCTTCTACAGCCGCACGAGCCGCTTTCTCCTGAAGAGGCTCGCCTTCATAGGTTCTAAATTCATCGTAACCGAAGAAATATTTTAAATTGCTATGTATATCCAAGCCTGCATTACAATAAGGACATCCAGTACTACATGGCGTATCACGAAGCAATTTTACAACAAATTCTACAGACGGATAATTAAGAAGCACCCATCCGGGAGTAACTGAACGATAATCTGTAGTATCAATCAATGCCAACGCATAAGCCAGCTCACAGGGATATTTCGCAACCAACATGGCTACATCAGCATTACTACATATTTTACCATGATAAGTGTGTTTTATAAAATCAGCCAGATTATCTTCATAACTATCCGCACCAACCATACTAAGAAAGCCTTTAAATTCTTTCTTGTTTCTCAATAAAGAAGCAAATAACGTGCGTTTCTTTTCAGGTAGAGATTGCCAACGCGCTATCTCATCCATCAATAAATCCCTTGCCTTTTCACAATCGTTTACCGGATTGTTAATTTGCTCGTTCATAAGCTTGTCATCTTTCACAAGCTTATGATAAGGACGCTCAGGAAATAATAAAGGAGACATATAAAGAGTATCTACTAAAAGCCAATTATACGATTTGTCTCCAAATAAGTATTTAGCATCGTGGTTTATTATATTATGTCCACAAACGTAATGCACATCTTTAAGAAAATCGAATAACTCTCCTTTTGAAGCCTTATGGAAAAAAGCCCCGTCGTAACGTACGGCACCTATATCATGAATTTTGTGATCTTTCAATCCTACTTCTACATCTACAAAAGCTAAACGAGAAGCATCATACGATGGAACTACTGGTTCATTATTTTCACCAAGAGCAACCCGAGTGCTCTCGTTATTTTTTTCCCCTATGAACCAACTCCATATTGACATATCGTATAATTTAGGTTTTTCGTTTTATTTTACTACTAATCAATAATTTAAGGATAATACATGTATGATTCTGACAAATTTATAAAAATAATACAACTTACAACATGAACAATGGATAGAATTTATGTCATCATGAAAATACAGCATAAAAAAGGTTGCCACACTGACTAAAACAGCGGGCAACCTTTTTTCGTAAATTATAAATTAATAAGCAATTGCTTACCAGTTACGCGTAGGATACAAGTCATTCCACCATGATGCATCGTCTTGCAGCCAGCGAGCAAACCAAGCCATAGCGGTATTATGCCACAATACACGCTTAGCGTAATCGGCAATGAAATGATCTTCGCCGTCTACTGTTACGTATTCTACCGTCTTGCCCAAAATCTTCATGGCATTATACATCTGAATGCTTTCGCCAATAGGTACATTGGTATCTTTAGTTCCCTGAAGAAGAAGCAACGGGGTCTTTATCTTATCAGCATTGAACAAAGCTCCGCGCTGGAACAGTTCTGGTTTACTCCACGGATAACTTCCGGAAGCGGCAACAGTATTGTATGAATAACCCCAATAACCTTCTCCCCAATAGCTGGTTACATCACTGATACCGGCATGAGATACGGCAGCGGCAAACATATCGGTCTTGGTCTGCAGATACATTGTCATGAAGCCTCCGTAAGATGCACCTATACAACCAATCTTCTTATCGTTGACAAACGGATGAGCCTCACAGAATTTCTTTGTTCCTTCTATAATGTTATCGGCAGTATAATCGCCCCAAGCATTGACGTGACGAGCCGAAAACTCTTGTCCGAAGCCGATGGCTCCACTGGGCTGAATAACATACACCACATAATTACGAGAAGCGAAAAGCTGCGGAGTATAAGGAGATGTCATGCCTCGTGTAGTAGGAGTTGTACCACCGTAATAGTATACGATAAGAGGATATTTCTTCTCAGGATCGAAATCAGGAGGAAGACACATGGTTCCTTTTATCAGAGTACCATCGGCAGCTGTAAAGCTCCAGTCCTCCATCTTGCCGAATGTTATCTGGTCGAGTTCTTCTTTCTTCGGATTAGCTATAAGCGTAGAAGCTTTCTTCTTCATATCATAGGTATATGCTGCTCCATTGCTGGTATATCCGCCACCTACATATGCGGCAATAGATGGATTTTGGTCGGCCAAAGAGAAAGAACTGATATTATCTTCTTCTAACTGAAGCAATTCGAATTTCTTGGTCTTAGGATTGTAGCAATAAACATGAATACAATCTTCATCATCTGTTCTGAAGTAAATGCAACCGTTGGCTTTGTTCCAATCGGCTTCCTTTATAGAAGGATTGAAATCGCGTGTAATAGGCTCTATTTTACGTGTAGCAATATCCATGATGAATGCCTGCACGTCGAAATCGTTTGCTATTGGGTGATTTCCGCAGTTCTTGCCTATGCTTCCATAAGCCTCCGGACCTCCGGTAAGCAAAATCTGCTTTCCGTCGGGAGAATAAAAACCGCCATTGCCATACGGCTGCCAACCTATCAAGGTATCGGCTTTCATAGTTGTAAGGTCTATCTCGAACAGCGTGTTCAGATTAAAAGGAACTTTGCTGAAATCGGGCTTAGATGAAGAACAGAGCAAGCGTTTTCCGTCGGAAGATATATCGTCGAGGTATACGCTATGGCTGCCGTAAGTAAGGCGTTCCGACAATCCGGTAGACGGATCGTATTTCACTAAATAATTTCTGCTTCTTGAACCGGGAATACGGTCGTTAGGATGTTGATAGTGCTTGATAGGACCTTGCACAGCTTCTCCCTTATCCGACATGCTATATACAAGGAAATCTTCTGTAGGCGACCATGTAAAGCTACCTTCTGGAATGTTTTTCATTACCACTTCCTCGCGCATTGTAACCGGGTCGAACACTATAAGGTCTTTTCCCTTACTTCCTACTACCGTATAATACAACTTGCTGCTACGCGGCATCCATTTCATGCTGGTATTAACCTCGGGCATTACAACACGTCCGGTCTTGGTTTCAGTAAGCACCTGATAAGCATAAGAACGCTTATCGGCATAATTATCCCAATAATACGTAAGCAGATATTTTCCATCGGGCGAAAGAGATGCCTTATACACACGCTTACCATAATTAGTATTATACAGAGTTAAATGCTTTTTCAAATCGACACCAGCCTGATACGGTGTAGCGGCAAAAGCCTTGTCTTTCTCGAACTCACACTTCAGCATGGGTTGCGATTTATCATCGGCAGAAGAAAGAAGTTTCACTACGATTTCATAATCCATTTCGGGCTCCATGCGCAAAGCTACCGTTTGCGCACTCACGTTTTTCAAACTATCCTCGGTAGTATTTTTTACACACTTTGAAACGCCGTTAACAAAGACTTCAAAACGTACCGGAGAAGAGATTTTGAGCGACGCTTTCATAAAACGCTCGGCACGCAAATGAGTGGAAAACAAATATACAAGATTGTCTTTCTGAGCTTTATCTACCTTTACGTATCCATCGGATTCGGCAGAAAGCACATTGCACTGACGATTGTTGAAATCGATATCAATATTCGTTTTCAACAGGTTGTTAACAGTGAATTTATTTCCCGTAAAGTTGATACTGTCGCCAGGAAGAGGCATTCTCAACGTAACGGCAGGACGAACTTTATATTCGGTCAACTTATCTTGCGCCTGAGCCATCATGGTCGACAAGCACAATACACCGCCTACTAAAAGAAGAGTATTTTTCATCGTTTCGTTTTATAGAATTAGTTTGAAACAAAAGTAATGCTTTTCTTCATTCATTACAATATTCTTCTACTAGATATCTATAAAACGATAACATTTTATCAGCTGAATGTTTTATTTTGATATAAACTTAAGACATACAGGCTTGCTTACGGCCACCTTACCCACTTCGGTAAGTGCTCCGGTTATCACATTTCTACTAAATATCTGTATGCAATTGCTATCGCGACAAGCCACCAACAAGAAGCGTCCGTTAGGAGTAATAATGAAATTACGCGGATGAAGGCCAGTCAGTTGATATCCTACTCTTGAAAGAGTTCCGTTCTTATCATCTACTTTGAAAATGGCGATACCGTCGGCTTTCAAACGATTTGAAGAATATACAAACTTACCGTCGGGCGACACGTGAATATCACCGCTGCCTCTTCCGTACACTGTATCAGACTGAATGTATTGGATAGGATTAAGCAGTTCTTTCTTATATGACAATACAGTCACTGCTCCAGATAGTTCGTTGATAAGATAAGCGAATTTCCCATCCGGACGGAAACATATATGACGTGGTCCTGAGCCTGACTCTAACTTGATGTCTTTTTTATTATTAGTTTTTATAAAATTAGACTGAGTAACCTTCGGACTATTGCCAGCAACCGGATACTTATGAATACAGTCCAGTCCTAAATCATTTGCTACAAGATGCTTACCGTCGGGAGTAAACTCAACACAATGCAAATGAGGCTGTTCCTGACGCTGACTATCTTGTCCATGTCCCTTATACCGAATAGTATAAGGACGGTCTCCAATCTTACCGTCTTTTTCTATAGGAAATACAGATATACTGCCTCCCATATAATTAGCTGTCAATAAGAAACGTCCATTGGGGCTAACACGAATATAACAAGGAGCACCCTCGCCTACAAGCTGTGAATTAAGCAGAGTGAGTTTGCCTTTTTCCTTATCCAACTGAATGGCATTGACCGTAGCCAAATCTTCGTCATCCTCTCCTACCGAATAAATATAATTTCCATCGTTTGATACATTTTGATACGAAGGATTTGAAATGCCTTTCACCCCATCTACATAAGACATTGCACACGTTTCTTCATTGAAGCGGAATAATTTTATACCTTCAGCTTCTGCAGAAGAATAGCTTCCCACTAACAAAAACAGATCATTCTTATTAACTTTAGCTTCACTAGAATCCTCCGTTTTTTCTTTCTTTGTCCCACATCCAAATATTGTAATGCAGCTCAAACACAACAATATTATTTTATTCATAATCTTCATACTAACTATTTGAAGTTACCAATATACGATTTTTTTTCTTTAAGCAAAATAATAATATGCGCGTAAGCCTAAATATTTATTTTCCTCGCACTATTTTCTTTATGTCATTCAGCTTATTCAAAGCCTCGATAGGAGTAAGTCGGTCTACATCAAGATGAAGAATCTCATCGCGTATCTGACAAAGCACCGGGTCGTCAAGCTGAAAGAAACTCAACTGTACACCATCTTGCTGTTGGCGCTGAGCCTTTCCGCCCGAAGTATTTCCTACAGATATACCCTCTTGTCTGTTTTCTTTCTCTAACTGACGAAGTATTTCACTGGCACGCTTCACTATACTTTTTGGCATACCAGCCATCTTGGCCACATGAATACCGAAAGAGTGTTCGCTGCCTCCACGCTCTAACTTGCGCAAGAATATCACCTTATTATCTATCTCCTTAACGGAAACATTATAGTTCTTGATGCGCGGATATATCTCCTCCATATCATTAAGCTCATGATAATGAGTTGCGAAAAGCGTGCGCGCACGTGCTCGCTTATGCTCGTGGATATGCTCTACTATAGCCCAAGCTATACTTATACCGTCGTAAGTAGATGTTCCTCGGCCCAACTCATCAAAGAGTACAAGGCTTCGCTGCGAGAGGTTATTCAGAATATCGGCAGCTTCGTTCATCTCTACCATAAACGTAGACTCTCCTACCGATATGTTATCGCTGGCGCCGACACGCGTAAACACCTTGTCTACCAATCCTACATGAGCGCTCTCAGCCGGAACAAAACATCCTATCTGCGCCATTATGGTAATAAGCGCAGTTTGACGAAGTAAAGCCGATTTACCTGCCATATTCGGTCCGGTAATAATTATAATCTGCTGAGTTTCAGTATCGAGAAAAACATCATTAGCAATGTATTTTTCGCCGGCAGGCAATTGCTTTTCGATAACCGGATGGCGGCCCTGCTTTATATCAAGCACATCATCGTCGGCTACCACCGGACGAATGTATCTGTTTTGTCGGGCTACATTGGCAAACGAAAGCAGACAGTCTAACCTTGCTATCTGGTTAGCGTCTATCTGAATGGCTGGAATAAACTCTGCAAGCTCTGCCACAAGTTCATTATACAAACGAGTCTCTAACGCCAATATCTTATCTTCGGCACCTAAAATCTTTTCTTCGTACTCCTTTAGCTCTTGAGTTATATATCGTTCTGCATTGACCAAGGTCTGCTTACGTATCCATTCTGCGGGAACCTTGTCTTTATGCGCATTGCGCACTTCTATATAATAACCGAAAACATTATTATAAGCTACCTTTAAGCTTGGTATGCCGGTAATTTCACTCTCGCGCTGCTGAATATGAAGCAGATAGTCTTTTCCGGAATACGCTATTTGGCGCAGTTCGTCCAACTCCTTATTTACTCCGTCGGCTATTACCCCACCTTTATTCACAAGCAAAGGAGGATCAGCGGTTATTTCCTTAGCTATTTTATCGCGTATTGAAACACACAGATTAAGCTGCTCTCCTATCCTATGCAGACTGTCATTATCGGCATTAAGACAAGCGTTCTTTATGGGTTCTATAGCCTGAAGCGCAACTTTGAGCTGCACCATCTCACGAGGAGAGATACGTCCTACCGCCGCTTTGGATATAATACGCTCCAAATCGCCTATAAAATGCAGTTTATCTTCTATGAAGTCTTTGAAATCGGGTTCGCGGAAAAAATATTCCACCACGTCCAAGCGTTCGTTGATAGGCTTTACATCTTTAAGAGGAAATACCACCCAACGCTTAAGCAATCGTGCCCCCATCGGACAAATGGTATGGTCGATAACATCGAGCAAGCTGGTTCCTCCATCGTTCATACTGCCCAACAATTCCAAGCTACGAACAGTAAACTTATCAAGACGTACATATCTGTCGGCTTCTATACGGGCCAACGAAGTGATATGACTTATCTGATAATGCTGAGTCATATCAAGATACTGAAGTATAGCGCCCGAAGCGATTATTCCGTTCTTGAGATGCTCTACACCAAAGCCTTTAAGGTTTTTAGTCTCAAAATGTTTCAGTAGACGCTCGCGGGCAGACACTTCGGTAAAGACCCAGTCGTCTAGCTCGAACGTACAGAACTTATTTCCGAAGTTGCCTTCAAACATCGGCTTCTTTCCACGCTCGAACAACACTTCTTTCGGCGCGAAATTATTAAGCAACTTATCTATGTAATCTGTCTGACCTTCGGCAGTAAGAAACTCACCGGTAGAAATATCGAGAAAAGCTATACCACAAGCGGTTTTTCCGAAATGGACTGCGGCAAGAAAGTTATTTTCCTTATAAGAAAGTACATTGTCGTTTATAGCCACACCGGGGGTAACCAACTCGGTAATACCTCGCTTAACCAGTTTCTTGGTAGCTTTAGGATCTTCCAATTGGTCGCAAATAGCAACTCGCCTTCCGGCACGAATCAATTTAGGCAAATAAGTGTCGAGCGCATGGTGAGGAAATCCAGCCATCTCCACCGTTTTACCTTGTCCGTTAGCCCTTTTAGTAAGTGTGATACCCAATATTTCAGAAGCTGTTACGGCATCTTCCGAATATGTTTCATAAAAGTCTCCACACCGAAACAGCATTATAGCATCAGGGTGTTTCGCCTTCAGTTCAAAATACTGTTTCATCATTGGGGTAAGTATCACCTCATTATCTTTAGCCACGGTCTAGTCCTTTCTTTTTTATTCTGTTTATAACTGAAATAAGGAACAAAAATACTACTTTTTTATAACATTAATATGATGCACCAGCACATATGCCTTCTTTTTCTAGCATAGACACTATGCGGTCTAGCTCTTCGTGAGTGGCTTTCTGCAATGAATGATCGGGCGTTTCACGGTCTATGGTGTAAATCATAACCTTACTTGGGGCTATCTGCTTAACGGCTTCTATCCACGGAAGTACGAACTTATCGGATGTGTTATCAACATCTTCACCATCATCGGTCTTGCCTTTCATAAACATGGTCTGGATTATCAGCTTTCCATGGAAAGATTTCATGCCTTCTATTATATCATCTACAGAATAATGACACGATGGGCGGTCTACCTTATTTATATAGTCTATATCAACCGTATCGAGCTTTAATATATTATTGTCTACCTTACACAATGCCTTAAAGACATCGGGCTTGTTGATAAAAGTAGAATTACTTAATACACTGACTTTTGCGTCTGGAAAATATTCATCGCGCAAAGCGATGGTATCGTCTATAATTCCGCTGAACTCAGGATGAGCAGTCGGCTCTCCGTTGCCGGCAAACGTCAAGACATCGGGATGCGGACCATTCTGCTTCATATCTTTAAGGCGTGCTTCGAGTGCAGCCCTAACCTCCTGGCGAGTAGGCAATTTAAGATGAGGGTGATGGTCTTTATTATAACCGCATTCACAATAAATACAGTCGAACGTGCAGAACTTGCCATCGCCAGGCAAAAGATTGATACCTAACGATATACCTAAACGACGACTGTGAATAGGTCCAAAAATTGGAGACGGATAAATAACAGTAGACATAAGCCTTTTAGTTTCATTGTTCAACATGCAAATGTACGCAATAATCTCTATTAACGTACTTCGGTCTTTTAAAAAAAGTCCGATACCATACGAATAAAAAGTTAGCTGCTTAACAGAAAATCTCTATACTTAACCTAAGTATATAAAAACTTAGGCTGAGTATATATATACTTAGGTTAAGTTTATAAAAACTCAGCCTAAGAATAGAGAATTGAATAAGATGAAACTGACTTTATATTATAACATTTCCAGTTTTACCATATCACTCTCAGCTGAAGCTGAATATCCGCCTTATTATTACCTTGAATTTCTTCGGTTCCTGTACCTATCTTATCTCGGTCTGTATAATGAGTCCACCCCCACTTTGCCTGAAAACTAACATACCTCTTTATATTATATTGAATACCGGCAGCCGTTCTGCTTCCTCTTCCGTAGAATGATTGCATAGAAAAAGAATACAGTAATCCGGGTTCGTACATATAGATGCGAGAATCATAACTATCCGTTTTAAACCATGCTCCGCTAACAAATAACTTTATAGGGTTTATATCGAATTTAGCCATACCATTCAGTAATATACCCTCCGATGTCTGTCGCCTCACAAAACCGCTACGAACATATTCTACACCTGTTTTCAACATACATTGTTCAAATGGTGAATAAACCACTTGCCCCGAAATACGGTTTCTGCCGTTAGTCAATACATATTTGCTTTTATCGGCGGAAGTGTAGTTTTTATCTCTGCTTTTATATCCATACTTTATTAACACAGACAGTTTATCAAGCGGTGAATAGCTTGTTTGAAACAGAACATCACTACACATAGAGTTTTTCTTGTCAACCTGATATTTATAATGGAAGAACTTGAAGATATCAACATATCCGCTTAGTTTTAACTTACTACCTAACATATTGGTATTCATGCCTAAATACCATCCTAATTCGTTTTGTAGATAAGTATTGTCAGAGAAAGAAGAACTAGCTGAAAGCGACTCATAACGCTTGTCGAAATATCTGTTGATAAACAAGAAAGAGGTATAAACAGTCGGTGAATAAGATAGCATGTTAAGCGTAGCTACTCGCCCACCTTTATCGAGAGCCGTTTCGCCCGAAAAAGTAAACTTACGGAAATGATACTTATAATATATGCTTCCGTTGAAAAATTCATTTCCGCGAGGATAATATTCGTTATAAGGTTTCACTTCAGGATTCAACACTTTGTTTAATCTATTATAAACAGCGGTTAATCCTATCTGAAACTGTTTTCCTCTATAAAACAAATCGCTACCTATCAGAGCATTAGACACTGTATTTTTCTTCTCGTAATCTCCTTTAGTACGGTGTAACCCGTCTTTTTTAAACGACCTTATAAACGTGTTATCAACACGTGCGTCTAACTTACGAAACGAGCTATATGCCGAGATTTCCCACCTCTTCCCTATTCTGTACGTAATACCGGCTCCTTGAAGATAATCGTTTTCTGACGTGGAAGAATGCTTGGAAAATCCTTTTCCAAATCGGGTTCCAACAGAAGTACCAAGCAATTTTCCAAAACTAAACATACCTGTATTAACAACCAACCCATATCCGAACGAGGCTTTATAGTTTCCTAAAGCCAACGCCTTTAGTCTTCCTATATCTTTTAGCAAAACGTACCCATCATAATAATCGTATCCTTTCTTATTGAACTTAGAAAAGAAAGGCTCTCCGGCATCTTTCTCGGCTGTAAGTCCAAACAGAATCTGATTTCTGTAATTAAAGTTATATCGCAGGTTGTTATAAACAGAACTTCCATAGTATTTTCTGTTAGGATACTTCTCTATAGTCTCGGCATCGTGTGCTGCATATCCAGACTTTTGATAAAGAGGGATATCAACACGTGTAAACAGCTCCTGTTTGTTATATCTTAATATATTATTTATCAGTAACTTATCTTGTTTATTTATAGACGGTCCTATGTAAATAAACTCTTGGAGAAAGTACCGTGTTTGCCTATCCATACCTTCTACTCCCAACAGTTCATTCTTAGTAAGCAAAGGGCCGTATTTATAAACGTAATAAAGAATATTCTCAATCATAGCATCCGAAAGAAACGGAAGTTGCTCTAGTTGCTCTTTCGTTATGGTGTTGATATTAAACGGATGCTCGGCTAAGTAGGTCAAATCTTCATATTTCTCTTGCCAAGATATTAAATCATCGTCCGACGTAACATCGGGTTCCCAACCTCGCAACACAACTTGCGCTCCAGCTGTTGTTATAAAATAAGCTATTGACACACAGAATATTAATAAACTTTTCAACATATAACTAACTGTTTATAAACAATGCTATATTCGTTAAATAATGGTATAACGCAACAATGCTTTATTATTATTTCTATTTTTGCCCTTATGAAAAAGTGTCTTTTATTATTAGTCTTACTATTAGCCTGTATATCAATAAAGGCTCAGCAACCTATGCTATCGCCTACCGGATCTATATATTATAAAGTGCCGGTATGTATTTATAAAGGAGACACTATACCTTATATAACGCTGAAAAACGTTTTTGTCTATCCTCAATTAACATTTAAAAACAAAAAACAGCAGAAATACTATAATAAACTGGTAAGAGACGTGAAAAAGACGCTTCCGCTGGCTAAAGAAATAAACAGAGCGGTTATAGAGACGTATGAATACTTGGAAACCTTGCCTAACACAAAAGCCAAGAATCAACATATTAAAATGGTGGAAAAGGGATTAAAACAACAATATACACCCAGAATGAAGAAACTAACATTTTCACAGGGTAAATTGTTGATAAAGCTTGTTGATAGAGAGTGTAATCAATCTTCTTATCAATTGGTAAAAGCGTTCATGGGACCGTTTAAAGCGACTTTCTATCAGGCATTTGCAGCTTTATTTGGAGCAAGTTTAAAAAAAGAATACCATCCTGAAGATGACGACAGGATGGTAGAAAGAGTTGTTATACTTGTTGAAAACGGGCAGTTATAACTGCAGTTCACGCATCTTATTAGCAAATTCCCACAATACTATACCGGCTGTAACAGAAACATTCAATGAATGCTTGGTGCCATACTGCGGAATCTCAATACATCCGTCGCACATATCAACAACTTCCTGCTGTACACCTTTAACTTCATTTCCCATAACGATGGCGTACTTCTTATCGCTTTCGAGCTTCAAATCAGAAAGAGATGTACTGCCTTCGCACTGCTCTATAGCCATAACGGTATATCCATCTTTATGAAGTTCATTAACAGCATCTTGCGTATTCTTATAATACTTCCAATCTACAGTAAGTTCTGCACCTAAAGCCGTTTTATGCATTTCCGGATGAGGTGGAGTAGCCGTAATGCCACACAAACAAATGCGGTTGACTAAAAAAGCGTCGGATGTACGGAACACCGCACCTATATTATGGAGACTGCGTACTTGGTCGAGCACTACTACAAGCGGCAACTTACGTGCCTCTTTAAATTCTTCCACCGTAAGGCGGTTCATCTCTGTAATCTTCAGTTTTCTTAAATCAGACATCTTGTATTTGTTTTAAATGCCACAAAGATAACGTAAACCCAAAAAGAAAGCAAAACTATATTCATAACCCTGTTCAAATCGGTTGAAAAGGTGTAAATAAACGATGCGAAGAAATTCAAAAATAAAGCTTGCATAATTAAAATGAAGCCTTATACCACCGCCTAAACAAACAATGCAAAAAAGTTAGCAAAAACTTTGGCATATTGTTTTCACTTAAAAATTAGTGCCTTTTCAATAGTAAATAAAGAGAAAGTTTTTAACTTTGCCGAATATCAACATATAGTTAATATATAGAGTAATATAGCTATTAATCAGATAGTAACATTGTTTATCCGTTATTAATATCTCTCGCCACGCTATTCATAACGGAAAAAGCAAGAAAGTAGTGGCTATTTTTACTAACACTATTAACCAAGTATTATTATTACCATATATTTCTTTTAAAAAGAAGAAATAATATAAGATTATATATGAATAAAGAGGAATGGTTGAAAAAGGGGTATGTAGATGAACCCGTCGACGAATTTACTGATTTGAAAAAAGAAATCGATAAATTGCGAAAAGAAAAAAATGCGGTTATTCTGGGACACTACTACCAGGCCGATGAAATTCAGGAAATAGCCGATTTCGTTGGAGACAGTTTGGCGCTGGCACAGTGGGCAGCAAAAACAGATGCTGACATCATCGTGATGTGCGGTGTGCATTTCATGGGCGAAACAGCCAAAATATTGTGTCCCGACAAGAAAGTGCTTATTCCAGACTTGAATGCAGGTTGTTCGTTGGCCGATAGTTGCCCGGCGGATAAATTCGCTGAATTCGTAAAAGAGCATCCCGATCATACCGTAATTTCGTATGTCAACACAAGTGCTGCCGTTAAGGCGGTAACCGATGTGGTTGTTACTTCTACTAATGCAAAGCAGATTGTAGAGAGTTTCCCTGCCGACGAAAAAATCATTTTCGGTCCTGATAAAAACTTGGGTAACTATATCAACTCTATAACAGGCCGTAACATGTTATTGTGGAACGGAGCTTGTCATGTACACGAAAAATTCTCGGTAGAAAAGATATTGGAGCTGAAAAAACAATATCCAGACGCAGCTATTCTTGTTCATCCCGAATGTAAGGGAGCGGTGGCAAAGCTGGCAGATAAGGTAGCTTCTACAGCCGGATTGCTGAAATACGCTATAGCAAGCGACAAGAAAGACTTCATTGTAGCTACAGAAAGCGGTATTTTATACGAGATGCGTAATAAATGTCCTGAAAAGAACTTTATTCCTGCACCTCCAGAAGATAGCACTTGTGCTTGCAATGAATGCGGATACATGCGTCTTAATACATTGCAGAAACTGTATAATACTCTAAAACATGAATGGCCAGAAGTAAAGGTAGAGCCAGAAATAGCCGAAAAAGCTATTAAGCCTATTAAAAAGATGCTTGAAATTTCAGCTAAGTTGGGATTATAAGCATAGCTTTTTTGTTAATGGACTTTTAGATATTGCGTATATCTATTAAAACATGTTATAGAACATGAGTTTTTAGTTGTTTTATTTGGCAGATATGTAGAAGTCCGTATCTTTGCACTGTGTTTTTCATAGTATTAGATTTAAGGTTAACAAAGGTTGGAGTACAGCGGTACTCCTTTTTTTATGCCCATACCTCTGATATTAAAGAGTTCTTTAAGAGAAGATATCTGAAAATGTGCTATTTTTGCCAGCTAAAGAGACGCAAGTTATCGAAAAAATGGAAGTCGAATTTAGAAGAACTGATCGACAGTCTAAGACTGACTCTGAAGCAGATTTACTTGAAGGATTGAAGCGAGGAGATAATAAAGCCTATAAAAGCCTTTATGAAAAGCATTTTGTCATATTGTGTGGCATAGCTTATCAGTATTTAGGAGATAGGTTTTTGGCTAAGTCTATTGTGTCGGATGTGATTTTACACTTATGGGAGATTCGTGACCGTCTTTCTGTGGATGGCTCTTTGCGTAAATATCTGGTTTCTTCAGTCAGAAACAAATGTCTTGATTATCTAAAGTCGGAACGTTTTCAGAAAGAAGTGTCTTTCTCGGCCGAAGAATGTGAAAATAAGGTGTGGGAGTCTGATAATTATCCGTTAGGAAGATTGTTGGAGAACGAGTTGGAAGAGAAAATAAATACGGCTCTCAATAATTTGCCTATCGAATGCAAAAGGGTTTTCTTCAAGAGTAGATTCGAAAACAAAAAATATGAGATTATATCTAAGGAGTTAGGTATATCAGTTGCTACTGTAAAATATCACATGAAAAATGCTGTTCAGTTATTATATAAAGAGTTAGGAAAGTATCTATTGTTCTTATTTTAAGCATTTCAAGATAGACTAGGAGTATGTCTTAACGGGTTTTCGTGCATATATCATAGAAATTTTCTTATTCAAATGAAATTTTTCTGTTTTTACACTATACTTTTTTTTATGGCTAAAGTCTTTTTATTTTAAAAAAGTTAAAATATGGCTATCGTCTTCTAATTGTAAACAGGTTAAAATTACGATTATGAATAAAGAAGATATAGATGATTTAATAATCCGTTTTTTGTCCGACCAGGCAACGGCCGAAGAGGTTGACTGGTTGAATGGATGGCGAAAAGAAAACACTGATAACGAGACTTATTTTAGAAACATAGAAGAAATATGGTTTTCGTCGTTGGCCAAAGATGCACAAAAACTATTCACTCGTACTGATGTAAACGAAGCATATCAGCAATTCTGCCGTAATACTAAGTCGAACAGATATTTTAGTCTGCGCAGTCTGATAAAATATGCGGCAGCCGTAGTTGTTGTTTTACTTATGATGTTCGGAACTTATAAGGTAGGAGAGAACAGATTGCTTATCGAAGAGCAATTTGTACGGATAGAGGCTCCTTCAGGGGCGAAGACTAATGTTACACTTCCTGATGGTACTAAGGTTTGCCTTAATGCTGGTTCGTACATTAGCTATTCTCCTCGTTTCGGAATTAAAGAAAGAGAAGTAAGTATTTGCGGTGAAGCATATTTTGACGTAGCTCACAATGAGAATGTACCGTTTTTGGTAAAATCGGAAACAATGCAGGTAAAAGTGCTCGGTACCAAGTTTGATTTTCGAGATTATCCATCCGATGAGAATGCTATGGTTACTTTGTCTGAAGGAAAGGTGAACTTTACTAACTTGTTGGCAGAAGGTGATTCGTTTATCATGCTGCCTTCCGATCAGGTTATACTTAATAAGGAGGAAAAAAGCGTTCTGAAAAAGAGAGTCGTATCACAAGAGGCGATTCAGTGGAAAGAAAACTGTCTTCATTTTGATGAAGAACCTATGAGAGATGTATTGAACGCCATAGAAAGAAGTTATAATGTAGATATAGTATTGCAGACCAATAGTCTTGATACTCTTAAATTTTATGGGTCGTTTAAAACTGATGAGCAAACTATAGACGATGTAATGGAAGTATTGTCGACAACACAAAAAATGAAATATAACATAGAGGGACGTAAAGTCACCATAAATTGATAACTGAATAGAAGTATAACTATAATGACAATATAAAGCCTATGAAAATGAAATGATTAAGTGGCGAAAAAAAGCAGAAAGACGGGGAAGGTCTTTCTGCTAACCAAAACAATTTTCGCATTAACTGGAGATAATCTGTTTTAGGGAAAACAAAGATACATAGATATATTTTTTCCATAGAACAGGTGAATGAACTTTTATTAAACTTTAAATTATTCAATTATGATGAATGCGTGGAAAAAATGTGTCTTTGGGGCAATAGTTTTATCCGGACTGAGTCTTAATGTTTTTGCTCAGAGCGTATCTGTAAATCTGAAAAACGTAACGGTAAAAGATGCCATTAAGTATGTACAGAAAGAAAGTGGTTATTCATTTGTGTACATATCAACCGACTTGAATACTAAGAATAAGGTAGATGTAAAGGCTACTACACTGAAAGAGGCTGTCGACCAGATTTTACATGGTCAACCTGTTTCGTACGAGATAAAAGGAAAGAATGTAGTAGTGCATAAGCTGACTAACAAATCGGATAGTACAGCTCCTAAGCGCAAAGTAAAAGGTGTAGTAAAAGATGAGACTGGAGCACCGGTAGTAGGAGCCACAGTTAGAGAGAGTGGTACTTCTAACGGAACAATAACCGACCTTGACGGTATGTTTACTATCGAAATGTCTGATAAATCGGTTTGTGAAGTTTCTTATATAGGTTATGAAACTCAATACGTAAAAGTGGGAAACCGCTCGTCGTTGGATATATCGCTGAAAGAAGATTCTCAGTCGCTCGATGAAGTTGTGGTAGTAGGTTACGGTACTGTGAAGAAGCGCGACCTTACCGGTTCTATTTCGAGTGTGAAAAGTGATGATTTGGAATTAAGTGGTGTATCGTCTATCGGACATGCTTTGAGCGGAAAGGCTTCCGGTTTATATATCAAGCAGAACAGTGCACAGCCTGGTGGTGGATTGGATATCTTGGTGCGTGGAGCAGGTTCTGTTAATGCAAGTAACGACCCTCTTTATATAGTAGACGGTTTTCCTATTGCGAAGCTTGATCAGGCTTCGGGCGGTGACGCTAAAATGAATCCTGGAACTCAAGGTATATTGAACTTCTTGAACCCGAACGACGTAGAATCTATCGAAGTGTTGAAAGACGCGAGTGCAACTTCTATTTACGGTGCCCGTGCAGCTAATGGTGTAGTTATCATTACTACAAAGCGCGGTAAGGAAGGTAAGGCTAAAGTGAACTACTCTTACAACTATTCATTTCAGAAATATAGCGATAAATACGATTTGCTAAGTCTGCAAGAATGGATGACCGAAAGTAATCGTGGTTCATGGGAATCATGGTTGTGGGATAATAATGTAAGTCCGTGGGGAAATCGTACACTGGAAGAAGCAAAAGCTAATCCGGCAAACGGACTTGCTTATAAACAGCCTTATACTGCTGCCGAAATAGCAGCGGCTGGCGAAGGTACCGATTGGTTGGGACTTATAACCCGTAACGGACATATTCAAGAGCATAATGTTAATTTGCAAGGCGGAAGTCAGAATACGCAGTATATGGTTTCATTCAATTATTATGACCATAAAGGTATTATCCGTAACTCGGGCATGAAGCGTTATACGATGAAAACTAATATCGACCAGAAGTTTCTTGATATATTTAAAGCAGGAATGAACCTTACACTTACACGTATTGATAATGACAATACACAATTAGGTGACGGTAATTTCGAAAACTCTGGTATTATTCGCTCGGCGATTCAAATGGGACCTAACATTAAGGCGTACGACGAAGAAACAGGTACTTATCCTATAAACCCATTGTTGGGTAGTCAACCTAATCCATATTCTCTTTTGAATAATACGGATAAGGGTCGTACTGACCGTTTGTTGGGAAATGTGTTTGTAGAAGCACGTCCGTTAGAAGGATTGGTATTAAGAGTCAATGCCGGTATTGACCATGCAGCTATTAATAGAAGTACTTATCAACCGCGTACTACATTGAATGGTTATAATCTTAACGGAGTAGCATATATCTATAATACAGCTAATAATCAGTATCTTATGGAAGGTACTGCTACCTATCAACGTACATTTGCCGATATTCACAACCTTAACTTATTAGCAGGTGTATCTTATGAGAAGTTCAATTATGATGCATCTGAATTAGGAAATAATAATTTTACTACCGATGCGTTTCTGTATAACAATATAGAGGCTGGTACAGGTAATAAAATCGTGAAATCGGATGCTACAGAAAATAAGATGCTTTCTTATTTCTTCCGTGCCGGATATGTATTGAAAGGACGTTATTTGCTCACCGCTACACTTCGTGCCGATGGAGCTAGTGTGTTTGCAAAGAATAATAAGTGGGGTTACTTCCCGTCGGTTGCCTTGGGATGGACCATGAGTGAAGAAGAATTTTTGAAGAAAGCCGAATGGTTGTCTAACTTGAAACTCCGTCTCAGTTGGGGACAGACTGGTAATGCTGATATCTCTACTAATGCTTTTGCAAGTTATGGAGCACAAGGTAGTTGGATCAACTCAAATTATAAAACAGTAAATGGTGTAATGAAAAGCCGTCTGGAAAATCCTGACCTTAAATGGGAAACTACCAGTGAGTGGAACTTGGGTATAGATTTCGGTTTCTTGAAAAATCGTATATCAGGTTCTATCGAGTTATATCAGCGTACTATATCCGACTTGCTTAACTATAAACCGCTTAATACTTATCAGGAGGTAAAACAGATTATGGCTAATGTAGGTCAAACTCGTAGCCGAGGTATTGAGCTTACACTTAATACACATAATATTCAGAATAAGGATTTCAATTGGTCTACCGGATTTACATTCTCTAAATACGAAGATAAGTGGAAAGAACGCACTCCGGACTGGAAGCCTAATGTATACGAAAAAGTAAACGATCCGATTCGCGCTATCTATGCACGCCGTGCCGATCATATCCTTCAGATTGGTGAACCGGTACCTGCCGCTCAGCCCGATTTGCGTCCGGGACAGATTGTTATAAAAGACCTTAACGGATATGTTCGCGATAGTAATGGAAATCCTAAAGTTGATGAAAATGGACGTTTCATGCTTACCGGACAGCCAGATGGAAAGATAGACGAAGCCGATACTGAATTGATAGGAACAACCGACCCGGGATGGATGGCAAGTATGACAAACTCATTCCGCTATAAAGGATTTGATTTCGGGTTTATGTTTAATGGAATGTTCGACCGCATTATGCTCGACCCTACAGATATGGAGTATGGTTTAGGAGCAACAGGTATGCAAAGATGGGATATAACGCTCTGCGTAGCGTGAAAGACAGATGGACATTCGAAAATGCATCTACTACACGTCCTAGTTCAAATTATCTAAGAGGTATAAACTATACAGCCGGCGATTTCTTCTATCAGAAAGCATGGTTTATCCGTATGCAGAACATCAGTTTGGGATATACATTGCCTAAATCATTGATAACTAAGACTAAAGTGTTGAGCAATGTCCGTTTTCACGCTTCTGTTAATAACTTGTTTGTTATTACGCCTTATAAAGGACTTGACCCGGAAACCGATTCGTATGTTGCCGCATATCCTAACGCGCGTACATTTAGCTTCGGTGTAGACGTTTCTTTTTAATCACCTTAAACGAAAGAACACATTATGAAAAAGTATTATAATATGATTTTGTTGGGTGCCATGCTTTTTGCAGGTACTTCATTGAATAGCTGTGTAGAACTTGATCCGGTTGATTATTCAGATATAAATCCATCTAACTTTCCTCAGTCGGAAAATGATATAGAGACGCTGGTCAATTCTTGTTATTATTCTGTGCGTACTAGTTGGTTCGACGGTTTGTTCGCTACTAGTGAGCGAGGTGTAACGGCTGTAAACGACTTGACTACTGAAATATTAACCTGTAAAGGAGGCTTTTTGAAAGATATTTCTGATTTGAACTATTTTCCTACTACAGCCGACTTGACTCGTTTCTATTATACCGATACCGATGGATATAGTGACGGTTGGGTAAACGATGTGAGCCGTTGTACATCTGTTTTGGCTGAAATAAACAAAGCGTCTTTCCTTTCAGATACAAAGAAAGAGAAGTATGAAGCCGAAGTACGATGCGCACGCGGATTAATTTGCTATTATCTGTACGATATGTTCGGACCGATTGTTGTAGCTACCGAAGAAGAATTGAATAACCCTACTCAAGAAAAACCACTTGCCAGACTTAGCAAGGAAGAGATGGTTAAGTATATAGAAACAGACTTAACTTATGCTGCTGCACATTTGCCATCTCCGTCGGAAGCGGAATACGGACGTTTTAGCAAAGGTTTGGCAAAAATGCTGTTAATTCGTCTTTATCTGCACGAAACAGTATCAGATAAGTCTTATTATGATAAGGTAGAAAAATTGGCTAATGATTTGATGTCATCGTCAATGGGATATTCTTTATCCGACAGTTATCCTAAAATGTTCGAAGTAGGAGGACAAGGACCCGATAATAAAGAGATTATTTGGGCTTTGCCTGTAAATACAGAGATGGTAAGTTGGAACGACTGGCACATGTTTGTATTGCCTACCGACTTTGACGATCATGGCATGCCGTCTGGATATGAATCATTGAACAGTACTTGGTACTTCTACGACTCTTTCGAGGATGGAGATACTCGTCGCACTTATTTAGTTGATAGCTATAAATCAAAGAACGGAACTATTGTAAATCGTGAAAATCCTAGTACACACATGGAGTTAGGACCTATTCCTATGAAGTACGGATACGATACAAGTATACAGGGAAATGGTGGAAAGAGTACTATTAATCCTATTATATTCCGTTATGCCGATGCTTATTTGTCATTAGCAGAAGCTCTTTATCTTAAGAATGGTTCTACCGCCGCCGATAAAGAAAAAGCACGTTCGCTTATTAATACCATACGTAGTCGTGCTGGGTTAGCTGAATTTCCGGCAAGTGCTATCGATGCACAAAATAAATTTGTAGAATGCTTGTTGAAAGAACGTAGCCATGAATTCTGGTGCGAAAACGGACAATATCGTGCAGACTTGATTCGTTTCGATAAATTCGTATCGCATGCTGAGACTGTGAAAGGTACTTCTTATGCTAATAAGAATAAAGAACTTTATCCACTGCCATTGTCGGCTATAACCGATGGTAAGGGCTTGGTGCTAAATAATCCGGGTTATTAAATATTATGTAATAGGGTCATGCAGACTATAATAAATGTCTGCATGATTCCAACCTAACAAGAAACTTATTATGAAAAAGACATTTATATATTGGTTAGGCTGCATGTCTATGCTTCTTTCTATAGGATTGGCTGCATGTGTAGGCTCAGCTAAAAAGAACGTTAATGATAGTTTTATTCATATAGAAACTCCTGAGCGTCCTGCCGGACAGCAAGATGTGATAGGGTTGACTTGTGCTCCTATAGATACGGTACGCATAGGTTTTGTAGGATTAGGAGCCAGAGGTAC
>FR881286.1 GCA_000434735.1 Bacteroides sp. CAG:530
GAACATAATGTGGCTTCACCGCGTCCGTATAGTCGTTTGTATCAGCTTACAGGTACAAAAGGTTTTGCCAATAAATATCCAGTAGAAGGATATGCGCTAGATAGTAAGAGTCTTCCGGCAGAAGTAACTAAAGGTGCTGAATTTACAGCGCATGAATATATGCCGGAGGCTGTAAAAACAGCGTTGATGGAAGCATATAAAGATCCGATAGTAAAGGAGATGGAAGAAAGTGCTAAAAAAGTTGGCGGACATGGAGGTATGGATTTTATAATGGATTCTCGCCTTATTTATTGTTTGCGTAACGGACTTCCGCTCGATATGGACGTGTACGACTTGGCAGAGTGGTGTTGTTTGATACCGCTTTCTAAGATTTCCATTGAAAAAGGTAGTGTTCCGGTAGAAGTACCCGATTTTACTCGCGGCGCTTGGAATAAGGTACAGGGATATAGTCATGCTTTTGTAGCTAAATAATAAATATATAAGGTAATGAGATTGTTTGGCAGGATATATTGTTTATTGTCATTTTGTGGATTTGCTGCTACAGGAATTTTTGCGCAAACCGGCTACGTATCTTATGAGGAGCGTGTAGACAGCTTGCTCCACAAAATGACATTAGAAGAAAAGGTAGCTCAGATAAGCCATATTCATTCGTGGGATATATTCGATGAAAAAGTCATGAACGAATCAAAACTGGAGAATCTGTTGGCTGTGTCTCCTCGTGGATTTGTAGAAGGATTTCCTCTTACGGCAGAACAATGCCGAGAGTATATGCCGCGCATCCAGGAGTTTGCATTAGAACATACTCGTTTAGGTATTCCGGTATTTACCGTTGCCGAGTCGTTACACGGGTCGGTGCATGAGGGGTCAACTATATTTCCGCAGAATATAGCTTTGGCTTCTACTTTTAATCCTACGTTAGCTTATCGCAGAGCAGAAGCTATATCTGGCGAGTTACATTATCAAGGTATAAGGCAGATTTTGGCTCCATGTGTAGATGTAGTGCGCGATTTGCGTTGGGGAAGAGTGGAGGAATGTTATGGAGAAGATCCTTTCTTGAATGGTATATTTGCCTGCGAGGAGGTTAAAGGATATCTTGATAGCGGTATATCTCCTATGCTTAAACATTTTGGTGCTCATGGAAATCCGATGGGCGGACTGAATTTGGCTTCTGTAAACTGTGGAGTCGGTGAGTTGCACGATGTTTATCTGTATCCGTTCAAGAGGGTTATTACTTCTCTTCCTGTTCAGGCCGTTATGTCAACTTATAATTCATGGAATCGTGTTCCTAATTCGGCTTCGCATTATTTACTTACCGATATATTGCGTAAACAGTGGGGATTTAAAGGGTATGTATACGCCGATTGGGGAGCTGTAGATATGTTGAATACGTTTCATCATGTAGCTGTCGATGCATCCGATGCAGCTAAACAGGCTTTAAGTGCCGGACTTGATGTAGAGGCCTCAAGTTTGTGTTATCAGCAGTTGCCTCGATTGGTGAAAGAGGGTAAGTTGGACGAAGAGTTAATAAATCAGGCTGTACGAAGAGTACTTTTGGCTAAATATCGTATGGGGTTATTCGATGATCCTTTCGGAAAGAAGTATTCGGTTTCTGAGCTTCATCAGAAAGAGAGTGTGGATCTATCTCGCCGGATATCCGAAGAATCGGTTGTTTTACTTAAAAACAATAACAGTTTGCTACCTCTTGACATAAAGAGTTTGAAATCGATAGCTGTAGTAGGTCCTAATTCAAATCAGGTACAATTTGGCGATTATAGTTGGAGCCGTTCTAATAAAGATGGTGTCACTCCATTGCAAGGTATTGATTCATGGGCCAATAGGTATGGGGTAAAGGTTAATCATGCTGTAGGGTGTAGTTTGATGAGTCGTGACACTACAGGAATAGCTGCTGCGGTAGACGCTGTACGTAAAAGTGATGTTGCTATTGTATTTTGCGGCAGTGCCAGTGCGTCTTTGGCCAGAGATTATTCGGGGTCGAACTGCGGAGAAGGATTCGATTTGTCTGATTTGTCGCTTACCGGGGCTCAGGAAGAATTGATACGTAGGGTATATCAGGTAGGTCGTCCGGTTATATTGGTATTGGTTACCGGAAAGCCTTTTGCTATTTCGTGGGAGAAGAAACATCTTCCGGCTATATTGGTTCAGTGGTATGGAGGTGAACAGAGTGGTAATGTGATAGCTGATATTTTATTTGGGAAAGTAAATCCTTCAGGTCATCTTACTGTATCTTTTCCACAGAGTGCGGGACATCTTCCGGCTTATTATAATCATTTGCCTACCGATAAGGGTTTATATCATCAGCATGGCTCATATGAGAAGCCGGGACGTGATTATGTATTTTCTTCTCCCGATGCGTTGTGGGCTTTTGGTCACGGATTGAGTTATACTTCATTTTCTTATAGTGACTTTAATACAAAAGTAGCGGAAGATTCTATTACGGTTTCGTTTACATTGTCTAATGATGGTGGTTGCGATGGAAAGGCTGTTCCGCAGTTGTATGTGCGCGATTGTGTTAGTTCTGTAGCCACTCCCGTAAAACAGCTGAAGGCTTTTAGTAAGGTTGGCTTAAAGTCGGGACAAAAGATATGTCAACGTCTTAAAGTTGCGGTTGCCGATTTAGGATTTACAGACGAAAATGGAGTATATGAGATAGAGCCAGGAGCATTTGAGTTAATGCTGGGCGATGCTTCCGACAATATTCTGCTGAGAGATACTATTACTATAGGCGATGCAGCGAATGATATAACAGAAAAATCATCGGCTGAGCATGTGGCGATAGAAAAAAATATAAAAGTACAAGGTATTGTACGCGATATGCAGGCAACTTTGATGCCCGGCGTGGAGATTTATTCTACATTATTGAAAAAATATGTAGGAACAACCAATGCCAAAGGGGAATATATATTGAGTGTTCCGTCTAATGATATATTGTTGTTCAGAAGAAAAGGATATATAGAAGAACGTGTAAAAGTAGACGGATTATCGCAAATACAGGTAAAGATGAGATATGGATTATAAAAAAGTTTTTCAGATAGATATTTTTTTATTATTCTTGAAGACGCATTGCTAATGTTTACAAGTAATATGAAAAATATGTTCAAAATGAAAAAGACCTTATTGACTTTAATGCTCTGCTTCCTCAGTTTTGGTTGGACATGGGCACAGTATGCTAAATCCGTTTCTATTTTAGGAGACTCGTATTCAACTTTTCAGGGTTATGTACAGCCCGAAGCGAATGCTATTTGGTATTTTGATCCGGTAAATACATCCAGTACCGATGTAGCTTCCGTGCGCCAGACTTGGTGGCATCAGTTCATCAAGAATAATAGCTATAGACTATGTATGAACAACTCTTATTCGGGCTCTACCATCTGTAACTCTGGATATAAACGTGATAAACCCGAATTTGCTGATTATTCAGACCGCTCTTTCGTAACCCGTATGAATAATTTGGGATGTCCGGATATTATTTTCATCTTCGGAGCTACAAACGATGCTTGGGCTGGTTCGCCAATCGGTGAGTATAAATATGATGGTTGGACTAAAAAAGATTTGTTTTCTTTCCGTCCGGCTATGGCAAATATGCTTGCATTCATGACAAACAGATATCCTAACGTAGAAATATATTTTATCCTGAACAGTGACTTGCAGGAAGAAATCAACGAATCGGTTAAGACTATTTGCAAACATTATCAGGTGCCGTGTATCGTATTAAAAGGGATAGATAAAGCCAACGGACATCCTACTATAAAGGGTATGAACCAAATATGCCAACAAGTACAATCTTTCATTTCTAATAAGTAAAAGTATGAAAATGCTGAAACTGATGTTCGCAATTACGATTTGTTTGGCATATAGCGCTTGCATTTATTCACAGATTGTTTGGAAAAACCCAACAGCAGAAAATTTTCCTACAGTTCACGGACAAGCATGGAGTAATGAATTGAAAGGATTTTATCACAGACTTCCTCAACGTGCGGAGAGTAAAGTGCGGAAACCTCTTTGGGATTTGTCAACAAATAGTGCGGGACTTTCTGTGGTTTTCCGAACTAACGCTACAAATATTCAGGTACGCTATCAAATAAATGGCGATTTTAGTATGCCTCACATGCCCGCTACTGGTAAATCAGGGGTTGATCTTTATGCTACCGATGGTAATGGTTGTCAGCGTTGGTGCGCTGCCAGATATGCTTTCGGTGATACTATCAGATACAATTATTCTAATATATCGTATGTCACTAATCCCGAATATGGCTACGAATATCAACTTTTCTTGCCTCCGTATAGTGAGTTGAAATGGTTAGAGATAGGAGTACCCGAAGGAAGTGATTTCTCTTTTGAGCCTGTTTCGAAAGAAAAGCCAATCGTAATTTACGGTACTTCTATCGCTCAAGGTGCGTGTGCTTCTCGCCCCGGAATGGTATGGGGAAACATTATTAACCGTAAAATGCAGCATCCGGTTATAAACCTCGGTTTCTCTGGAAATGGACGACTGGAATCTGAACTTTTCGATCTTCTTACGGAAATAGACGCTAAACTCTTTATAATAGATAATATGCCGAATATGACTAACGACCGTACATTTCTTATTTATGAACGGGCTACTGCCGGCATTCGTAAACTTCGTGAAAAGAGCGATGCCCCTATTCTGTTGGTTGAACATAATGGATATGGCAATGAACTTTCTTCGCTCGAAGCCGAGAACTCTTACCGAAAAACAAACATCGAACTGCGCAAGGCATATAAAGACTTGCAGGCAGAAGGAATTAAAAACCTTTATTACTTGACTAAAGAAGAGATAGGTTTTCATCAAGATGCAATGGTAGAAGGAGTTCATCCCAGCGACCTCGGTATGCAGATTTATGCCGATGCCTATATCTCTAAAATAAAGGAGATTCTGAAGGAAGATTGCGAAAAACGTACTGTTTTTGTTCCTTGTACTCAGAACCGCGACCCGTACAACTGGAAACAGCGTCACGAAAAAGTATTGAAACTGAATAAGGAAAAAGTTCCTCAGATTCTGATGATAGGTAATTCCATTACTCATTATTGGGGAGGTGAACCTACAGCACGTCTTGTAAGAGATGAAAATAGCTGGAAGAAACTATTTAAAGGAAAGACGGTGCGAAATCTTGGATTTGGTTATGACCGTATAGAGAATGCCTTATGGCGTATCTATCATGAAGAACTAGATGGCTATGAGGCGGAGAAGGTTTTCTTGCTCATGGGAACTAATAATCTGGAAAAGAATTCGGATGACGAAATCATAGACGGAATCAATGAATTGGTGCGTGCCGTACGCCATCGTCAACCAAAAGCTAAAATCTATGTGGTAGGTATTTTGCCACGCGCATGGCAAGAACTTCGTGTTTCTACACTCAATAAAGTATTGCGAACACGGTTATTAACAGACGAGGCAACCTTTGTTGACTTATCTGCAGAACTTACCTTGCCGAATGGAAATATTATAAATGAATTATTTTCTGATGGTTTGCATCCCAACAAGGAAGGTTATCAACGTATAGCCAAAGCATTGGAAAAGGTGATTAAAGAATAATCTATAGAATTTCTAAAGAAAGAAAAAATGAATATCAAGAGTATTTTGCTGTTTTCTGCGTTTATCTTGTCCCTATTTTCTTGTACAGACAATCAAACTATCAAGTTCGGTGTAATTACAGACTTGCATTATGCCGACCGGGAGACAGTAGGAACCCGCTATTATTCGCAATCCATAATTAAGATGGAAGAAGCTTTTTCGGTTTTCAAGAAGTCGAAAGTAGATTTCATAATTGAGCTTGGCGACTTTAAAGATATGGGTGTAACTCCCGACAAGGATAAAACCCTTTCGTTTCTGAAAAGCGTGGAGTCAGTATTTCAGAGTGCCGGCGTGCCAGCCTATCATGTGCTTGGAAATCATGATATGGATAATATTTCAAAGGATGATTTTCTTTCGAATACAAGCAATTAACGCAAAGGCATATTACAGCTTTACTGTAAAGGGCGTGAAATGTATAGTACTTGACGCCAATTATAACGAAGATGGCAGCCATTACGACTGTGGCAATTTTGACTGGACCTATGCTATGGTACCAAAAGAAGAGATTGCATGGCTGAAAAAGGAGTTGAACGAGGGTAATGAAGATATAATAGTATTTATTCACCAACTATTAAGCAAGAGTGCACCTTCGTGCGTATGCGTTCAGAATGCTTCTGAAATTAGAAGTCTGTTTGAAAGCAATTCCAGAGTCAAAGTAGTATTCCAAGGTCATCATCATGAGGGCCATTACGAAGAAATAAATGGTATTCACTATATCACAATCCCTGGAATGATAGAAGGCGAATCTCCTGAAAACAACACTTATGCCGTAGTTGAGTTAGATAAAAATGGCAGGATACTGGTAGATGGATACAGAAAATGCCCGGACAGAATACTCGAAACAAGAAAATAGAATCATATTATAGCACATAAAAGAGGGTATATCGTGATAAGCGGTATGCCCTTTTTTTATGTAGTATGCTAGGCATTAAAGCCGACACAATGTAAACTGAAAGTCGATAACCTCACATTGAAAAACTACTCCTATTACCATAAAAGTTCTATACTTAGGCTAAGTATATAAAAACTCAGCTTAAGAATATATAAACTTAGGTTAAGTATATATATACTCAGCCTAAGTATAGAGAATTCCGTGCGAGAAGACAGAGTTTTCAATGCGATATTGATAAGTATTTCACATAGTCAACATAAAAGTATGCAGAACTAAATAATAAAAGCCGAAGTTAAGCGTAAGCGAAAACCCAAAGCCAACAGCGAAGCGCCTTGGCGTAAAAA
>FR881287.1:0-21927 GCA_000434735.1 Bacteroides sp. CAG:530
GCTCAGTCGATAGAGCATTAGCCTTCCAAGCTGAGGGTCGCGGGTTTGAGCCCCGTCTTCCGCTCTCATAAAAGTCAGATAGCATCGAAAGATTCTATCTGACTTTTGTTTTATACCATCCGCAGAACGCCTCTCCTACTGCACTCCTGCAATCATCATTCTATAATATTGTATATTTTATTTGCAAAAAGACAGCATTCTTTTCTTTTTGTGAAAACTATTTGTATTTTTGCCAAATACCAAAAACAATTAGACAATGCGAATAGTTATCAAAGTAGGCAGCAACGTGCTGACACGCGACGACGGGAAGCTCGACATTACACGCATGTCGGCGTTGGTGGACCAGATAGCATGGCTCCGCCAGCAGGGACACGAAGTGATATTGGTATCGAGCGGAGCGGTGGCCAGCGGACGAGGCGAACTCGCCGTAAGCCGCAAACTGGATAATGTGGCACAGCGCCAACTGTTCTCGGCTTTAGGACAAGCCAAACTAATCAACCTATATTACGATTTATTCCGCGAGTACCACATCCACGTGGGACAAGTGCTCACCATGAAAGAAAGCTTCTCTACCCGGCGCGAATACCTCAACCAGAGGGCATGCATGGAGGTGATGCTCGACAACGGGGTGATTCCGATAGTCAACGAGAACGATACGGTGAGCGTAACCGAGCTGATGTTTACCGATAACGACGAACTGTCGGGACTCATAGCGTCTATGCTCGACGCCGACGAGCTGATTATCCTGAGTAATATAGACGGCATATACAACGGCTCGCCTAAAGACCCACGCTCTGAAATAATACCTATCGTAACACCCGACCGCAACCTGAGCGACTACATTCAGCAGGAGAAAAGCGGATTCGGACGAGGCGGAATGACAGCCAAGTGCAACATAGCACGCCTGATAGCCGACGAAGGTATCAAGGTAATAATAGCCAACGGCAAGCGCGACGACATACTGATGCGCCTTATCAGTAATGCGCCCGACACGCCGCACACCGAATTCACGCCTAACCCAAACGCTACGGCTTCTACCATGAAGAAATGGATAGCCCACAGCGGAAGCTTCACAAAAGGAAGCATCCACATAAACCGTAAGGCTACAGAAGCACTATGCGGCGACAGAGCGGTAAGTCTTCTGCCTGTGGGAGTAACCGCCATAGAAGGAGATTTCGAAGAAGGAGACATCGTGAGCATTATTTCCGACAATGGAGAACCCATCGGCATAGGAAGAAGCGGATACAGCAGCGACGAGGCACGGAAATGCATCGGACAGCACGACCAGAAGCCTATAGTACATTACGATTATCTTGTAATCAATCCGTAACAAATTACAATCAAAAACGACCAATAAATACCGAAAGCCTATGAACGAGATATTTTCGGCAGTAAAGACTGCCAGCAGAAAGATAGCCCTGCTTTCCGACGACAAAAGAAACGAAGTGTTAAGAGCTGTAGCCGACGCCATCATCACCAGCCAGGAATCGCTGTTGCAAGCTAACGCCAAAGACTTGGAGCGGATGAGCCCGGAGAATCCTCTTTACGATCGTCTGCAGCTCACCACCAAGCGCTTGGAAGGCATCGCCTCGGACATACGCAACGTAAGCACACTGCCATCCCCTCTGGGATATGTCAGCAAAGAGAGAACTTTGCCCAACGGACTGCACCTGCATCGCGTAAGCGTACCCTTCGGAGTGATAGGCATAATATACGAAGCACGCCCCAACGTAACGTTCGACGTGTTCTCGCTCTGCTTTAAAAGCGGAAACGCCTGCGTACTGAAGGGAGGACGAGATGCAGACTTCTCAAACCAAGCCGCCGTCAGTCTGATTCATGACGTACTGAAACAGCACGATATTCCTACCGATGCGGTGGCATTGCTTCCGGCTACTCACGAAGCCGCCATGCAATTGCTAAACGCCAAAGGATACGTAGACCTCTGCATCCCCCGTGGCGGACGTAAGCTGATTGATTTTGTAAGAGATACAGCTCGCATTCCAGTCATCGAAACCGGAGCCGGAGTGGTGAATACATATTTCGATAAAGACGGAGATACCGAAATGGGCAAACGCATCATAAACAATGCCAAGACAAGAAGAGTGAGCGTTTGCAACGCCCTCGACTGCCTCTTGATTAACAAAGACCGCCTAAGCGACTTGCCCGAGCTATGCCAACCGCTATCTGAGAGCCACGTAATTATCTACGCCGACGAGCCTGCATACCAATCGCTCAGAGGGCACTACCCCATCGAGCTACTGCAACACGCCACCGACGACAGTTTCGGAACGGAATTCATGGACTACAAGATGGCCATCCGCACAGTTTCTTCGGTAGAAGAAGCCTTACAACACATCGACCTCTACGGTTCCGGACACAGCGAGTGCATCATCACCGATAACGAAAGCACCGCCCGTGCCTTCCAGAGCCAAGTAGACGCAGCCTGCGTATACTGGAACGCCACAACAAGCTTCACCGACGGAGCACAATTCGGACTGGGAGCTGAGATAGGCATCAGCACACAGAAGCTGGGCGCACGCGGACCGATGGCACTCGAAGAAATAACCACATACAAGTGGCTCATAGAAGGAGACGGACAAATAAGAGCAAAATAAAGAAAACATTCACGCGTCAGAATATTGTTTTACTCAGTAATATTACATATCTTCGTAGAAATGAAGAATTTGAAGAACTAAAAAAAAGACTACTAATTTTTAAATTACTACGGACATGAAAAATTTCAGAATTGAATCTATCGTCATCGCAGTAGGATTCCTGCTACTCGGACTATGCATTAAAGGAGGATTCAGTACATTCACACAAGGAAAGCGCAGTGTAAACGTAAAAGGATTGGCCGAAATGGAAGTTCCAGCCGACAAGGTTACATGGCCATTAGTATACAAATGTCTTGGCAACGACATGGAGTCATTATACGCCGAAATCAAGCAGTCTAATCGAACAATCGTCGCCTTCTTGAAAGAAAAAGGCATAACCGAATCAGAAATCAGCATAAATGCTCCTGAAATCATAGATATGAAGGCCGAAAGATACAGCGACACCAGCAACATGCAGTTCCGCTATAACGTAACCACCGTAATCACAGTGACATCTAGCAAGGTAGATTTAGTAAGAAGCCTGATAACTGAACAAGGAGAATTACTGAACCGTGGCATAGCCATCACATCGGGCGACTACAGATATAACGTTAACTATGCATATACAGGGCTAAACAAAATCAAGCCGCAGATGATTGAAGAAGCTACAAAGAACGCACGCACCGCTGCCGAGAAGTTCGCAAAAGACTCCGACAGCAAGCTTGGAAAAATACGTACCGCCTATCAAGGACAGTTTAGCATAGAAGATAGAGATGCGAATACTCCTTACCTTAAAAAGGTACGCGTAGTGACATCAATAGAATACTTGCTCGAAGATTAACCGAACGAATATCTCGGAATACTCCCGATAACATAATGAATAACTGACAAATAGCTTGTCCTAATATTAGCCACACCAAGGCGATATCGGGACAAGCTTTTTCATTATATACACTTAATATGCGGTAAAACTCGTTAATATTGCTTACTTTTGCAGCGTTTTTATTTATAAGGATACAAACAAAACGCAAAAAGAGAATGGATTTCAACAAACTTACCCCTATCGTGAACAAGCCCAACGGATGGGCGCTTATGCCCCTCGTAATTTTTCTGGGTCTCTATCTGATAACCTCCATCATCATCAACGACTTCTACAAAGTCCCCATTACCGTGGCCTTCATTACCGCTTCGGCATACGCCATAGCTACCACAAAGGGACTTAGCCTGAACGACCGCATCCTGCAGTTCTCTATCGGAGCGGCTAACAAGAATATCATGCTGATGATATGGATATTCATCTTGGCCGGAGCATTCGCACAGACAGCCAAAACAATGGGTGCCATAGACGCTACCGTAAACCTCACCCTGCAGTTGCTGCCCGATAACCTGCTCTTCGCCGGTATCTTTCTGGCATCATGCTTCATATCACTGTCTATCGGAACTTCTGTAGGTACCATCGTGGCCCTTGTGCCTGTGGCAGTAGGAATAGCTGCCAAGACAGACACCAGTCTGCCTATGGTAACCGCCATAGTTGCCGGAGGAGCCTTCTTTGGCGATAATCTGTCGTTCATATCAGACACCACAATTGCCGCCACCCGCACCCAAGGCTGCGTAATGCGCGACAAGTTCCGCGTAAACTGCTTCATAGCCATCCCTGCAGCACTGCTTGTACTGTCGTACTACGTGATATACGGTCTGGAATTTGAAATTCCCACCGAAGCCGCAAGCGTAGAATTCCCTAAAGTCATCCCCTATCTTATAGTACTGGGTACTGCCATAGCCGGAATGAACGTCACTTTAGTATTGGTCCTTGGTATATTGTCAGCCGGAATCATCGGCATGATGTACGGCAGCTTCGACCTGTTCGGCTGGTTCAGAGCCATGAGCGACGGAATAATGGGCATGGGCGAACTCATCATAGTAACGCTTCTGGCCGCCGGAATGCTGGAGCTGATCCGTTTTAACGGAGGCGTAGATTTCATCCTGCACAAGCTTACCAAGCACATAAGCAACAAGCGCGGAGCCGAGTTCAGCATAGCCGCCTTGGTCAGCCTGGCCAACTTGTGTACAGCCAACAATACCATCGCCATCATCACCGTAGGCCCCTTGGCAAGCAACATAGCCGAGCAGTACAAGATAGACAAGCGTAAAAGCGCCAGTCTGCTCGACACATTTTCGTGCGTAATACAAGGTATAATCCCCTACGGAGCGCAGATGCTGATAGCCGCCGAGCTGTCACACCTCTCACCCATCAGCATCATCGGCTACCTGTATTACCCCATAACATTGGGCCTTGTGGCGATAATTTTCATCATTTTCCGCCTTCCGAGACGATTTTCTTGAAAATATTTGCCGAAATATTTGGAGTTTGAAAAAATTGCGCTACCTTTGCACCCGCAATCGAGAGAGATAGCAAACAAAAAACAAACTCTAAATGGTGCGTTAGTTCAGTTGGTTAGAATACATGCCTGTCACGCATGGGGTCACGGGTTCGAGTCCCGTACGCACCGCCAATAGAGATAAAAACAAACAACCTTCAATGGTGCGTTAGTTCAGTTGGTTAGAATACATGCCTGTCACGCATGGGGTCACGGGTTCGAGTCCCGTACGCACCGCAGTCCATCTTCAATTAGTTTTGAAGGTGGATTTTTTATTTTATACAATCGCTCTTTTTATCTTGTGCAGCGACAGTCAAAGAGAGCAGTGATAGAATTATCAATAAATAACCACAAAGACCGCAAACACAAGAAATTAGGATTCTCTTTTTTGTTGCTATACGTCTTTTTTTCTATCTTTGCTCATATCAATGTTTTAAGTTAAGGACATGAACAACAGTAATCAAGTAATCCGATTCGACTGGGCAATGAAAAGACTGCTCCGCAATAAGGCGAACTTCAGCGTATTAGAAGGCTTGCTCACTACCCTTTTGAATGAGAAAATCACTATCCAGAAGTTACTGGAAAGCGAAAGTAATCAGGAAGACGAATTCGACAAGTACAATCGTGTAGACATGCTTGCCGAAAATTCCAAGGGTGAACTTGTGCTTATAGAGGTACAGAATAATAATGAATACGCCTATTTTCAGCGTATGCTGTTTGGTACATCTAAACTAGTTACAGAATATATAAATCGTGGCGAAGGGTACGATAAAGTACGCAAAGTGTACAGCGTTAACATTGTATATTTCTCTTTAGGCCACGGAACGGATTTCGTGTACCACGGAAAGACTGAGTTCAAAGGCATCCATAACGGAGACATTCTACAACTAACGCCTTTTCAGAAGCAAACATTCAAGGTTGATGCAGTAAGCCAACTATACCCAGAGTATTATATTCTAAAGGTGAACGACTTCAATCAAGTAGCGAAGAGTCCATTAGAAGAATGGATTTATTACCTGAACACAGGCAACATTCCTTCTGACGCTACCGCTCCCGGATTGGAAGAAGCTAGAGAACGGTTAAAGCTGGACAGCATGACAAAAGATGAGCTGTCGGCATACTACCGTCATTTAGATAATGTTGTCATTCTCAGAAGTAATATACAGACTGAACGCATGGAAGGTCGTATGGAAGGTCGTGAACAAGGACTTGCAGAAGGTCGTGAACAAGGGCTTGCTGAAGGACGGGCTGAAGGGCACGCTGAAGGCATGGAAGAAGGTTTAGAAAAAGGCAGAATGGAAACAAACATAGAGAACGCCCGCAACTTAAAGAAATTAGGAGTAGCTATCGATATTATTTCGCAAGCTACCGGATTGTCTAAGAAAGATATAGAAACGCTATAAATCTATCATAAATACCGCGACTCACCCCTACATTATGAGTCGCGGTATTTTTTTGATGATTCACAAAACGTCTTAAACTCGTAAATTTATTGTAACAATTTCGTAAAACACCGTCCATACCTTTGCGCCCAGTAAACTATTGACATGCTCTGCAGAGGTAAACGAGAATCCAGAGATGGGTAACATTAGAGGTAGAATAACGGATACGGAAAAGCAGGCGCTGCCGGGTGCTACGGTAATGATTGAGGACTTGCACACGGGCGTTACTAGCGACATCAACGGTTATTATTCTCTGCCTAACCTGAAACCGGGTACTTATAAGGTGAAGATTACTTACGTGGGGTATTTTCGGCTGGCGCACTGAGCAGAAAAACAAAGCCAATAGAAGGCACTGTATTCTGTTCTAACGAACCGGGATTCTCAGTAATAGCAGCGTCAAAAAACAAACTCTGCCTGTATATGATAGACAAGAAAGGTAATGTGCTACACACGGTCAGCAAAACAAAATAATCAGAAAAAAATAAGTTGCCGAAAGAGACCGAAACGCTCTTTTAGGCAACTTTTTTGCTTTTTGTTGTATTCAAGATAAAAAGAATCTTCCCGCTTTATTCATTCAGGAAAGAAACCAACTCGGCCGGAGTAATGTTTTTAGCAACAATCATTCCATTGCTATCAATCAGGAAATTCGTAAAACCCGACTTCAAATCAAACTGATCGAATAGCTCCGAATCGGTACCACGTGTCTCCAAAAAACAAGCATCGGCATCAAGCCCATCCTGTTTTACCACCGATTCGAAAACCGAAGCGTAGTGGTCGAAGGAAACAGAAACCATTTTCACTCTGGCGTCACCACCTGCCAGATGAGACAATGCGGCATTATTTTCTCTGGACGCCGCATCATAACTTGCCCAAAAGCTCAATAATAAGAAACCGTTTGAAGGTGCATGCATATTGAGCGACTGCATGTCTTCGCAGAGACGCAACTCGGGAAGCTTGTCGCCCGAAGTCAATTTCTCTGTCGGAACACTCTCCTTGCTAAATGAAAGAGAGATTAAGGAACTGAATACTAATACAACAAAAAACCATTTTACATTTTTAATCATGTAATTTGATTTTAGTTAATACTATCCGAGGCTGTCCTTTAACAGCGGTTTCGGCTCGGAATGTTATCTACTGAAAACAACTTTCGGCAAAGCCGAATTCATGTTTATCATAAGAAACCGGTGCAAAAATACTGTTTTTTCAATTACCTGCATAAAAAACATCACTAAAAATATGTTTTCTAACATAAATTTAACCTTCTAATGGCTCAAAAACCTCAAAAATGGCGTTTCGTACGGTTGAGTTAACAATAAAAGTGTATATTTGCATTATTCGATTTTATCAATATAATGGAGAACAGTACAGAATTAATACTCATCCGCATAAGCGGTTTAGACAGACCCGGACTGACGGCTTCGGTTACGGAGATATTATCCAAATATGATGTAGACATAATGGACATCGGTCAGGCCGACATTCATAATACACTTTCTTTAGGCATTCTCTTTAAAGCGAAAGAAAAAGACTCCGGAAACGTGATGAAGGAGTTGCTCTTTAAGGCTTCTGAGCTTAACATTAATTTAAGCTTCTACCCTATCTCGCGCGAAGAATACAACACTTGGGTTGGGATGCAGGGCAAAAACCGATATATACTTACCCTCTTGGGACGTAAACTTACGGCTCAGCAGATAGCGGCTGCCACAAGTGCGCTGGCTAAACAGGGACTGAATATCGATAGCATTCGCCGAATGACGGGACGTATCCCGCTCGATGAACATCTGGCCAAGGTGCGCGCATGTATAGAATTCTCAGTACGTGGCACTCCATCGGATATGGACGAGCTGCACGAAGAACTTATGACGCTGAGCGCACAGCTTGGGATGGACTTCTCTTTCCAGAAGGATACGATGTACCGCAGAATGCGCCGACTGATTTGTTTCGATATGGACTCTACACTGATTCAGACTGAAGTGATAGACGAACTTGCGGAACGGGCCGGCGTAGGAAAGCAGGTGCGCGAGATTACGGAACGTGCGATGCGAGGCGAAATAGATTTCAAGGAGAGCTTTACCGAGCGTGTAGCTCTATTGAAGGGCTTGGATGAGTCGGTGATGAAGGATATCGCCGTGAATCTGCCTATCACCGAGGGCGTAGAGCGACTGATGTATGTACTTAAGAAATATGGTTATAAGATAGCTATCCTGTCGGGTGGTTTCACTTATTTCGGCAACTATCTGAAAGAGCGTTTCGGCGTAGATTATGTATATGCCAATAATCTGGAGATAGAAGACGGAAAACTGACAGGACGTTTCGTTGGCGACATAGTCGACGGAAAACGAAAGGCAGAGTTACTGCAGCTTATCGCTCAGGTGGAAAATGTGGATATACAGCAGACCATAGCCGTGGGCGACGGTGCCAACGACCTTCCGATGCTCTCGGTAGCCGGATTGGGTATCGCCTTCCATGCCAAGCCAAAGGTACAGGCCAACGCTCAGCAATCTATCAACACTATAGGTCTGGACGGAGTACTGTACTTCCTCGGATTCAAGGACTCGTATCTTGACGAACGAGGCAACCGTTGATACTTAGAAAATTAGACTTTAATATAAATATATGAATTTCTCCGAATTAAACTTAGAAGACAGCGTGCTCGATGCTTTGGATGCCATGAACTTCAGGGAGTGTACGCCTGTGCAAGAAAAAACAATACCTGTTATACTCGAAGGGAAAGACCTGATAGGAGTAGCGCAGACCGGAACTGGAAAAACTGCGGCTTATTTGCTCCCAGTCATCAACCAGCTCAGCAAAGGCGGGTACCCTGCAGATGCCATCAACTGTGTCATCATGTCGCCTACACGCGAATTGGCTCAGCAGATTGACCAGCAGATGGAGGGTTTCTCTTATTTCATGCCTATATCGAGTGTAGCTATTTATGGAGGAAATGACGGTGTACGCTTTGAGCAAGAGAAGAAGGGGCTTACATTAGGCGCGGATGTGGTAATCGCCACTCCAGGACGTTTGCTTAGTCACCTTAGCTTAGGGTATGTAGATCTTTCTAAGGTTTCGTTTTTCATCCTTGATGAGGCCGACCGTATGCTCGATATGGGATTCTCTGACGATATTATGCAAATAGTGAAGTATTTACCTAAGGAGCGTCAGACCATAATGTTCTCGGCTACCATGCCTACCAAGATTCAGCAGTTGGCTCAGAGCATCTTGAATAATCCCGAAGAGGTGAAGTTAGCTGTTTCTAAGCCAGCGGAAAAGATTATCCAGGCGGCATATGTTTGTTACGAAACTCAAAAACTTGGTATAGTAGAGAGTTTGTTCAAGGAGCAAGCGCCCGAGAGGGTTATCATCTTCGCATCGTCAAAATTGAAGGTAAAAGAGGTAACGAAATCTTTGAAGCGATTGAAACTGAATGTTGGCGAGATGCATTCCGATTTGGAACAATGTCAACGCGACGCCATAATGCACGAGTTCCGCAACGGTCGCATCAATATATTGGTTGCTACTGATATCGTAGCCAGAGGCATCGACATCGACGATATCCGCTTGGTTATCAACTATGACGTTCCTCACGACAGCGAAGACTATGTGCATCGTATCGGTCGTACCGCCCGTGCCAACAATGACGGATGTGCTATCACCTTTGTTAGTGAAACAGAGCAGACCAAGTTTAAGCAAATAGAGAATTTCTTAGGCACTGATATATATAAAATTCCTGTCCCCACAGAGTTAGGCGAAGCTCCAGAATACGCTCCGGTTACCAAAAAGGGAAACCGAAGAAGCAATAACAAGCGACGTGGAAAACCAAACGGAGGAAACAGACCAAGAAACAGAAAGCCTGCCGCACCGAAAGGAAGTAAAGAATAAAAAGAAAAGCCGACCATTCAAGTCCTCAAAAAGACTAAAATGATCGGCTTTATTGTTTCATCACTTAATTACCAATAAAGGAGTATGACTGTGAAACAGCATCTTCCTGGCGATGCCCGGACGGAACAATCTAGCGAAAATATTCCGCTTGTAATGAGTAACACAAATTACATCAATACCTTGTTCCCTTATCAAACGATCCGTCTCTTCCGACAGGTTATTATCGCTAATCTGGAAATAACTAAACGAAATACCCGGATATAACCGCTTGAAATAATCCTGTATGCCGGCAAGTTTCACCTCATTCCATGCACGCTTCTCCTCATGCGACGAGATATGAATGAATGACACCTCAAAATGCTTACCTCCCCAAGTACGTATCAGCGAATCGAATGCAATCAAATCACGCTGATCAAAGCTTGTAAAAATAGCAATCTTCTTAATATCATCAACTAACAAAGACTGAGCATCGTCTGGAATGGCGTACACATACACCGGACTGCGTTCTATCACTTCGGCTGTAACACTGCCTATCAAGTCTAGATGCTTCTGCCCTTCTCCACGCGTACCCATAATGATGGCCCGCGGCTTCTCGTCTTCGGCATACGTCAAGATTTCCTCTTCAGGAATCCCTTCGCGCAAGAGGCAACAGTTTTTCACTTTAGGCAATGTACCATCAGCCATTTCTTTGTCCACTTTTTCTGCAAAGCCTTTCAGCTTTTCGTGTATTGCGGTTACCTGCCCCCGTGTATCTATTTTCTCTCCAAAATCGGGAGCATTTAAAGACATGCCCGACTCATACTGCAAAGTGGGCATATAAATAGGAGCAAAATAGACATGCAGAAAAACGACCTCGGCATTAAGTTTCTTCGCCAAATCAAAGCCAAAGTGACATACTTTTAATGAATATTCCGAGAAATCAATAGGAATAAGGATATGATCACCACGTTTCTTCTCCGTATTTCCCAGAGCGTCCACCTCTTCTGACAGCCACGAAGCACTCTCCACTATCTGAAGAGCATGCGGCAAATCGCTTTCTTTTATGCGTACTCTCACGCCCGACGATATGACGGGCTCTACAAGGTTGACATTATGAATGAAGGTTTCAATGCCTTCAGCCTCTAACACAGTCTTGAGTATTTGTGCCTTGGAGTACGTAAGGATGGCTAATGTAACAAGTTTCTCTTCCATAACTCCATATATTAAAAAATTAGTCTGATTAATTTATTCCGCTTCCTCTCTCAGGATACTCAGAGCACGGTCTAATACGGTAGTATCATCAAGCATAACCAATCCGCCGTCGGGGCCAGGTTCCAAGTGAATACCTACACATTTTCCGTCTTTAAAATTATGTCCACCAAAGAAATTACGCACCGTTTCTACGCTAATATTAAGCTCATCCGCAATACGATGCATACTTCCACTGGGCAATGAGTCTTTAATCTTTCTAAGTTCGTTGAAGGTTATTGTTCTGTTCATAGTAGTCAAATTTTAGAAGTTAAACACTTGCGTTATTGTATCACGTTCTAAATGTAGCGATAAAATAATATTTTCGCAAGTAAAAGCGAACTTTTTTACAAAAACATCAACTAAAAGACAACAGAGAAGCGCCTTGGCAAAAAGGACAATCAGAAAAAAGAATTACGGGCTACTATCATTCCCGCAACAATAACAGATATAAAAGAAAGGAGTAACGCCGACTGAATCATACAAACATCGGAAGTCTTGAAACCACTGCCTGTGTATTGACTGGAAATGTACTGCGGATTACGGAACCATTTTTTCTGAAGAAACAGAAAAATAACATAGCCTATTACCGCTATAACACTACCGGCAAGAGCACCGAAAATAATATCACCCGGATAATGCACACCTAAATATATACGAGAAAAAGATGGAACTAACGCCCAAAATAGCATTGTAAATGCAAGCCATCCATTACGAATCAGCAAAGATACAAACACAGCAATGGCAAAAGTGTTGGCGGCATGACTCGAAATGAATCCGTAAGATCCGCCACGATATCCATTCACCACCTGAACCAAGTCGGTAAGAGCAGGTTCTTGCGAAGGGCGGAATCGCATAAAGTAATTCTTGCAGAATCCTGAAGAGAACTGATCGGCGCATAACACTACCAACGCCAAGGTGAGCAGCACCAACATGCCCTGCGACAGTTTGCAGTTCTTAAAGATGACATACAGCAACACTACCGCAGCCGGAATCCATGTCTTGGTATCGGAGACTGTCCACATCACGCCGTCCCAAAACAATGAGTCACTGCCGTTAAGCTGAAGCAATAAATGCTGATCAGTCTGTATAAGTTGCTGTATGTCTATCATTTATAGTCTCTCTTTCGGTTTGTCAAATTAAATAATTTCAATAGACGATGTAGGAACCCATCCTTTCTTTCCGTCTTCAAGGCGGATTTCCTTCCATGCCTTCATAGAGGTGTCATCTATATATACTTTAGTGCCTTCGTGCAACACAAACAGATTGGTACCGTTCTCATTAGGAGTACTCTTAACTGTAATGCTGGACGACATGATGATGGCACCGTCACGAGTAATAAGCTCATCTTTCTGCTGACTGGCACAGAGATTAGCGCAAATGGTAATCATCAGGAAAGCCACGGCTCCGGTAAAACCTATTTTCTTCAAGACAATCTGTTTTCCGAAAATATACATGCCCAAAGAGGCAAGCAACAGGATAAAGCTTACTATACCCCATACACCCCACTGACTCTCGCTCTGCCAGTTAACGACAGCCTTTGCCCAAGTCACGATAAATACCTCACTCACCGGAGTAACCTTGTCGGTTGTCTTGCTGCGAGCCATCTCAAGGTTAAAACGAGCGTCGGCGTTTCCCGGATCGAGCAACAAGGCACGCTCATAATTGAGCACTGCCTTAGCCACGTTCTTATTCTTATAATAACTGTTTCCCAAGTTATAATACAGTTCAGCCGATTCGCCTTCCTCACTCAGAATAGCTTCGTACTTCTCTATAGCATCGGCATAATGACTATCCTGATATGCCTTGTCCGCCTCGGCTTTGGTAGGAGCAGCCGATAACACTTGCATCATTCCTATCAGGAAATATAAAATAACAGATATCTTTTTCATCTATCAGTTCTCCTATCTTTAATGTTTAATACTATTTTCCATCTTGCTAATGGCATCTACCGACATTGAGTAAACCTTATCCATAGCCTCGCTTTCGCTACCCGGAGCGTAACGCGCAAATTCGCATTCGTCGAGTGCTCCGATGAATGTCTTGGTAATGTCTTCGACTACTCCATGCTTGGTAAGTTCTGCCTCGATGTTGTCTTTCGACAATTGAGAAACCGGGATACTGAGCTTATCGCTGATGTATCCCCACAAAGCTTTCAGCACTTCGTCGTAGAACTCGTTCTTTTTATTTTCCGCCAATAACTTACCTGCCAATTTCAGACGCTTAACGGCTACCTTGTTTGCCTTTTTAGTCTTGACCTTAGCTACGTTTGCATTCTCGGCTGCCTGCTTGCGGAAAAATACTATCATCACTACAAACAGTATGAACGGAATGATATACCACAACCAATATGAAAGAGTTCCGAAGAAGAAGTCGCCTTTCTTCTGCAAATCTGTGTCGCCCAACTTGATGAAGCGAATATCCTGACCTAATACCTTTACATCTTCCTTGCTGGTGAAGTCGGCTATAACCTGATCAGCGTTGCCTTTACCCTTAGCCACCTTCAGATTATAAGCCTCTGTCTTCAGTGTCTTATATGCGTTACTCTTCAAATCGAAGTAAGTGAATTCTACCGGCGGAATGGTGAAATCGCCTGCATGACGCGGAATAGCCAAGTACTCGATGGTCTGAGAGCCGGTAAGACCAGCTGTAGAAACGTCGAAATTATTAGTTACCTTAGGGTCGTACACCTCAAAATCTTCGGGGAACCTAAGCTCCGGAGTGCTGATAAGCTTCATATTACCCGACCCCTTGATAACCAACTTAACGGTTACAGCATCGTTGGTACGTACTTCTTTAGAATTGATAGAAGAAGAGATACTGAACTCTCCTACACCACCCGAGAAGTTAGCCGGCTTAGACGGAAGAGGCTGAACGTTGATAGTAAGCTTAGGAGCAACAATCTTCTTCTGCACCTCAACGATTCCACCACCGTTGAAGAAAGCGTCGAACGGATCGTCCGACTCAGTGCGCTGTGCCACAACCGCATCGAACGTAATGGCAGGAACCTCCAACTTACCAGTCTGCTGCGGGAAGAGGATGTACTGACTCCATACGGTAGCGTTGTAGTTACGTCCCTTATAATGCTCTAATTGGAACACCTTCTGGTTAGGCAACTGAATTTCCTGAGTATGGAAGCCTTTCATATCCGGCATATCGCCACGCAACTGACGCAGGTTAACCGATGTATAAACTTTGTAAGTCAGCAAAATAGCCTCTTGCTCATGCACGTTAGTCTTGCTGGCATTAGCCACGATAAACAGTTCGTTACCCGAAATCTGTCCCGCACGTCCTCTTGCCGAAGAAGATGATGAACGCAAAGAAGAAGAGTTACCGCTGTTATTTCCAGCTTTATCTGGCGGAAGAACCTTAATAGTTATGGCGTTAGAAAACACCTTCTCCCCGTTGACTTCGATACTAGCAGCCGGAATAGTATAGGTGCCAGCATCACTAGCCATTAAAATATACGTATAAGTGATGGAGCTGGTAGACGAAACCTTACCGTTAATAACCTGAGTACTGCTCTGCATAGAGCGGCTCGGCCCCATCAGCACATCAAACCCCTTGATGCTAGGAGCGCGGAAATCTTTCACCTTTTGAGTATTAACTGTAAACTCCAGTCTGAATTGGTCTCCACTTACTACCACCTCAGGCGCATCGGCCCTCAGTGTCGCTTTGTCGTCGGCATATACCCGCACGACAGAAACAATCAATAGCAGTAAGAAAATCAGTTTTCTCATTATTATTACTTTTTATATTATTATCAATATGTTACCAGTCTTTTTCCAATTTACGACCTTGAATGCGAACACCTTTTTTCACCTTGTCTTGCACGTTCTTTTCGTCCTGCATAGCCGCCTTCAGCAACTGCTCAGCATTCTGCTTAGACATCTGATTCTGATTTTGCTGTTGTTGCTGATTCTGATTTTGCTGATCTTTTTTCTTCTGGTCTTGCTGTTCTTTATTCTTCTGCTGTTTATCGTCGTCCTTCTTATCCTGCTTTTGCTCTTTCTGCTTATTCTGATCTTGATTCTGCTGTTGGTCTTTCAGCATTTTCTGCGCCAAAGCCAAGTTGTAGCGAGTCTCATCATCGGCAGGATTATTACGCAAAGCTTTCTTATAAGCCTCAATACACTGCGGATATTGTTTAGAAGACTGCAATATCACACCAATGTTATGATAGATCTGCGAAAGCTTCTTCTTATCTTTCTCTACTTTTGAGGCAGCTTCGAACTGCTCCATCGCATCCTTCGCCTTTTGCTGCATCAACAATGCGTTGCCCAAATTATACATGGCGTCGGTCGACTTAGGGTCAAGTTCAAGAGCTTTTCTGTAATCAACCTCTGCCTTGACAAATGTACTGTCCTTATATAATTTATTTCCGCTTCGGAGATAGTCGCGAACGGTTTTCTGTCCGAAAGCCGTTGCCGAAACCATCAGCATCCCTACAATCAGACATCCTTTATATAACATCATAATCAATCTTGTTTAAAGAGTTTCACATTCTTCAAGAGCGGGTTCTTACGCTCTAAAATTATCAGATCGATAACCAACAAAATCAGTGCCAACCATGCCAACACCTGGAATTGTTCGTCGAATTCAGTATAAACCTGACTTTCTACGTCGGCCTTGGCCAACTTATTAATCTCAGCGTTCAGAGCACGTTCTGCATTGTTGGTATTATCTACACGTACATACATACCGTTACCGGCCTTCGCTATCTCCTGACACATTTGTTCATTGAGGCGAGTCACGATAACGTTGCCGTCTCTATCTTTTCTGAACTCGTTCGATCCGCTTTCTGTTGGAATGGGCGAACCTTCGGGCGAACCTACTCCCAAGACAAACACGTTAACACCTTTCTTGGCTGCTTCTGTAGCCGCTTCTGTAGCTCCACCTTCATGGTTTTCGCCGTCGGTTATCAAAACGATAGCGCGTCCTACCCCTTCGTTCGGAGTAAAGCTCTTCATAGCCAAATTGATGGCACCACCAATATCTGTACCCTGAGTACTTATAAGCGAAGGATTGATAGTTTCAAGAAACATTTTAGCCGAAATATAGTCGCTAGTTATAGGTAACTGTGTAAAAGCATCGCCTGCAAATACTATCAACGCTACCTTATCGTTATTAAACGTTTCAAGAAGCCGTGAAATCAACTTTTTCGATTTATCCAAACGACTTGGCTTTACATCCTCGGCCAACATAGAGTTAGAGATATCCAGCGCTACCACCGTCTCGATACCCTGACGCTTAACGGTCTCCATCTTAGAACCGAACTGCGGACGGGCCATCATGAATATCACCATAGCCAAAGCCGAGAAGACCAACCAGAACTTCACGTCGGGGCGATACTTTGAAACATCGGGCATCAGATGCGCCAACAGTTCCGGATCACCATATTGGCGGATGCGCTTACGCCTTCTATAGTTCGAATAAAAGAACAGCACTGCCAAGAATGGCAACACTAACAATAAATATAAATATAAGGGTTCTCCAAATCGAAACATAATCTTCTGTTTTTTAAGGTATCTTCTTTAATACGGTATTTCTCAAGACAAGTTCCAACAGAATGCAGATGAAAGCTATCAACGCAAACGGAGCAAAAGCTTCTTCACGCTTACTGAATTCCTTAACATTCAGTTTTGTCTTTTCCAACTTATCGATTTCTTTATACACTTCTTTCAGTTTAGAGTTGCTGGTAGCACGGAAATAGTTTCCATCTGTAGCTCCTGCTATCTGTGTAAGCGTATTCTCATCTATCTCTACAGGGATGTTTACATACTGCACTCCCGCATATGTAGGCATAGGATAAGGTGCTGTACCATTAGTTCCTACACCGATGGTATACACACGTATGCCAAACTGCTTAGCAATCTCTGCCGCGGTAAGCGGAGAGATGTCGCCACGGTTGTTGCTACCGTCGGTAAGCAGAATGATTACCTTCGACTTTGCCTTACTGTCTTTCAGGCGGCTTATAGCGTTGGCCAATCCCATACCGATAGCGGTACCGTCTTCTATCAAACCTTTCTGGGCTATATCACCGTGAATGCTGTGAAACAAGTTGAGCAGCACACCGTGGTCTACCGTAAGCGGACACTGGGTAAACGCCTCACCTGCAAAAATAGTAAGACCGATATTATCGTTAGGGCGACCGTTGATAAACTCAGAAGCCACTTGCTTTGCAGCTTCCAGACGATTCGGTTTCAAATCCTCGGCAAGCATACTGGTAGACACGTCGACCGCCATCATGATATCGATACCCTCTATCTCCGTATTCTGCCAATTATCAGTAGTTTGCGGACGAGCCAGCACCAATACTATCATTACGAACGACACTACACGAAGTAAGAAAGGAGCATGAAGCAAGTACACCTTCCACGTCTTGGGCGCATTCATATACATGCGGGTAGTAGACACCTGCATGGTAGGTTCCGTTTTCTTGCGTCGCATAAAATACCATACTATATAAGGTATAAGCAACAGCAGCAGAAACAGATATTCTATATTAGCAAAAATCATAATCTATAAATATTAAAAGAACAATTCAATGATACGACGTATTGCAAAATACAAGGCAATTACCGCTCCTACACTAGTCAGCACAATGCTGCATATCAGTATGATGCGTCCCTGCTTAGAGCGTTTTTCTTCTACTCGAATCTCTGTAGGTTCTTTCTTGGCATTAGGATCTTCTTCTTCCTTAGTCTCATTAATGAAATCTACCGCATTGACCAAGTTCATATCGTTCTCGTTCATCAGCGGAGCATGCTTGGCGAACTTAACCAAATCGGCAGTCTCGAAAAGCGATTTCAACTCGGCAATAGACTGCTGGTCTTTCACTTGCATCAAATGTTCTATAATCTCTGTAGAGGTCATCTCTAGCGCATTAAAGTTGAAGCGATCTTTTATGTAAGTACGTATAACATCCGTAAGTTCAGTGTAATACGCCTTCGGATCGTTACGCAGTTTAGCCTTATCCGACTTGATTTCGTCTATCTTCTTCATGGCCATCTGGTGAGGCGGCAACTTAGGTTCTATCTTAATAATCTTAATGATAGGCTTATTGTCGCGGTAGCGGATAACAAAGAACACCGAAACGCCTGCCAATATCAGCATAATGAGAAGCGAATATACCAACGTATCGATATCACCCCACGTAATACTAACCTCTTGAATAGGCTTAGGACCGAAGAACTGGTCTGGGTGCAAAGTATCTACGGGCACCGAATACACTTTCAGCGCCAACGGATTTTTAGAGCGATATAACTTATTGTCAACACTTACCTCGAACGGCGGCAGATAATACAAAGCCGAGTCGAACGAAGTCACTGTATATTCTTGCGAGATAAGCAAACGCTTGTTGCCGTTCAGCATCTGAGTGTCGGGCTTGGCAACATCTACAACTTCTACCCCGGCAACAATAGTGTCAGGGAATTGAGGCATCAGCAAATTCTGCCCTGCATTCATGCTAACCTGCAGTTTAATTTTAGCTTGCTGACCGATAAAAAGCTGTGTAGAGTCGATGCTGGCATCTACCGTAACCTGGGCAAATCCCTCTATAGCAGCCAAGCACAGCAACAATACACCGCAAATTCTTTTTATATTTCTTCTATATGATAAGATACACTTCATAGTCACACCTTAGTTTCGTTTAGCAAATAAGTTTAGCAGAGCTTTTACATAATCCTGATCTGTACGCACTGAAACAGAATCTACATTACTATGAGTAAAAATGCCATTCAGCTTTTCCTGACGCTGCATCCACCACGCATGATGGGCGTTTCTTACCGTTCTCGACGAAGTGTCTACCCACTGCTCATGTCCGGTCTCTGCATCACGCAACTTCAGCAATCCTACATCGGGAAGTTCCTCCATGCGGCGGTCGTACACTTGCAGAGCCACCACATCGTGCTTACGGTTGGCCACCGTCAACGCATTCTGAAAATCGTGGTTATCAATAAAGTCGCTCAGCATGAACGCCGTGCAACGTTTCTTCTGTACATTAGTAAGATACTCTATAGCACACTGAATATTGGTACGTGTGCTCTCCGGCTTAAAGTCGATCAACTCACGTATTATATACAAGATATGCTTACGTCCTTTCTTAGGCGGAATAAACTTCTCAATCTTATCCGAGAAGAAAATCACTCCAATCTTATCATTGTTCTGAATAGCCGAGAACGCCAAGGTAGCGGAAATCTCCGTTACCATATCTCGTTTCAACTGCTTTACAGTTCCGAAATCGAGACTGTTTGACACATCGACCAACAGCATAACCGTAAGCTCACGCTCCTCCTCGAACACCTTTACGAAAGGCTTGTCAAAACGAGCCGTGACGTTCCAGTCTATATCGCGCACATCGTCGCCGTACTGATACTCTCGCACTTCCGAAAAGGCCATACCTCTACCTTTAAAAGCCGAATGATATTGTCCTGCAAAGATATTGCTCGAAAGTCCACGAGTCTTTATTTCTATCTGACGTACACGCTTTAATAGTTCACTTGTTTCCATTATTTTATGGGTTTAAGCCTACGCTCCTCTATTTATAAATTACATTCTCGGCCATGAGATTGAGCGGCGGCACTGTGCCCCACTCCTCCCGTGGTCGAGTTTATCTTTATCAGCCGTCATCCTCCAAACCAACGGCTAAAGGCAAGTTTCCTACAGATTAGGGCACTTCAACCTTATTCAAGATCTTGCTTACAATTTCGTCGGATGAAACGTTGGTAGCTTCAGCTTCGTAAGTCAATCCGATACGATGACGCAATACATCATGCGCCACAGCACGCACGTCTTCCGGAATTACATATCCACGACGTTTGATGAAAGCGTAGCTACGAGCAGCCAATGCCAAGTTGATAGAAGCACGCGGAGAACCACCGAAACCAATCAGACTCTTCAGTTCCTTCAATCCGTACTGTTCAGGATAACGAGTTGCGAATACGATATCAGCGATATACTGTTCAATCTTCTCGTCCAGATAAACCTGACGCACTACCTTGCGAGCCTCGATAATCTCTTCAGCTTTCAGGATAGGACGAACCTCTACCTTCTCGCCAGAGATATTCTGACGGATAATCTTCTTTTCTTCTTCCAACTTAGGATAGTCAATCACCACCTTCAGCATAAAACGGTCTACCTGTGCTTCTGGCAACGGATAAGTACCTTCCTGCTCAATAGGGTTCTGAGTAGCCATTACCAAGAACGGAGTAGGCAAATCGAAAGTTTCTTTTCCCAAAGTAACCTGACGTTCCTGCATGGCTTCGAGCAAAGCACTCTGCACCTTAGCCGGAGCACGGTTAATTTCATCGGCCAATACGAAGTTAGCGAAGATAGGACCTTTCTTAGCGATGAACTGCTCATCTTTCTGGCTATAAATCATTGTACCGATAATATCGGCTGGCAACAAGTCGGGAGTAAACTGCACTCTGCTGTATTTTGAGTCGATAAGTGATGCCAATGTCTTAATGGCCAATGTCTTTGCCAACCCAGGAACACCTTCAAGCAAGATATGTCCATCAGAAAGCAAACCTATCAACAACGATTCTATCAAATGTTTTTGACCTACGATAACCTGGTCCATACCAGTCATCAAATTGGTTACAAATGCGCTTTGGCGCTCTATGCGTTCGTTCAATTCACGAATATCAATAGCTTCAGCCATAATTTAATATTTTTATGTTCTCAAATTTTATACTATTTCACGCCATCATTACATGGCTTTTTTGCAAAGCCAAAAGTACGGCATTCTATTAACAGAGCCAACTAATTTTTATTAAAAAACATTGTCGCTTGATAAAAACAAAAAATATTTTTACCAAACGACACAAAGCATCCTAAAACTTTAGACTTATTAGTCTGAAAACGTTTTCGGCTATTTAGTTTTCTCTTCAGAGAGTTCCGGAATCCTTATCGTAGTACCCACAGGTATGTTATCCACGTCTGCCAGCGCCTCCTTATTATACCGCGCTATGTACGGCCACAATTTCTTGTTGCCATAATACTTGCGTGCCAACTTTACAAGCGTCTCGCCGTATTGCAACTGATGCGTAGCACGTGTGCCCACTATAGCATACGTCACCGCATCCGATAATGACAAACCACCTTTCGGTTCTTCTTCCCGTTCCGGATTTATCGCTACAACTTTTGCAGAATCTTGGCGACGCTCATTTGCCACAGCCTCCTCCTTACTTACCATTGCGCTATCTACAGTCAGCGTATCACTCGCCACGCTATCATGCTCTATAACAGCAATAGGTTCTTTCGGTTCTACAGAGGACATTTTTACTGTTGAAGCTGTTCTAAACATACTCCAAACCATAAAACCGCCTGCTATTACACCAACCAAAAGAATAGAAGCAACCATGCACCAAGGAATGCTGGTAGAAGAAGCCGAACGACGCTCTA
>FR881287.1:21946-42467 GCA_000434735.1 Bacteroides sp. CAG:530
GACGCTCTACAGATTCAGATTCAGATTGAACAAACGATTGTTCTTCTTTAGCTTTAGCCGATACAGGATTTTCTTCTTCCACACTCTGATCCGACACTTCTTCCAAAACAGATTCCACTTCTTCTGATAACGTAGCTTCGTCACTATCGTTTTCCGAAGTAGAATCCGATGCATCTTTTACCGATTCGTCAGTCTCTACATCAGAGATAGGCGATTCATTCTCAGGCATATCATCAAAGTGAGTCTTGTCATTCAGCACCACCGTTTCAAAATGCGAGAAAGGTTTATTCACCAAGTCCTTCATCGCCGAATCGGGAGAAAACGTAATACGGGTATCAATGAGTTTGAACGTGCCAAGCCCCTTTATCTTAACATACCTATCAGCCGCCAACCCCTCTTCTATCAACGAAAAAAAGAGCTTGACAAATGCATCCGCATCTGCCCGCTCCATATCATGACGCTTAACCAATAAATCTATCAGATCTTGCAACGTTAGTTCTTCTTCATTCATCGGCTGAGGTATTTTTAAACTTATCTTTCAAAATCGGGCTTGGTTTATATGTAAGTACCAACTTAGGCGGAACCAAAAGACGCTGTTGGGTCAACGGATTCACCGTGATTCGCTCCATCTTCTTCTTCACTTCGAACTGACCGAAATCATCGAACGAAGCCTTCTTTCCATTCGAGAAACCATCCCCCATTATCGACACTATCGACGAAACCAATGTAGCGGCATCCTTATTAGTATATCCCAAACGAGACGAAAGCTCGTTAACCAACTCTTTATTATTCACTAAAAACCCTTTCTTGTTTTTATACTTATTTTATCACTGTAGCATACAGGTCGAAATCATCAGCATCGTAAATCTTGACCTTATGGAAAGAACCTACGCACAAACGCTTGCCCTCATCCTTAATCAAGACTTCCGGATCTACCTCAGGCGAGTCGAACTCAGTACGACCTATGTAGTAATCGCCTTCTTTTCTGTCGATAATCACATTATACTCATTACCGATTTTAGCGTGACTCAAATCTGCTGAAATCTCCTGCTGAATCTCCATCAATTCATCAAGGCGCTGCTGCTTCACCTCTTCCGGAATATCATCCTTATAATGTTCAGCGGCATAAGTACCCTCCTCGTTAGAGTAAGCGAAAGCACCCATACGGTCGAAACGAGCCTTACGTACAAATTCCTTCAGCTCTTCAAAATCCTGCTCAGTCTCACCAGGATGACCAACCATTAGCGTAGTACGCAGATGAATGCCAGGCACTTCCTTACGAAAACGCTCTATCAGTTCATACGTCTCAGCCTTAGTTACATGACGGCGCATCAACTTAAGCATATTGTCGCTGATGTGCTGCAAAGCTATATCCATATACTTGCACACATTATCATTCTCGCGCATCACCCTAAACAAATCAGTAGGGAAATGAGCCGGATACGCATAATGCAAACGAATCCACTTCACGCCCGGAATCTGAGCCATGCGCTCTATCAACTCAGGCAACATCTGCTTCTGATACAGGTCAACGCCATAATAAGTCAGCTCCTGCGCTATGACCTGAAACTCCTTCACCCCTTCTGATACCAACTGACGCACCTCGTCAAGAATCTCCTCCATGGGGCGAGATACATGACGGCCCGTGATGATAGGAATAGCACAATACGAACACTTACGGTCGCATCCTTCAGCTATCTTTAAATAAGCATAATGCTTAGGGGTAGTAAGATGACGTTCTATCTCGAAATCAGAATGATACTTCTTGCCAAGATCGGCCAGAAGTTCCTTCCAGTTAAATTTTCCATAAAACTTATCGACCTGCGGAATCTCAATCTGCAAGTCCTTCATATAGCGTTCCGACAAGCAACCCATTACATACAGTTGCTTCAGTCGTCCCTCTTCCTTAGCCTGACAAAACTCCAGAATCATGTTAATAGATTCCTCCTTCGCGTCGCCAATGAAACCACACGTATTGATAACAGCTATTTCGCCCTGCGGATTCTCACTATCGTGAGTCACTTTATATCCGCTAGCCTCCAGCTGCTTCATCAATTTCTCTGAATCTACCAGATTCTTAGAGCACCCTAAGGTAATTATGTCGATTGTATTCTTTCTCATTTATCCGAATTATCACCAAACAAAGAACTTACGAATTCTTTTCTGCGGAAAATCTGCAAATCCTCCATACCTTCACCCAATCCGATGTATTTCACCGGAATCTTAAACTGATCAGAGATACCTATCACTACCCCACCTTTGGCTGTACCGTCCAATTTTGTGATAGCCATCGCGTTAACCTCTGTAGCCAAGGTAAACTGCTTAGCCTGTTCAAACGCATTCTGTCCTGTAGAACCGTCAAGCACCAGCAACACTTCGTGCGGAGCGTCGGGCACCACCTTCTGCATCACGTTCTTAATCTTAGTAAGCTCGTTCATCAAACCAACTTTGTTATGCAGACGACCCGCTGTATCGATAATCACCACATCAGCATGATTAGCTACAGCCGAGCTAAGCGTATCGAACGCCACCGAAGCAGGGTCCGAACCCATTTTCTGCTTGATGACAGGCACATCCACACGTTCACCCCAAGCCACCAACTGCTCTACGGCAGCGGCACGGAATGTATCGGCAGCACCCAAGTAAACCGATTTACCAGATTTCTTAAACTGGTAAGCCAACTTACCGATGGTAGTAGTCTTACCAACACCATTCACACCTACTACCATTATAACATAAGGCTTCTTATCTTCAGGCAAAGAAAAGCCGTCATTGTCGACAGTATTATTCTCTGTAAGCAAGGCAGCAATCTCCTCACGCAAGATATTGTTCAACTCCTGCGTATTTACATACTTATCCTGCGCAACTCTCTTCTCAATACGCTTGATAATCTTAAGCGTTGTTTCCACACCCACATCCGAAGTTATCAGTACCTCTTCCAAATTATCAAGTACCTCATCATCCACTTTCGACTTTCCGGCGATGGCACGAGCTATCTTACCAAACACACTCTCTTTGGTTTTAGATAACCCCTTGTCTAAAGTTTCCTTTTTCTCTTTCGAAAAAAAACTAAAAAGTCCCATATTATTCCATTTTATTACTCATGCAAAGATATAACTAATATTGTTTACAAACAAAAAAAGTTCTTTCCATCTGTCGATGAAAAGAACTTTTATCAGCTATATATTTCAGCTTATTATTTCTTAAAGAAGTCCTGTACTTTATCGTTAGGAACCATCTGTTCGTCAAAAATGTAAGCACCAGTTTTCGGAGACTTAACCATCTTGATAACCTTAGTATAAGAACGTCCTTCTTTGCTACCTGTCTGAAGGGTTGCGACTGTTTTCTTTGCCATGGTTTCTTATTGTTTATTATTTAATTTCTTTGTGAACTGTTACTCTCTTTAAGATAGGATTGTACTTCTTCAACTCCAATCTTTCAGTAGTGTTTTTTCTGTTTTTAGTAGTGATATAACGAGAAGTTCCCGGCATACCGCTATCTTTCATTTCTGTACATTCCAGAATTACTTGAACTCTATTTCCTTTAGCCTTCTTAGCCATAGTTTAACTCTCCTTTTAATTAACCAATAATTTTGATAGTTTTCCAATCACAGTAGCCATTAGCCACAGCTTCATTCAGCGCAGCGTCCAAGCCCTTCTTGTTAATAACTCGCAGGCCATTAGCACAGATATTCAGGCTAATCCAGCAATCCTGTTCTACATAGTAGAATTTCTTAGTAAACAAGTTCACATCAAAAGTTCTTTTGGTTCTTCTCTTAGAGTGTGAAACATTGTTGCCAATCATGGCTTTCTTTCCGGTAATTTGACAAATTTTCGACATTTCTATCTTGTTTTTATAGTTTTATTTCTATATTCTCTCAAACGGAGTGCAAAATAAGTGATTTTATTTTATACGCACAAGTTTTTCACCAACTAATTGCGATTTTACTCCTCTTTTTATTGTTCTTGGCACAATTCGAGCAACAAAACCAGTGCTTTTTTAGTCGCCGCCTGAATATTTTTGTCGCGTCCCTCGTCTTCCGTTAATTTTGCGGTAATTACTTTATCTCTGCTACCTGCAGCCACCCAAATAGTTCCTACCGGTTTCTCTGGAGTACCGCCCGCCGGGCCAGCAATGCCCGAAGTAGCCATAGCATAATCCGTATCGAAAGCCTCAATTGCTCCCTTCACCATCTCGGTTACCGTTTCTTCGCTTACCGCCCCGTGAGCAGCCAGAGTTTCCGGGTTCACATGAAGCATATTCTGTTTCACCTCATTGGCGTAAGCCACTACGCCACCTTTATAGAAACGAGAACTACCAGGGATAGCAGTTATAATAGCGGCCACATTTCCTGCTGTGCAACTTTCAGCAGTAGCCAAGGTAAAGCCTTCTCTCCAGAAGATCTCACTTATCTCCTTACTGAGTGTTTTTGTTTCTACTGACATAATCTGTTTTTATTTTCCGTTTTACAATATCCCTCCAGCCCTTAGATTGTTACGCGCGAATACGCCGGCTTATCTATCGAGCAGAAGTCTTTATCTAAATATTTATAATAACCAGTTATAGCTATCATCGCAGCGTTATCAGTAGTATATCCGAATTTCGGGATGAATATCTTCCAGCCATACTTATCAGCATGTTCGTGAAATGCGTTACGCAATCCATTGTTGGCAGATACACCACCAGCCACAGCTACCTCTTTAATACCTGTAGCCTTAACCGCCTTACGCAATTTATCCATCAGAATATCTACGATTGTCTTTTCGAGCGATGCCGCCAAATCCTCTTTATGATGCTCTATAAAGTCGGGATCATCTTTCAGCCATTCGCGCAGCGAGTATAAGAACGAAGTCTTCAGTCCGCTGAAGCTATAGTCGAAACCAGGAATGTGAGGCTTACTGAACGTATAAGCATTAGGATTACCCTGACGTGCCAAACGATCGATGATAGGACCACCAGGATACCCCATACCCATCACCTTAGAACACTTGTCAATAGCTTCACCAGCTGCATCATCGATAGTCTGACCCAGCACCGTCATTTTATTATAAGCATCCACACGGATAATCTGAGAATTTCCGCCAGATACCAACAAACATATAAACGGGAACTTAGGCTGATTATCGTCATCTTCAGACTCCTTTATAAAATGCGCCAACACATGTCCCTGCAGATGATTCACATCCACCATAGGAATATCAAGCGAACGCGCCAATCCCTTAGCGAACGACACACCCACCAGCAACGAACCCATCAATCCTGGTCCGCGGGTAAAGGCAATCGCGCTGAGTTGCTCCTTAGTCACCCCCGCACGCTTAAGAGCCTCGTGCACCACCGGCACAATGTTCTGCTGATGCGCACGCGACGCCAACTCAGGTACCACGCCACCATAAGACTCGTGCACGGCCTGACTCGCTATCACACTCGACAGCAACACACCGTTCTTTATAACAGCGGCAGAAGTATCGTCGCAAGACGACTCAATACCTAATATGATAGTATCACTCATAATTTATTATATATAATAATGTGTATACCGATTCCTATTAATACGTAAGAATTTCCAAACCATTCTCCGTCATCACAAACGTATGTTCCCATTGAGCCGAAGGCAATTCATCTTCAGTGACTACAGTCCAGCCATCCTCTTCATCGATGAATACCTCCCACGTACCCATGTTAATCATCGGCTCTATAGTGAATACCATACCCGGCACCAGCAACATTCCGGTACCCTTACGACCGTAATGCACCACATCCGGTTCCTCATGGAATTCCACTCCCACGCCATGACCACACAAGTCTCGTACTACAGAGAATCCGTTCTTCTTGGCATGCTTCTCAATAGCATGACCCAAATCACCTACAAAGCTGAACGGCTTAGCGGCTTCCATACCAACCTCAAGACATTCCTTAGCCACGCGCACCAACTTCTCCTTCTGCGGAGTAGTCTTTCCGATGATAAACATACGCGAAGCATCAGCATAATACCCGTCAAGGATGGTAGTGCAGTCCACGTTCACGATATCGCCCTCTTCCAAAATTTCCTCTTCCGACGGAATACCATGACACACCACCTCATTTATAGAAGTACAAACACTCTTCGGGAAACCCTCATAGCCCAGACACGCGCACACGCCCCCATGCTGAGTAGTATAATCATACACTATCTTATCGATTTCAGCTGTACTCATGCCAGCATGAATCTCTTCAGCCACCTTATCCAGCACAGCCGTATTCAGCATACCACTTCTGCGGATGCCTTCTATCTGTTCCGGAGTCTTGATAAGTTGACGAGTCGGCACCAGATGTCCCTTATTCTGATAATAAAGCACCTTCTTATCCAGTTCGGTCAGCTCCTGACCTTTAGGCACTCGCCAATTGTTCTTAATCCTAATCATAATTATCAAGTCTATATAAAAGTCATGCAAAGTTAGCAGAAAAAACTCAAAATACGCTTTGAGCACATAAAAAAAGGAAGTCTATTTAAATTTCTTTCCAGTCGTCTATCGTTCCCGATTTCGAAGAAAAGTTAACGCCAACCTTCCGCACAGTACGCATATCAGCTTCGTAAGGACGTGCATACCCCTTCTCTTCTATCTGTCGTAAAGCGTCATCTGCCGTACCGTCCAGTTTAAATTCAAATATATACACCACCTTCTTTGTCTCAATGATACAATCCGCTCTGCCCTCGCTCTGCTGTTTTTCGGTAAGCACCAAATAAGTACTAAGAATACGAAAAATCAAGTAAAACGTATAGTGAAAATAACGCTCCTTCTCAGTTTCCATATTCTTTCTTCGCATAGTATAAGGAATACTGGCAAAAAATGCAGTCAGACTTTTACGCCAAGTATCAAGATCGTCCCTAAGTATGGCACGCACCAACTGTATAGCCAATGTACTAGCCGACTCCTTTGCTCCAAGATAGTTTGAAGCAACTAGCGTTAAGAACCCCTTCTTCACCTCATTGTTCGGCAAGTCAAGCAAATAAGAATCAGAATCACGGTCGTAATCTTTAATAGTCAAATAACCACTCTGGTATATCATCGGCAACGGACGCTCCACATCCGCCTTATAGTCGATAAACTCCGACGTATCATAATATTTCCCCGTAAGCTCATTAAGATTCTCATCCGTATGATTCAGCAAACGTATAAGATAAGTAGGCGTACCCGTTCTAAACCAATAATCCTGTATGTTATGGTTAGCAAACGCATTAAGTAAACTGAACGGATTGAAAATATCCGTCTTCCGCTTACTGAAATGATAACCGTCATAATGCCTTTTCAGCATAAGCCGAACCTCATCTTCCGGCACATTCATTTCCTCCGCCATCGCATCCATCTCATCATGAAACACCGCTTCAAGCTCCTCCTCCGTAATACCACATATCGCATCATACACCGTACTCATGCTGATATCTGCAGGCTGATTGAAACCGCTGAACACACTTACCTGCGAAAACTTTGTCACCCCAGTTAGCAGCACAAAGCGCAGATCTTGGTCGGCAGACTTAAAAGCAGAATAAAAGCCCTTCAGAATCTCACGGTTGATATCTTCAAGCAGCATCTCCTTTCCGTCTCCACCCTGTTCCACCATTCCCGAATCCAGAACATCAAGCAACGGCTTATCATATTCATCAACCAGCACCACACAACGCTTGCCCGTAGTTGCATGAACATGCTTTAGCAGTTCGGCAAAACGTTTCCCATAATCAAACTCCTCGTTGCCAACATAACCATACTGCCGTTCCCAATCCTCAACGGTACCCTTAATCAGTTTAGACAATGTATCTCCACTCTTCGTGTAATTAGTACTGTTAAAGTCCACATGAAAAATTGGATAACTATTCCAATCCTTCTCCAGTGCATCGATAGCAAGCCCACTGAACAACTTCCTCTCGCCACCGAAATAATACTTCAATGTCGATACAAGCAACGATTTTCCGAACCGTCGCGGACGACTCAGAAAATAAATTGTGCCTTCATTTGCCAGCTTATACAACAAAGCCGTTTTATCTACATAAACAAAACCACCTTCGCGTATTTTCTTAAAATCCTGTATGCCGATTGGAAACTTCATATACAAACGTTTTTAGAATAATACGAAATTACTTTTTTTTCGTGGCTTACACAAATCACATACCAATAAATCTGATTTTATTCAATCTTCACCCCACCTCTTCGCCTTTCGGGGAATGAAGAGATAATAACAAAACTTCCACACTGCAAGTATAAAACGCTTCACCATAATGCACTAATAACAAAAGGGCGACTAACAGACACACATGCCTCAGCACCAGTGCGTCCGTTAACCGCCCATTACGATACCTTATATATAATATAACTTATTTCACTATCGCCTCCTTGATGCACTCTACTATATAGCGCACATCATCATCCGTAACGTACGGACCGGCAGGCAAGCAGAATCCCACCTTGAAGATATCCTCCTCAATGCCGTTAGTATAAACCGGAGCACCCTCGTATACAGGCTGCTTATGCATAGGCTTCCATACCGGGCGACACTCAATCTTCTTGGCCAACATGAACACACGCAGAGCCTCAACATTCTCGTTAGGCTGACAGTCGGTAGTAGCCGAATCCACCGCATGGATAACACCAGCAGCGCCACCCACCGCAGTCTTGATAACCTCCTTATAAGCATTCTCCTGACCCTGAATCTTCACGTCAGCATCCAGCGTAGCCGCACACAGCCAGAAGTTAGAGTCATAACGCTTATCTTCAGGCTGCTTGTGGATATGCACACCCTGAACATCCTTCAGCAACTCCTCGTAGAGCTTCTGCACATGCTTATGATGAGCTATATGATCATTCAGCACCGTCATCTGGCCACGGCCGATACCGGCGCACACATTACTCATTCTATAATTATAGCCGATAGCAGTATGCTGATAATACGGATACGCATCACGAGCCTGAGTAGCATACCACATCACCTCGTTAGCATCCTCAGCGTTACGGCAAATCAATGCGCCACCACCCGAAGTAGTAATCATCTTGTTACCGTTGAACGACAACACACCATACTTACCGAAAGTACCCAGCACCTCACCATCAAAGCGAGAGCCCATACCCTCGGCAGCATCCTCTACTACAGCTATGCCATACTTATCAGCGATAGCCATAATTTCGTCTATGCGATACGGCATACCATACAGCGCCACCGGAACGATAGCCTTTGGATACCTACCAGTCTTCTCCTTACGGTCCAGGATAGCCTTCTCCAGCAACGCCGGATCCATATTCCAAGTCTCACCTTCCGAACCCACAAACACAGGTTTAGCACCCAGATAAGTGATAGGATGGCTCGAAGCACAGAACGTAAAGCTCTGCACCAACACCTCATCGCCAGCCTTCACGCCACAACCTATCAAAGCCAAGTGCACCGCAGCAGTACCAGCACTCAGACACACCACCTCTCTATCAAGCGGCTCAGTACCGTTACTTTTGCTATTTACAAACGCCTCCAAATCCTGCTCGAAAGCATTCACGTTCGGTCCCATCGGCACCACCCAGTTTGTGTCGAAAGCCTCTTTCACATATTTCTGTTCCAAACCGGCCTCACTCATGTGGGCAAGGCAGAGATAAATTGTTTTTCTTTCTTCAGACATAATTATACTATATTATAATTGTTGATACATATACACATTTACACTATACCGTCACACTTCTTCACCGGCAAACTTCACCTTGAAGCCCAGCACTGTGGCGAATATCATTTCGATATCCTTCCAGAACGAATAATGACGATAGTAATAACAATTCAGGCGCACCTTATCCGGATAAATCACCTCATCATTATACTCTATGGCAATCTCCTGCATGGGGCGCTTATCACCCTCCGCCTGTTTCTTTGCCACATATTCCGAGATCATCTCATCCTCCAGACGATACTTCAGCGTAGCCGGACCTGTGATGCCCGGACGAAGCTTCAACACATCCCTATCATCGCCCTGCAACTTATCGGCATAACCCGGCACATCAGGACGAGGACCTACAAAACTCATGTTACCAATCAACACATCCCACAGCTCGGGCAACTCGTCAATCTTGTAATGGCGAAGCTTTGCTCCAAACGGAGTGATACGACTGTCGCCCGCCACCGAAACCGAAGAGCCGCTATGCTTTACCGTCATAGAGCGGAACTTATGGCAAGTAAATAGCTTACCGTCCTTGCCCACCCGCTTCTGGCAGAAGAACGCAGGACCGCCCGGCATCTTCTTGTGGATTAAAAACGCTACAATGGGGAAAATCCACCAAATCAAGAGCAGCCCACACAGGGATGCAACAATGTCAAAGAGTCTTTTGATAATCATTCTATTAAGTTTACTATGAAATTCAGGTAGAAGAAACGCGCTTTATAGGCACAGCACGCCCCGATAGACATCTCTATGCGAAAGAGAGCCAATGTTCCTCATCGCAGTATCGCTCTGCGCATTGCCGCCACTCGGGTGAGGAAGAATACACTTTTTCTGATGAATAATACCATTTAGGGTAGATACTCCATACCAGAATACCTACCTAAAAATCAATTAAAAAAATATACTATTATGCGTTAGTGGAATGATAAGACCCTACTCCACCCAAAAGAATACAAATAATAAAAATAAGAAGTTGTTCCCCGTCGCAGTATCGCTCTGCACTATGCCGTCATTCGGACGGGGATTTATTATTGTTTCATCCAACCCGCTTACAGCGAAAAGAACCCTATCTGAACTCTATTGTCATCTCGTCATATAGTCTGAAACCATTTGTTTGATAAAACTTTTGTTTCATTTCCTTGTTACTATATGCAAAATTCGGATGTCTAACATTACATGCAAAGGCACGCTTCCTTTTATACATACTAACATCGTTATATAGCTTGAAAACCTCTATTGTCTTCTGCAACTGTTCCACAGCATGAGGAAACCATTTCTGGCGTTCGTTCTTTAACTCTATAAACACCAAATTATCTGCATTTGATAACATTGCATCACAACGGTTTTCCATATCGTCATTTTCTCTCCGAACAACAACACAATTGTCCACTGCTGTAAAATTCAATGGTTTTCCACTATAGTTTTTTATAATAGCGCCCCACTTCTCTTCGTTATCGAAACTGACATATGCAGGAGTCTTCTCTGCCTTGTCATCATCATCACAAATACCAAAAATTTCTGCCATTATTCCAAGCACTTGGCACTTAGGGATAAAGAAATCTACTACATCCTCCATCTTTATGCTTCCTATATTTGTTCTTCGATGTCAAGCAGTTGGTCAAACAAATAGTTTGTCTCAGCCATCTGTTGATTTAGATAGTTCAAATCCGAAGGAATACCATCATAGTTTTCCAATAATCTTGCTTCGCCATCCCTCAATTCATATATAGCCAAATCAGAAGCATTCATTATAGATTCTGCAGGAACTATACTATATAATGAATCTTTAAGTCCAACAGCATCTGCAGGAATCTGCGGCTCTATCATAGCGGCTTTCACAACAAGGGTCACATAGTTCACCAGATACGGGCTATGAGTTGTCAATACCAACTTGTTTCGTTCCAATCTATTGTTAATGCTAAGTAGGTCAAACAATACACGCTTTTGTGATTCCGGATATAGGTTTTGCTCCATCTCCTCCACCACATTCACATTCTCAGTATATCTATACCTTGCAGATATATTTCGAAGCATTGCATTTTTTACAGTATCGGATATTTTATTATCCTCCATTATCTTATCCACCTCCTGTTGCAAGCGTTGCTGTTCTTTATAGTCCATAGTCTCAGCCCCACTATTCTGAACAAGATCTGATAAATAATGACAAACAAGCGTCATAGGCATCAACGACTGATAACCACTTGAAGCTTCCTTCAATGCTATTTTAAACTCCCTGCCATTTAAATTCTTTCCATTTAACCAGCTCACCTTGTTTAGTCTATCGTATGTAAAATTCATACCACCGATAGGCAAATCCACACCCTTGGCATAATAAGCTTTGGCATTGTTCAATTCCTCCATCAATGTTTGCATTGATTCAGACAATCCACTTTGCAATTTACCACTCTCCACTACGCTCAGCAAGTTACGCTCTGCAGGAACATACATCACCTTCGCAGAATTCAACTCTCCATTTGAATCATTTCGCCTAATATCCAGATGTTCATTTTTGTATTCAAATACATATTGCTCACCCGTATATAGAATGTATGAATGTTCAGAAAAATATGACTTCAGATTATGATATGCAGCATACTTGTTTTTAAACCGATTATATTTTACTACCGAATATTCTGAAATCGTATGTCTTAACAATCCCTTTTCAAGCCAAGTGAAAAGAGAATACAATTTAGCGATAGTACTTTTACCTGCACCTTGCTCTCCAATGAACAAAGTGCATTTTTTGAATTCAACATATGCAGACTGTAATGGCCCAACGTTTTGTATCTCGATAGTGGTCATATCATTTATAGATTTAAAATCACTGATGTTCTTGATATTGTCACAAACCTCATGGTCTATCAATACAAAGATAACTAAATCTATTCAATATTACATTACCATTGAGCTAAATGTTTTCAATTTCAACAGACAATTTGAGTACTTACCGATAGACATCTCTATGCGAAAGAGAGCCAATGTTCCTCATCGCAGTATCGCTCTGCGCATTGCCGCCACTCGGGTGAGGAAGAATATTGTTAAGCCTTGCCTATCATCAAGCAAGCGTAAAGCGGAATATTCACAATCCAATCTTGCCGCTCATACGGAAGCATGGAAAAACGTATGCCTGTAAGATTTGGATGATTATTGATAAAAGTACGCATCGACTTAGCCTTGACATTAGTCTCAGCCTTAACCTCTACGGGCCATACCTTGCCGTCTAACTGTACAATGAAGTCGAGTTCTATAGTAGAATTGTCCACGCTATGATAATAGATAGGCATTTCCAACGTCTTGAGCTGAGTGAGCACATACAACTCCGTAAACGCCCCCTTATATTCCGTAAACACACTATTGTCTACCAACATAGCCTCAGCACTTGTTTCAGCCATCGCCCCCATCAAGCCCACATCCAGCATGAACAGTTTGAAAGCATTCAAGTCCTCATAAAACTTCAGCGGCATTTGCGCACTGTTGGCACGCATCACCTTATACACCAAACCAGCATCTATAAGCCACTGAATAGCTAGCTCAAAGTCGGCAGCCCGTGCACTCTTCTTCACCGCCCCATAAATAAACTTCTTGTTCTCCTTAGCCAATTGCGCCGGAATGCTGTCCCACACCATATTAATACGTGGCACCTCACCCACCGGAGCATGTTTCGAAAAATCACGTCGGTAGTCTCGAATTATCTGGTTCTGAATCTCTCTTACCACCTTCAGCCCCTTCTGTTCAGCGAAAGCCAACACCGCCGCAGGCATACCGCCCACATAATAATACTGTCTAAGCAATCGCACATACTCATCCGCAAGCATATTAATAACCGTCCAGTTACCGCTCTGCAGCACATCAGCCAAGCGCACCTTATCAATAGCCTGCAAGAATTCGATAAACGTCATCGGATAAAGGCGCAACTCCTCCACCTTTCCTACCGGATAAGACACCCCATCGTGAAGCGAAAGCCCCAACAGCGAGCCCGCCACCACAACATGATATTCCGGAGCATCCTCACAAAAATATTTAAGCGTTTCCAACGCCTTTGGACAATCCTGCACCTCATCAAGCACCACGAGCGTATTCCCAGGAGTTATATCCACATTACTGATTGCCGAAAGCGATAGCAGAATATCCGCTACCGAACCACCCTGTTCAAACACGGTAGCCGCCATCGGATTACGGTCTAAACTGAAGAACGCCACCTTTTCGTACTCATTACGCCCGAATTCCTGAAGCAAATACGTTTTACCCACCTGACGTGCGCCATTGAGTATCAAAGGCTTTCTGTCGTTCTTACCCTTCCATTGCAATAACTGATTATATAAAGTTCTCTTCATGACTTACACTTTTTCTAACGAATAACAAGCCTAAAGGTACACTTTTTCTAACGAATAATTGGCAAGTTGGCACACTTTTTCTAACGAATGATGAGAAATGAGCAAATATTCATCACTTGTACTTGCTGAAAAACGAGCCTATACATTGAGTTGTTAAATAGAGTTACGCTGTGTAGTCAATGGGCGGACAGCACGTTCTGCGAAATTGTTGCCTATATGAAATCATCCTTATCTTTGGTACGGTCGGACTCATCATCTGAATTCTTTTTCTTTGAGCCATAACTTTTATCACCAAAGCGGTTCTTGTTTGCAAACTTTAATTTTGCCTTCAAGTCATCTACCTTACGCTCTGCAGTCTTGCGTCTCTTTATCTCATCCTTTAATGAAGATTCCAGAGAATCAACACGAGAAAGCACAGCGTCAAATTTTGACAAGCGTTCGTCGTATTCCTTCTGCTTATCAAGAAAATCTTGGAGAAATTCTTGTTAGCAAACTTTAATTTTGCCTTCAAGTCATCCACCTTACGCTCTGCCGCCTTGCGTCTCTTTATCTCATACTTTAATGAAGATTCCAGAGAGTCAACGCGAGAAAGCACAGCGTCCAATTTTGATAAGTGTTCGTCGTATTCCTTCTGCTTATCAAGAAAATCTTGGAGAACAAGGTCACGGGCACGTAAGCCCAAATCTGCCTCACGAACTCGTTCAGCAAGGTAATTGATATAACGTTTTTGTTCTTCTGCTGTCATACCTTCACTGTAATCAAGAGCAGGGCGCGAGATTGATTCCCGTGCCAGAAGCTCTTGCTTTTGTTCTATGATATGTTGCAGTTCCTTCATCCGTAATGCTCTGATTTTCAACTACAAAGATAGTAAAAACATATGAGAAAAACGAATAAATAAGCAACATAATTATCTGAGTTTCAATGTATTAACTATTGGATTTTCCAATAACAATACAACATCTTTCCAGTCTATTCTGTAAACTCGTTCATCCCCATTATGATATACTTTCATAAACTGATGACCAGCTACAAACTTCTTCTCAAACAGAGTATATGAACGGTTGTCATAAGTGAACAGTCTTACTATACGACGGTCACGAGACATGACGATAAACACATCTCCGTCAGACGGCTCACGGTGGAGTTGTTCACGTATGATGGATAACACCCGGCTATGCTTGCATCGCATATCCGTAAAGTCACGGAGATAATAGAAGCGGTTTATACCGGTAACACTCAGCATAGGCCCTCCAGTTTCTCTATCAGTCGCTTCAACTCTTGATAGCTTAGATTCTTCTGGAAGATATGCAGCCCATTGGTCATTCGCAACTCCACGAGGATACGAACACCGGAAGGCTTCGTTACTGTAGAAGATGGTTCTTGAGAAGGGCTTTCCTTCTTTGACTCTTCTTGATCCGAGGTAGGAAGCCCATCCACTTTTACCTCCACAATCTTGTTGCGTGTATCCTTGTACCATTTGTAGAATATGTTATAAGGTACTTTATTACGTGAACAGAACTGTTCAATAGAGGCCACACAGTACCATCCATTCAGATTAATCATATGTGAAAACATGTATGCACACATCAAAGAAATGCATAATCCAGGCAATAACTTAATATAAGTATCACGGAAAAAATTAATGACATTTATATGTAGTTTTGAATAATACACATAAAACAATGCTATATTCCTAATCATATATGCAATAAATATAGAAATGGCAAGTCCTTTTAAACCATAAAACTTTGTCATAACAATAGAAAGTGGTACATTTATAACAGCCATTCCAACATAAACAAAGGCACGATATTTTACATTTCCACTTGCTATTAATGTTTGATCAGCGATATCTGCTGGTAGTAACAAAAAAGCAGGGATTATTAGTAACAATGTACATATATAGGCCGCTTCATACCCTTCACCCAACCACGCAGATATAAAATCACGACCAACAACAACAAAACCAATTAAAATCACACCCATTGTTAATATCTGAATGCGTCCAACACGTATCATTAATGGGAGCACACTACCATTATCATTCAATATACGCGATATACGAGGTAAAAAGAGTCCATTAAGAGCACACGCAAATGTATAGGTATAAGCTTCTAAACTAATTGATATTCCCAAGACTGCAATAACACCAGCACCAGCAAACATACCCAATATGGATGGAGCAATATTAAAGATACATCGTTGGCTCAAAGCGACCACTGTTGTCCAACCAGAAAAACTTAGTAGTGAACGCATCTCTTTCTTGTCTTGATACCCTATTCGTACTTTTATACTCGTCTGTTGTTTTACTATTGCAAACTTAAGAACAATTATAAAAATACCAACCAAAACATTCGTTAGAACAAGTTCATAAAGCCCACCTCCCAGATAAAGGCACACGACATTAATGCCGACTGTAAGAACCTTTGACAACAAATCACACGTCTTCAATTGTACAAATTTCTCATATGCAGATAATATTCCATTTAAGGGAATAAATGGGAAAGAGATAACACTGAATAACGCAGCCATAATAAACACAATTTTCAGACTTGTTATCTGCTCAACAGTAAGTTCTCTGTAAATATAAGGTATAAAAAAGTATATAGTAGATAATATTACAAATATTGCAATGTCTATATATATATATAGTTTATAGACAAGGCTAATACAATCATTTACTTTTTTCTTATTCCCTTCAGCAAGATATTTCGCGACAAAGCGCTGTATTGCAGCACTTATACCAAAATCAAAAACGAACAAAGCAACTATGGAATAAGCCAAGGTATATAGTCCATAATCATCTTTGCCTATTGCACGAATCATCCAGGGGGTGTATAGCAAACCTACAAGAATATATACAACAATACCCAAATAGGAAAGAACAGCACCATACTTTATTTGCTGGCTTGAAGATAATGATTTCATCATTCCAAACTCTTTATTATTTTAGCAGGAACACCTCCAATTAATAAATTGGGAGGGGTCGTTTTACAAACACAAGCCGAGGCTGCCACGACGCATGATGCCCCTACACTGACATTATTTACGAAAATAGACTTTGCTCCAATCCAGCATCCATCACCTATTGTTTGTATACAATTATAACCTTCACCAGCACGTCGCCCAGATGTTCCTATTTTATGTGTACCAGTAATAAAGGTAACATCAGGTCCTACGTCTATTCTATCACCAAGTATGACAGTGCCATTGCCACGAACCGTAAAATTGGTTCCAATCCAACATTCTCTACCAATTGTGAGATTTCCTGTACATACTATAGGTCCAACAATTTTAGTTTTTTCTCCTATAACGAAACCTATACTTTGTAGTAACCAACGCTTTGTTTTAAAAAATTGAGGATTTGTCCCTACAAATATTTTATTAACAAGAAAAAGTGATATCTTTCTCCATAAATGATTAAGTATTCTCTTTATCATATCTATTTCTTTTCTTTGTACCAATTGTTACGCAAAACCTTAGCCTTACTGCATGGACCTTCTTCATAAGGAGTCTCCATACCTTTGCGTAAACATTCGACCAATTTTAAAAAACTTTGAGCAGCATATTTTGGCGACCAGAGATTTTTCATTGTATTATAGCCATTCATAGCTATTTGCTTACGTTCATCATCATGATCGAGCAACCACTCTACTCTAGAAATCAAAGAATCAATATTTCCTGATTGGAAAATACATCCGTTGACCCCATCTTTCAACAAAAATGGTACGCTTCCAATAGCACTAGAGCCAACTAAAACACATCCATTGCTCATTGCCTCATTGGCAACAGCACCCCAACCTTCATTTTTGTCTGAGGTAAAAAGGAATATCTCGTGCTCCCGCATCGCATTCAACACTTCATCGTTTGGCGTATCACCTTTGAAAGAAATCAAATTTTCTACACCCAACTTACGAGCAAGCTTTTGAGCGTTTTCCAGTTCTACTCCTGAGCCATACATATCAAGCACAAATTTATACCCCTTAGCTTTTAAACGAGCTGCCATTTGCACAGGCAACTCTGGGTGTTTCAACTTCAGGAACCTTGCACACCACATAAATGCGTGCAAGGTTTCTGAGGTAGAAACACTCAGGGGCGCTTCAACTGTATATTTTTCATTTACTTTCGTAAAATAGCCCCATTTATAAGCTTTATCTTTGAAGCAACCAACCATACGATAATCAGCAGCAGAGAAAGCGCTTGCACACAATAAATGCAGATTGCTGTATCTACCATATATTCTTCTAAATTTTAGGAAATGGTATGGCCATTTTAGCAACGCTTTTAAATTTTTATAAATTCGTTCCGAATAAATAAAAGTCAACTTTCCACTTTTCAAACGAACTGATAATAACTGTTTGGGGGCAGAACCTAATATAACGGCATCTGCATCAAGAATATCTTTCCGTATCCTTTCTTGCTCATTAATAAATGTATCATAACTAACCAAATAGTCACGATTACCTATAAATTTCCACCCAGTAGGCAATGTTTTTTTATCTATATTAAGTGTTTCAATAAATGATAGTTTAACACCTAATTTCACCCACTCATCACATAATTGTATCTGATGTGGACTCAAAAAATTTGATATAAATACTATTTTCATTTGTATTTTGGCATATTAAAAAACTACCGTTAGTACTCAATTTGTTAGTACTCAATTTAGGGCATACCCCTTTAATAGGCACTTTTGCAAGTATATTTAAAGTTAAGCGGCGAAGATACTTTTTTCAAAATATAGCCCTAATTTGAGTACTTACACTCAATTTAGGGCATACCCCTTTAATAGGCACTTTTGCAAGTGCCTATACATTGAGTTGTTAAAATTTCATCTTGATTATTAACTATTGGCATATTGCCAATCCGATTTTGTCTGGCCGCAGACTGAAAAAATCCCTGCAACCGTTAAATATTTTAGTAAAAAATTTACCAAGATATTCCCATGCAGACCGTCCATGCATCTTAACTACATCCATAGAAGCAATTGAGTGCTTACCCATTTATAGAATATATTATAAGGTACTTTATTACGTGAACAGAACTGTTCAATAGAGATGCCCTTCGGCATTGCCTCCGTCTGGTACTGGAAATAGAATCTTTCCAAATCTTCACTGCTGTACATAATTTTATATTTAAACTTACCTAGGTATTCCCATGCAGACCGTCCTTGCATCTTTACCGTACTTATTATACTATGATAGGTTGCGGCCATTTCTGCACCTTCATCGCTACCAAAGTGAAGCATCGCATTGCGTTGGGTTGTCAGAGGGCGAATAACACGTTCAGCCAAGTTGTTGTCTATGGGAAGACTTCCGTCATTAAGAAAAGCAAACAGGTTATCCCAATATTTGTCGAGGTAATTCAAGGCTTTCAGCAAAGAAGGAGTTATCTCTGACGGATCTTTATCAAGTTCAATTTTAAGATACTGCCTAAGAGTTATCAGAACTTCCTTTGATTCCAAGTCTTGACGACGCTTACATATCTCTTCTGGCGTAAGCCCCTCTTCGTAATATTGGCGCTCTCTCCTATAATAGAAACGAATGCCCTCTAAAAATGGATACGCATGAACATCGCCAGCTTGTTCACAAGCCATTTCCAACTTACCCTTAAGATGAGCAAGACATACCTGATGTATGGCTTTATTTAGATTAGGACTTTTATCTACGACATTAAGTTCGTCACCTATAAATACATAGGCATTATAACCATCGGTCATAACACTCTTTAATTCTGCATCACCAATAAAGTTAGTCAAAACATCACGACCACGAGAACCATCCTCATAGAAGAAGATGACCGTATGCTCAGCCTTGTTTACCAAAACCCATATGTAACATTTCTTGTAATGGTCATACTTACGGACCTTGCACCAAGTCTCATCACAGTTTACTATCGAGTCTTTCTCTAAAGCCACTTCCTTCAGTACCTTGACTAGTTCGTCAAGATACTTCTTGCCTTTCTTCAACCAGTTACGTAATGTATTGGCTGATACCTTCATGCCCAAGTCGGTAAGCCAACGATGAAGCAGACCGAAAGTGACATTCTTAACATAGACCTCGTATGCTATAGCCTGAAGGAATTCAGGTGTTGCCTTGGTTCCGTCAAACTTGGTAACAATCTGCGGATTACCTGCAGCAGGGAAATAACCCCACTTGGGTTTCTTGCCTTTCTCAACATAATGAACCATCTCAAACCGTTCCTCCACAAGGTTTACCTCAAGATGGAAAACGGGAATCATCTTTCTTTCAAGTATACGTCCCGGGACTTTTGACAAGTCTGACTTATACTCTTTGGAAGCGCCATGGACTCCCATGGTATTATAGGTGTCGGGGCGATTTGACAAGTCGCGAGGTCTCTTTTCTTGAGTGGCGGTTGCCGGTGATGACTCTGACTCCTTGTTGGCTATAGAGTTTTCCGGCAAAGAGGAAGATGTTCCATCAAAATCATTCTTGTCTTTGGTACGGTCGGACTCATCATCTGATTTCTTTTTCTTTGAGCCATAACTTTTATCACCAAAGCG
>FR881288.1 GCA_000434735.1 Bacteroides sp. CAG:530
TTTAGGGACATTTACTGAATATCCCTAAATAAGGAATATGCCTTTATGCTTTACGCTTCAAAATGTATCTGTCCGAAGAATGGAGGACAATGGAAACAAGGTGATGGAAGATCTATCTTGTTCCATGAAAGAAAATGCGGAGTAGTCAGCTTATCGCCGCACTTATAGAAATTGGCACGCATATCACGTCCGTCGAGCGAATGAATCTCATCGCGGAACAATGCCGTAGTAGGGATAACCAGTGTAAGGCTCCACTTGCAGTCTCCCATACGCTCTTCAAACGGTTCACGTCCCAACGAAGCCCAGCGGTCTATGCTCTTCATAATCTCATCGCAAGCATGTTCGCGATCGCCCGGAACACCGTAACCATTCAGCAAAGTTCCGGCACAGTTACACTCAAAGTTATAATACTTCCCGCTCGCTTCATCGGGCTGTAAGAAGAACTCACAACAAGCGTCTTCCCATACACTGCCGTTATCGTGCGGAGCTACTGCGCGTACACTCGCCTCTTCCACCTCATAATTTACTAATATCTTATCGCCAGTATGCGCTATTCTAAACTTCATACTCGGCTTATATGGATATTCGCTCCAATTGACATTATCTACTACCTCAAAAGGTATGTTATTGCTATCAAGAATCTCAATAACCTGCTCCGCTTTCAAGTTCTGCGGAACCGCAACTTTCTTAACATTAAGTTTTTTCATGATATAGATTAAAATTATAAGCTAATAAAACTTTTCGTAAAGGCAAAATTAAAAAAAATCGTGGTTTTTATCTAATTTTGAAAGCAAATTAAACAACAAATCCAATAAGCATGATCAAAAACTTAGTCTTCGATTTCGGAGGAGTCATAGCCGATCTCAACCGCCAAGGGGCGGGAGACGCATTTATTTCCCTCCGACTAAAAGAAGCCGATACTCGTCTTATCGCCATCGGACTAAAGGACGCTGATACTCGTCTCGACAAATATCACCAGACAGGCATATTTCAAGAACTGGAAGAAGGTAGAATATCCGACAGTGAGTTTATTCGCATTATGGAAGAGCTATGCCAACGCTCGCTTACATGGCCCGAAGTACAACAAGCTTGGTTAGGATTCCTTTCAGGCGTAGACCTGAAAAGACTGCATCTGCTGGAAGAGTTGCGCCAAGAAGGATACCACCTTTATCTATTAAGTAACACAAATCCCTTCGTAATGGGATGGGCTTGCAGCAAAGACTTCACTTCAGAAGGCAAATCCTTAGCCGAATATTTCGACCGCTTGTATCTTTCTTATAAAGTAGGATGCACTAAACCCGACAAAAAAATATTCACTCACATGCTGGAAGATGCGAAAATTCTTCCGGAAGAAACTCTTTTTGTAGACGACGGAGCAGCAAATATTCAAGTAGGACAAGAATTAGGAATGCATACATTCTGCC
>FR881289.1 GCA_000434735.1 Bacteroides sp. CAG:530
CTTATTTCGAACTCACGTTAAATACTATGGCGCTCTCTGGATTAAAACTGAGAGTTAGCTGGGGTAATGTAGGTAGCACGGCCATTTCGCCATACCAAACTATGTCTCGGTTGGATACTGGAAGCAAATACCTTCTGGGAACAAACGCCGTCATGGGTGTACGCCCTGGATCTGTACCTGACAAATCTTTAGGATGGGAAAATACCGAGACATGGAATGTGGGAGTTGATTTCGGTTTTCTGAATAACCGCATTACTGGTAGCATTGAATGGTATCAGCAGAATACTACAGATTTGCTGTTGGGTGTGAATTTGCCATCTACTTCCGGTTATTCTCAAGCTTACCTGACAAACCGGGGGGCTACTCGAAACCGTGGTTTAGAGTTTAATGTAACTACGGTCAACATCGCTGGTGACGGACAGGACAAGTTAAGCTGGTCGACTGATTTGAACCTCTTTGGGAACCGCAATAAGATTGTAGACCTGGGCAAGGGGGTAATGCACGATAAGGATGCAGGATTTTTCTTGGGAGAAGACAGGTATGTAATCTATTCGTATGAACATGATGGATTGTGGCAGGATACACCGGAAGACCGGACCTTGGCCGAATCGTTTGGCTATGCTACGTCAGGAGCCAACTCTGTAATCGGTACCGTGAAAATCAAAAATCATCATGTAGATTACGAAGACGATGGGGTGACTCCTAAAAAACAACAGATTATCAATGAAGATGATAAGGTGTTTATTGGTCGCCGTGCTCCTAAAGTGGAAGGAGGTATTAACAACCGCCTGGCATGGAAAGGTTTTGATTTATCTTTCTTGTGGACTTTCCGTTGGGGAGGCACTATTACTTCTGATATGCACAATGGCTGGATGAATACCCTCCAAGGCGGATATAATAACTTAAATGTAGATTACTGGACTCCAGATAACCCTACTGCCCGTTGGCCGAAACCGACTACTGCTACGATTTCAAATAAAGGATTGCTGGCTCGTTATGACGGCTCTTATTTGAAACTGAGAAATATTACTCTAGGCTATAATATACCAAAGACATTCCTTTCCAAACTGAACATTCAGTCGGCTCGTGTCTATGCTACAGGATCTAATCTCTATACCTGGTTCAGCAAGGAGTATCGCAAAGACGGTGGTATCGATCCTGAAACAACCAGTACAGTTAACTTGAATACTCCTCCTACAAGATCCTTTGTATTTGGTTTGAATTTGTCTTTTTAATTAGTAATTGAATAATTTTTAGGAATATGAAAAAAATATTATCAATACTTTCTTTATCCTCCTTGGTGCTGTTGTCTGCGGGATGTTCTGATTTTCTGGATGAAGAAAACCATTCAAATGTGATGCAGGATTTCATGTCTACTCCTTCGGGGTTTGGGATGGCTTTGAATTCTGTTTATGCCAATGTCCGTTCTACTTATGGCACAGAAGAGGGTATTCATGGACTGATGAATCCCGGTACCGATGAACTTAAAAATAACATAACAGGCAGCAATCGTTGTGCGGATATTGCTAATTATGACCTCGAAAAGTATAATGCTAACAACGAGTATCCACGGAAGCTGTGGAATGATGCCTATATCCACATCAATACGTTGAATTATCTGATTGAAAATGCAGCAAAGGTTGATGTTACTACTTCGGCGCTGACCGCTGCTCAACGTGATCAATATCTGGGGGAAGCACATTTCATGCGTGCCTACAATTATTTTCATCTGGTAGAACAGTTTGGTGATGTGACACTGACTACTACTTATAACGCTGCTCCGACACTTTCTGCCGAACGTCATGATATGGTCAGGGTATATGAGGAAGTCATCATTCCAGATTTGTTGGAAGCTATCCGGCTTTGTTCTCCGAGTCCACAGCTGAATAAATTGGAGTCCGGTCGTGCTTCTGGAGCGGCTGCTCGTCATCTGCTTTCACGCGTTTACCTCACTTTGGGATGGGTGTTCGACAAAGATCCGGCAAATCCGGCTTATGCTGGCAATACACAAACCAAATATTACAATGCTACCAAAGCCAAGGAATATTATACGAAGGCTTATACTATGGCCACGAATCTTATTGCTGAGGCTCCTTCGTTGGGATTAAAGCTAATGGAGCATTATAAAGATGTTTTTGATGAAGCGAACGATGCTCCTTCTGGAAAAAATACTGAAGAATTGTTTGTGGCACGTTTCGACTGGGATGATGACAATACCTTCGGCGATCGTAGTACCTTGAATCATTATTTCGTAAATGGATATGATCAGTACTTGGGCGAACGTAACCTCAATGACGGACGTTGCTACTCTTGGATTAATCCTACCGGATATACCTATCAGGCTTTCAATAACCGCGATAAGGATACTCGCTATGAAGCCACATTCCAAACGGTATGGTATGCTACGAAAACGCAAAAAGGTGGTAAGGTTAATTATGTTATTGATGGTAAGGATGAGTCGTTCAACTGGGACTATACGGTAGTGGGTGATACGGCTCTATATTATCCGGGTTATTATATGTCGGCTGAAGAAATCAGAGCCAAGACCCAGAACAGACAGGGCAACCATTACTTGATTTTCACTCCGGATGCTTACGATGGCCGTAAAATTTTCCCCACTATTTTGAAGTTCCTGGATAGAACCCGTGCCATTCCGAATGATAATACAGACCGTTCTTTCATCATCTACCGATTGGCAGAGACGTATTTGCTGGCAGCCGAAGCAGCTTTCAAGTTAGGAGATAATATCCATGCTGCCAAATATATTAATGAAGTGCGTGAACGTGCCCGTAATAAGGAAACTTGCAATTTTGGTGATTTGGATATTGAGCCGGCTGATGTAACATTGGATTTCATCCTGGAAGAACGTACACGTGAGTTATTGGCTGAGCATTGTCGCTGGGCTGACTTGGCCAGAACAGGCACGCTGATTGAACGTGTGCGCAAGTATGATGATGGAAAGGCACACAATAATATTACTGAA
>FR881290.1 GCA_000434735.1 Bacteroides sp. CAG:530
GTTTTTGAGCTTTTGACACACCCTCTTGAGCTTAAAATCTATTTGGTACTATTATTATTTTTCCAAATTAAATTAAGTACTTTCTACTTAAGGCTTATTTTTTACTGTTTTCAGTAGACAAAACCTTGATAGCACCTGTAGTTTTGATTTTTGCAATCTGAGGGATATTAATAGTAGCTACAGACGTTGCATTCTTATCCTGCTGCAAGTCGTTACCACCATTGTACCATTCTACCATACCAGTTGTATTAACTACTGTCAACTTACCACCGAATGAAGCATCAGCATCAACGTCATATGCGAAAGAAAGACCTGCTTTATCCAATTTATAAGTATTTTTACCATACTCAGTATAAGTACCCTTTTCGTAAACCACCTTACCATCTCTATCTTTGATAACAACCAACTTGCTCATATCCTTAGTATCAGCTGTAGCAGTGAATGTCTTCAAAGTAATAGCATCGATTTCAGCATTGAATGGACGAACAAAGCGAACGATGTAATCCTTAACACATTCTTCACCATTTGCCATTGTAGCTACCATTTGAATCTGATAATCTCTAGATTCTTCTTTAGTAGTGAACGGAGTAGTCAACTTGATAGTCTGATTCTTATAATCTGTACCTTCAATTACGGCACCTTCTTGTACAGGAGTTGTAGCTTTGAAGCGGAATTTAAGTGAAGTGTGGTTACCCGGCAATGCATAGCCTGACAAGTAGTTCTTGCACTGTTCCTTCATTTCGCTAATAAGTTTCCAAGATTCACCTTCCATCTTACCCTTAACCTGGATGATGTTAGAACCAATCAAATAGTCAGGATTCAATTCAGGAAGAGCCTTAGCGTGTTTAATGCTATAAGTAAACTTAACAATTACATTGCGGTGAGTCTTGTTATTCTTAGCAGGATACTTAATAGCCACTTCTTCCTTAGCAGGCTTGTTGTAAACTGCTACTGTATTATCAATAGTTACTTCAATCATGTTAGTACCTGTAACACCAGCAGCACCAGGCATATTAGCTAAAGGTCTTACACCAGTAGGAGCTTTACCTTCAGTACTTGGACGATTGTAGTTAGCAGCGAAATCTTCTTTAGACAAGCCTAACGCATCATAAATCTTAACGTTTGCATCTTCCCAAGTCATTACCTTCTTAAATCCGTTGTTTGCGTCGATATTAGAGTATTCAACTTCACCAACAGGAACGGTTACAACAAAGTCTTCCAAGTCAGGAGCGACAGTAGATTCACGTACAATGTTGATTTTAATAAAACCAGTAGCCATTGTAGTGCCTTTAACCTTAGCAACTACTTTCACAACCGGAGTACGTCCTACAGCAGCAGTACCTTGAGCCAACCATTCATTGTCAACTTTAACTACACTACCATCAAGGCTGATAAACTTATTCTGGTTAGTTTTTCCATCTTCACCCAAGAATTCATCGTTCTTAGAATATACATAAGAAATTTCGTCTTCAGCTACGCCAGCAGCAACCAACGACTTGTCGATTTCTTTAGCCCATGCCATAACAATAGGAGCCAAATCCAATTCCTTATCATAAACCAATTCTGCATCGTTAGCTGAATTAACTGTAACAGCAGTAATTTTTGTAGGATAGAAGCTTGTAGGTTCAGCAATAGGTTCACCGTCTTTAACCTTAGCTATACCAAATTCTCTAAGCTCCTGTGCTTTTACAATTGAATAGTTAGAAACGATTTCAGAAGCATCTTCTTTATTTGTTGCCTTCAAAGCAATGATAGCGTGTTCATTATCATTGTTAACGAAATCAAGATTCTTAAGAGTCTGCAAAGTGAAGTTCATGCCACCCTTGCCATCTTTTTCGCTCTTCATAATCTTAACCAAGTCTGTATTATCACCTGCTACACGGCTTTTTACAACTCTATTAATAAAGTTCCATTCTACGTTTTTAACGTCAGCATTCTGAGGATTCAAACGATAAGTAACAGTAGGATTAGTAGAAACTACGAAATCATACTCATTAGAACCTTTTTTCTTCTTCAAAAGAGTATAGAAATCGATACGTCCCAAACCAGTCTGTTCATCGATTACTTCAGGAACGAAAGCCAAAGAACGAAGTGTATCTGTCAATTTAATCTTGATAGGAGCTTCGCTTCCTGCTACACCGCTCAAAGTCAAATAACCGTTTTCAGTATCCCAAACAGCTGAAACAGTTTCGCTTGACTTAGGAGCCCATTCAGTAGACTGAATTTCTTCTGTTTTTGTACCGTCAGCTTTTACAGTAACCTTTACCCAGTAACCAGCAGCAGCACCTTCAGTTCCAGGATAGAAATATACTGCATCAGGAGTTACGCCGTCTGCACCCGGCTTACCGTTTGTACCCGGTGTACCAGCAACGCCATCATTACCTTTTTCACCTTTCCAAGGGTTCTCTGTCTTTTTACCATCTACATACCAATAGCCATCTTCACCCATAGTAACAACAGTACCATTCTTACCAGCAGCACCAATTGCACCAGCAGCACCATCTTTACCGTTAGTAAGAGTGAATGTTTTGTTATCACTCAATGTTACAACAACACCATTTGCTGTAGATTTAACATCTGTAATGACTGCGCCTTTCTTAATCAATGATTCCAACTGTGACAAAGTGCCTTCTACAGCAGATACACGGTTGGTCAAGCCATCAATGTCATCATCGTAGTCCTTACAAGAAGTAAAAGTGCTTGATGATACTGCAATCAGAGTACCAAATAAAGCTACATTTAAAAACTTTTTGTTCATAATGATAATTTTTAATTTATAAATTAAAAGGGTTTATATTACTCTTAATCCATTTTTAGGCCCGTTACTTCGTAGGTAACGGCAAAACCGACTCGCAGACCTGTCTAAATAATAAATCTTGATAAACACATTGTATGTGCACAGAAATATTTTTACCCTCGTTTTTTCAGAAGACGAAGGGGAAGAGACGTCATGTCTCTAAACGTAGCATTTGAAAGAAGCGGAAGCTACATTTTCATAGTATTTTTTGTGTTTTTCTCTTTTTTTAAACCTCTCAGTTCAATTTCCTTTTGATTTGTTTTGCTATTTCATGAAATATATCCATCTTTGCACCGAACAAGCACGCCGTTACCTACGAAGTAACGGCTTCTTTTTTAGCGCATTACCAAAAATTACCCCCCTCCCATCACGCTGCCGACAACTTTGGCGTTCGCTTCGTCTATCTTTATGTCGTTGAAGGGTTTAAGATATGTCTCGGTGACTGTAATAGAAGAATGCCCCATCGCCTCGCTGATAATTCCGGGATGAATCTCGCTATGATAAGCTACAGTGGCCCATGTATGGCGTGCGCAGTAGGTACTGAGAGTACTGTTTAAGCCCAGGCGCAAACCAAGAATACGGAGTCGGCGATTAAAGCCACGAAGGGCACGGCGGTACTCGGAATAGGCTTCCTCTGGAGAGGAAGAACGCAGGATTGGAAAAAGGTATGGCGACGACGGATCAGCATTACCATAGCGGGCTATCAGACGCAAAGCCACTGGTGTGAGACGCACGGAAAGCAGACGCCCTGTCTTACGGCGACGATACATAATACGTCCATCGCTGAGATCGCACTTGCGCAGATAGGCAAGGTCTACAAACGGCATACCGCGAAGCAAGAACATCAGCACGAAAAGTCCGTAAGTACGCTGAAGTTCAGAAGAAAGACCTACATAGGGTTTCTTGCGCGAGAATACCGCAGGCAGCTCGTCGCCTGCAATGGAACGTTTGCGGTCGGCACGGGTTCCGGTATATACGTCGCGGAACTGAAGCGGCACATACTGGGCGAGTCCGCGACTCAGCGCACGGTTATATACGGCACGCAGCACACGCATATAAGTAGACACCGTATTCCACTTGCAATTGCGTCGGCGCAGGTATCCCTCAAAGCCTTTCAGCCACGAAGCCGTGAGTCCGGAAAATGGCAGCGGACATCCGCCACAATAAAGATTTAACGCACGGAGTGTACTCCGATAGATGTGGGCAGTTCCCAATTTGCCCGATTCTTGCAATGTCACAATGACTGACTCCATAAAAGGAATGAATTGTCTTGATTTCATAAAATAAAATACTATAGATTTTTTAAGCTGTTCTTTTCTCTATCTAATTTTCATTTTTCTAATATATATACAAATGCCGAATAAAGCAAATTTACACGCACGCAAGCCCCATAAGAGGGTCTCAAAAGAGCTTTCGGAGGGGGTAATTTGTCAAACATTGGTGGAGAGATACCAAAAGAAATGTTTTTACATGTATAATTATAAATTTTACCATGCTAAAGAAAAGTATTATAAAACATATTACGCAGGGAGCTTTAACGAAGAATAACATGGGTTTTTACATTCTTTTAGATTCACGCTACACCTATTATATATAATAAGCAGAAATACGCCCCTACTTGCATCTATGAATCTTTTAATCTACCTTTGTGGGATAGCATTAAAGACTGTATTATGAGCAACTATATATACGAATTGAAGATGAAAGTGCGCGACTATGAGTGCGACCTTCAGGGAATAGTGAACAACGCTAATTACCAACACTACATTGAACATACACGCCATGAGTTTCTAACCTCTACAGGCATAAGCTTCGCAGGTCTGCATGAGCAAGGAATAGACCCTGTGGTGGCGCGACTGAATATGGCTTTCAAAACCCCACTAAAGAGTGGAGACGAGTTCGTATCGAAGCTCTATCTTAAAAAAGAAGGAATAAAGTACGTGTTCTATCAAGACATATTCCGACTACCAGATATGAAGGTTGTTATCAAATCGACTGTAGAAACAGTGTGCGTAGTGAACGGACGCCTTGGAAACAGTGATTTATTCGACTCAGTATTCGCCCCATATCTAACGGAATGAAAGACCAAGAGCTATTATATCGCCTCGCCCTCACTTTATTGCCCGGAATAGGCAATGTGGGAGCCAACAAACTGCTGAGGGCTGCGGGTAACGCAACTGTACTGTTTGAGCATAGTAACGAACTGGAAGACATAGTACCCGACGTATCGCCTAAGTTGAAAGACGTATTCTACTGCCCCGACACGCTGCGGCTATGCGAAGCCGAGCTCAACTTTGCCGAGAAGAACCGCATAGCCTGTCTTACTGATGCAGACGAGGCTTTCCCCTCGCGCCTTCGCGAATGCGACGACGCTCCCATCGTATTATTCTACCGTGGCTCGGCCGATTTAAACAAACAACATATAGTAAGCATGGTGGGCACACGCAATGCCACAGACTACGGTAAAGAGCTATGCCTTAAATTCGTAACAGAACTGCACGAATTGTTACCTGATGTACTTATAGTAAGTGGACTAGCGTACGGTATAGACATACACTCTCACCGAGCAGCCCTGCAAAACGGCTTTGACACAGTAGGGGTTTTAGCGCACGGACTTGACAGAATATACCCAGCGGTACATAGACGTACAGCCGTAGAAATGGTTTCGCACGGCGGACTGCTCACAGAATTCATGAGCGGAACCAATCCTGACAGACAAAACTTCGTAAAACGAAACCGAATAGTAGCCGGAATGAGCGATGCTACAATAGTAGTGGAATCGGCAGCCAAAGGAGGTTCGCTAATCACCGCCGACATAGCCGAAAGCTATCAACGAGACTGCTTCGCGTTCCCCGGACGAATAACTGACTCCGCTTCGGAAGGTTGCAACGCCTTGATACGCGCTAACCGGGCTGCTCTGCTGCAAAGTGCAGAAGAGTTTGTGCAGGCTATGGGATGGGACAAGAAAAAAACTGCACCACGCAACGTACAAAGGCAACTCTTCCCCGAGCTTAGCGAAGAAGAGCAAATAATAATTTCACTACTGCAAAAGCAACCCGACGGGCTGCAAATAAACACGTTGGTGGTAGAAAGTAACATCCCCGTAAACCGCATGAGCGGCATCTTGTTCGAATTGGAAATGAAAGGAATAATACGAATGGCGGCAGGAGGAGTATACCGTCTACTTGGCTAAAGGACAAAAAAAATGGGAGAACGCTTTCTCCCAACCTTTGTTAACCTTAAATCTAATACTATGAAAAAAATCACATGCGAATGTATGATTTACAAATTAGATTCGCAATATTTTAAATAGTATTTATTATAAGTTTGAATATTTTTACACTTATTATTTCTTAGGCAAAAGTACCTCTTGATACTTCTGATTATCAGATAGTACCTCTATTGCTTTCTGCAAATCTTTATCGTCTTTGAGGCGCTGCATAACCGCTCCGCGCTGATAGAAATAACGTGTAGCAATTTCTACTTCAATCATATCACGGATAGGCTTAGCAAAATAATCCAAATCTCTGTCGAGGTTATGATTCAACTTTTGTTCTAACGCCTTGAATTCTTCGGATGCTCCTTCCATATAGCCTTCTATCTCGGCTACCTCTTTCAGGGTCTTCAGCAACTTTTCGCTCTGGCGGTCGTATGTAAAATTACGTCCTTTAACCAATTGCTTGAAGTCTGCATAGTCTGCGTCTGTAAGTTTCAGAGAATCCACGCTTGCCGGAGCTTCATGATTAAGGCAATACTGAGTAACGTAATCGAAAATCAAATCATCGTTTACCAAATACACTAATATATTAGGTACCTTATCGCCTTTAACTTCAATATCCGGTCGGATACCTCCGCCGTCTCTCACCTCACGTCCAGCAGCGGTATGGAATACAGTAGTCAAGCTATCAGGAATACGCACCGCCTGACCGTTGGCATTCTTTTTGGCATAATCGATAGCCTGAATGCATCGTCCGCTTGGAATGTAATACTTAGATGTAGTAACCTTAAGCGTACCATTGTAAGGCAACGGACGAGTAGTCTGCACCAATCCCTTACCGAAGGTACGAGAACCAACTACCACAGCTCTATCCAAATCCTGCAGAGAACCGCTCGTAATCTCCGACGCTGATGCCGTATTGCCATTCACCAAGAAAGCCAGCGGAATTTCGGTATCGATAGGTTCGTTTGTAGTCTTATATGAACTTTGCGCCTGCTGAAGCTTGCCTTTAGTTACTACAATCTCCTTACCTTTCGGCACGAAGAAGTTTACTATTTCTATTGCCTCCTGCAATGAGCCACCGCCATTATCGCGCAAATCGAAAATCAACGACTTAGCTCCCTGTTCTTTCAGCTCAATAAATGCCTTCTTAACATCCTTAGAACAATTATCAGTGAAAGAAGTAAGAGAGATATATCCTACTCCATCTTTTACAAAGCCATAATAAGGCACCGGATTAGTACGGATGCTCTTACGTGTAATCTTGAACTCGAGTACAGTACTATCATTTTTCAACGGGCGAAGCACTTTCAGTATAAACGAAGTACCCGGCTCGCCACGCAATGCGGCGCTCACTTTCGATACGAAATCTTGCGGCTTCATATCGCCACGCTCCATCTCCTTGCCACCTACTGACAATATGATATCGCCAGCCTTTACACCGACCTCGGCAGCAGGCATTCCCTCGGTAGGCTCAATGATAGCAATGCGATCTTTAAGTTTATAATAACGGATAGCAGCTCCGATGCCGGCATATTTTCCGGTAATCATCTCCTTAAGGCTGCTCACCTCTTCTTCGGGATAATATTCCGTATAAGGGTCGGTCATCATAAGCATACCCTCTACCCCATTCTGAATCATCTTATCGGGGTTGATGGTATCTACATAAAATAAATCGAGTTCCTTAAATATAGTATTGAATATATCGAGGTTCTTTGAGATTCTGAACTTACGGTCGTCATTGTCGATAGAGGCGAACGAAGAAAGTCCCAACCCCATCAACATTACGAAAACGCCAAGCAATGTTTTTTTCTTATCCATTTTACTTTAATTTTAGAATGCTGCAAATAAACATATTATTCTGCATCTCCTTGCAGAATAGCTCCAACATTTAACTTTATTTCGTCCCACACCTTGGGAGAAAGAGTTGTGCCAACAGTCTGAATAACATAGCCCGCCAACACCGAAGCCACCTGAGCACATTTCTCAAGAGAGTATCCCGAAGTCAGCGCATACAAGAATCCGGCGGCATAGAAATCGCCAGCTCCGGTAGTATCTACCACTTCTTTCACCGGATATGGCTCTACGCAGATACTTTCGGTACCTTTCTTGACAATAGACCCTCCGGCACCAAGCTTAACAACCGCCACGCTACACTTGGATGCAATTTCAAGAAGAGCGTCATTAGGTTCCTCCTTATTAGTATAAGCGTACGCCTCTGCCTCGTTAGCAAAAACTATATCAACATACTTGCAAACAAGCATATCAAAGAATTCGCGTTCCGCCTCTACTACATTATAGCTCGCCATATCAAGACAGACCTGCAAGCCCGCTTCCTTAGCCAACTGCATGGCACGCAATATCAACTCATGGTCTTGCAATAAATATCCCTCTATATATAAATAGGAATAACCCTCGAATAAAGTCTTGTTAAGATCGGATGCCTCAAGCGTAGCTGCCGCTCCTAAGTAAGTAGCGAAAGTACGTTCACCATCGGGCAAAACAAAAGCCGACACCTGTCCGGAATGACAATCTCCGCGGAGCAAATGAGTAGTGACACCTATATCATGAAGCGACTCCTCGTAGAATGTGCCCACAGCATCGTCTCCAATCTTTCCTATAAAAGCAGGCGACGCACCAAGACACGCCAAAGCACAAACAGTGTTAGACGCCGCCCCACCAGTAGACTTCTCCGTAGATAAACCGGCAAGAACCTGCTGCATCTCAACCAAGCGATTTTCGTCTATCAACTGCATGCTTCCCACCGGAAGGCGCAGGTCTTTCAACGTTTTCTCATCCCCTATTCGAGCCAAAATATCTACTAAAGCATTACCTATTCCAATAATTTTATCCATTCTTGCATTTTTTTTTGCAAAGATATTGCATATTTCAAAATATCCTACTACCTTTGCCACGCAATTAAGAAAAACCTTCTTCAGTAGCTCAGTCGGTTAGAGCATCTGACTGTTAATCAGAGGGTCGTTGGTTCAAGTCCAACCTGAAGAGCATTCTTCTTTACATACAACATTCTTCAGTAGCTCAGTCGGTTAGAGCATCTGACTGTTAATCAGAGGGTCGTTGGTTCAAGTCCAACCTGAAGAGCAGAAGCCTGTTATTACAACAGGCTTTTTTGTTTATACCCATCAACATATCCGAATCCCGAAATTAAGGTACAGCAAAACGAAAAAAAGCTGAAATACTTGATTCAGTCATTAAAAGCCGTATCTTTGCATCCTAAATTTAATAAAGAGAGTTTGTAATGAAAAGAAATGCTTATATCGCTGCAGCTCTGTTGTTCGCAGGTTTAACGGCCTGCAACAACGAGCCTGCTTTTACAGTAGAGGGCGAAGTGACCGATGCTGCAGACAAAGTGCTATACTTGGAACAAACAGGACTGCAAGGTATTGTAGCACTGGATTCTGTTAAGCTAAAGAGTAACGGGACATTCAGTTTTTCTGGAAAGCGACCCGAAGCCCCCGACTTCTACCGCCTACGTATAGAAGACAAGACCATCAATTTCTCTGTAGATTCTATCGAAACAGTAAAAATACATGCCGACTATAAGAATTTCTCTACTCAATATAAAGTAGAAGGTTCGGACAATAGCTCGAAGATAAAAGAATTGACTCTTCTGCAAACAGAACTGCAGAACAAGATGAACGCCTTGGCTAAGTCTGGACTTCCGATAGGAATAGCACAAGACAGCGCTACTAATATGGTCAACGCTTATAAAGAAGAGATTAAGCGCAACTATATTTTTGTAGGACCTAACAAGGCATACGCTTACTTCGCTCTCTTCCAGCAGTTGAACGGTTACCCTATCTTCGACCCTTTGACAAACCGCGACGATGTAAAGTGTTTTGCAGCAGTAGCTACAAGCTTGAACAACTTGTACCCTCAAGCCGACCGCTCACGCAATCTCTATAATATGGTAATAAAAGGTATGAAAAATACCAGAAAACCTCAGGTTAAACCTTTAGAGATTCCGCAAGATAAAATACAAGAAACTTCGATTATTGATATTCCGTTGCAAGACATAAAAGGCGCAACACGCCACCTTACCGATTTGAAAGGCAAAGTGGTATTGATAGACTTTACTGCCTATGGCAACGCTGATTCGGGAGCACGCACCTTAGCACTGCGTGAACTTTACAACAAATACGCATCGCAAGGACTAGAAATCTACCAGATTTCGCTTGATGCCGATGAACACTTCTGGAAAACCGCAGCCGACAACTTGCCGTGGATTTGCGTACGCGACCCGCAAGGACCATATTCTACATACGTACGTCTGTACGGAGTAGAACAACTGCCCACAGCGTTCTTAGTGAACCGCAACAACGAGCTCAGCATGCGACTTAACGAAAAGACAAACGTAGAAGAGGCAATAAAGAAGCTATTATAACATGTTGAAAAGCATGATAAAATAGTGGTCTTAACTACTTGACTAGTATAATAAAAAGACCTATCTTTGCCAACGTGAAATAAAAAGGAAGGGTTCCGATACATCTCGGTGTATCGGGATTCTTTTTGTTTTATAGACGGTAAACACAATCAATCGAAAAAATCAATTAAAAATAAACAAAATCATTAAGGAGGAAAAACTATGGCTTATATGTCAGAAGAAGGCTACCAGAAGTTGGTAGCTGAATTGAAACGTCTGGAATCGGTAGAACGTCCAAAGGTTATCGCAGCCATCGCAGAAGCACGCGACAAAGGTGACCTTTCAGAAAACGCCGAATACGATGCAGCTAAAGAAGCACAGAGTCTGCTTGAAACAAAAATCAATCAGCTGAAATCGACTATTGGCGACGCTAAGATTATCGATACATCAAAGCTGAAAGCTGACACAGTACAGATTTTGACTCGCGTAGAGTTGAAGAACGTAAAGAACGGAATGAAGATGGCATACACTATCGTATCAGAAACTGAAGCTAACCTGAAAGAAGGTAAGATTTCAGTTAACACACCTATTGCACAGGGATTACTTGGCAAGAAGGTAGGCGATGTAGCCGAAATCACCATACCGCAAGGTAAAATCAGCTTAGAAATAACTGGAATTTCATTTTAAACCAAAGGCAGGTCCACTTAGTGTGGGCTTGCCTTTTTACACATTATAAGTATGGCAACAATATTCAGTAAAATCGTAGCAGGAGAAATCCCCAGCTATAAAGTAGCGGAAAACGAACAGTTCTATGCATTCTTGGATATCAATCCATTGGTAAAAGGACATACTTTGGTTATCCCAAAACGAGAAGTTGACTATATTTTCGACTTGACAGACGAAGAGCTGGCAGCGATGCATGTATTCGCAAAACACGTGGCACTAGCCATCCAGAAAGCATTTCCTTGCCGTAAGGTAGGCGAAGCCGTGTTAGGTCTGGAAGTTCCCCACGCACACATCCACTTAGTGCCAATGCAGAACGAAAAAGATATGATTTTCTCTAATCCGAAGCTGAAGTTGACCGACGAAGAGTTTAAATCTATCGCCCAGGCAATTGCAAAAGCATACTCAGAAGCCGAATAATATTCCCTCCACTTAGATATTATCATTACAAAGGCCGCATTCTTTTACCACAAAGAATACGGCCTCTGTTGCTTTATTATCCGCAAGTTACACCATACGTTCAAGGTATTCTATGTGAGATTATATAATTTTGCAGTCCTAATTACACGAAGAAAAGAATCAAACAACACGATGAGAAAAAAGACAATGAAAAGCGTAGCGATATGCGGAGGCATGCTACTTGGGCTACCCTTGGCGGCATCAGCCCAAAATGAAGTAGAGACAGAAGTAGATGTAGACATTGTTAGTAGCTACATTTGGCGCGGACAAGACTTGGGAGGAGTGAGTATACAACCATCTATAGCGATAAGCTACAAAGGATTATCGCTGGAAGCATGGGGTAGCATTGGTTTCGACAAAGAAGACAGCAAGGAACTCGACCTCACATTAGGATATCAAACAGGTGGTTTCAGCATCTCCGTAACAGATTATTGGAGTTCGGGCGAGAACGGATACTTTCATTATGGCGCACACAACACAGCGCACACTTTCGAAGGACAGATAGGATACGATTTCGGAATACTTGCTATAAACTGGCATACTAATTTCGCAGGATACATAGGCTATAAAGAAGATGGTAAAAAAGCGTATGCATCGTACATAGCAGTATCGGCACCTTTCCGCTTGGGAGGAATAGACTGGACTGCGGAAGTTGGTGCTACACCTTGGGGGAACGATTTTTACACCGGCGGAGACTCATATGAAAAAGAAATGATTAACGGTTTCGCTGTATGCGACGTAAGCATCTGCGCTTCGAAAGAAATACACATTACTCCAACATTCAGCCTGCCTCTATCGGCCAAAATCACTTGGAATCCTGCTACAGAAGGTACATTCTTCACTGCTGCAATAAGTTTCTGACACTTCAAATAATATTTTGCATCTTATAATAAAGTGGTCTCACATCTGTCTAAGTGAGACTACTTTCTATTTATCCTAATACAACACGGCCTAAAAAAAAATGAGACAAATAAGCTTTTTTCTTATTTATTAAGTCAGCACATAACTTCTTATTAAAAGGAAAAGCCTACTTTTGTCATGTATTAAACCAATTTAAACAAGCACAACCTTACAAACCTATGTTTAAACAATTATTTTTATCCTTATTGTTGGCAAGCATGCTTCCTATAGGAGAAGCCTTGGCCGCACAACCTAAATCTACGTTCGAAATCAAGAACGGACATTTCTACCGCAACGGAAAAGAAACGTCTATCCTATCCGGAGAAATGCACTACGCACGTATTCCTCACCAGTATTGGCGCCATCGTCTTCAGATGATGAAGGGAATGGGGCTTAACACTGTGGCAACTTATGTCTTTTGGAACTTACACGAAACAGAACCAGGCAAATGGGATTTTACAGGCGATAAGAATCTGGCAGAATACATACGTATAGCCGGCGAAGAAAATATGATGGTTATCTTGCGCCCCGGTCCATACGTTTGTGCTGAATGGGAATTCGGAGGCTATCCTTGGTGGCTTCAAAACGTAAAGGGCATGGAAATCCGTCGCGATAACGCAGAGTTCTTGAAATATACTAAAGCGTACATAGAACGCCTATATAAAGAAGTTGGCGATTTGCAATGCACAAAGGGTGGACCGATTATCATGGTTCAGTGCGAAAACGAGTTCGGCTCGTACGTATCACAGCGCAAAGATATTCCTCTGGAAGAGCATCGCGCATATAACGCAAAAATCAAACAGCAATTGGCAGACGCGGGATTCAATGTTCCTCTGTTCACATCAGACGGTAGTTGGTTGTTTGAAGGAGGAAGCACTAAAGGAGCACTTCCTACCGCCAACGGAGAATCGGATATTGAAAACCTGAAAAAGGTAGTCAATCAGTATCACGACGGCAAGGGCCCGTACATGGTGGCAGAATTCTACCCCGGATGGTTGATGCACTGGGCAGAACCGTTCCCGCAAATCTCAGCATCGTCTATAGCTCAGCAGACTGAATTGTACCTGAAAAATGATGTTTCGTTCAACTACTACATGGTGCACGGAGGTACTAACTTCGGATTTACCGCAGGAGCTAACTATGATAAGAAGCGTGACATTCAGCCCGACTTGACAAGCTACGACTACGATGCGCCTATCAGCGAAGCCGGATGGGTAACTCCTAAATACGACTCATTACGCAACGTTATCAAGAAATACGCTAAATATAAAGTGCCCGAAGCTCCGGCACGTATCGAAGTAATTGATATTCCGTCTATCAAGCTGAACAAAGTGGCAGACCTGCTGGGATATGCAGAAACTCAGAAGCCTGTTACAGCTGCACAGCCTATGACATTCGAGCAGTTAGGACAAGGTTATGGATATGTACTCTACACACGCCACTTTAACCAGCCTATCAGCGGAACACTGGAAATAAACGGACTGCGCGACTTTGCCGTAGTATATGTAGACGGTGAAAAAGTTGGCGAACTGAACAGAAATACCCAAACTTATTCTATGGATATAGAAGTGCCGTTTAACGCAACACTTCAGATATTGGTAGAAAACATGGGACGTATTAACTATGGCAGCCAGATTACTGAAAACAACAAGGGTATCATAAGCCCTATTACCATTGCCGGAAAGGAAATTAACGGAGAATGGAATATGTATAAGCTGCCTATGAGCGCAGCTCCCGATCTTCAGAAGATGGGTCGCTTCGCCTCGGACAACACCACAGCCAAAGCATCAAAACTGAAAGGCGCTCCGGTGATATACGAAGGTACATTCAACCTCGACAAGACCGGAGATACATTCATCGACATGGAGAACTGGGGCAAGGGAATCATCTTCATCAACGGCATCAACATAGGACGCTATTGGAAGGTAGGCCCTCAGCAGACATTATACATTCCTGGAGTATGGCTCAAGAAAGGAGAAAACAAGATTGTTATCTTTGAACAACTGAACGACAACGCCAAGACTGAAGTCAGCACAATGCAGACTCCTAAGCTAATGGATCTTAAGTAATATGCAGAAGGCGGACATACGTCCAACGAAATATTCCATAAATCCCTCGCACTAAACGAATCGACTCAGTGCGAGGGATTTCTTTTTTCAGACAAAAGCACCTTTTAAGCAAAAGATTTATATTCATATTATACAGAGTTGCACTAATTCCTTAATGAAGTCGTCTCACTTCGACCGATACGCATGCTTACTTCGACCGAAGTAAACGCTCACTTCGAGTCGGTCAACGTGCTTACTTCGGTCGAAGTAAGACGACCTTGTCAAAAAGTTTCAGGACATGCCCCACAGACACCGATGATTGGCAAGAACTATGGTTTAAGTGACGCAATGATAAAGTCAGGAGTACGAGAAATTCTTTTTCCAGATAAAAGCACCTTTTAAGCAAAAGATTTATCTATTTGAGAATCAATTTATACAAATATATATTGTATCTTTGTCGGTTGAATATTAAGACGAAATTTTATTAAAACAAATTTTATGATCAATCCTATTGTTAAGACGATCGAGATGAGTGATGGCAGAACCATCACACTCGAAACGGGAAAGCTGGCAAAACAGGCAGATGGTGCTGTTATGCTACGCATGGGTAACACCATGTTACTGGCTACTGTTTGTGCAGCAAAAGATGCAGTTCCCGGAACAGACTTCATGCCTCTTCAGGTAGAGTATAAAGAAAAATATTCGGCATTCGGCCGCTTCCCTGGTGGCTTCACCAAACGCGAAGGTAAAGCTTCAGACTACGAAATCCTGACTTGCCGTTTGGTAGACCGCGCATTGCGTCCGTTGTTCCCCGATAATTTCCACGCAGAAGTTTACGTTAACATCATATTGTTCTCTGCCGATGGCGTAGATATGCCTGATGCTTTGGCTGGTTTAGCAGCTTCAGCAGCTTTGGCTGTATCAGACATTCCGTTCGGCGGTCCTATTTCAGAAGTACGTGTAGCACGTATAGACGGTCAGTTCGTTATCGACCCAACTTTCGAGCAGTTGGAAAAAGCCGATATGGACTTGATGGTAGCCGCTACTTACGAAAACATCATGATGGTAGAAGGCGAAATGAAGGAAGTAAGCGAACAAGATTTGCTTGAAGCCCTGAAATGCGCTCACGAAGCTATCAAGGTACACTGCAAGGCTCAGATGGAACTAGCAGAAGCAGTAGGCTCTACAGTTAAACGTGAATATTGCCACGAAGAAAACGACGAAGAATTGCGTAAGGCAGTTCACGAATTCTGCTATGCAAAAGCATACGCTATCGCTGAATCGGGCAACAAGAACAAGCACGAACGCGAAGATGCTTTCAACGCCATCTGCGACGAATTCAAGGCTCAATATACAGAAGAAGAACTGGAAGAAAAAGGCGGCATGATAGACCGTTACTACCACGACGTAGAAAAAGAAGCTATGCGCCGTTGCATCTTGGACGAAGGCAAGCGTCTTGACGGACGTAAGACTAACGAAATCCGTCCTATCTGGTGCGAAGTTAGTCCGCTGCCAATGCCTCACGGTTCATCAATCTTTACTCGTGGCGAAACTCAGTCATTGAGTACAGTTACATTGGGTACTAAGCTCGACGAAAAGCTCGTAGACGACGTACTCGATCAGCACAAAGAACGTTTCTTGCTTCACTATAACTTCCCTCCATTCTCTACAGGCGAAGCTAAAGCACAGCGCGGTGTAGGTCGTCGTGAAATCGGTCACGGACACTTGGCATGGCGTGCGTTGAAGGGACAGATTCCTGCAAACTATCCGTACACCGTTCGCGTAGTTTCAGATATCCTCGAATCTAACGGTTCATCTTCTATGGCTACTGTATGTGCCGGAACATTGGCGTTGATGGATGCTGGTGTGCCTATCAACAACCCTGTATCTGGTATCGCAATGGGATTGATCAAAAATGCCGGAGAAGAAAAATATGCCGTTCTGTCGGATATCCTTGGCGACGAAGACCACTTGGGCGATATGGACTTCAAGGTAACCGGAACAAAGAATGGTATCACTGCTACTCAGATGGATATCAAGTGCGACGGTTTGACATACGACATTCTGGAAAAAGCGTTGTTGCAAGCTAAAGAAGGCCGCGAGTTTATCTTGGGCAAACTGACTGACTGCATCGCTGAACCACGTGCCGACCTGAAACCTAACGCTCCGCGTATCGAAAGCCTGACTATTCCGAAAGAATTCATCGGAGCAGTAATCGGCCCGGGCGGAAAGATTATCCAGGGTATGCAGGAAGAAACAGGCGCTACTATCACTATCGAAGAAGTTGACGGTGTAGGACGCATCGAAATTGCAGCAAGCAACAAGAAGAGCATCGATGACGCAATGCGTATCATTAAAGGTATCGTAGCTGTACCAGAAGTAGGTGAAGTATACACCGGTAAAGTTCGCTCTGTTATGCCTTACGGTGCATTCGTAGAATTCTTGCCTGGCAAGGATGGTTTGCTCCACATCTCTGAAATCGACTGGAAGCGTTTGGAAACAATCGAAGAATCTGGTTTGAAAGAAGGTGATGAAATTCAGGTTAAGCTGTTGGACATCGATCCTAAGACTGGTAAGTTCAAATTGTCTCACAAAGTTCTTCTCCCTAAACCGGAAGGAATGACTGAAGAAAGACCTCGTCATCCACGCCGCGAAGGTGGAAAGCCTCAGCACAGAGAACACAGAGAAAACCGTGGTGAGAGAGAAAACAAAGAACAGAACTAATAATCGAAAGATATATTACTTTAATAAAAGCGAGACTGCATCCAGCTGATGCGGCCTCGCTTTTTTCTTAGGGATATTCAGCGAATAAACCAAATTAAGCCAACTAAATACAGACTCTATTACACCAAAACCAAATATCCCTTAACCCCTAACCAACTCATTTCACAATGAGAATATATAGTACCACAAGGTTATTAACAGGGCTACAGTCGAGAAAAGATTAAGCACAAGACAACGTGTGTACAAGCCATACAGATTTACCACAAGGAGCGTTATAGACGCTGCAAGAATCCATATCGTGCGGTGACTGTTAAATGACTCCATCTGGTCTGAGTGAGTACGATTCTTAATCCAATCTTTTAAATACTCTCCAGCTATCGTTCCAGAAAGTACCATCATTATAATGGCGAATCCACGAAAAGCATCCAAAGAAATAGCACGTTTCATAATTTCTCTAAACCAAATAAGTGAAAACTTGCCCATCACTGACCCTTACGGCATCAATGACAGGCAAGCCAAAATATAATAAAAAATCTCAGATGTTATCCAATATTATTTGTAACGTTTGGTATCCCACCATACACGTACATTCAAACCGTCTCCCTTTCCTTTGAAAAAGAGCTGCTACTGGCCATGCCGGATTCTTTTCGTGTTGCGATTTGAAATTCATAAGCATTTAACTTTTAGTTTAACAAAGTATAAACATTAAATATTAACTATGGCGCAAATACACATAAGCTTATTATATAATCAATAAAATAAAGAATGTTTTCATTAAATGCTTTTATATTTTACACATAAACTTCACAAAAACAAACTTAACCCATTAGATTAACCAATAGTTTTATTATATTAATATAATTCTTCAAGAATTAACCGATAACAATTAATAGGACGAAAAGCGCCTTGCAAAGACAGAAGCATTGTAACACAACACGTGAATTACGCTTTCATCTTTACAAGGCGCTTTATATTGCCGTATACGGCTTAGAGTCTGATATAGATTTTCCGTTTATACAATTGATAACCTATACACCAAATGAGCGATACAAACGATATGGCATAAAGAAGCGATCCTAAATAATCGCCAAACACCGGTTGAAAAAAGAAGGTGTAACAAGCGTTTCTAACACAAATAGGTTCTCCCTGACAAGTAAAGAAGTTAGTGGCAAACAAAATAGCCATCACACTTGCTGTTACATACATAAATAATGGATTCGATCCGAAAGACTCAAAAAAACGGAATCCTTTTCTATACCCTTTCACATCAATCAGCCATATCAACAAGGCCAACAGGCTACTACCCAAGCCACAAGTTACCAACACAAATGTAGGCGACCAAATCTTTTTATTAATAGGGCAACCGTAGTTTAACAAGAAACCACTAAAAGTGAGCACAACACCGCATAACAAAAGAGTCAGCAATTGAGATTGCAAAAGTTGCTCACGGGTAATCTTCTGATCACGATTAACTAAACAACGACCTATCAAAAATCCAATTAGCACGTGAGCTACCGACGGAATGGTGCTCAATACACCCTCCGGATCTATATTGTGATCGTTATACATATGGTTAGCCAATATGCGGCAATCTACCCACGACAAGATATTCGTCTCGTCATAAGCGAATCCATTTCCAAGTCCAAGAATAACGGCATATCCTACCAACAATCCTCCTATCAGATAAGGAATATAACGATGACGTATCCATAACACCAAGAAGGCAGCTATACCATAGCTTATAGCCAAACGCTGCAACACACCCGAATAACGAAGAGGCCAACTACCAAAGACAGAAGTCCACAGGTTTTCAAAAAATGATAGTTGTTCGGGAGCTGTCGACCAATAATAACAAAACCACGAGAACCAGTCGATACCTATACCCAACAAAATCAAGACAACGGTACGCTTCAGTATCTTCATAGCCAAGCGAGGCGAGAAAACGAAGTTTGATTTAGATAGGGATAAATACATAGATACACCCATGATAAACATAAAAAACGGAAACACCAAATCGGTAGGTGTCAGTCCATTCCATTCCGCATGCTTGAGCGGAGCATAGGTAGAAGCGTAATTGCCCGGATAATTCACCAAAATCATTCCTGAAATCGTAATGCCTCGCATCACATCTAGCGCCAGCAAACGCTTACTTTCGACTTTCTGTCCCATAATTTCTATATCCTTATAATATTACTTTATCAATCGTTTCAGTACAGGATACATCACATTTGAATAACGCATCATACCCAAATCGGTAAAATGAATGGCATCTACAGTACCTTCACGGTCTTCACCAATGAAATCCTTAGAAGAAACATAATAAATATGCTTTTCTGTTTTCTTCAGTTCTTTGAACTTACGAAGAAGAGTTTTATTCAGCTTAGAAAGACTCTCGCCTCCCTTGATGTCATAGTGAGTACTTGTAAAGATCGGATCTTCCACAAATATAATAGGAGTATCAGGATGTTTGTCGCGGATGATGTGATAAAATTTATCCATACGCTCTTCCATTTGCTCTACAGTAACATTTGGAACGAAATCGAGTACAAAAGCACTTGCGTCTACACCCGACATAAGTTCTGCCACTTCAAAATCAAGGAAAGCATTTCCACTAAAGCCTAAGTTAATACATTCACGATTCAAACGACGAGACAAGATATTAGTAAAGGCCATACCAGGACGAGAGGCGCAACCTCCCTGTAAGATACTTGTACCGTACATCACCACGGGCTTCTCACGACGGGGCGAATCTAATTGAGGTTGCTCAATAACCGACAGACTGTCAACTCCAATCTCCAACGAACTAACTCCGTCATAAAGAGACAAATTCACCATGTATTCGCGCATCTCAGGCTCCATGCGTCCTACTACCAAGTATTCAGTCTTTTTCAATTGTGGACGGGCACTGTTTATAAAACGCCAACACTTAGCTTTCGCATCCCAACAATAAAGGTCCAATCCACGTACACCCACATCGGCCATATGGTCCATGTGGAAATTATTCAAACTCTCCCATCTAAGCGCAATCTGCGTAGAATTACTGCGAAAACGTACAGACATACCAGCTGAATTACGGCTCAAATACCACAACGGCTCTCTTGATACCGACTTGTAAGAATCGGGGAAACGTACATAACGCTCTGTTGTAGCGTCAGTAGCCTTTCCGAGCAAAGGGAAATCACTAGCATTGTGATAAACAATCTGCGCATCGGCATAAAACACACAATGTAAACACAAAAACAGCAGTAAAACAGATATTTTCTTCATGATATTGATAAAAAATGAGATGAACCTCATATCGTATATTCCATGCGATGCATCCTCCAAAATAAAAAGTTATAAATTATCTTGCAATCTCAAAAGGTACGTGAACCGAAACGCCGGCTTTCATCAGCTCGTACACATTAGGCAGAACGCGCTTCTTAAACGACTCCCATCCGCGGTTTTCCATCTGAGTCCAACCAGCTTCGGCCAAAGCGAAGGCACGCGGAAAAGACATATAGGTAGCACGGTTGATGTCGATAATGGCTTCGCCCCACAGAGCACCCATTACTCCCCAAATATGTTTCTGCTTATTCAGAGGACGACCATAGCCCGGATCCAATCTATAAGCACGTTCCAACGTTGTCATAGGCATTCCCCAGTTGTTGTATTCCGGAAGATCGCCCTTATACTGTGGATAGTCATAATAACAGTGCTCGCCCGGAGCCATAATCACATCATTTCCCTTCTCGGCAGAGATATCAAGTCCTGTAGGAGTCATACCTCCACGCCAGCTAACCAGCACTACGTCTTTCGGATAAGGGAACAAATAATCATCTGCGGGTGGATATTCATTGTTCAACTCAAACCACAGAATAGGTTTCTTACCGTACTTACGAGCCGAAGCCAAGATATTCTCAAAGAAAGGAATCATCAACTGAGCCGGATTGGTATAATTTCTCTCTTTCATCAAAAGACGGCACAAGTCACATTTCTCCCAGTTCTTAGGAATGTCGGCCTCATCACCCCCCAAGTGCATCAACGGCGATTTAAACATACCCGCAACTTCACGGATAATATCGTCCATCATAACATACACGTCTTCATTACCGGCACACAGCATCATATGTCCAGTCTTACCGATAATCTTTTCGGCTTCACGCTGGTGGATACAAGCCATATCGGGATATTTAGCCAACAATGATACAGTATGTCCAGGCACATCGATTTCCGGAATCAGCTGTACATGGCGCTGTGCTGCATATTCCTCCAACTCCTGAATATCCTTTTTAGTGTAGAATCTGTCGCCTGCCAATTTAGGATATGTTTCAATCCATACACTCCAACCTTGGTCGTCAGACAGATGAAGCTGCAACGCGTTATATTTGTATTTCACCATCTGATCGATGTAGAATTTAATATCGTTAACCGGAAGGAAATTACGAGCAGGGTCGAGCATCAACGCACGGTAGCCGAAACGAGGACAGTCGTCAATTTCGATAGCCGAAACAGCCTGCTGCTTGGTAGCGCATACATCGCCAGCCATTAGTTGGTCTAATGTCATCAATCCATAAAATACGGCAGCTGTCGTAGCACCTTTAATTTCCAATCGTTTGTCGTTCACGCTCAATTTGTAATGATCGTTCTTCTTCAACGATTTATCAATCAACAAGCGAACTTGAGCATCCGAACTCGCCTTTGCCTGTTCTACCTTCAGTCCGAATCTCTTCTGAAACAAAGATTCTACTGTTTGCAACTCAAATTGCAAGCTATCGGCCTGTATATAACAAGCCACTTCCTTTCTTTGCAATTTCAATGGAGCTTGTGAGCTCACAGAAATTTTGTTCGGCATCGGAATCAACGCCGACAAATTGTCTTGTGCAAAAAGATTAGATACCAAACACAAGACTAAGCTTATAAATAAAAAACGCTTCATTAAAATATTACTTATCCATTAATCCATTATATACCGCTTTACGCAATGTGCCATTGGCATCATCGGCATCGTAACGCCAATACATAATTCCCTTCAAACCTTTCTCTTTTACATATTTACATTTGTAGCCTAAAGATTTTGCATTATCATAAGTGCAAACAAATGTACCTGTGTTATCCACCAAATAAGGAACCTTAGCTTTGTCGTCCCAACGTTCAGTAAATTTATCTTTTATCGTAATCAACTGATTATAATCTACCCAACCAGGGACTTGCGTTCCGTCACCATGTCCATAAAAAGGAACGCCCAAAACCAATTTATCTACGGAGAATCCTTTTAACTTATGTAACGTAACAGCCTCATCGTCCCAAACATCGCTTGTATGTTCTGATTTATATAAAGCAGAATGATGATAAGGAGAAGTACCTAAATCGTATGACATAATATTCACATAGTCTACTATCGGATACAAATCCTTTAAATTCAAGCACTCTCCACCAGACGAGGAAGCCAAGGTAAGCAATTTATCTTTCCCTATAGCCTTACGAATCTCTTTCATCATCAACGTATAGTTTTTAGTATCATCGGGATGAGAAGTAAGACCATTAGGGCTCAAAGTAGGATATTCCCAATCAATATCGATACCATCGATATTATACTGATCTAAAATTCGCTTACAGTCTTTTGCAAATGCTTTACGTTTTTCAGCATCTCTAGCCATCTGACTAAATCCTTCACTCTCCTTTCCATAGCCACCTATAGATAGACAGATCTTCAACTTCGGACTTTGTTTTTTCAGCCCTGCTATCTGCTTTAAGTTTTCCGGACGCTGAATAACAATACCGTCAAAAGACTTATTAACGTTACCAAATCCGTAATTAATATGAGTCAACAAGCTAGGATCAGGCAGACCTTCGGCTCCAGACCACACATAAGCCAAAATGATATAACCATCATCAGACGGTTTTGTCTCCGACGACTCTCCGCCTGTAGAAAAATCAGGAATATTTCCACTATCAGAGTCACCACAGCCACTCAGGAAAAACATTAAAAATAATAATGCTAAGGAAAAGAACTTTCTCATAATACTTTATATGTAGATTTAACAAACAATTATATTTAACAAAGGTATTACTACAGCAAATCTAATAAACTATTTTATTAACCTCATCCGATAATTTAAACGTTATTATTCCGTCATTGCATCGTATACCGCTTTACGCAATGTACCCTTGGCGTCATCAGCTTCATAGAACCAACTCATGACACCTTTCAAGCCTTTCTTTTTTGCATATTCACATTTATACACCAATGATTTTGCGTTATCGAAGGTGAACATAAGTTTTCCGTTTCGGTCAGCCAAATAAGGAACTTTAGCCACATCATCCCAACGTTCGATAAGGTCCTTTAAACACTGTTCCTTCACCATATCTTTATAATAAACCATTTTAAGTTTACCACCAACTGAACTATATCCATAGAAAGGAAGTCCCAACACTAATTTATGAAGAGGGAAACCCGCTAAATTATGCAAAGAAGTAGCCTTGTCGCACCAGAAATCCCCTGTAAATTCTGACTTGTAGAGAGCAGAATTATGCTGATTAAAGCCACACATATCATAAGACATAATATTCACAAAATCGACTATAGGCAACAAATCCTTAAAATCAAAGCACTCTGCGCTAGCAGAAGAAGCCAATGTAAGCAACTTATTATCTCCGATAGCCTTGCGTATTTCTTTCATCATCAGAGTGTAATTTTTAGTATCTTGCGAAGTTGCAGCAATACCCTCAGAATGTTTTGTAGGGTATTCCCAATCAATATCAATACCATCTATACCATATTCATCTAAAAGGCGCTTGCAATTCAACGCAAAAGCCTTACGCTTTCCAGCGTCTCTGGCCATTTGGCTGAAGCCTTCACTACAAGTTCCCCAACCACCAATAGACAAACATATCTTTAAGTTCGGGTTTTGTTTCTTCAGCCCTGCCACCTCTCTAAAATGTTCTGGTGTATCAATATCTATATCTACAAAGTTAGTCTTATCGAGATGACCAAACGCATAATTAATATGAGTTACCAAATTAGGATCGGGCAATTCTTTAAAGCTGTGCCATACATAAGACAATATAATAGGTTTCTCATCTGCCGGTTTAGACAATTCTTCTCCAATTGAGAAATTCGGAATGTTCCCGTTCACTGAACTGCTACAACAAACCAACAAAAGCATTGAGAACAATGACGCAAAATAGAAATGCTTTCTCATAATATGACTTAGATAGGAGTGATTTATAAATTAATTATTAAACCCTTTGCAAATATAAGAAATAATATTTTAATACATGACACAAATTAAGCTGAATATTTTGAACAACCTAATTGATTAAAAAAACAGCAATAAAAACCATTTATTATATACCTATAGATTAAGCACATCACATTAATGTATTATACTTTTACTAAAATAAACGAAGCTATTATTGCGCATACATGAACTTTAACGTGTATATTATTTTTAAATATCAGCCACAGAGCACCCTCTGGAATGGGTAAAAAAACATTGCGATGATTGAAACCGAACATTGCGATGATCGGTTTCAATCATCGCAATGTTTCAATTGACTTCTCGCAATGCTTTTTTACGAGCTTTACAAGCCACTACTACATAACGCCAAGGATAAGTACGTTTAGCTTTAGTATTGGCTATATAATCAGCTTCGCGAACTACATTAATGCTACGGTCGCTAATAGTTTTTGTTTCTAACGGATATGGTGGGAACAAAGCCGAAACGCCCTTGCCCGAGTTTGCTTTCAAAAACATGCAAGGGTAATCGTGTAAATCGGATTCAGAGAACAATAGGATATGCTTTAAAGTAGGGATATTCAGTAAATGTCCCTAAAATCTGATTAACCACATTAACATCGCTTACCGGCACTGCTGGCAATTTAAAAAAGTAATCTATCGACTTACTTGGCTTCAATTTCTTCTGATAATGCATGATGACCGTACGAGTGGCAGGAGTAAGTTTTACCGACTCTGCCGTATAAGGCTGAGCATAGTTCTTACCTTCTATTGATTCTATCTTAGAATAAGAAGGATCTAACCAGCACAATAGTTTACCGTCACGGTATACCGACGACCCTTTTACTTCGTGCAAATTAGAAGAATCAAAACCCTTCAAATCAACGAAACGAGAATCATCTAACTTTCCTCGCAAAGAGGCCACTACACGGGCCTCTTTTTCTGATGAAGTATTGTTCTTAACCGATATTCTCACAAAATTAATAGCACCATTCTTTAGCAGGGTCATCATTCAACTGCTGCGCCTTTAGTGCAGGCAAACCTAAACTATAAAGCATCAAGCCTAAACAAATACATTTATTTTCATCTGTTCTATAGTTTAATGTTAGCTCTATAATTATTCACCTTTCACAACCTGGATATTAATCTGCTTACGCGATTGGATTTCTTGCTTCTGAGTTACATAACCAACCTTTGAGAATATCAGACACTCGTCTTCGTGCGCCATGATGGTATAACGTCCATCCTTATCGGTAGAGATTTCATTCTGTGAGAAGGACGCCTGCACTCGTACCCCGTGCACCGGAGTTGCCTGCACATCGCGCACACTACCCTTAATTTCTATCAGCTTACCGTTTACTTGACGCGTTTCCTGTGCCATATTTCCTGATTTATCAGCAGAGTGCGATGCCGACTCTCCTACTTCCACACGGATTCGGCTGGCAATGTTTTCAGAAGAACTACCCACCTGCAATTCGAATGTTCCCGGTTCTAAGAATCTCTTGCCTTGGTTATCGGTCAGGAACAATTCGCTTACCGGTATAGACAGGGTAACTTTCTTAGATTCACCCGGACGCAAGCCTACTTTAGTGAATGCCTTCAATTGCTTAACAGGAGTCATCACCGAGCTTACCATATCGCGTACGTAAACCTGAACTACTTCTTTTCCTTCCATCTTGCCGGTATTTTTCAGCTGTACAGAAACCTGAATGGTATCGTACGGATGATATTGCCGCTTGTTGGCCGACACTTTTTCGAAATCGAAAGTGGTGTAACTCAATCCATGACCGAACACCCACAAAGCATCAGGGCTTGAGAATACATAGTCACGTCCCGGTTTTTCGTAAGAACCCGGTTCTTTGTAATAACCCTTATCGGTAGACAAATGGTTATAATAAACAGGAAGATGACCCGTGCTCTGCGGGAAAGAGAAAGAAGTCTTACCCGAAGGATTAACCTTACCAAACAAGATATCGGCTATAGAAGTACCGGCTTGTTCGCCTGCATACCACTGAGCCAATACTGCCGGAATATTCTTCTTAACGTAAGGTATGGCAAAAGGTTTACCAGCTACCAGAACCACTACTACCGGTTTGCCCGTAGCCTGCACCGCCTGAATCAATTCATTCTGCGCACCGGTAAGAGAGATATCACTTAAATCTATACCTTCACCACTTGTAGAAGGCTCTGAACTATGACGCACGAAAGCCGTACTAGAGCTACCTACAAATACAATTGCTACATCGCTCTGCTGAGCTGCCTGCACAGCCTCATCTATACCCGATGTATCCAACGAAGCGATAGAACAACCCTTGGCATAGTTCACTTTTACCTTCTTGCCTACCAACTTCTGGATTCCTTCCAAAGGAGTTACACCGTCAGATTTTTTCTTACTCCAAGTATAGTCACCAAACTGTACGCAGTCGGCATTAGGACCTATCACCGCTATAGAACGCAGTTTCTTCGCATCCAAAGGCAATAGGTTGTTGTCATTCTTAAGCAATACGGTAGACTCGTCGGCAATGCGTTTAGACAAAGCCACACTTTCGTCCGTGTGGATAGGAATGCGATAATTGGCTTTCTCCTGATAAGGGTCTTCGAACAAGCCCAACTCGAATTTCGCACGCAATACTCTTCTTACCGCCTGGTCGATATACTTCACATCGAACTCGCCAGAAAGAACCTTTTCTTCCAAAGCCAAGAAACAAGCACTTGAAGCTTCCACATCCAAACCTGCTTTTATTACTTGCGAAGCAGCTTCGTACGAGTCGACAGCTGTCTTATGGAAACGTATCAACATATCAATAACACCCCAGTCTGAATAAACATATCCACGGAAGCCAAAGGTATTGCGAAGGATTTCCGTAAGCATAAAATAAGAAGCCGAGTTCGGTTCTCTGTTCCATGAATTATAGCTTGACATCACAGCCATGATGCCAGTTTCCTTACATACGGTTTCGAAGGGCTTCAAGTAAATATCAAACAAATCGCGCACGCCACACTCTACAGACGCCAGATTAAGACCACCCAACGGATTTCCGTGTGGGCCGTAATGTTTCAACATCGGGGAGATGCCGTGTTCCATATATCCTTTTACCTCGGATACGGCCATACGTGAACACAAGAACGGGTCTTCACCGAAAGACTCTTCCACGCGTCCCCAACGCAAATCGCGCACCACGTCGATACAAGGAGCAAGTACTTGCTTTACACCCATCGTATTAAGCTCGCCAGAAATCTGGCGTGTCTTTTCATAAGCCAAGTCCACGTTGAACGTACTACCCATGGCTATATTCTGCGGATATATTGTTGCTCCGTCTTGCACTACACCATGCAACGACTCGGCAACCGAGAAGCCCGGAATACCCAATCTGGTCTTTTCTACCAAATAAGTCTGTATTTCACGGAAAGCCTTACGAGTGTTTACTGCAGTAAGAGGAAAACCTTCGAAGAAGCCAAAACCGCCCGCTGCACACATCTGCGCTAAACGGTCGGGATTCAATTGTTGCCCTTCAAAAACATCCCAAGAATGCAAGTGTCTAATCTGAGCTATTTTCTCCTTCAGAGTCATTCGCTGCAACAAGTCGTTTACACGCATTTCCGTCGGTACCAACGGATTCTTATAAGGAGCTTGTTGTGCCTGGACAGACGACACGCAACAAGCGAAACCTATTACCCAAGTAAATAAGTTTTTCATATATTAATCTTTTAAGTTTATCTTAACGAAAATCGTTTTGGTATTTATTCCATAACTCATTAGCTACCTTCACTGCGCTTTCGCCAGATGAAATAGGGAAATCCTCATGTTGCAGAGTCCATTGATACTCGAATTCCGTAACATCCTTATGGAATTTCTTTTCATCGAATGAGCGATTAGCTTTCATAGCAGCCAACACACCATCGGTAAACAGTTTCCAACGTCCACGATAAAAACTCTTGGTCAAGCCTGCCCAACCTCTGTTTGCGTAATCGTTCAACTGAGTATCTTTCTGTCCCCAGATAGTAACTATGCCACGAGCGTTTTCTTCGTAATAATTCTTCTCATCTTCCGATGCAGCACAGTCTTTAGCGTCTTTTATCCATTTACCCATTGAGAACAAAGGACTGCAAGACAACAGACGGTCTACATCAAGAATCAAGTCGTCCATACGCTTTGCCCATTGTTCTGCGCCCGACAAATCCTTACGTTTGTAACAAGCGGTAAACTGTGCGCGATAGTCTGAGAACAAGTTACCCAAAACCTGTCGGCCTACGTTGACCACATCAAAATCGTAGCCCTGATTAACCACGTCGGTAGCCTGCAGGAGTTCGCCCCAAATGGCCCATAAGTCCTTATTATCGTATTTATAATCAGGGTAAGTATTCCAACCCTGTACGCCTTCGAACTGCGGACGCGCATTAATCAATACAGCCTGTCCACACAAAGCGGGTGTCATATAAATCTTTTCGTGCAAATCCTTCCATGCCTTAAGAATGTTTTTATCCTTCTGTCCACCTCTACACTTAGCCCACATTTCAATCCATTCGTCTGTAGACTGAGTCTGATTCCAAGCCTTATCGAAAACAAATTCATACATCAACGGATTAACGTCGAACGCTTCCAAAGTAACGCCCAAGCCATATACATTGTCTCCACCTTCAGCAAGAACACGGTTAATCTTCATATCCGTATCGTTCAAATCGCCTACCATCATAGTGTTGCCTCCAAAGTTACCTAAATAACACCAAATATAAGGCTGGCCATAATAGCTTTCTATGTTTTTCCAGATTTCAGTATGATCGCAATAATAATCCAACAGTATCAACTTATCCTGCGGCACAGCTCTCAAGAATGCCTTGATACGAGAAGGAGTCCATTTTTCCTTTGCGTGATAAAACATCCAAGTCATTTGCAACCACTTAGCTTCGGGGTCAACATTCGACAAAGATTCATATATCTTCTTCGATACATTCGACAAGAATTCTTCGTTCCAGTTCGGAGAGTCTACTTCATTAAACGGGTCTATTCCATAGATATGGTCTGTGCCGTAAATCTTAGTTTGCTCTTCCAAGAAACGTTTTTGGATAACTCCATATAATGAATCCATCGGGTCAATAAAATGGCTTCTGTATTTTTCGTCGAAACCGCCCCATTGGCTCATGGTGTAAATCTTCGCTTCCGGATAAATCTTCTTCAGCTCAGCCGGCACATGACCTGCAAAAGCCGGAAGAACCGGAGTCATATTAAACTCGCGCTCGCGAGCCAAAATCTGTTTCTGCAAAGCTTCTTGCTGCACCAACCAATCTTTAGGAAGAGGACTTTGCCAATAATCCACATTCGACATACGGTGCCAAGGCAACTGAGCAGGGCCGGTAAAATAAGTGCGGACTTCTTCGTCCGACAATCCCATCTCTGTCCATACTTTATACCAAATTGACTCCTGTCCCGTAATAGCCAACGGCATAGTCACCCCGTTCAAAGCCATCCAATCGATTAAACGTTCCCAATCTTGCCACTTCCAATAAGCCATTGTATAACCAAACGTACAATAGTTCAAGAAAAAGCGATTGTCGCATGTAGCCTGACAACTCACAGTCTTATCAAGCATAGGAAGTTCTTCGGGCATCACAATGCTGTCTGAAGCATACCAAGATACATGTGTATGGCAGTAATTCTTCAAATAGTAATTCAATCCCACAGCCATGGAATTGTAATTGTTTCCCTGAATATGAATCTTACCAGACTGAGAGGTCAGCGTAAAATGATCGGTCTCTAACGAGTCTTCCAACAGTTCAAACTGAAAAGAAGAAGCATGCTGAGGGAACAATCGCTGACACAACTCCTTTAAAACCACAGGCGACTTGGAGTCATCAGACGACTGACAACTGAACAAACAAAATAAAACAAGGAAATACAGCAATCCTTTCTTCATAGTTACTACTAATAATATTTTACAAAATAATTAATGAGAGTCACGCATCGGACGTGAAATAACAAATTGGCAGAAATCATGATACAAAGTCTGGTCATCTGGTTCAACTGAATTTTTCAGTGTTACCAAAGCAGTGTTATTTTGATAATACGCCAAACGTTTACTCTTCCAAATGCCCTGTTCCTTAAAAATATCCATATAGTCTCTCAAGCGATATGCTTTAGATGTTTTAATTGGGTATTTGCATGCATTGTCTTCAAATTCAAGTTCCATATCCATGTCATACTTAATGGCTTTTTTACATGCCTCTGTCACACGCTCTTTTGTCAGATTGTTCTGGAAATAATAATTCGGCTGGAAATAAGTAGATGTAAAACCTAACTTTTTCCATTCTGTATGACCGTCTGAAGTGAAGTAAGGAATCCAATTAAAACTATACTTCAACTCTTTCAAGTAACTAGCTACCGAATTCAATATGCTTCTAGTAGCAGTTGCGTCTTCTGCCACCCAATAAAAACCAGCCAACTCTACATTCTTGAAGTTCTTCTGAGCAAAACGTGCACGCACTTGGTCGATAAACCAGACACAAGCTTTCACACGATCTTCCGCTTTAGAAAAGTCCAATTCCTTACCATCTATTTTCCCCCAATATTTTGTCGTAGAAGAAGAGATAGCTGAGAATTTATTTACCATAGGCTCGGGGATACTGATAACAACCTGACGCTTATGAGCAGGAGTCCCTAATTCCGTCTGTTGTTCTGCTACACACTTATCCAATCCTGCAATACCTGATGAAGATGCAAAATAAGTGTTTAGCAAACCTTCCCAATCTGCCTTGTTAGCAGACTCAAATTCTTTATCAAAACCTTTAGTATAAGCCTTAATGGTATTTATATCAAGAATTTCTAAGAATAAGAAACTGTCAAACAACCAATGCTTTTTGTTTTGTCGATCTTTGTATACTACATAATTAGACATCAAATCCTTATTCCACACAGCTCTGTTAGAAGCGCCAGAATAACAAAGGACCATATCTGTAGATTGAAGAACTTCCTTACGATTCTTCTCCCAATCATAAACTTTACCCGGTTTTATTTCTTCCTGATCATCTTTATCCGTATCTCCCAAACTAAAATCGGGAGCAACTGGACTATTCTTTGAACAAGCTACCAAAGTAGGGAATACACCTCCAATAAGCATAACCATCAAAAAAAACAATACTTTCTTCATAATACTCTTACGTTCTTTAATGCTTAATATATAAATATAAAAAGACTATCTGCCCATGCTCGATAATATAGGCAGATAGTCCAGAAAAATCAACTATTATTCAAGTCTGAAATTTGTCAATTCCCAACCCATAATACCAAAATTGGTAGTCATCATGTAAACCTGTACCGCATTGCCGTCAGCACTCTTCGCAAAAACTACGTCACCTGTACAGTAATCATTTCCACCCAACGGAGTTCCACCAATGAATGACTGACCTGGGCGGTGAATACCTGTCAAGCACCATCCTGTTCCAGCCAAACCACCAGGAGTATCTCCATTACCCTTTGCGTCACCATCCGAAGTATCGAAAATAAAACCTTCCATCATTGAACTAGGTTGCGGATCGGCCTTAATATCTGTTACAAACAGACGAGTCCAACCATTACTCCAGAACGCATTGTCATTCTGAACAGCCACCAAATGAGCTCCATTAAATTCAATATAATCAATACCCTTAGTAGATCCTCCTTGGTTAGCTCCTGCATTAGTTGTAGGCCAATAGTGAGATTTAGGTTGAGTGAAAGCAAATGCCTTACCGTCAGTTCCCGCATAAGAAACCAAGTTGTTTTCATTACCAGATGACGCAACGAAACTCAACGGAGCGTCAAAGTCTGTTGTCAACGGAATAATCTTAGCAGGGTCACCATATCCATGAGGTGCACTACCATTCTTGGCAGGACCTAACAACTTACCATTCTCGAATCCTAAATAAACAAACTTCCATCCGTAAGGAACACAAGCAGTCAAAATAGCTTTACCAGAGATAATATCTCCATTTACAGAAATAGCAGTTCCGATAAATGTATTAGCTCCCATACCGAAAGTAGGTCCATCCCATTGTTCTGCCATAATTTGAACTGGCTTATTCTCAATACCATCCTTCCAAGCCCAAACATACACAGTCTTATCAGTAATATCATACCAACCGTTTTGTTGTTTTGTACTTGTGAAGCTCATTGCTACCATATGACCAGCATCGTCAGTGCTAATAGCACGAATAGAACGAGAAGGGTCGATGCCTTCACAATTTACACGAACATTAACCTGTTCACCAGTGAAGCGATTATAAACCGGCATCTTATTGAAATCTTTATAATTAGAAACAATCAGATAGTCACCTACAACTGCCATCGATTTGTTCTCATTCAAACCAAATCCTAATGGATTTTCTTGAGTAGCCTGGAAGCCGAACAACGGATAAACGTATCCTACTCCATAAGGAACTTTTTCAGGATATTGGAAAGCAGTTTCATAAGTGATCTTATCCACGCCATTCTGAGCAACAACCGTAAATGTAGGCAGTTGGCTCAAATCTATTCTTTCAGTAACCGGATTATAAACGTCAGATTCAATATCAGCCCAAGGAGATAATTGTACTTTTGCATCTTTCAACAATTCTCTATCCATGTCTGTCTTAGTGATAAAAATCATCACCTTACCGTGTTCGCCTTCCGCCTGAGGCTGTATAATGCGAACAGTAGCCTGTGTCTTGGTCAACTCAATTTTCGATAAAACAGCTTTATCCGACTTCAAATACTCAGCTTTAAAAGTCAACGGCTGTACTCTACCGTCTTCATACAACAAGTTAGAAGAGTAACCCTTTTCCAAATCGTGAATACCAGTAAGAGCCGGAGAGAATGTAGCCCCTGACGGTAATTCTGCCGAAAGTTTCATTCTGGTTAAATCGCCCTGAATTGCCTCCGTATCAGAAATATAATAAGGCACAATTATTTTTACTGTTCCATTTTCTAAATCTATTTCCGTGGGATAATCTTCTTGAGGATTATCTGCCAAAATACCCTTAATAGAAAGACGGTTCAACATTTCATTGTCCGATCTCACCAAATCATCAGGATTCTGACAACCCACGAATGTCATTGCCATTGCAAGCAACCCATTCATCAAATATTTAAATTTCATAGTCATTATCTTTATTAAGTGAAAAAATTATTTCCATATATCAGTCTGTTCGCACAACAAGTTGGTACGAATTTCAAAACTTGGTATCGGGAATACACAATATTTTTTGCTAAAATAACGTGTTTTTACATCACATTCAATACGTTCATAGGTAAACTTATCCAATCCCTTGGTGGCTTTAACACCATGTAAACGTTTATTATTCAATACTTCATAAGCCTTGTCCCAACGAACCAAGTCGAAGTAGCGATGACCTTCCATGCCCAATTCGCAGATACGTTCTTTAGACAAATCGTCCAAGTAAGCATCCCAAGTATTCTTTTGACTCAACATCGGCATACCTACACGATTACGAATTACATTCAAATCAATATAAGCTTCTTTAAATTTATCCAAACGTGCATAAGCTTCTGAACTAATCAAATAGATTTCAGCCAAACGCATTTCAATCCAATACTGATCACTCTGAACATGTGCGAAATCAATGGTCTTATCTTCTTTTACAAATTTACGGAAAAGATATCCTGTGGTAGATTTACGCACCATATCCTGACTTGCAGAAGTGCTGAATTCCATAAATCCGTCATTACCACCGTCATATATTTCCAATTGACGTCCGTTCCAAGGAGCTTCGTTATAAAGGATAGAAGCGTAGAAACGAGGATCACGTCCCTTCCAAGGACCTTCAGGATATGAAGCGACATTATCCCAACTAAATGCTTGCCACTGACCTCCTACATTGATGTCAAAGCTAGAAGCATATTCATCGGTTGGAGTAGCAGCAGCACCTACACTACCTTTACCCAATTGTGAGTTGACATAATCTGATGGAGGACAGAAATACTGGTTAAACAAATGTTGTTTTCCTCTCTTCTCGAAATTCACGGAAAGAATCAACTCCTTATTATTATAGTTGGTAAATATCTTGTTATACTCAGCATAAGTAGTACCAGGTAACAATTGATAATATCCGTCTTTTTCCAATTTCTTCACTTCCTCACAAGCATCCAATGCATCCTGCCAACGTTTAGCATACAGAGCAGCTCTTGCCATCATACCATAAGCAGCACCTTTAGTAAGACGTCCTACATTGGTTCCTATAGAATTATCTTCCCATACATAAGGTAAATCGGCAGCAGCTTTCTTATATTCATTGAGAATGAAATCCCAACACTCTGCTTCAGAAGAACGTGCCTTAGCGCGATCGTTCTGATCTTCGACACGGTTTTCATCGATTCTCAAAATAACACCACCATGTCTGAGTACCAATTCCTGATAAGCAAAAGCACGCATGAAACGCACTTCTGCGGTACGTACAGCCAATTCTTCAGAACTAATGTTCTTTCCGTAACCGTTGTTTACGTCTACCAAATATTCGTTGAATTTGCGAATGAAAGTGTACATGCCATCCCAATTAGAACGGAAATTGTTGTCTACTGTAATCTTAACATCACCATAGAAGAACTTATTCACCGTTCCTTCTGCAATATTATACCATGAATATTTCACCAAGTCAGTACAGCCGTCATCCATAAGCAAATTAGATCCGACCAAAATATCAGCATTACTGTAAAAAATACCATAGAAATCCTTCACATACAAATCTAAGTTTTTTACGGAAGAATATACAGTTGATTCGCTATAACTACGAGAGGGATCTATATCAAGTACATCACTACAAGACTGAAAACCCAGCATCGCAATAGCCGACAATCCTATAATAAATTTTTTCATATCTTTCAATGTTTAATAATTAGAACTAAGATTAGAACGTTACATCTAAACCAAAGGTAAATGTACGTTGTTGTGGATAATATCCCTGAATTACGTTGCTTGACTCTGGATCCAAATATTTGAATGCAGTGAAAGTCAACAAGTTGAATCCGCTTGCAAATACACGAAGGTTATTAACGCCAGCTTTCTTCATCCATTTTTTCGGGAATGTATATCCCAGGGTTACATTCTTCAAACGCAAATAAGCTCCGTTTCTCTTCCAGAAGTCTGAGATTTCGGAACTGTTAGAAGAAGCAACAGTAGACAAACGAGGATATTCAGCATTTGTAAAATCAGGTCTCCAGCTGTTTTCAACCAAGAACAAAGGAGCGTTATCCCAACCAGCATACCAAGGACGAGTCAATGGAGTTTGGTCTCTCACACCGTTATACCATTCTTGCTGCAACATCTTATCGCAAAGAGCCGCTCCTTGAAGTTGAACAGAGATATCGAATCCCTTCCACTGTGCATCACCAGTCAACGAAAACATCATTTCCGGCATAGTGCTACGAGCTATTTTCACTTCATCATTCCAAGTCAAACGACCGTCACCGTCAATATCAGCATATTTAATATCACCTAAACGTATCGGGTTTGAGCTAATCGGTGCATTATCCAATTCTTCCTGTGTCTGGAAAAGACCTAAAGACTTATATCCCCAAACAGCACCGACAGAAGTTCCCAATTTGTTCTTCCAAGGCAATGTTCCATCACCCTGAGTCATACGGAGGATTCGGTTGCGAGCGAAAGAAAGGTTACCGTTCAAGTTATACGACACCTGTCCTACACGGTTAGAATGCTTCAATGTCAATTCAAAACCACGGTTATCAAGTGCACCAGAGTTTTCGATACTTGGATAGTGACCTCCCAAAGAAGAAGGATATGCTCCTGAAATAGGGCGCAATATGTCATAAGTATATTTATAGAACACATCGAATTCAATGCCAAGCAAACCTCTCCATGCACTCAGGTCGAAACCGAAGTTTATAGAACGACATTTTTCCCATGTCAGCTCTTCCATCGGATAAGTTACACTATTATACAATGTGTTTTGAGTTGTCGGGTTTGAACCGAAAACGGCTCCGTTCACTGTCCAGTCATATTTTCTTCTGTACAAGAATGGATCTACGTTATCACTACCCAAAAGGCCAACAGAACCTCTCAACTTAAAGTAGTCAACCTTAGGGAGTAATTCTTTAAAGAAACTTTCTTCAGACATTACATATCCCAATGACACAGATGGGAAGAATCCCCAACGGTTGTCTTTCGCAAACTTATAAGAACCGTCGTAACGGAAAGTAAATTCCGCCAAGTACTTATTCGCATAAGCATAATTTAAACGCCCTACATAACCAGCATAAGCTGTTTTGTTATAATAACCGCCATTACCATTCTTAGGATGAATGTCAGAACCAAAATCCAATTCAGGAATATCGAGCAACGGGAATTTAGAACGAGCTGCAGACATCGCTTTTGTATTCGACTTACTCATTTCATAAAGGAACAACGCTCCTACAGTATGCTTGCCAAATGTATTATTATAAGTAACAGAAGGACGAACCAACAACTTCTGCAATTTCATATCACTCTGACTCAACTCACCTTCTTCGTTCAACCAACTTGCGTTTTGCAATATATAAGACTTAGACGGATGATCATAGTACATGAGCTTATAAGCATAAGACATGCTCTTTGAATCGATATCTTGCCAGTCCCAACTCATAAACATACCAGCCTTCAATCCTTTCAAGAACGGGAATTCATATTCTGCTTTAGCTGAAGTTTCAAAAGCTACATTACGTTTCGTTTTAAAACCTGAATGTTCTGCGGCATACAGCGGATTGGTTCCACCACGATAACCAGATGTAGGATATCCTTCGAGTTCCATCGGAACAAAAGGAGCTGCATACAGCAATGAACCAACCACATTGTTACTCATCTGATTTTCATAAGTATTAGCACCAGGCTGATTATAATCTTCAACACGACCCGCAAGATTTAAAGATACACTCAAACCTTCAACTGGTTTTGTATCAAGATTAGAACGGAAATGGCCACGCTGATTCTTATGTCCCTTGATAAAACCATTCTGGTTCATAAAACCACCACTAATAAAATAATTTGTCTTCTGGGTACCACCGCTAATAGACAAGCTATGCTGATGCATCAATGTAGTACGGAACAAAGGAGCCAACCAGTCTGTATTTTCATAACCGTCTGTAGGGTCACCATTATAAGTATTACGTATGTCTTCGTCTGTAAAGAAAGGGTTTTCACCATCCAATTTCTTAGCCAAGTTATACCACTGCATGTACTGAGTACCATTCATGAACTTAGGCAATGTAGTAGCATGCGACAAAGTCAACGAGCCTTTGTAGTTAATACTTGCCTTACCTTCAGAACCACGCTTAGTAGTTACCAAAATAACACCACCAGAAGCCTTCATACCATAAACCGCACAAGCAGAAGCATCTTTCAAAATAGTTACAGATTCTACGTCATTCGGGTCAATTTGCCACATCGGACGTTCTACACCGTCTACCAACATCAACGGACCATCATCGCCCTGATAAGTAGAACGACCACGCACTAAAATAGTTGCATTATCCGAACCTGGAGCACCAGAAGTTTGCTGAGACATCAAGCCCGGCAACTTACCAACCAATGCCTGCGAGATATTACTTGTAGTAGACTTCATCAAATCTTTTGAATTAACAGAAGCTACAGAACCAGTAAGGTGGGCTTTCTTTTGAATACCATATCCTACAACAACTACTTCGTTCAAAACCGAAACGTCTTCTTGCAGAACCACATTTACAGTTCTCTTACCAGAGGTTTTAACTTCTTGCTTAGACATACCAATGTAAGTAAAAACAAGAATTCCATTCTTAGGTACGTTAATAGAATAACGACCATCCAAATCGGTAGTAGTTCCAGTAGTGGTGCCTTTCACCAATACACTCACACCAGGAAGTGGAATATCGGCAGCATCCACCACTACACCCTTAATTAACGTGAGTTCGAAATAAAATC
>FR881291.1 GCA_000434735.1 Bacteroides sp. CAG:530
TCAAGGTTGAAAGAACTGACAAGTCGCAGCAATGGTTGGGGATATGCCAAGAGAAAGCAAAAACTGAAAGAATACATAAGAGGATGGGTCGGTTATTATCATCTTGCCAATATGAAACGTCTTTTACTTGAAACAGACGAATGGTTAAGACGTAGAATACGCATGTGTATATGGAAGGCTTGGAAGAAAGTCAAGACAAGAGTGGCAAACCTCATTAGATGCGGTATTAATGAATACCAAGCATATGAATGGGGTAATACTCGCAAAGGCTATTGGCGTATAGCTGATAGTCCTGTATTGAAGAGGGCGATAAATAACGATAATCTGCGTTCTGCAGGGTATGCTACTTTAAAGGGGGCGTATCTCGAATGGTACCCAAAATAGGAACCGCCGTATGCCGAACGGCATGTACGGTGGTGTGAGAGGTCGGTAAACACGAAAATAGGAGATAAACACCTATGATTAGTGTTTACCTCCTACTCGATTGAATCCTTAGATTATTCCACTTGGCCTAAAGAGTTACCGTATTCCATTTCTCCTTGAACAACAAAGAATACGTCGTCCGGATTAAATGGACCCATTCCGTCTTTTGCCGACTCCTTGACTACGTAGTTTACAATTTCATCTTGGTCGATGTTGATGTAACCTTCTTCGTCAGGCTGAGCGTCGAGACAGCCGCTGGTGGTATAATAGTCTACTATCAAATCGAGGATATAATACAAATCATCATCTGTAAAATTATCCTTGATTTCTTGAGGCAAATAGTTCTTGATGAACTCGATGGTCTTTTCATCGTCCTCATCTTCCAGTAAGAAATCGTCTTCTAATCCCATAGTCTCAGATTTTAAAAATGATTATTTCAACAATGCTTCAATTTTCTCTTTCAACGCAGCCTTAGTTGTAGCGCCAACTTGCTTGTCTACTACTTCTCCGTTCTTGATGAACAATACTGTAGGAATGTTACGTACGCCGAACTGTCCTGGAAGTTCGTCATTTTCGTCTACGTCGCATTTACCGATGTTTACAGTATCTTTATATTCTTCAGCCAACTCTTCGATGAATGGAGCGATCATTTTGCAAGGTCCGCACCAAGTTGCCCAAAAGTCTAATACAACAGGTTTTCCTTCGGCTACGATAGCTTCGAAATTGTCGTCTTTAATATTCAATGCCATATCTTTTAAATTTAGGTTATAATGTTCTTATGCAAATATAGGATTAATTTATTTTATAATCCAATTGCGGCCTGTTTTTTATATAAATTACGATATCCTTTTTCAGGGATACTTTCATTGTGCGCGACTGCATGCTTACACGGTTTTGTCCGTCGTCATCGCAAATAACGAACGATAGGTCAACTTTTCCGGGGTTATTACGTATCAGTTCGCTGAATTCTAGCACGAACTCGTTGGTAATAAACGATAGCGGAACGCTGACGGTGATTTTCTGTATATCGTCGTCTTTTACGTCGGATAGCAGTTTTACACCGTTTATCTTCACTTCCCATTCGTCTGGTTGCCACTTGCGTGGCTGGCATTTACCTATAAGATAAAGGAACATGCCTTCGGCAAAATAGTTTTTCTTGCCTACCCAGTCGTCGCCGAAGAATACAAATTCGGCCGCTCCAGAGAAATCCTCCATCTTTACACGTCCGTACGGACTTCCTTTCTTGGTCATGCCTTCTTTTACGGCAGTTACTATACCGCCCAATATCAAGTCATGATTCTGAAGCGGAGTAAGGTCGACCAAGTCGGCCATCTTAGCGTTACACATCTTTTCGAGAATCGGAATGTATTCGTCCAGCGGATGTGCCGAAAGATAAATGCCCACCAAATCTCTTTCTTTGTTCAGTCGTTCCAGATTACCCCATTCGGGTGCCGATATAATTTCCGGAGTGGCTATCTCTACCGCATGTTCGCCTCCGAACAGTGAGTTCGCTGCGGCGTTCATGTCGGCTTGATATTTGTTGCCGTACTTCACCAATACGTCTGAGAACGATTCGTCTTTAGCATTCTTTGCGAAGAAATCCTCGCGCTTTATGCCAGGGAAACTATCGAATCCGCCGGCCAAGGCAAGATTCTCTATATTCTTACGGTTGCAAGCCGAGAGGTTTACACGCTGAACGAAGTCGAATATATCTTTGAATAGTCCATTCTTCTTGCGCTCCGTAAGTATACTTTGCACGGCAGCTTCGCCCACACCCTTTATCGCTCCCAGTCCGAAACGGATATCGCCGTGGCGGTTTACTGAGAACTTAAGGTTACTTTCGTTTACATCAGGACCTAATACGCTGATGCCTGTAGCCTTACATTCATCCATCAGCTTAGTGATTTCGGTGATGTTCGAAATGTTTCGGCTCATGGTAGCAGCCATATATTCTGAAGCGTAGTTAGCTTTTAGGTATGCCGTTTGATAAGCCACCCAAGAGTAGCAAGTAGCGTGACTCTTGTTGAAGGCGTACGATGCGAACTTCTCCCAGTCGGCCCAAATCTTTTCGAGTACTTTCGGGTCGTGTCCGTTCTTCTTTCCTCCCTCAATGAATTTAGGCTTCATCGCGTCTACGATGGCTTTCTTCTTCTTACCCATCGCTTTACGGAGGGCATCACTCTCACCACGAGTAAAGTTGGCCAACTGTCGCGACAAAAGCATCACCTGCTCCTGATAGACAGTAATACCATATGTATCCTTCAGGTATTTCTCCATGCAGGGGATATCGTACTTTATCTCTTCGCGTCCGTTCTTACGAGCGATGAACGAAGGAATGTAGTCCATCGGTCCCGGACGGTAAAGGGCATTCATGGCGATAATATCCTCGAAAGTGGTAGGCTGCAGTTCGCGCAGATACTTCTGCATACCTCCCGATTCGAACTGGAATGTACCGATGGTTCGTCCTTCACTATAAAGCTGATAGGTTATGGGGTCGTCTATCGGAATTTTGTCGATATCGAGTACGATGCCTTTACTGTCGCGTATATTCTCAATAGCTTCTTTTATAATAGAAAGGGTCTTCAGACCCAAGAAGTCCATCTTAATCAATCCGGTATCTTCGATTACTGAACCTTCGTATTGGGTAACGAGCATCTTCTCGCCAGTTTCTTTGTCATCGGCTGTACTTACAGGCACCCAGTCGGTTATATCGTCACGGCAGATGATGGTACCGCACGCATGCACACCGGTATTTCGCACGTTGCCTTCCAGCATCTTGGCGTACTTTATAGTATCACGCAATATCGGGTCGGGCGAAACTTCGGCTGCCTGAAGCTCTGGCACATATGCGATGGCGTTAGGCAGATTCATCTTTTTATCGGGAATCTTGTCGGGGATAAGCTTACACAGACGGTCGGATTCCGACAGCGGCAACTTCTGCACGCGTGCAACGTCTTTTATCGCCAGCTTGGTAGCCATGGTACCGTATGTAATAATATGTGCTACCTTCTCCTGTCCGTACTTTTCGGTTACCCAGTTAAGCACTCGTCCGCGTCCGTCATCATCGAAATCCACGTCGATATCAGGCAATGAAATACGGTCGGGGTTAAGGAAACGCTCAAACAATAAGTCATACTTGATAGGGTCGATTTGAGTGATACCCAAACAGTATGCTACCGCCGAACCTGCAGCCGAACCACGACCGGGACCAACAGATACGTCCAATTGGTTACGAGCCGCCGAGATAAAGTCTTGCACGATAAGGAAGTATCCAGGGAAACCCATGGTCTTCATGATATGCAGCTCGAACTTGATACGCTCTTTCACTTCATCAGTCAGCTCTTTTCCATAGCGCACCTTGGCACCGTCGTATGCTAACTTAGCCAGATAATCAGCTTCCAGCTTGATACGATAGAGCTTGTCATAACCTCCTAAGCGTTCTATCTTAGCCTTACCTGCGTCTTCGTCCATCACCACATTGCCGTTTTCGTCTTGGGTGAACTCATCGAACAAATCTTTCTCTGTAAGTCGCTCACGATATTCCGCCTCTGTTCCGAAGTCTTCGGGAATGGCGAATGTAGGCATGATAGGAGCGTGGTCGATAGAGTAGAACTCCACTTGGTCGCATATGTCGCAAGTGTTAGAAAGCGCTTCGGGCACGTCGGCGAATATCTCGTTCATCTCTTCGCGAGTCTTCATCCACTCCTGTTTGGTGTAAAGCATACGGTTTGGGTCGTCTAAGTCCTTACCCGTACTTAAACAAATCAATCGGTCGTGCGCTTCGGCGTTTTCTTCGTCTACGAAATGCACGTCGTTGGTACATACCAACTTTATATTATATTTCTTGGAGTATTCTATCAGCTTCTCGTTTACCTGCTGCTGAAGCTTGTATGTCTCGTGGTTTGCTCGCGGAACATTAGCCTTATGCCGCTGCAACTCTAAGTAATAATTGTCACCAAAAAGATTTTTATACCATTGGATAGCCTCTTCCGCCTCGGCGTATTGTCCTGCCAAGATACGTCTCGGCACTTCACCACCGATACATGCCGAGCAGACAATCAATCCCTCGTGATACTTCTCTAGTTCCACACGGTCTGTACGCGGACGCATATAAAATCCCTTGGTCCACGCTTTCGAAACCAGTTTTATCAGGTTATGATAACCTTGGGCATTCTTCGCGAGCACCACTAAGTGATAACCACTTTGGTCGGGCTTTCCGTTTTTATCCTCCAGACGATTTCGTGCCACATACATTTCGCATCCGAAGATAGGCTTGAAGAGTTTTTTCTTGGCAGCCTCAAGTTGTTCACGGCACGACGCTATTTCGGCTTCCGGATTGTCTACCGCTTCCTTTCCGCTCTCTAAGGCTCCGATTCTTTTTTTCAGGCTCTTTATTTCTCCGTTCGTATCGCCATTCTTCTTGTTTACGTAGTTGAAGAACTCCTTAATGCCGAACATATCTCCATGGTCGGTAACGGCTATACCGCGCATACCGTTGGCTATAGCCTTATCTACCAGGCGGGGGATAGAAGCTTGTCCGTCCAATATTGAGTACTGAGTATGAACATGTAAGTGTACAAAATCTTGCATCTGTCTTGTTTTTTAATTTGTGCACATGGCAATTATAAATTCAGATAATCTTAATTATCTACAAGCCATAATAAGTTCCAAAGATACCTCAGATTTACGAACATCGCAAAACAAAATGCTAAAACTTATGCTTAATGATATGTATATAGGCGTGAATGCAACAATAAAATAGGCGTTTATTTGCATGATTCTTAAAATACATATATTTTTGCACGATAATATAATGTGACTTTGTATGACCCAAATGACTAAAATCAAAAAAATAAAGAAAATAAAGAAAATTCGTCTTCACCGTGAAGGTACACATATATTAATAACCGGTGCAATTTTATTACTTCTTATTAATCTTGCTTTATACTGGGGAATAGAGTGTAAAATACCTTTCTACGTTATGGCGGGTATCAGCGTTATCGTGTATGCGTTGATGTTGAATTTCTTTCAATGTCCTATTCGCCTTTTCGAGGGAAATACAGAAGGGGTAGTAGTAGCTCCTGCCGATGGTAAGGTAGTAGTGATTGAAGAGGTAGACGAGCATGAGGTGTTTCACGACAAGCGATTGATGATTTCCATATTTATGAGCATTACCAATGTGCATGCCAACTGGTATCCGGTAGACGGAACCGTGCGTCACGTAGCTCATCATAACGGACGTTTCATGAAAGCGTGGCTCCCTAAGGCGAGCACAGAGAACGAACGTTCTACAGTGGTTATCGATACTCCACAAGGACATACCATCATGGCGCGTCAGATAGCCGGAGCTGTAGCACGACGAATCGTGACTTATGCAGAACCTAATGAAGATTGCTTCATCGACGAGCATATGGGATTCATTAAATTCGGTTCACGTGTTGACGTGTATTTACCATTAGGAACTGAGGTTTGTGTAAAGATGGGGCAGAAGACTACCGGAAACCAAACTATCATAGCCAAACTTAAATAAGACTTAACGACAAAAACAGGAGGCAGAGAATATGGCTAACATAATACGCAGAAGCATTCCGAATACGCTTACAAGTTGCAATCTATTTTCGGGATGTGTGGCTTGCTATATGGCGTTTCAAGGAAATTACGCTGTAGCGTTCGCTTTTATTATATTAGGTGCTACTTTCGATTTCTTCGATGGTATGACAGCCCGATTGCTGCACGTATCATCGCCTATAGGTAAAGAACTCGATTCGTTGGCCGATGACATAACCTTCGGTATAGCTCCTGCCGCCATTGCATTTAGCCTTTTCAAAGAGGTTAGCTATCCTGCTTTTATGCAGCCGATAGAGTATCTTATGCCTTATACTGCATTCCTTATATCTGTATTCTCTGCTTTGCGCTTGGCAAAGTTCAATATCGATACCCGTCAGACCAGTTCTTTTATCGGAATGCCTACTCCGGCCAATGCCTTGTTCTGGGGATCGTTGGTTACGGGCGAACATGACTTTTTGGTATCGGAGCATTTTAATGCCATATACCTATTTATATTAGTAGTGATAATGTCGTTTTTGCTTGTTGCCGAATTGCCAATGTTCTCTCTAAAGTTCAAGAACCTGTCATGGCAGAGCAATAAGGTAAGCTACATATTTCTCATCGTAAGCATCCCGTTGATTGCCGTATTCCGTTTAAGCGGTTTCGCTGCAGTCATACTGTGGTATGTCATACTGTCGCTCGTGACTTATAAAAAAGCCTAAACCGTAGAGCGGTGGCACGGTTGTTGTTCTATTAATCTAAAAACAAACAATGACTATATTTTTTCCAATTATAGGATTTATCCTATTAATAATACTGGTATTTATCGTTATCGGACTTACCATCTTATCTAAAGTTATCAAAACCATTTTAGGACTCGGGCAGAAAATTACCGGAAAGAAGCCGTCGTCTGCTTATACTTCGTCGGGCCGTAACGACGGTCAGGCTGATACGTCGTATACTTCTGCTGATAATACGAGCCGTGATTCCGTTAAAAAGAAGAAAGTATTCGATTCTGACGAAGGCGAATACGTCGATTTTGAAGAAATAAAAAACAAGTAGTTTTTTATCCATAGACCGTATATATATGTTGTACGGCATAAAAGATGTATAAGAATTGTGTTTTGTACAAAAAGGGATAGTTTTATGTACAATTCTAGATGTTAAGATGTCGTAAATAAATCCATTCTTGCACCACAAGAACAATTTTTATCATTTTTAATTTAATATTATGGATTTACATTCTTTTTATCAAAGAGTTGTAACGAGCATGTTGCTATTCTGTTTTGCAATGTGTGTCTCGGCTCAAGAACTTACCGTAAAAGGTACAGTTACCGATGCTAAAGGTGAAGCCATCATTGGTGCTTCAGTATTAGTGCAAGGCACTACTAATGGTACTATCACCGACTTCGATGGTATCTTTAATCTTTCCAATGTACCTTCTAAATCTAATTTGGTCATTTCTTACATTGGATACAAATCACAAGAAATCGCTGTAAACGGCAAGACTGATTTCAAGGTGGTATTGGCAGAAGATACTGAGGTATTGGATGAAGTTGTAGTAGTAGGTTATGGTGTACAGCGTAAGAGCGACTTGACTGGTTCTGTAGCGTCAGTTAAGACTTCTGATGCCTTGAAAGCCACTCCTACCGGTAACATCTCGGATGCGTTGCAAGGACGTATGGCTGGTGTATCTGTATTGTCTGGTTCTGGTGACCCGAGCAGCGACAACACCATCCGTGTGCGTGGTGTGAACTCAATCTCTGGTGAAGGTGGTCCGTTGGTTGTTATCGATGGCTTCATCGGCGGTTCTCTTAAAACCTTAAATCCTGCTGATATCCAGTCTATCGAAGTATTGAAAGACGCTTCTGCTACTGCAGTATACGGTTCTCGTGGTGCTAACGGTGTTATCTTGGTTACTACTAAGACTCCTTCTAAAGACCACATGACTGTTTCTTTCAACGCTTTCGCAAACTTCAAGACTGTTGCCGAATATCCTGATGTGCTTTCTCCATACGAATATGCAAATCTTGCAAACGATTTCGGTAAAGAATACTATGCTTCTCAAGGTTTAGCTCCTAAAACTTATTATAGTGCTGAAGATTTGGAAGCATTTAAGAACGGAACAAGAGGTTTCGACTATGTACGTAACATCTTCCGTGACCCGGCTATCGATCAAAACTATGAAATGTCAATCGCTGGCGGTGGCGAAAAAACTACTTTCTTGGCATCACTCCGTTACCAGGGTAATGAAGGTGTTATCAAGAAATCTGAAAACCAGTTGTATAGCTGGCGTTTGAAAGTCGATACTCAGATTAAGAAATGGGTGAAGGCGGGTATGAACCTCTACGGATATTACAATAAGTCTTCTAAACCACGTATCACTGAATACGATGGTTTGATTCAGCAGTCTATGTATTTCCCTACAACTATCGAACCTAAGGATGCCGACGGAAACTATAACAATATGTTCCCTATCTCTGGTAGCCCTACTTACAACCCTATGGGATTCATTGACGAAGCTGACAATTCTACCAAGACTTTGAACAACCGTATCCAGGGATATGTAGAATTCAAAATAATGGACGGTTTGACATTCCGCTCACAGTTGGGTATCGAGTTTACTAATAAATTGAATGGTGAAGTAGAAAACAACGATAGCTACTATGCGTTCAAGAACAACAAGAATATGGCTAAGGTTACAAACAACTGGAACACTGGTTGGTTGAACACTAATACTTTGAGCTACATCAAAGAATTCAACGCTGATCACCGTATCAACGCTACCGCTGTATTCGAACAGTCATATAGTGACACTTACAGCAACATTGGCGAAGCTTACAAATTGTCGTTCCCTGCATTGTTGGGTATTAACGCACTGAACTATTCTCAATCAGACTTGATGCGTGTATCTTCAAACAAGACTATCGGTACATTGATGTCTGGTATGGTACGTGTAAACTATGTATTCAAGAACCGCTATATGCTTACCGGTTCACTCCGTGCCGACGGTTCTTCTCGTTTGGTTAACAAGTGGGCTTACTTCCCATCTATGGCATTCGCTTGGGATGTAAAACAAGAAAAGTTCATGCAGAATATCGATTGGTTGAGCCAATTCAAACTTCGTTTGGGTTACGGTTCTGTAGGTAACCAGGCAGTAGAAATCTACCGTACTTATAGTAAGATGGCTTCATCTGTAATGTGGAATGGTGGTACATCTTACGGATTCGACCGTCCTAAGGCAGAAGATTTGGAATGGGAACGTAATGAACAGTACAACGTGGGTGTTGACTTCTCATTCTTCAACGGCCGTTTGGCATTTAATGTAGACTGGTATAACAAGCTTTCTAAGAAGGTATTGTTCGAAATCGTACAGCCCGACCATATGGGATTCTCTTCATTGCTTACTAACTCTGGAGAAATTCGCAATAGAGGTATTGAAATGACAGTAAGTGCAGACCCTGTAAATAACAAAGATTTCTCTTGGCATACAGATTTGACTTTGTCACACAACGAAGGCGTATTTACTAAGATCCCTACTCAGACTCACAGACAGCAGCAGGCTGGTCAGTTCCAGAATCAGTTGTTCCAGATGATTGAAGGTGAAAAACTCGGTACTTTCTGGGGTATGTACAGCGACGGTGTATGGCAGAAAGACGAAGCTAACGCTTTGTTCGTTGATGCTAACGGTAAGAACAAGTTGAACGCTAACGGTCAGCCTATGACAAACTCTGAAGTTTATAAGATCAAGCCGGGTAGCGCTAAATATGTAGACGTTGACAAGAACGGTGTATTGAACGACGGTGACTATGGAAAGATTGGTTGCGGACAGCCAGTATTCAACTGGGGATGGAACAACCAGTTCAACTATAAGGACTTCGATTTGTCACTCTTCGTAGTAGGATTCCACGGATTCGATATCTACAACGCTACAGACCAGATTGGTTACGGTAATGTAAGCGGTCAGAATGTAGAAGTTGTAACTCCTAAGAGAGACTTCCTTAACAGATGGACTGAAACAAATACTGATACAGACATTCCGGGCTTCGTTAAAGCCGACGGTGATATGAAGTGCTTCAGCAGCCGCTTCGTAGAAAACGGTAGCTTCGTGAAAGTTAAGAGCATTACATTGGGTTATTCTTTGCCGCAGAGCATCTGCAAGAACCTGGCAATAAGCAACCTGCGTATCTATGCTTCTGTTCAGAACCCGTTCATCATCACTAAGTATTCAGGCCTCGACCCAGAAGCAACTTTGGGAAGTCCGTTGATTCAGGGTGTAGATTGGGGAAGCTATCCTAATAGCCGTAACTATATGATTGGTTTGAACTTCGCATTCTAATATTATCGTAAAACACCAACAAATAAAAAAGATATGAAAAAGTATATATATGCAGCTGCACTTTTTGCAAGCAGCTTGTCTATGAATTCATGCGTAAGCTTGGATCAGGACCCACAATCATTCTTGTCGTACGAAACTTTCCCGAAGGATGCCGCTAGCATTTCTTCTGTAGTAGACGATTTGTACAATGACTTATGGAATGGTAACTACGGACTTAACTGTCGTTTGCAGCGTATCAACGTAGGTGCTGACGATGTTACATATCGTGCTGCCAAGGCTAACAATCCTTTGGCGCTCATCGAAAGCTTGTCGCCTAACATCACTCAGAACAACGCTGACTTCAAGACTTTGTGGTCATTGTTTACAAAGGCTATCTACGACAGTAACGTTATCATTGCCGATACTCCGGTAAACGCAGCCGATAACTCTAAACCTGCGGTAGCTTTGCGTCAGGTTGTAGCCGAAGCATATTTCGTAAGAGGTTTGTCATACTTCTACTTGGTACGTCTGTTTGGTGATGTGCCTTTGCAGTTGACTCCTGAAGACGCTAAGAAAGATATGCCGCGTACAGCTGTAGCCGAAATCTATGACAAGGTTATCGTGCCGAGCTTGAAATGTGCCGTTGACTGGCTGCCTGCAACAAGCCGTACCAAGAATGCGGCTACTCCGTCAAAATGGGCGGCAGAAGCAGCTTTGGGCGATGTATATATGACTATGGCTGGATGGCCTCTGAAGAGAACAGAACTTTATGCAGAAGCAGAAAAAGTATTGGGTGACGCTATTCAGAACTCTGGCTTGAAGTTGGCTACTCACTATGCTGACCTTTGGAAGGAAGCAAACAAGAAGACTGAAAAAGAATTCTTGTTCGGTATAATGCACTCTAACGCTAATAAGAAGGCAAGTAACTACGGTAAGTCTTACTATCCGTCTGACTTTGCTCCTAAGGCAGGTTGGTCTGACTATTATGCAAGCGAGAAATTCTATCTGGCATATCCTAACGATGAACGTAAGGCTCATAACTTCATGACAGAATGGAATACTAAGAAGGGTATAGTAAACTACAAGAACAGTGCTGATAAATTGCCTGCTATCTCTAAGTACTACGACTATAACGACGGAGAACCGGGTAAGAGTGCACAGAGCAACGGTATCACTTGTATCTATCGTTACGCTGACATCCTGTTGATGTATGCCGAAGCAAGCGTGCGTGCTACAAACTCTGTAAGTGCAAAGGCTACAAATGCATTGCAGGAAGTACAGAAACGTGCTCAGGGTTATGCTGATAACGCTACTGTTACTACCACTACTAATCCTGCTGAGTTCCTTGACGCTGTATTCGATGAAAACGGTTGGGAATTCTTCGCTGAAATGCGTCGTTGGTTCGACTTGGTTCGTCTGGAAAAACTGAAAGACGTTAAACCTACAGAATGGGCTAACTCATTGTTCAAGGCTAACAATCATTACTATTTCCCGGTTCCTTACACTCAGATTGAGTTGACTAACTGGGCTAACAATGCTGGTTATTAATAACAGGTAAGACATAAGTCTTGATAAACTTAAGGCGGGTCGACTGATAATTTGTATCGGTCGGCCCGTCTTTCTTTTGTTTTGCCATTTGTGTTATCTGATTTCGTGGAAATACGGCGTAGGAACTATATTGAAAAGGCTGATATTTTACGAAGAAAATATTAGCTAGTTGAAAGAAAAACTATAAACTTAGGCTAAGTATATAAAAACTTAGCTTAAGAATATATATACTTAGGTTAAGTTTATATATACTTAGGTTGAGAATATAGATTTGTATGCGAAAACACAGATTTTAGTATGCGATGATGCTTTGTTTTTACATGCTAAAGGCAGTATAAAACAAATGCGCCTTATAAAGGAAGCTTCCTCTATAAGGCGCATAATTGTATTTTATCAATATGTCTGTATATAGACCGTTTATCAGAAATGACTTGATCCGTCGAAGCAATGAGTGCAGACTTTACACTTAGGCAAGCCTATCGCTTCTACTAGCGTTTCTAGCGTATTGAACTTCAAAGAAGTCAGTCCGAAACGAGAGCGGATGCGTTCTACCAATTCCTTATATTCTGGTGAGTCAGTTTTTGAGTAGAGGTCTAGTTTGGCGTTCTCATCGCCTTCTATTTCCTTTATGATGCGGCGTGTGATAAGCTCCATGTCACTTTTTGACGAGGTGAAGCCAATGAAAGGACAGCCATAGATAAGCGGAGGACAAGCGATACGCATGTGTACCTCTTTGGCTCCATATTCATAGAGAATGTTTACGTTGTCGCGCAGCTGAGTACCGCGTACTATAGAGTCATCGCAGAAAAGAACTCGCTTGCCTTGCAGCATGGCGCGGTTAGGGATGAGTTTCATCTTGGCAACCAATGAGCGCATTGCCTGATTGCTTGGAGTAAAGCTACGTGGCCATGTAGGGGTATATTTGGCGATAGCGCGATGATAAGGTACTCCTTTGCCTTCGGCATATCCTAAAGCCATACCTACGCCAGAATCGGGGATACCGCATGCGCAGTCAACTTCCGAGTCGTCGGTCTTAGCCATTTTGTATCCGCTCATGAAGCGAACTTCTTCTACGTTCTTGCCTTCGTAGCACGAAACCGGGAATCCGTAATATACCCACAAGAACGAGCAAACCTGCATGTCTTCATTAGGCTTACGCAATTGTTCCAAGCCATCTGCTCTCATGCGGATGATTTCGCCCGGACCTACGTAGCGCTCTATTTCATAATCCAAGTTGGGCAAACTGCTTGATTCGCTCGTAGCGGCATAAGCACCCTGTTTCTTTCCGATAACGATAGGAGTACGTCCCCATTTATCGCGTGCTGCAATGATTCCGTCTTCTGTAAGAATAAGCATTGAGCACGAACCCTTTATCTTGTTGAATACATTCTCTATACCCTCTACAAAAGTCTTGCCTTGTACTATGAGCAGAGCTATCAGCTCGGTGGGATTGGTTTTGCCCATGCTCAGTTCGGCAAAATGCATGTTAGCATCCAGCAACTCCTGTTCCAGTTCATTTATGTTTGCTATCTTAGCTACTGTAACTATGGCGAACTTGCCCAGGTGTGAATTGAGCATCAGCGGCTGCGGGTCGGTATCGCTAATTACTCCGATGCCCGACTTGCCTTTGAAATTAGGAAGTTCTGATTCGAATTTGGTTCGGAAATAAGAACGTTCAAGGCTGTGAATAGATCGTTCAAATCCTTCGCCTTCGGCATACGTAGCCATACCGGCGCGTTTTGTTCCTAAATGAGAATTGTAATCCGTACCGTAGAATAGATCGGTTACGCATTCAGTCATGGAGACTGTTCCAAAAAAACCACCCATCTGTTTTTGTATTAAGTTGTTTTATTTACTTGATTACGATTTATGTGGCAAAAATACGGAAATTATGCGGAAAAGACTGCACGAAAGTGCAATAATCGTAAATAAGATTACATACTCGTTATATTATGGGCACAAAAAAAGCCGCCCGAAAATCCGGACGGCTTTTATATACGGTTTTGTTATGCTAATTAGCAGTTTACAGAAGCCATGTGAGCGATCAAATCCAATACTTTGTTAGAGTAACCGATTTCGTTGTCATACCAAGAAACTACCTTAACGAATGTATCAGTCAAAGCGATACCAGCCTTAGCGTCGAAGATAGAAGTCAAAGTGCAACCCAAGAAGTCAGAAGAAACAACTGCATCTTCAGTGTAACCCAGAACACCCTTCAATTCACCTTCAGAAGCTTCCTTCATAGCAGCGCAGATTTCAGCGTAAGAAGCAGGCTTAGCCAAGTTTACAGTCAAGTCAACTACAGATACGTCCAAAGTCGGAACACGCATTGACATACCAGTCAATTTACCATTCAAAGCAGGGATAACTTTACCTACAGCCTTAGCAGCACCAGTAGAAGAAGGGATGATGTTACCAGAAGCAGCACGACCACCTCTCCAGTCTTTCATAGAAGGACCGTCAACTGTCTTCTGAGTAGCAGTTGTAGAGTGAACTGTAGTCATCAAACCGTCAGTGATACCCCATTTGTCATTCAATACCTTAGCGATAGGAGCCAAACAGTTAGTAGTACAAGAAGCGTTAGAAACGAATTGAGTACCTTGTAGTCATCAAACCATCAGCGATTCCCCATTTGTCGTTCAATACCTTAGCGATAGGAGCCAAGCAGTTAGTAGTACAAGAAGCGTTAGAAACGAACTGAGTACCCTTAACGTAAGTCTTTTCGTTAACACCGCAAACGAACATAGGAGTATCGTCTTTAGAAGGAGCAGACATTACAACATATTTAGCACCAGCTTCGATGTGAGCCTGAGCTTTTTCTTTAGTCAAGAACAAACCAGTTGATTTTAACATAAGTCTTTTCGTTTACACCGCAAACGAACATCGGAGTATCATCTTTAGAAGGAGCTGACATAACTACATATTTAGCACCAGCTTCGATATGAGCCTGAGCTTTTTCTTTAGTCAAGAACAAACCAGTAGATTCAACTACGTATTCAGCACCGATTGCATCCCACTTCAAGTCAGCCGGATTTCTTTCAGCTGTTACGCGGATTTTGATTCAACTACGTATTCTGCACCAACTTCGTTCCATTTCAAATCAGCAGGATTTCTTTCAGCTGTTACGCGGATTTCTTTACCGTTAACGATCAATTTGCTGTTTTCAACGTCAGCTTCGATAGTACCGTTGAACTGTCCGTGCATTGTATCATACTTCAACATGTAAGCCAAGTAATCTACTGGGCACAAGTCGTTAATACCTACAATCTGAATGTCGCTTCTGTTCTGAGCAGCACGGAATACGAAACGGCCGATACGACCGAAACCGTTAATACCTACTTTAATCATTTTGTTTTAATTTTAAAGGTTTTATAATAACTTTATAAACTCTCATGTTTATGCTGCAGTGCAGGGCTTGATGAGAAATATTACCTTTCTCTTCCTAACTGCGATGGCAAAATTAAGCATTTCTTTTCGAACCGCAAATACAAAAGATTGTAATTTTAGTGAAAACCTAACCGCTTATTTAGCACTTTGGGTTAAAATCAGGCAATTGTAAACCTGCGGTTGTACATTTTGTAATGTATGGTTATCAAATTAAACATTGCGGTTTGCTGGTAAATTGTATGTGCCGTGTTATGCGGCACTGTCTTTGCTGGTACACATTATTTATATTAGTGCAAATTTTATTCCGCAACAGTTAGAGAGTATTTACTTTTTGCTAACTTTGCACGCATAAATACGAATATAAACCCGTAAACTTTCGATATGCAGGAAAAAATTATTATTCTCGACTTCGGTTCGCAGACTACGCAGCTCATCGGACGCCGTTTGCGCGAACTGAACATGTATTGCGAGATTGTTCCCTACAACAAGTTCCCTCACGAAGATCCGTCGGTTATCGGTGTGATTCTTTCGGGAAGCCCTTTCTCTGTTTACGACGAGAAGGCGTTTAAGGTAGACCTAACAAATATTCGCGGTAAATATCCTATCTTAGGTATATGCTATGGCGCACAGTTCATGTCGTATACATACGGCGGAAATGTAGAGCCGGCCAACACACGCGAATATGGACGTGCACATCTTTCTACTTTCAATCATGAGAGTCCGTTGCTGAAGGGTATACGCGAGCATTCGCAAGTATGGATGAGCCACGGAGATACTATTACTGCTCTGCCCGACGATTTTGAAGTTATCGCTTCGACCGACAAGGTGGCTATCGCTGCTTATCAGTCTAAGACCGACAAGCTGTGGGGCGTTCAGTTCCATCCGGAAGTTTTCCATAGCGAAGACGGAACTCAGATTCTGAAAAATTTTGTAGTAGACATCTGCGGCGGTAAGCAAGATTGGAGCGCTGCTTCGTTTGTTGATACTACAGTTGCCGAATTGAAGGCGCAAGTAGGAAACGACCGTGTAATCTTAGGATTGAGCGGTGGTGTAGACTCATCGGTTGCTGCTGTTTTGTTGCACCGTGCCATCGGCAAGAACCTTACTTGTATTTTCGTAGACCACGGATTGCTGCGTAAGAATGAGTTTAAGAACGTAATGCATGATTACGAGTGCTTGGGCTTGAACGTGATAGGCGTAGACGCTAGCGAGAAATTCTTTAAAGATCTGGAAGGTGTTACCGATCCGGAACAGAAGCGTAAAATCATTGGCCGCGATTTTGTAGAGGTATTCAATGCTGAGGCTAAGAAGATTACCGACGCTAAATGGTTGGCTCAAGGAACTATTTACCCAGACCGTATCGAGAGTCTTAACATTACCGGAAAGACTATCAAGAGTCATCATAATGTAGGTGGTTTGCCAGAGGAAATGCACCTCAGCCTGTGCGAACCGTTGCAGTGGTTGTTTAAGGACGAAGTTCGTCGCGTAGGTCGCGAGCTTGGTATTCCTGAACATCTTATCACACGTCATCCGTTCCCGGGTCCGGGCTTGGCTGTACGTATCTTGGGCGATATCACTCGCGAAAAGGTTCGTATCCTTCAGGATGCTGACGATATCTTTATCCAAGGTCTGCGCGACTGGAAGGTTAAGGATGAAAACGGTAACGAAACTGCACTTTACCATCAGGTATGGCAGGCAGGAGTTATCTTGCTTCCGGTACAGAGCGTTGGTGTGATGGGTGATGAACGTACTTACGAACGTGCCGTAGCACTGCGTGCGGTAACAAGTACCGATGCCATGACTGCCGACTGGGCTCATCTGCCTTACGAATTTATGGCTAAGGTATCGAACGATATTATTAATAAGGTGAAGGGCGTGAATAGAGTTTGCTACGATATCTCGTCAAAACCACCTGCCACAATTGAGTGGGAATAATTTTCGTTCTCACTCTTTTAGACGGACAAGATATTAAATAAAAAAGGGCATAGGCATAAACGGAACACCGTATGCTTATGCCCTTTCGTTATATATAAATATAGCTATTATGAGAAAATATAAATCTTTATCGTACGTGCGATTGGCTGCATTGCTTATGGGATGCTGTCCGCTGGTAGTCAATGCTCAAGAGATGACGGTGAAAGAGCCGGTAGTAAAGAATGTAATAAGCAACACTAATCAGTGGAATGGAAAGCGTGTGGCTTTCTTGGGCGATTCTATTACCGACAAAATTCACGTAGGTACAACTAAAAACTATTGGCAATACCTGTCCGAGATGCTTGGGCTTGAGCCTATGGTGTATGGGATTAACGGTAACCAATGGAATGGCGTTTATAAGCAGGCTGTGAAACTAAAGACTGAACATGCTGAAGACGTAGACGCTATCATCATTTTTGCCGGAACCAACGATTATAACGCTGGAGTTCCTTTAGGTGAATGGTATTCTTATGCCGACAAAGAAACGCTGGTGAAAGGTGGTAAGATGGAAACCCGAAAGAAGCGTACCCTTCAGTTTGATGAAAGTACTTTCAGAGGAAGGATAAACATCGCCATAGATTACTTGAAGCGTAATTTCCCTACCAAGCAGATTATATTGCTTACGCCTATACATCGTGCTTTCGCTCATTTCAGCAATGATAATATTCAGCCGGATGAATCGTATTGTAACAAGATTGGGCTTTATGTAGATGAGTATGTGTCTGTAGTGAAAGAAGCGTCAAACGTATGGGCGGTGTCGGTTATCGACTTGAATTGTATAAGTGGTCTTTATCCTCTCATGGACGAACATGCCGGCTATTTCCATAAGGCCGATACAGACCGCTTGCACCCTAATGCGGTAGGACATTATCGCATGGCTAAGGCGTTGGCGTATCAGTTGCTTACTTATCCTGCCGATTTTGAATGATGAGCATCTGCAGTGTTGATGCTTATAAATAAGAAAGGGGTAGAACTTTTGCGAGTTCTACCCCTTATCTTATATTATTGAGAACTAATCTATCTCAATGCATTAATCGTTGAACCAACGAACGTAGCACAAATCCTGACGATGAGGCAGAGCTGCGTTCTTAGGATACATACGATAAGAAACCTTGAAGCTTCCTGAGTTAGACAAGCTAGTCTTCAACTCGAATGTATAAAGAGTACCATCTACCTTAACAACTTCCATCGGAGTTACAGAGTAAATGTATTCTTTGTTTTCAGCGTTAGTGTAAGTTACTACCATTTCTACGCCGATTGCATCGTTAAGACCCTTTTCGTCAATTACGCAAGTGATAGTGTAGTCTTTACCGCTTTCTACGTTGCCCTGACGAAGTTCCTGGCATTTATTCATAGATACAATTTCGATAGAATCCCACTTAGCGGCAACTTCTTCTTTCCACTTAGCCAGTTCTGTATTCTTAGCGAAGTTGTTAGCTTCCAATTCGTGGAAACGAACGGCTTCTTTAGTATAGAACTTAGTATAGTAGTCATCGAGCTGACGCTTCATTGTATAGTGAGGAGCGATCTGAGCGATAGAGTTCTTGATAGTCTTAACCCAACCTTCAGAATATCCCTTGCTGTTTCTAGCGTAGTACAACGGCAAGATTTCTTTTTCGAGGATGTTGTAGATAGTAGCAGCATCCAACTGGTCTTGGTGTTCCTGGTTCTGGTAAGTACGCTTTTCAGTCAAAGCCCATCCTGCACCTTCGCGGTAGCCTTCCAACCACCATCCGTCAAGTACAGAGAAGTTTACTACACCGTTCATCAGCGCTTTTTCGCCAGATGTACCAGATGCTTCCAAAGGACGAGTCGGAGTGTTCATCCAGATATCAACACCAGAAATCAAGCGGCGTGCCAACTTCATATCGTAGTTTTCGAGGAAGATAATCTTACCCAAGAATTCAGGACGCTTAGAGATTTCTACAATCTTCTTGATCAAGCCCTGACCAGCGCCATCGTGCGGATGTGCCTTACCTGCGAACAAGAACTGTACAGGGTAGTCGGGGTTGTTAACGATCTTAGACAAACGATCCAAGTCGGTGAACAGCAAGTGAGCACGCTTGTAAGTAGCGAAACGACGGGCGAAACCAATCAACAGAGCGTTCGGGTTGATCTTGTCCATCAATGATACTACGCGTGAAGGATCACCCTGGTTCTTCAACCATGTGTCACGGAACTGATCGCGGATGTAACCAGTCAACTTGTTCTTCAATGCCAAACGAGTATTCCAGATTTCTTCATCGGGCACATTGTAGATAGCTTCCCAGATCTTCGGGTTAGACTGATCTTTCATGAAGTTCTTATCGAAGTACTTGCCGTACAGTTTCTTCCATTCAGAAGCACACCAAGTTGGGAAGTGTACACCGTTAGTTACATATCCTACGTGGTTTTCTTCAGGGAAGTATCCCTTCCAGATACCTGCAAACATTTCCTGCGATACTTTTCCGTGAAGCCAGCTTACGCCGTTTACTTCCTGGCAAGTGTTGCAAGCGAATGTAGACATACAGAAACGTTCGTTGTGATCTCCCGGGTTGATACGACCCATATCCATCAAGTCGTCCCAAGAAATACCCATACGCTGAGGATATCCACCCATGTACTTGCCGAACAGACCTTCGTCGAAGTAGTCGTGACCAGCAGGAACCGGAGTGTGTACAGTATATAATGAAGAAGCGCGTACGATGTTAAGTGCTTCGTCGAAGTTCATACCGCCTTCTACGTAGTCGCACAAGCGCTGTACGTTACACAATGCAGCGTGTCCTTCGTTGCAGTGGTAAACGTCTTTCTTGATACCCAATTTCTTAAGCAACAGAACACCACCTATACCCAACAAGATTTCTTGTTTCAAGCGGTTTTCCCAGTCGCCACCATAAAGCTGGTAAGTGATAGGACGATCGAATTCGCTGTTCATTTCGTTGTCTGTATCGAGCAAGTACAAAGGAACACGTCCTACGTTTACTTTCCATACATATGCGTGTACGAAGTAGTTCAAGTAAGGAACGTCGAGAACCATCGGGTTACCGTTTTCGTCGTTTACTCGTTCGATAGGAAGGCTACCGAAGTTCTGAGCTTCGTAGTTAGCAATCTGCTGTCCGTCCATTGACAAGCTCTGAGTGAAGTAACCGTAGCGATACAAGAAACCTACACCACACATGTCAACGTTACTGTCTGAAGCTTCTTTCAGATAGTCACCGGCCAAGATACCCAAACCACCTGAATATATTTTCAATACATGAGTTAAACCGAACTCCATGCAGAAGTATGCAACTGACGGGCGAGCAGCGTTAGGCTTTTCGCTCATATAGGCTTGGAACTTTGTGTAAACAGCGTTGATTTTAGCTAAAACAACTTGGTCTTCTGTCAAAGATTCCAATTTTTCGTAGCTCAAACGTTCAAGCAATGCTACCGGGTTCTGTCCTACAGCTTTCCACAAATCTGCGTCAAGGCTCTTGAACATGTCAATAGCATCGTCATTCCATGCCCACCAAATGTTGCGGGCCATGATTTCCAACATTTTCAACGACTCCGGAATACGAGACTTTACAGTCACTTCTTTCCACACCGGAGTGTTTGCATAATTAGTTTTGACTTCCATTTTACTTTTATCTTTAGTGTATAGATTATTCGTTTTCGTTCATTTCGGCTATACGTTTCTCTGCTTTTTGCAAAGCTATGTCGTAAGCTTCATAATAGTATTTAATGAAGTTCTTCCACAAGGCCTTATCCGATATGCCGGCAGCTTTCTTACGTATAATGTCGATATCCAATGCCGATAGGGTAGAGAATTCCGCTATGGTATCTTTAATAGTATCGGCTACTTCAGAATAGTTATAGTCAGTACGGTGTATAACTTTTACTCCATCGGTAAGCTCTGAATAATGACCTACTACAGTGTTCACCCACAATCCGAAGCCTGCCAAGTCGGTAGTGATGGTAGGAACTTTGAAAGCGATACTTTCAAGCGGAGTATATCCCCATGGTTCATAATATGATGGATATACGCTTAAGTCCATACCGATAAGCAAATCGTAATAATGTTCGTTTACGATGCCGTCTCTTCCGTCCAGATAGCAAGGTACGAATACAACTTTTACCTTTGAATCGGCAGCGTTTGTCATATTCATATACTTCAGCATATCAAGCACTTGGTCATGACTCATATTATGAAGCCAATGAGTGATGAACGGGCATTCCAATGGGGTATCATATTCTTTTCTGCTGTCTAAACGCTGGCGCAAGTCTTCGCGTGCGTCGCCTACCCAACCAGGAACATTGATAAACGCCAATACAGGCTTTTTCAAATCCTTATCGCGAGTAAGGCGGTTCAGAGATTCCAGATAAACGTTAATACCCTTATTCTTGAATTCGTAACGTCCGCTTGTACCTACAATCAACGTATCTTCGTCGAGTTTAGTACCCAACAGCTTGTTGGCTACATTAAGCATTACCTGACGTGCGTGTTTACGCTTGCGAGTAAATTTGCCGCCCTTAGGTACGAAGTCGTTTTCGAAACCATTCATCAGCACCTTATCTACAGGCTTGTCAAGCAGTTCCTGACATTCTTTAGCAGTGATATCGCTCACTGTAGTAAAGCAGTCTACGAAATGAGCTGTCTGTTTTTCGATAGAATGCTTAGACTGCATATTCAGTTCTTGAGCCATCTGGTCGCCGTTATAAGCAAACAGATAGTCGTATAGAGGCTTGTTGTTTCCTGCTATAGAGCGTCCGATAGATGTAGCGTGGGTAGTGAATATCGTAGCGATTTCGGGTACGTTTTTATGTATGTACAAAGCTCCCAGACCTGTCATCCATTCATTGGCTTGATAGATAACCTTGTCATGAGGTGTCATACGATAGCGGTACATGCTTTCTACTACCAAACCTGCGGCATATGAGAACATGGAAGCTTCGTCATAGTCGCCATACGCATGGAGTGAGTCGACTTGGAAGTCTTGCCACAATTCAGTGTAGATTTCGTTCTTTTTTTGAAAATAGGGAGAGAAATCGACTAAGATCACGATAGGAGTCCCCGGAACATTCCATCTGCCTACTCTTGTCTTTAAGTCTTCATTCTCTGCGGCGTGCTTACGCCATGATGCCAATAGTGTTTCGTCTTCGGTAAAAAGTGGGTTTTCTTTTCCGATCCATACGTCTGGACCGATAAAGAAAATCTTGTCAGTAAATGCCGATTGCAGAGTCTTTGCTCGGGTGGACAATACGGTATAAATACCTCCAACTTTATTGCATACCTCCCAACTGGACTCAAATATGTAATCAGGCACCAATTGTTCTTTATTCATTTCCTTTTAATAATTTCTAAATCAGCCGCAAAGATACGAAAGAAATTTTAAGTATTAGAAAAATCATTCTCAATTTAGAAAAGATATGGGGTAATATTGTGTGCGAAATGACAAAAAATATTCAAAAATGTACCTTTGGGTATATTGCATGATTGTATTCATCCCTTTTTGCTTGATATTAGCTTACTAAATGATTTTTTTGTTTGATGCGGTGTCTGGTTTGGCAAATGATGAAACTTCCGTTACTACTTGATTTCGGTTACGGAAAAAATAGTAATTTTGCAGCCGTAAACAATAGGTATATCAGAATATGTGGTTATTACTGGCTTTCTGCTCAGCTGCGTTGCTGGGCTTCTATGATGTCTTTAAGAAAAAATCGTTGAACAACAATGCTGTGCTTCCGGTGCTGGGATTGAATACATTGTTCTCCAGTCTTATCTTTCTTCCTCTTATCTTGATTTCGGCTTATGCTCCGTCTGTGCTGAATGGCTCAATATTTTATGTTCCCGAAGCCGGATGGGAAGTGCATAAGTTTATAATATTGAAGTCGTTTATCGTTTTATCGTCGTGGATATTCGGTTATTTCGGCATGAAGCACCTTCCGCTTACTATAGTAGGACCGATAAATGCTACTCGTCCGGTAATGACGTTGGTAGGGGCAATGCTTATATTCGGCGAACGCCTTAATATGTATCAATGGATAGGTGTTCTGCTGGCCATAGTCTCTTTTTTCATGCTGAGTCGTTCTGGTAAGAAAGAAGGCATCGACTTTAAGCATGATAAGTGGATTTGGTTTATCGTGCTGGCGGCTGTACTAGGTGCGGCCAGCGGATTGTACGACAAATACCTGATGGGCCGTTTCAATAATATGGTTGTCCAGGCGTGGTATAACATTTACCAGCTTTTCATTATGGGTGGCGTGTTAATGATACTTTGGCTTCCTAAACGAAAAAGTACTACTCCATTCCGTTGGGATTGGTGCATAATTCTTATATCAATATTCCTTTCAGCAGCCGATTTCGTCTATTTCTATGCGTTAGGTATGGACGGTTCAATGATATCTATCGTGTCGATGGTGCGTAGAGGTAGTGTTATAGTATCGTTCTTGTTCGGCGCCATGGTGTTCCGTGAAAAGAACCTCAAGAGTAAGGCTGTCGATTTGATTTTGGTACTTATCGGTATGTTCTTCTTGTATTTGGGAAGTCGATAAGACTGCAAGGTAGTATATAATAATTGTATATTTATTTATAAATAGATATGGATAAAACAAAGTGTATAGCCGCATTGTTCGATTTTGACGGTGTGGTGATGGATACAGAAACTCAGTATACGGTATATTGGGATGAGGTAGGAAGACAATATCATCCGGAATTGCCGCATTTCGGTGCTTTGATAAAAGGGCAGACCTTGACTCAAATTTACGATAAGCACTTTGCCGGAATGACTGAAGAGCAGAGCAAGATTACTGCCGGACTTAATCGTTTTGAGTGCGAAATGACGTTCGAATATATAGCCGGAGTAGTGGATTTTATGAAAGACCTGCGTGCTCATGGCGTAAAGATAGCTATCGTAACCAGCTCTAACGAACTGAAGATGGCCAATGTATATGCGGTTCATCCAGAGTTGAAAGAAGGTTTGGTAGACCGAATCTTGACAGCCGAGATGTTTACCCGTTCAAAACCGGCTCCCGACTGTTTCTTACTTGGTGCCGAAGTCTTCGGAACAGTACCCCAGAACTGTGTGGTGTTCGAAGACTCGTTTCATGGGTTAGAGGCGGGAAATGCTGCCGGAATGACAGTTATAGGCCTTTCTACAACCAATACAGCCGAGGCGATAAAAGACAAATGTAAGCTGTCTATCCCCGATTTCGTAGGCTTCAATTATGAAAAGATGATAGCTCTACTTGGTTAAATGTACCAATTGAGTTACCTTTGCCGCGTTTAATAATTTTAAATAAGTAAAAAGTTATGGCAGGATATCTTTCGGGTGATACACGTAAAGTGACTACTCACCGTTTGATAGAAATGAAAGAAAGAGGTGAAAAGATTTCAATGCTTACCTCTTATGATTATACGATAGCTCAAATAGTAGACGGAGCTGGAATTGATATAATATTAGTAGGCGACTCAGCCTCTAATGTAATGGCAGGTAATGTTACTACCTTGCCTATCACCATCGATCAGATGATTTATCACGGTCGTTCGGTAATGCGTGGCGTAAAGCGTGCCCTCGTAGTAGTTGATATGCCTTTCGGTACTTATCAGGCAGATACTTTTGATGGTGTTCGTAACGCTATCCGTATCATGAAGGAAACCGGTGCCGATGCGCTGAAGTTGGAAGGTGGAGAAGAAGTGATAGATACTATCCGTCACATTATCAACGCCGGAATGCCTGTAATGGGTCATTTGGGTTTGATGCCTCAATCTATTAATAAGTATGGTACTTATGGCGTGCGTGCCAAAGGCGACGATGAAGCTGAAAAGCTGATTCGCGACGCTCATTTGCTGGAAGAAGCAGGATGCTTCGGCTTGGTTCTTGAAAAAATTCCGGCAGAATTGGCTGCTCGTGTAGCGAAAGAACTTACTATTCCGGTTATCGGTATTGGTGCCGGAGGCGGTGTCGACGGTCAGGTGCTTGTAGTAGCCGACATGTTGGGAATGACTAAAGGCTTCAGTCCTCGCTTCTTGCGTCGCTATGCCGACCTTCATACTATCATGACCGACGCTATCGGTCAGTACGTTGCAGATGTGAAATCGTCTGATTTCCCCAACGAAACAGAACAATATTAAGTTTCATCCTATATATGCTGTGGAATAAGAACTTTTCATTGTTGATAGCAGCTAATATTCTACTCTTTATCGGGGTGTACATGCTTTTCCCGCTCTTTTTCCAGTGGATGGTAAAAGAGTGGGGATTCACTGTGTCTCAGGCATCTATTCTGGTCGCTTTATTTGCTCCGGCTATGTTCATACCAGGGGCTTTCAATAATTACTTAGTCGATACGTTCAGTAGGAAGCAAGTATGCATCCGTAGCGTCATTATGCTTGCGGCTATAGGACTAATCAGTCCGTATGTCCCTCAGCAGTGGATGGCTGTAGGTTTATGGATGTTGCAGGGCGTGTTTTTTAGTTTGGCGTTGATGGCTACTGGCAGTACGTTGGTTATAGATGTAACTCCGAGTAGTAAGAGAAACGCCGCCAACCGTGTGTTTACATGGACCAGTATTTTAAGTACTATCTTTGGATTGCTGATAGGATTGAACGGTCCGTCCATGTTGCCCATATCTAAGCTGCTTTATTTGTCTTCGGCTTTATGCGGATGCTCCGCATTCTTGATAACTATGGTTCAGGTATGCTTCAGGGCACCTCTTGACTTGCCTTTATGCTCGTTCGATCGTTTCATCCTTTTCCGTACGTTGCTTCCGGGGCTTAATATGCTCTGCGTGCCCATTGTGTTAGGAATGGTTCTATCGGCCATGCCCGACGCTTTGTTTTATCTGAGTATTGTGGGAGGCTTCATTGTTTACTTACTGTTGAGGCAGTTAAGTTCTATATCTCAGAACGGTAAGTTGCAAGTATTTCTTGGGCAAGTGCTTACTTTGGCTGGCTTGGTAGTGCTTTTAGTAGTAGATTCTGGAGTACATTTACATGCCAGCGGCTTTCTGATAGGCTTAGGCACAGGCTTTTCTATTGGACATTTCTTGCATATGATGATATTGCTGCCCATGCACTGCGAGCGCGGAACAAGTTATCAGACTTTCCAGTTGTTATGGCAACTCGGCTTTGTAGCAGCTCTTGCCGTAGCGGTTTCTGGGTCTGTATTCTCAACATCGCGAGAAGTATACGAAGGAGCGATTCTGGTTTGTATAGCAGGGCTATTGTTTTATCAACTATACACTTGTCGTTATTTTAAGGAACATTATCAACAATAATTAATATAAAGAATATGGCAGACGATAAAAAGATTATCTTTTCGATGGTCGGAGTGAGCAAGTCATTCCAAAACAACAAGCAAGTCTTGAAGGACATCTACCTATCTTTTTTTTATGGAGCGAAAATAGGTATTATCGGTTTGAACGGATCCGGTAAGTCTACATTGCTTAAGATTATAGCCGGATTGGATAAGAGTTATCAGGGAGAAGTAGTATTCTCGCCGGGATATTCAGTTGGCTATTTAGCTCAGGAACCACACCTCGACGACACAAAGACTGTAAAAGAGGTTGTAATGGAAGGCGTACAGAGTGTAGTAGACACTTTGGCCGAATACGAAGAAATTAACAATAAATTCGGATTGCCCGAATATTATGAGGATCCTGATAAGATGGATGCTCTTTTTGCGCGTCAGGCCGAATTGCAAGATATTATCGACGCTACAGATGCTTGGAACCTCGATAGCAAGCTTGAACGTGCTATGGATGCGTTGCGTTGTCCGCCCGAAGACCAACCGGTGAAGAACTTGTCGGGAGGTGAACGCCGCCGTGTGGCTCTGTGTCGTCTGTTGCTTCAGAAACCCGATATCTTGTTGCTCGATGAGCCTACCAACCACCTCGATGCGGAAAGTATCGACTGGCTGGAACAGCACTTGCAGCAGTACGAGGGTACAGTAATCGCTGTAACACACGACCGTTACTTCCTCGATCATGTAGCAGGATGGATTCTGGAGCTTGACCGTGGCGAAGGTATTCCTTGGAAAGGCAACTACTCAAGTTGGTTGGAACAGAAGACCAAGCGTATGGAGATGGAAGAGAAGGTGGCAAGCAAGCGCCGCAAGACTTTGGAGCGCGAGTTGGACTGGGTGCGCATGGCTCCTAAGGCTCGTCAGGCTAAGGGTAAGGCTCGTCTTAATTCGTACGATAAGTTGCTTAACGAGGATGTGAAAGAGAAGGAAGAAAAACTGGAAATCTTTATTCCGAATGGTCCTCGCTTGGGTAACAAGGTTATTGAGGCAAAGCATGTAGCTAAAGCGTATGGCGACAAGCTGTTGTTCGATGATCTTAACTTTATGCTTCCTCCTAATGGTATCGTAGGTGTAATTGGTCCTAACGGTGCCGGTAAGACTACATTGTTCAGACTTATCATGGGTCTTGAAACTCCTGATAAGGGTGAATTCGAAGTAGGTGAAACTGTAAAGGTGGCATACGTAGACCAGCAGCATAAAGATATCGATCCTAACAAGACTGTATATCAGGTAATCAGTGGTGGTAACGACCTCTTGCGTATGGGTAACCGCGACATCAACGCTCGTGCTTATCTTAGCCGTTTCAACTTTGCCGGAAGCGATCAGGAAAAATTGTGTGGCATGTTGTCGGGTGGTGAGCGTAACCGTCTGCACCTTGCTATGGCGCTGAAAGAAGAAGGTAACGTATTGCTCCTCGATGAGCCTACCAATGATATTGACGTAAATACGTTGCGTGCGCTCGAAGAAGGTCTTGAGGACTTTGCCGGATGTGCTGTGGTAATTAGTCACGACCGTTGGTTCCTCGACCGTATCTGTACTCACATCCTTGCGTTCGAAGGCAATAGCGAAGTATTCTATTTTGAAGGTTCTTATACTGAATACGAAGCGAATAAGATGAAGCGTATGGGTAACGTAGAGCCTAAGCGTGTACGCTATCGTAAGTTGATGGAAGATTAAAAAGAAGTATTCTCGCGATGCTGACTGTATATTTGGCACGTCACGGACAGACGGAAGAGAACTTGGCGCATGTTTTTCAAGGACATCTTCCTGGGCGACTTACCGAAACGGGAAAGGCGCAGGCTAAAGATTTGGGCGAGCGGTTGAAAGACATTCATTTCGATGCTATAGTGAGCAGCGATTTGCAACGTGTAGTAGATACCGTCCGTCTGGCTTTTGGCGATTGCTCTATCCCGTGGGAGACAAACCCGCTGTTTCGTGAGATAGGCTGGGGGAGTTGGACAGGGCTGCCTATTGATTCGGTAGATAAATCGCATATACCTGCCGATGCCGAAAGTCGTGAGCAATTATACGAAAGAGCTGAGCGCTGTGTAAGCTATCTGCGAGAACATTATGATGGAAAGACTATCTTGGTAGTGGCGCATGGATTGATAAATCGCTCCATCCGCGCTGTGATAGAGGATGTACCTGTAGACCAACTAACCAAGATACCTCACATGTCGAACGGAGATGTGATACGTCTTGAAATCGCATAAAAAGAGGGTGTCAAAAACTAAAAAACGCCCTCTATATA
>FR881292.1:0-28709 GCA_000434735.1 Bacteroides sp. CAG:530
TAGTGATTACTTTTTCAGTGCCCTTACATCTTTACGCCCGTATTTTTCCGCATCAAGTCGCCCCAGAAGAAAGAGGCATTATTTAATTTCGAATTCTTCTTTCATATCCAGCTCTTCGCCCTTTGCATCATAGAATTTATACTGCAAAAACGCGAGACTCTGGTTGGGGATAATTTTCACTCCAAATCCGTATTTCATCTGCCACTTTCTCTTCAGCGACACCAGTCCTTGATTGATGTATGCAGCTACATACGGATGAATGTGCAGGGTAAGTTTCTTAATCTTCATCTTATTGACAAGATAGTCAATCTTACTCTCTAATGTATCTGTAAACAAGATAGAAGGCTTAATCTTTCCTTTTCCGAAACAAGTAGGACAATCTTCGTCTGTGGTAACATCCATTGCCGGACGGACTCTCTGGCGAGTAATCTGCATCAATCCGAACTTACTAAGCGGCAAGATATTATGCTTAGCTCTGTCTTTCTGCATGTTCTGACACATACGTTCGTACAGTTTCTGTCTGTTCTCGGCCAAGTTCATATCGATGAAATCGACCACAATGATGCCTCCCATATCTCTTAATCGAAGCTGGCGAGCCAATTCGTCGGCAGCCCCCAAGTTAACATCCAGCGCATTGGCCTCTTGTCCGTTGCCCGACTTAGCCCGGTTTCCGCTATTCACGTCAACCACATGCAGCGCCTCGGTATGTTCTATGATAAGATAAGCACCACTCTTATAAGAAACCGTCTTTCCGAACGATGACTTAATTTGTTTCGTTATAGAAAAGTTATCAAAAATAGGAAGCTGACCAGTGTACAGTTTAACGATACCCGCCCGTTCTGGAGCAATCAATGTAACATAGTCTTTCACTTCATGGTAAACGGCCTCGTCGTTTACATAAATACTTTCGTACGACGGATTAAACAAATCGCGCAGCATGGCCACAGTTCTGCTAGTTTCTTCATACACTAATGAAGGCAACTTTGTAGCTTTCTGAGCCTTGGTAATAGTTTCTTCCCAATGCTTCAGCAAGACCTTCAGTTCGGCATCCAGCTCGGCAACGCGCTTTCCTTCGGCTACCGTACGCACAATAACACCGAAGTTTTTCGGCTTGATGCTCTGCAACAACTGCTTTAACCTTGCTCTTTCCTCGCTTGACTTAATTTTCTGCGATACAGAAACCTTGTCGTTAAATGGTATCAGCACTAAATATCTGCCGGCGAACGACAATTCACACGTCAGGCGCGGACCCTTGGTAGAGATAGGCTCTTTCACAATCTGCACTATCACTTCCTGTCCCTGCTGCAATACGTTCGAAATAGTTCCGTCTTTCTCTATGTCGGGCAGCATAGATGCTTTCGACATAGGATAGAGCTTTTTTCTATCACTGATAACTTGTTTCAGATACTTCTGATGAGAATAAAACTGAGGACCCAAATCCAAATAATGAAGAAAAGCGTCTTTTTCGAATCCCACATTCACGAAGCATGCGTTAAGTCCGGGCATCAATTTCCGGACCTTACCTATGTACATGTTACCCACGGCGAAAGAAAGATCCCTCTCCTCTCTCTGAAACTCCACCAGATTCTTGTCCTCAAGAAGAGCTATGGAGATTTCTTTAGGCTGTACATCTACTACTAATTCGCTTGTCACTTTATATATATTTGGTTGTTATTAATAATTATCCTCAACCACAGAGACTTTATCGGGTTCTCTGTGGATTTTAGACTATAAACAAAGAACAAACTTGAAAGACTATTTGAAGGAGCTTTGCAAGTTTGTTCTTTATTGAAGTCGGACAGACTAACAATTATTTGCTTTTATGTCTGTTCTTTCTCAGTCTTTTTTTACGTTTGTGAGTAGACATTTTATGTCTTTTTCTTTTCTTTCCGCTTGGCATAGCTTCAAAATTTTATAGGTTAGTACTAAAAATATTAATTATTTCTTTACTGAAAGAGTAAAAGTTTTCGCTGGCTTAAATGCCGGAATATTGTGTTCCGGAATTATAATAGTAGTATTTTTCGAAATGTTTCGAGCGGTTTTCTGAGCCCTTTTCTTCACAATGAAACTTCCAAAACCACGAAGATATACATTTTCTTCGTTTGACAATGATTCTTTCACTGTTTCCATAAACGCTTCCAATGTAGCGGCAACGCTTTGCTTGTCAATTCCTGTGCTTTTTGTAATTTCGTTTACAATATCTGCTTTAGTCATTTCGTTAATAATTAATTTATACGTTATCTTAATTTTTTGGACTGCAAATATATAGCTTTTCTCGCTCTTATAGAAATTTATACCAGATATTTTTTTGAAAAAGTGCTCTGTATTCCAACGTAACCGTTATTTTTGTACGTTAGTTGACACAATGTGCGCTACCACAATATGCCCGATACAGACATTTACGCTTTATCCATTGTAAAATGGTGACTTAACACATGCATACACATATATATAATATAAGCAACGCTACCTCAGGCAATGATTTAAAGCTGATTAGCGAAGAAGATTTCCACAAATTTCAAGCATCACGCTTGGTATCTCGTTTTTTTTCTATAATTTTGAAACCAAATCATTAAAATCAATTAGTTATGTCACTGAATAAAGTACAATTAATAGGTAATGTTGGCAAAGACCCCGAAGTAAGATATCTGGATAACCATGTAGCTGTAGCTGCTTTTACGTTAGCCACAACCGAAAGAGGTTACAAATTGGCCAACGGCACACAAGTGCCCGAACGTACAGAGTGGCATAACATCGTATTATGGCGCGGATTGGCTGAAACAGCCGAAAAGTATGTGCACAAAGGCGACAAGCTGTACATCGAAGGTAAAATACGTTCGCGTTCGTACGACGATCAGAACGGCGTTAAGCGTTATGTCTACGAAATATTCGCCGACAATATGGAAATGCTTACTCCAAGAAGCGCACAGCCAGCCGCTCAGGCACAACCCGCAGCAAGCGTACAGCAGCAACCTGCAGCACAGCCTACAGCTACACAGCCAGCTCAAGCAGCTGCACCAAACAATGACTTGCCGTTTTAATGTCATAAGCGAAGACGCATTTTATAGATTATACATAGAAGTTTAACTAAATATTCATTCATTGGACCCTGATTCGTATTTATCCTATTTACAGGAACTTTGTAACGGTGTAACCGTTAACGCCCCATCCGTTGGAGCAATAATAGCCATTCTTCTGGCATGTGTTTTATTATATTGTTCTGGCTTCGTTTCTGCTTCAGAGATAGCGTTCTTCTCGCTCTCTCCAGCCGACTTGAGCAAAATTGACGAGGAAGAACACCCGTCTGACAAGCGCATAAAAGAACTGCTCGACGATTCTGAGCATCTATTGGCCACGATTCTGATCTCTAATAACTTCGTCAACGTAACTATCATTATGCTGTGCAACTACTTCTTTGCGAGCATAGTAGATTTCGGACAGGCGAAAATACTCGAATTTATCGTCATAACAGTATTGCTTACATTCTTACTGCTACTGTTCGGCGAAATCTTGCCTAAAATTTATTCGGCACAAAACGTGTTGAGATTCTGCAGAAAGGCCGCACCGGTCATCTACCGCTTACGAAGCTTCTTCCGACCTGTATCAAACTTACTTGTACATTCATCGGTAATTATCAATAAATTGGCGGAAAAGAAAAAAGCCGCCAACAACATCTCGGTCGATGAATTATCGCAGGCTCTTGAACTGACAGACAAGAACGAACTGACAGAAGAAAGCAATATGCTTGAAGGCATTATCCGATTCGGAGAAGAAACAGCGAAGGAGGTAATGACTCCTCGCCTCGACATGCTCGATTTGGAAATAAACACCAGTTTCCCCGATGTGTTGAAGTGTATCGTAGAGAACGCTTACTCGCGCATCCCGGTATACGAAGAGTCGAGAGACAATATAAAAGGTATTCTCTACATCAAGGACTTGCTGCCATACCTCGACAAGAAGCCCGATTTTAAATGGCAGAACCTTATTCGTCCGGCTTTCTTCGTGCCAGAGACTAAGATGATAGACGACCTTCTGAAGGATTTCCAGGCCAACAAGATACATATCGCCATCGTTGTAGATGAATTCGGCGGCACCTCCGGACTTGTTACCATGGAAGATATCATAGAAGAAATTGTTGGAGAAATAAACGATGAGTACGACGAAGAAGAACGTACATATACCAAGATAGCAGAAAACGTATACGTATTCGAAGGAAAAACCTTGCTGTCCGATTTCTATAAAGTACTCGATATAGATGCCGATGAATTCAATGATGTTTCTGGCGATGCCGATACTTTAGCAGGACTGCTGCTCGAAATAAAAGGAGAATTCCCGAGTTTGCATGAGGTAATAACCTTCCAGCAATATAAGTTCGAAGTACTTGAGATGGATGCCCGACGCATCGTTAAGGTAAAAGTCACCATAGAAGAAAAGACTGAGAAAGACGACGACAAAAACGATTAATAAGCCCGTCAATTCATGCCCTTATTAAAAAAATGGATACAGCAAGATGCCGTTTTCGGCATTTGGCAAGTAACGGAACCATTCGAATGGTTCCGTTCTCGTCTTATATCCCCATATCCGTACGATGAAGAGCTACTGAGCTTCAAATCAGAAACGCGTAAATTAGAATATGTAGCCACACGTGTCTTACTGCACGAACTCTACGGCAAGGAAACATCCATCGGTCATCATGATAGCGGCAAGCCTTTCCTTCCAGATACCAACACATATCTCACCATATCTCACACACAAGGCTATATCGCCATAGGTATCTGCCCATCAGCTGAAATCGGCATCGACATAGAATACCGGTCCGACCGTATACGAAGAATACAGAACCGTTTTCTCTCGAAAGAAGAAACAGATTGGTACTCATCACCTATCACAGATAATGCAATAGAGAAGCTACTCCTCTGCTGGACAGCCAAGGAAACAGTATATAAAGTAATGAATAAAGAAGGTGTGGATTTCAGTCGCGATATAACCGTACACCCGTTCACGCCATATAAAGACGAATGGTTCACCGTATCAGAAGGCGGAACACTAACCCCGAAAGAGCATTTGTTATATTACGAAATCAACGAGCGGTTTGCATGCACATGGACCGTAGACAGATAAATTTCCCAAAAACATCACGGATATAATAAATTCAGTTGCAAGGAAATAAGAATCTGTTGCAAGGAAATCAAATTCTGCCACAAGAGAATAATATCCTGCCGCATGAAAACAAAAATCCACCGCAACAAATTAATATTCCTTTCTTATAAGGAATAGATTCCCTTCGCAACAGGAATTCATTCCTTATAAGAAAGGAATACATAAAAATAAAAATCCGGTTCTCAAGGTATATTATGAGAACCGGATTTTTATATGTAAGGAATTTCCAAATTCAGTATTACAGGTTTACGCGCTTTTCCTGAATTCTAGCTTTCTTACCAGTAAGAGCACGCAAGTAGTACAATTTAGCACGACGTACTTTACCAACTTTGTTGACAGTGATGCTGTCGATTGCCGGTGATTCGATAGGGAAGATACGTTCTACACCTACTGTTCCAGACATCTTACGAACTGTGAAACGTTTCTTGTCACCGTGACCAGAGATCTTGATTACCACACCACGGTACAACTGTACACGTTCCTTGGAACCTTCAACGATACGGTATGCTACTGTTACTGTGTCACCTGCTTTGAAAGAAGGATGCTGTTTTCCGGTAGCAAATGCTTCTTCTGCAATTTTAATTAAATCCATTTTTTCTTTTAAAATTAAATTGTTTATCGTTACAACGCAACATATCAAGTAACTCTTCTTTGACAGCGATTGCGCGAAAGCGGTGCAAAGTAAGTGAGTTTTTGCGAGATACCCAAATGTTTCTTTTTAAAAATGTTATAAGTATTGGCTGTTTTTACATTTTTCCATATATTTGAGCTGAAAAAAGTATCTAACACATGAATTTAAGAAAGATATTAGTCTATACTGCCTTAACCGGAGCAGTTATTTTACAGTCTTGTCAATCCGGATATACCATAGTATCAGTAGAAGGTGGAAGAGTCCCCATAACCGATGTGTACGACAAGCATCCCGACGCTAATGCGGAAGCGACTTTGGCACCATATAAAGCTAAAATAGATAGCATTATGACTCCAGTTATCGGCTACTCGGCAGCCAAGTTGACATCATACCGTCCGGAGTCTCCACTATCTAACTTGATAGCCGACTTGCTTAGAAGCTGTGCGCAGCAAAAGACAGGCGTAATGCCCGACGTAGGCGTGATGAATATTGGAGGTATACGAAACATACTCAACAAGGGAGAAATCACCGTAGGAAACATATATGAAATATCTCCGTTCCAAAACGCTCTGGCCATAGTTACCATGAAAGGCGACGTGCTGACGGAATTATTCCAACAGATAGCGGCGGTTCACGGTGAAGGATTAAGCGGCGCTAACCTTGAAATCACTAAAGACGGAAAGCTGCTGAAAGCTACTGTAAACGGAAAGGCAATCGACCCGGCTAAGTCTTATCAGGTAGCTACTATCGACTACTTAGCAGAAGGTAACGATAAGTTAGAAGCGTTCAAGAAGGCTGAGTCGAAGACTACCCCATCGGATGCTGTACTGCGCGACTTATTCATAGACTACGTGCGCGACTGCCAAGCTAAAGGTAAGTTCATCAACTCGAGTGTAGAAGGACGTATACGTATAATCAAATAAAAACGACCATGACAAAACTGTCTATCATACGAAAAATCAAAGCCACAGTATTCGCTCTGGCTATTATAGCATTACCGGCTTTTTCCCAATCAGAAAAAGAGCTGTATATATATCACACTAACGATACCCACAGCAGAATAGAGCCTTTCGGTAGCGAATATCAGGATACGCTGATGGCGGGTAAAGCTGGAACTGTGCGCCGAGCTACTTTCATGAAGCAACAGCGCAAGGAACATAAAGACTTGCTGATGCTGGACGCAGGCGACTTTTCACAGGGTACTCCTTATTATAATATGTATAAAGGAGAGGTTGAAGTGAAAATGATGAACGCTATTGGCTATGACGCTGCAACCATAGGAAACCATGAGTTTGACTTCGGACTCGATAATATGGCTCGTCTGTTCAAGATGGCTAATTTCCCGATAGTATGCTCTAACTATGACGTAACCGGAACGGTACTCGAAGGACTGGTAAAAGACTACATCGTTCTGAAAAAGGACGGAGTTAAAGTCGGCATCTTCGGACTAGGAGCACAGCTGGAAGGCCTTGTAGCCACACACTGTTACGGCAACGTGAAATTCAAGGACCCAGTATCAGAAGCGCAGCGAGTTGCCAACTTCTTACGAAACAACGAGCATTGCGATATCGTTATCTGCCTGTCGCACTTAGGATGCAGAACAGACAGCCACTACTCTGACATTGAGCTAATAGAAAACACCAACAACATAGATGTAGTGATAGGAGGACATTCGCACACCTACTTCACAGAGCCTAAATTCATCAAGAACCTGGATGGCGAGGAAGTACCAATGCAGCAAATGGGAAAGAACGGGGCGTTTGTAGGAAAAATAATCCTGAAACTAACAAAGAATTAACAGCTGACAAGAATGACTTATAACAGAGATATCATAAAGAGGATAAAGCGACTGGCATCTGTATGCTTGTGCCTGCTGGCATCGTTATGCGTGTACTTGCTCGCCTCCTCTACTCTATATGCAGCACACCAAGTCAAGGACGGAATATTGAGTCATATAACAGATACGGTGGCGTGCCGTCAATGGGTAGACTCACAATTGAAGCAGATGACGCTGAAGCAACGCGTCGGACAATTGTTTATCCATACCGTAGAACCGTCTGTACTTCAACGCAACAAAGACCAGATACAATCTGCCATAAAAGATTATGGCATAGGAGGACTACTGTTCTCATCGGGTCAGGCTGAGAAACAGGTACAGATAACCAACCTTGCACAGAAATGGAGCCGCATACCGTTGATGATTACTTTCGATGGCGAATGGGGATTGTCTATGCGCCTCAAGGATATGCCTGTGTTCCCGAAGAACAGGGTATTGGGATGCATAAGCAATGATTCTCTAATTTACAAATACGGCAGAGAAACCGCACGCGAATTAAAGGAGATAGGAGTACAAGTCAACTTCGCTCCTGTTACAGACATCGACAATAATCCGGAGAACCCAGTTATCAACGTGCGCTCTTTCGGTAGCAATCCTCAAGAAGTAGGACGAAAGGTGGCAGCTTACGTTAAGGGCCTGCAAGACGGAGGGGTGATGGCTGTATGCAAACACTTCCCCGGACACGGAGATACCAACGTAGACTCTCACAAAGCTTTGCCTACACTGAAGTTCAACAAAGAGCGTCTGGATTCTATCGAATTGCCTCCTTTCAGAAAAGGGATAGAAGCCGGAGTTGCCGGAGTCATGGTAGGACATTTGCACGTGCCGGAGTTGAGCGACCATCCGGCGTCAGTATCACAGAGTATCATATCGAATACACTGTGCCAGGAATTGCAGTTCGGAGGATTGGTATTTACCGACGCTCTCGAAATGAAAGGCATCGCATCACACTCTGAAAGCGTGTGCGCTGATGCTCTGCTGGCAGGAAACGACGTACTGCTGGTACCCAGAAACCTGAAAAAGGCGATGGCTTCTGTAATGCAGGCCATAAAAGACAAACGAATCAGCGAAAAGTTGATTGAAGATAAATGCCGTAAAGTACTTACCTACAAGTATGCTTTGGGACTAAGCACTACACCTATTATAAATGAGACCGGGATAGCCGAACGCATCTGCACACCAGAAGCGGCACTGCTGTCTGAAGAACTTGACCGGGCGGCTGTAACCGTACTGAAAGATTCTGCCGAGATGCTTCCGCTAAACGCTACACTTTCGGGCAATGTATTGCTGAGTATCTCTCCGTCGCTGTCGCAAGCATATCCATTCTATCACCAGCTTAAAGAGTCGATTCCCGTATCGTGGATACACGCTAATCCTGACTCCATCAACTGGATAAGAGAGAGACTGCGCCCAGTGCAGCAAGTCATCATATCAATACATCAGAAAGACTATAGCCAATACTTACCTTTGATAAACGAGTTAGCAAAGGATAAACCGGTTGCCATAGTCCACTTTGCCATACAAGCTCCACTGACTAAAGCCGAGTCGGTACTTAACAACGCCTCTGCTATAGTTTTGGCACACGCTGATACCGAACCGCTACAACGCTATGTGGCAGATGTGATGACCGGAAAAGACAAGGTAGACGGACGCCTATCTGTAGACATAGGCGGCAGATGGAAAAGCGGAACCGGAATCACCATCGACCCCGATCACCCATACTCTTACACTCCCGAAGACTTCGGCATGAGCTCTAAGACACTGAGTCAGATAGACGACATAGCCAAAGAAGGCATACAGGCAAAAGCATATCCCGGATGCCATATCCTGATACTGAAAGAAGGATATCCCATCTATAATAAATGCTTCGGCACGTTTACTTACTCATCTCAGCGCGAAATTAAAGAGAACGATATGTTCGACTTGGCTTCTGTTAGCAAGGTAGCAGGAACCCTGCTCGCCGTTATGAAGCTCTACGATGAAGGACGCTTCGGACTGACCGATAAAATAAGTAAGTACGTAACTTGGCTAAAGAATACCGACAAGAAGAATATCACGATAGAAGAATTGCTATTCCACGAATCAGGACTTCCGGCGTATATCAATTTCTATGAAGATGCCATCGACAAGAAAGTGCTGCGTGTAGATCTGATTAAGAAGAAAAGAGATGCCGCACACCGCATCAAAATAGACGAGAACCAGTTTGTGCCGGTCATCATTCCGCTCAAGAAGGAATTCGTATCGTCGCATCAAGACGCTAAATACAGCATCCGCCTAACCGACAGTTTGTATCTTAATCCCGCATTCCATCAAGTGATGCGCCAAAAGGTAATTCAAGCTCCCGTAAAAGGACACTCATACCGATACAGCTGTGTAAACTTCATGCTGCTGAAAGAGATGGTAGAGTCATTATCGGGCAAGAATATGGATGCGTACTTAGACAGCGTATTCTATAAGCCTATGGGACTGACTCACACCGCCTACAATCCAACGAAGCGTTTCAACAAGAGCGACATCGTACCTACATCTGCACGCGACTATATCCGCAGAATTACTCTGCAAGGAGAAGTAAACGACGAAGCTGCCGCTTTATGGGGAGGAGTATCGGGTAACGCCGGACTGTTCTCTACAGCTCACGATCTGAGTACACTATTCCAAATGCTGCTAGACAAAGGTATGTGTGGCGACCGCCGCTACCTGAGTCGCGCCACTTGCGAATTGTTCCTCAATATGAAATCGAAGAACAGTCGCCGAGGATTAGGATTCGACAAACCCGACACCAACCGCCCAGATGCCAGTCCGTGCGCTCCAGAGGCACCCGCCTCAGTATTCGGACATACCGGATTTACTGGAACAGCAGTCTGGGCCGATCCAGACAACGACTTGCTCTACATATTCTTGAGCAACCGCACCTATCCTACAGCATTCGACCATAAGAATTTGCTTAAAAACAACATACGTCCACGAATACAACAAGTAATGTATCGTGCTTTAAATCAATAAGAACGAGTAATAATTATTTAGACAACGTACAAATTGTGGAGATATTGCAATGTAGATGTTACAAAATAAAGTAAAATACATACCTTTGCATCAATCAATTAGTACTAATAATAACTTAACTTTTACAAACATGGCTTACGTAATTAGTGACGACTGTATCGCTTGCGGTACTTGTATCGATGAATGCCCGGTTGGCGCAATCTCAGAAGGTGATAAGTATTCTATCAACCCTGATATGTGTACTGAATGTGGAACTTGCGCAGACGTTTGTCCGTCTGAAGCTATCCACCTGGGATAATTCGAAGTCGTTTTTATGACTCATAATAGGCTACCTCAAAAGGGTAGCCTATTTTTTTTAATCCTCAAACATTGGCAATGTAAATCCGTATTTGTATATTTGAGAAACAGAACATATTTATACTACACACATATGAAAGAAGTAAACGTACCCATCCACATCGTAGCATACGAATATGAAGAGTTGAGCGAAGAAGATCGCCAGCTGATAGATACCGCTAAGGCCGCTACTAATCATAGCTATGCTCCTTATTCACGTTTCTCGGTAGGAGCCGCCGCTTTGCTTGCCAACGGAGTTATAGTGAAAGGAAGTAATCAAGAGAACGCTGCCTATCCATCGGGAACATGTGCCGAACGCACCACATTGTTTTACGCCAACTCTGAATATCCAGACCAAGCCGTGAAAGCATTAGCCATAGCCGCACGAAATGAAGAAGATTTTGTAAACGACCCTATCCCACCGTGCGGAGCCTGCCGTCAAGTGCTGCTCGAAACTGAGCAACGCTTTAAACACCCCATGCGCATTCTGCTGTTCGGAAAGAAACACATCCTTGTAATGGACGGAACCAAGAATCTGCTTCCGCTATCGTTCGGCAAAGAGTTTCTTTAAGTTATGATGCCACTTCAGTGAAACATAAAAAAAAGCGGTTCGCCTTAACTTTCTCGTTTCAAGAAAGCCGGGCGAACCGCTTTTAAATATAATTGTGTGTTTGTGTATTAATTGTTAGCCTTATTCAGAGAAAACTCTTCAGATACTGTTTCTGCTACAGTAGGGTTAAGAGTTACAGTAGATGTTTTCTGATAAGCAATCTTAATCTTAGAAACACCCTTACCATCGGTACCTGTCATGTGTTTAAAGTAATCCATATTAAAGTACATGTATGAACCTACGCGCGAAGTGTACACGTCTTTAATATTCTTATCACCCAAAGACAAGCCATTGATAGTGTGACGAAGATGTACAGTCAGTACGCCATCCTTCAAATCTTCTTCCGGATTAGCGTAAACGTAGAAATTGTGCTTGTTGATTTCTGTAGTCTCCAACTTTCCGTTAGCAAGCTGTACATAGTAATACATTGCCACTACGCAATAATCATTGGTTGTACCCCAGAACATTACCTTCTGGTCTGTAACAACATCATCAGGAATTTCGCAAGAAACCAACTGATTGCTTTTTCCATCACCTACGCTGATTTTCTTCAACGGATCACATTTTACGTTAGCCAAAGGAACCTGCTTTGAAGTTGCCGAAATCTCATCAGAGTTATATTCGCCATAAACCCATGCCAATGCTGAGTTTGTAGTAAGATTCAACTCGTTAGTCGGTACATACTTAACATCACTACCCGGAGTAGTAAAATAAGGTTTACCATAAGTCTGGTTCACTTTCATAATACTATATACAGTTCCGGTGCTGCTACCGCTTCCATCCAAGCAAGAAGAGAGTCCCACCATAGAAATCAAGGCCAAAGCCAAAGCTGCAAATTTCATTCTTTTCATATTATTAATTTAGTTATGTTATTATCCGAATTAACCGATTTCAAAAGATAAATGCCATCCGCTACAGAATACTGCACGCCGCAGGCATTTTTTTTATTTTATTTCCGCAAATTCTTCAAGATGCTCGTCCACGTAGCGTGCAATCACTTCTGTAACCTCTTCTTCCATATCCATGAACTGCTCCTCCAAATCGTCGAAAGCCTCATACTGCTCGTACATGGCCATAAACTCATCATCGGTACAATCCTTTTCCAAATCGGCACGGTTGGCATCATATATATTCTTTGCCTCATAAATAAGCTTGGAAAAATCCTTCGCCCCCATCAAGCGGACTGCCTTGGCAAACGGATTCAAGAAGAAATACGGTCCGTAGCCATTCTGAATGAGCTGAATGAAGCCCCCTTCGTTAATCTCTTCTCTGAAAAAATGATAGCCCAGCAACGTATGCTGCATTCCATTTAGCAGAGGCATAGTCTCAGCATTAATAACGCCGCCCGTAGCTGCTATGTACGCATCAGTAAAGACTTTCAAGAATTCATCCATTCCAGCCTCCGCACCCTTACGCAAATCGGCATCGGCAATCACAATTTTCTGTTCACTCATAAATCATTCATTTAATATTCAGAGACATATAGTCTTACAACGGCCACAAATGTAGCTATTTCTTCTGTTTTACGAAAACAAAAAACTACAATTATACGTAATTGACATGCTGAGTTTGCAAAACAAAAGCTTGTAGTTCAAATTACATTAAAATGTAGAAAAAGATGGCTCTAAGCAATTGTAGAACTAAATAAATGAACTAACTTTGCGTAGAAATTTATGGAGAATATCCATGGTCTCAATGAGTTTAGGAGATTTTATTTTATTTTTTTACTCAAATAAAACGTAAAGAATATGACTTATTCACAGGAAGTAGAACACATGTGTTGTGTCGCTAAAGGACCTAATCACGGTCCGGCTCCTATTCCTGAAGAAGGAAAATGGATTCAAGCAAAAGAAATCAAAGACATTTCAGGTTTAACACACGGTGTGGGATGGTGTGCTCCTCAGCAGGGTGCATGTAAGCTTACACTTAACGTTAAAGAAGGTGTTATCGAAGAATGTTTGGTTGAAACAATCGGTTGCTCTGGTATGACTCACTCTGCAGCTATGGCTTCAGAAATCCTTCCGGGCAAAACAATCCTCGAAGCTTTGAATACTGACTTGGTTTGCGACGCTATCAACACAGCAATGCGCGAACTGTTCCTGCAGATTGTATACGGACGTACTCAGTCGGCTTTCTCAGAAGGCGGTCTTATCGTAGGTGCAGGTTTGGAAGACTTGGGTAAGGGTCTTATCAGCCAGATGGGTACTTTGTACGGTACTAAGCTGAAAGGTACTCGCTACTTGCAGTTGACTGAAGGTTACATCACTAAGATGTTCCTCGACAAGGACGACCAGGTTTGCGGATACGAATTCGTTCACATGGGCAAGTTCATGGACGCTATCAAGAAAGGTGTTCCTGCAGACGAAGCTTTGAAGAGCGTAACAGGTACTTATGGACGTACTAAACCTGAGCAGGGAGTTGTTAAATCTATTGACCCACGTAAAGAATAATAAGGAGGACCCATAATATGATTAGAGAAGTAAAATTTGAAAGTCAGGATCGCCGTATCAAGCAGATTATCGCTGCCTTGAACGAAAACGGTATCAAAGACATTGAAGAAGCAAACGCTATTTGCGACGCTGCTGGTTTGGATCCTTATAAAACTTGCGAAGATACTCAGATGATCTGTTTCGAAAATGCAAAATGGGCTTACGTAGTAGGTACTGCTATTGCATTGAAGAAAGGCTGCAAAAACGCTGCTGACGCTGCTGAAGCTATCGGTTTGGGTCTTCAGGCATTCTGTATCCCGGGTTCTGTAGCTGACGACCGTAAGGTTGGTATCGGTCACGGTAACTTGGCTGCTCGTTTGCTCCGCGAAGAAACTCAGTGCTTCGCATTCTTGGCTGGTCACGAATCATTCGCTGCTGCCGAAGGTGCTATCAAGATTGCTGAAATGGCTAACAAAGTTCGTAAGAACCCGTTGCGTTGTATCTTGAACGGTTTGGGTAAGGACGCTGCTATGATCATCTCTCGTATCAATGGCTTTACTTACGTACAGACTAAGTTCGATTACTATACTGGCGACTTGAACATCGTTAACGAAACTCCGTACTCTGACGGTCCTCGCGCTAAGGTTAAATGCTACGGTGCTGACGACGTTCGCGAAGGTGTAGCTATCATGTGGCACGAAAACGTAGACGTATCTATCACAGGTAACTCTACTAACCCTACTCGCTTCCAGCATCCGGTAGCAGGTACTTACAAGAAAGAACGTGTATTGGCTGGTAAGCCTTACTTCTCTGTAGCATCAGGTGGTGGTACAGGTCGTACATTGCACCCAGATAACATGGCTGCAGGTCCTGCTTCTTATGGTATGACAGATACTATGGGTCGTATGCACTCTGACGCTCAGTTCGCTGGTTCTTCATCAGTTCCTGCTCACGTAGAAATGATGGGATTCTTGGGTATCGGTAACAACCCGATGGTAGGTTGTACAGTAGCTTGTGCTGTAAACGTAGCTTTGGCTTTGAACAAGTAATTTAGTATATCACTAAATATATAAATCCCTGTAACCGTAATGGTTATGGGGATTTTTTGTTTTAATTATATTTGTATGTACGCAAATAAGTACTTATATTTGCGATATAAAGAAAAGGAGGACTTATGAGAACAGCTAACTACACGGATTTAAGAGCTAACCTGAAAGGCTATATTGATTCAGTTATAGACGATTGCGACACTATACTTATCAATCGTGGAAATGGCACAGGGGTTGTGATGATTTCTTTAGAGGAATATAATTCTCTGAAGGAAACAGAATATATCATGTCTTCCGAAAAGACCATGAATGACATTCGCAAAGGAGAAGAAGATTTAAAGGCCGGCAAAGGAATAGAAGTAAATTTAGATGAATTATGAAGCTGATATTTACCCCTACAGCACAAGAGCATTGGGAATATTGGAAGAAAACCGACCCCAATATGACTAAGCGTATAAAGAAACTTCTTGCTGATATACTTGAACATCCTTACACAGGTATAGGTAAGCCAGAGCCTCTAAAATATGAATTAGCAGGTAAATGGTCAAGGAGAATCAACACGGAACACCGAATCATCTATTCCGTACACGATGAAATGATAGAAGTTTATGTATTCTCTATGAGATATCACTATACTAAGAAGTAATCACATCATCTCATTCTATTGCTTTTCCCGTTTTTTATCCACTAAATCGCATCGTAATGGATAAAAAACGGCTTTTTTATCCACTACAGCGTAATTATTGGATAAAAAGAGTATATTTGCCATTATCAACGTACAACTATACAACATGCCAATATGAATACTATTATACAAAACCAACGCAAGGAACGCGACGAACTGTTGGGGCGTCCTTATCTTGTACGCAAGTCGAATACAGATACATCTGTTCTTCTCGCCAATCCAATGATAAAACTTATTACCGGTCCTCGACGTGTAGGCAAATCTACATACGCCATACTAATGTTGAAAGGTAGGAACTTTGCATATCTCAACTTCGACGACAACCTTCTTCTGTCGGGTTGGGACGAAGAACTCGTAATGCACACCCTCGACGAAGTATATCCTAACTATGAATACTTGCTACTCGATGAGGTACAAAATCTGAAAGACTGGGATGTATGGGTATCCAAGCTATTCCGCCGTGGCAAAAACCTCGTCATAACCGGCAGCAACGCCAAGATGCTGAGCAGCGAAATGGCAACAGTACTCACCGGCAGATATCTGCAAGTAGAAATGCTGCCGTTCAGCCTTTCTGAAACAATAGAATGGAAAGGCATTGACACCAATGGCAACAACGACACGCAAAATGCAGAGATTACTGTAATATCCGACGACTACTTACGCAATGGTGGTTATCCGGAAACCATTGATATGCGCAGCATCACACGCAGCTATCTATCTACATTGTTCGACTCAATAATATGGAAAGACGTAGCGAAACGCCACAATATACGAAACATCACCGACCTGAACAATCTGGCTCTTTATATGTTGTCAAACTTCTGCAATCCGCTTACAGCCAATGATATCGCCCAAGAGTTATCAATGACAAGCGTAACAACAACGCGCAAATTTATGGACTATCTACATGAGCCATATCTGTTCTATTACTTGCCACGTTTCAATAACAAATTGAAACTTATGAAAAAGGCCGCAACCAAAGTATATGTTATCGATAACGGATTTGTTACATCTAAAGCTTTCAACATAAGCGATAACCTAGGACGCTTACTAGAAAATGAAGTATTCGTAGAACTGCTACGTCAAGGATATAAAATAGAGACATCATTGTTCTACTATCGCTCACGCAACGACCGTGAAGTTGACTTCGTCACTCGCAATGGTGCACACATACACCAACTAATTCAGGTATGCTATGATATGACTTCACCTAAAACTGAGAAACGCGAGATTTCAAGTCTTATAGAATGTGCTGAAGAACTGAAATGCAACAACCTTATAATCGTTACCTATAATGATGAAAGGGAAATAAATCAAGACGGATACAACATAAAGGTTATACCTTTCATTAAATTCGCATCAGCATATTGAAACAAATAGAGGGTGTGCTTATCAATTTTACACACCCTCCTTAATCCTTTTTACTAATACTTAAAGAGCTGCACGCTTCGACTCATTTGAATATAGAATCGTTTCGGAGATTGATTCTTTAAACTTACGCGTTCTATATTCTGATAGGTATTACAATCCTTCACAATTTTACTTTCGGTAATAACTTTACTTTTAAAGTTTTCTATTCTTGAAACATAAAACGCTGGTGTCAATGCCTTTGTCTGTTCTGCATTCATATTATAAGAATACAATATATGATATCTGAAATTAAGCGGAGTGTCTTCTTCTGTAAAATTCTCCCCGTAAGTCCCTTTGGGATAATCTTTATTCACATCGCAAAACTTATATATTCGGTCTACAAGTTTATTATCATATATTACAAAAGAAGAATGAGGAGCTACACAAATCATAGAATTGCTTTTATATGTATTAGTTTCTGTTCTGGAAACCAACACAGTAACATCTACGTTTTCAAATAAAGATTTAGAATAACCATTCATAATGAATGACGATGAAGCAAGAGGAATATACAGATTATTATCCGTCTTGTTGTAGAATGTAAAAGCCGCATTACCTTTTGAGTCCCAAAAGTTAAATGACACTGTACAATCTTCATTTTCCACAACGTACTGATTATTCTGTTCTTTTATATTCGATGCAACATCATAAATTTGATAATAAGAAGAACCGCAAGACGATAGTATTATAGCGATAAAAAGTAATAATAATATTTTTTTCATATTGTATATCTATTAAAGCAGTAAATTATTGTTTGATTTTCCAGCATTACAAACATTCAGTTATCAGAACTGGAACAGTGCTGTGAATACCAGACGGTGGTTATTTACCGAGTGACAGCTTGTAGCTTTGTGCTTGGCGTTGAACTCGTCGCCGTACCAAGCGTTGCAGTACATGTACTCTACACCCAATTTCCAGTTGGGAACGTTGTAAGTAAACTCTGCAGTGGCAGTAGCGAGCTTGTCGAGTGTAGTTCCTGTACCCAATACTTTACCGTCTAATACCTCACTGGTTGCACCAAGGTTCTTTAAGTAACCGAAGAATACTGCCGGACGCCATTTCTTTCCGTACGAAGCATTCACCCAAGTTGAAGAAGTACGCAGCGGAGCGTATTCCTGCTCGCCTGTAACATTATCGATAGAAGTAATTCCGTATCCGCCTACCGTACAAGTCTGGGTGAGATTTGTTCCGAGCAAAGTCTTACCAGCCAACATCAGATTGTTTTTACGATACTTAAAGTGAGCTTCTGCCGATACGCCTGCTACACGCTCGCTTACCTTATAAGTCTTACCTTCGTATACAGACTGCGTACGCGGAGTTATAGAACCCACGTGCACTCCGGCTCCGGCTGTCAACTCAAGCGATTTATAGTCCATACCCAAATAAAACTCTGGAATATTGTTACGCTTGATGAATTCTATGCTCTTCTGAGTAGCCGTTTCGCCAGCAGCGTTAGTCTTAGGTCCTACAGAGAGATACTGCGACTGCCATAACGCCGTTGCTGTAAGCATAAAGTGTTTCTTCATAAAACGATAACGCAACTGCGGAGCGCGTCCGAACGGCTGATACGGAGCACCTTGATTAAGGTTAAGTATCTCTGGAGACACATCGCCATACAATGGGTTCCAAGTCTGACCCACCAACACAGACGATTGTCCCCAGTCGAAGTTGATGTATGCCTGACGCAGACGACATACCGAATAGGTCGATCCAGAACCACGGAAGTCGAGTTCTATCTTAGCCGAAGTCTTAGCCTTACCAAGCTTCGGACCCGTTACATCTATACCCAAGCGGCTATACAAACAGTAGAGATTGCTGTTAGCGGCATCGTTCAAATCATTGCCTTGAGGGTCGAGTTTCTTGTCGAGCGGATACATGTAGAACAATCCGTCCACTGTTTCCGAGTTCGACCGTGTGTTATAATATAAGTCTGTGCGTACTTGACCGTAGAATTTGTAACCAAAATCTTTTTTCTGTGCCGAGGCACTTAGAGCAGCTCCCGCCAAGACTGCGGCAGCCAACAAGTGTTTTCCTTTCATGATGATATTTTATAAAACTTTTGCAAAGATAATACAATCAAGTGAAAAGATAATAAAAAACGAGTGTATAACACCCATCTAACTTGATGTTATACACTCGAAATACTATTTAATAAGACGTATCTTATATAAACTCAGAGTCAGAAATAAAATCCGAAACCGATTTTAAAGCCCAACTTACTGAAGTCTGAGCACTTGCGGAAGCTGATATCGTAATACACAGCCGGTTCTATGGTTACCGTGCGACTCAAGAAAAAGGCATATCCCACTTCTGGACTCATGCAGAACAGGTTCTCTTTTGCGTCACCGTCCGACAGATGCTTATATGCGCATCCCAATCCGCAGTAAACGCCACAGCTGTCGAAATAATATCTCACTCCGGCACCAACCGTTGTCTCGTCGAAACCGTTTTCTACATACTTACCCTTAAAATCAAGCAATATAGACAGATTGTCGGCTATAAACGTACCGCCGTCTATCGCAAATCCGATATTAGTTCCTTCGTACTTGCTATGCGATAGGTCTAATCCTGTGAGCGATGTATTTACATACCATTTTCCTGCCTCAAACTGCGCATTTGCCTGCATACATCCCAAAAGCAGGACAATTATAAACAATAGCTTCTTCATCATACAATGTTTTCGTTGTTAATAGTATAGGTAATTCATTGCGACAAATGTAAGCAAAGTTCCTCAATGCCAAAAGTTACATCTTTAATAATAACTGTCCGCTTTTACCTACATCTATTACATTATCTAAAGAACTCGTAATGTCCGCTGCCGCCCTCGAACGACAATACACCGTCTTCAGTGCCTACCCATTTATACGGGATGAAGATCTTTCCGTCTTTCTTCACCTGCCATGTTCCGGGCTTCATGTCAGTCATCACGAATTTGAATGTTCCGTTGCCTTGCACATCCATTTCCGCCTTTCCGTTTATAGTTTCACCGTTTTTGCTGAAGGTAACTATTCGGTCGGCTATAACTGCTCCTACCAAGTTCTCACCTTTCAGCAGACTTGCCTTGTGCAGTTCGTTGCAGTTATTATCCGCCACTTGTATTACGTTAAGAAAATAGTCCTCGTTGGCAGGAGCTGATGGCGATACCTCTACCCTCCATTCGCCACGTTCGTTGCGTGGGTCGGGGCGGCCAGCCTGAGGCGCATTGGCGTAATTTGTTCCGTTCACCCAGAACTCTTTTCCTTTACCGCCTATCACCTGCATGTCGAGATTTTCCTTAGCCGGAAGCAATACGGTATTGCTCAGCATACCAGAGTCACCGTCTTTGGTTCTCTTTATGACAATTCCGTTTTCGCTTACCTTAGGTTCTTCTATACTGTGAAGCAACCAGTGTTTCTTGAACTCCGGATTCTTAGATACCACCTTATCGAACACCACCATGGCTGCCGGCACTTTCTCCGATTTCAGATTCAGGAATACGAACGAGCGTTTCACTTCCTTCACCTTGTCAGAATACGCCTTTGTGATATCTCCGCTAAGGTACGAATATTCAGGAGCCATGTAGTCACCGCCTGTACCGTGTGCCAACACCTGTCCTGTAGTATATTCATCGCTCAGCAAGTCGGCAAACGAGCGGCATGTTTCCCATCTGTCGCCAGGCATTCTTTGTCCGCCGTCATTATCGGCAAACTCGGTTTTGTCTGTGCCTCCATAGTTCCAGCTGGCGAATTTCTCGTTCGGGTCGAACACCAGCAACGAGTTGTGGGCCACTGTACGCTTAAAGAAGTTCTTGTTATGCGCACTATTATAACCGCCCGATGTACCGTGATAAGCACCTGCGTCTATAGCCAACGGACCTTTATAATAAATCTGGAAAGCACCGCCATCCATGTGCTGATGGTTTCCTACAAAGTGCTCGTTAATCTTCATCTCTGCTATCACGCTGTTCTTGTCCCATCCGGTGCGAGCTATCATCCATCCGTATGGAGTGCCAGAGTATTTAGTGAGCGGCAGTGTCTCAGGGCTCTTAGGTTCTATAGTGTAGTCTCTCCACAGCACGTCGAATATAAGGCAATGATTGTCAATCTTAGGGCTACGCTTATACTCGTAAGCCAAATACGGGTCCTTGTAATAGCTGTACGCCAACATTGCCGGTAGTCCGTAAGAGCCGCCTATACCCGGGTTCACGTCGCCGGCAGGCAACACCATTCCGTCGGGGCGACGTCTGTATAGGAAGTCGTACATCACGAACTGCTGCGCGGGGTCGTACACCGCTCCCGCTCCCATTCTATCAAGAATCCAAAGCGAGAACAAGTCATTACTGAAACGCACGTTGGCGTAGCTGGTACCTTGATGATAGTTATGTCCGGCATACACATAATTGCGCACCGGGATATAGTCTCTGCACAGCATCGTCATCACGTTATTGTACATCTCTGGGAACTCATCGTAAATGGCGATAGCTGCCGAGAGCATGTCTCTCATCACCATCCATTCTGACGAATGTCCGGCTATAGGCTCCGTATTCTTGGGAGGATAACCGCATTCCATCGTCTTAGAGATACGTACAAACTCATTGATATATGCTTTCTTTTCAGAATTTTTCATCTGATCGTAGCACCAGTCGTACACCATAGCGCCACACATCAGCATCTGACCGCTGGCGCGCGATAAGTCTCCTTTCTTGCCGTAATTGGTATTACGCAGCGTGTCTAACATAGCCACGATAGCTTTTCGTGCCACACTCTTCTTCTTGTTAAGCAGATAATCCATAGCCTCTAACTGCACACGGCTAGTCACTCCACGATTCTCGGCATAATATCTGAATCCCGATCTGTCTGGTGCCTTAGCCTCTTCTTCGGGAGTGCGGTCTACTGCCAGCTTCTTAATCTTGGCAATAGTCTTTTGTATCTCAGGGTTCTTCAGTCTCTCTCTCAGCTCCGGTATATCCGACGAGCGTAGATACAAACGCGGATGCACACTAGGCGGTATGGGTACTTCTACTCCGTTCACCTTTTTCCATTCCACCTTATCGACAGCACGTACTGGCGAGAGCATTACTGTGCCAAGGCTTAGACAAGCCAAGACTGCAAATACAATTTTCTTCATATATTATATAAGTTATAAAGTTGATAATCAGGATTGGTTGATAATTAGCGTTTCTTAAACCATGCCACAAACCACACTATGGCTATCAGCACACAAACGGCTCCTGCCGGATATGCCACCATGGGCGACAAAGCCAAGCCTTCGGGGGCGATGAATATGTAGGTAGAGCACACGCATGTCATAAACAGGGCTGGTATCAGCGTAACGAAGTAGTTCTTGTGTTCGCGTACCAACCATACTGTCAGCGCCCATAGGGTGAATACAGAGAGGGTCTGGTTACACCAGGCGAAGTACCGCCATATTACCTTGAATCCTTCGGCATCGCCAAAGCTCCATACCAGCAGCGCGATGGTGAGCAGGAAAATAGGCAGACTGATGATAAGGCGCGGACGAATCTTCTTCTGTCCTATGTGAAGGAAGTCGGCTACAATGAGTCGTGCCGAGCGCAGTGCCGTATCGCCGCTGGTGATAGGTGCCGCTACTATACCCAGTATAGCCAAGATGCCTCCGAATGTGCCTAACCAGTCTTTCGAGATATCGGTAGCTACCCTTGCGCCCGAATAGGCTATGCCTGTAGCCTCATCCACGGTTCCGTTTTCATGGAAGAAGTATGTTGCCGCGGCAGCCCAAATCAACGCTACCACTCCTTCGGTTACCATAGCTCCGTAGAAGATAGGGCGACAGTGTTTCTCGTTGGTGATGCAACGTGCCATCAAGGGCGACTGTGTAGCGTGGAATCCGCTGATGGCTCCGCAGGCTATTGAGATGAACATCATCGGGAAGATGGGGTTCTTTTCGTATTTGGTGCCGAAGCCGTTCCACATTTCGGGCAAGTCGGGGCTCTTTACGTATAGCATCACCAATATGCCTACAGCCATAAACAGCAGGGCGAAGGCGAAGAGCGGATATACGCGGCCTATAATCTTGTCGACAGGAAGCATGGTTGCCAATACGTAGTAAATGAATATTACGGTTACCCAGAAATACACGTTCATAGAATCAGGAGTCATGCCTGCCAGCAGTTCTGCAGGGCCTGAAACGAATACCGCACCCACCAGTATCATCAGCAATACGGTGAATACGCATGCCACTTTCTGTGTGCGTCCGCCCAGATAACGTCCTATTATCTGCGGAAGACTCTCGCCGCCGTTACGCAGTGACAGTGTTCCGGAGAGGAAATCGTGCACCGCTCCTGCGAATATTGTTCCGAATACAATCCAAAGATAAGATGCTGTTCCGAACTGCGCTCCCATGATGGCTCCGAAGATAGGACCCAGTCCTGCAATGTTAAGGAACTGAATCATAAAGATTTTCCATGTGGGCAGTGGTATGAAGTCTACTCCGTCGGTCATGGTCAGTGCCGGAGTTTTTCTTGTTTCGTCGGGGATAAATAGTTTTGTGTTGACGTAGCGGCCATATACTATATAGCCCAGAATTAGCGCAACCAGCGCTATGGTAAATGTTATCATGATAATATTTGTTTTTTGTATTGCTACAAAAGTAATAAATTAGCATGTAACGGCAATGTTTTTTTTGAGTGTATTAGCTATCTTATTCAACTACAATTTGCGGATGCTCTTTCAGATACATGTCACGCAATGGTAAGCTTAGAACAAAGCACACGTCGGTTATCGCTATTTCTCCCTCATTAAATAAAATTACATTGATTTTATCAATATAAGGGTGTAAATAATTGAAGCCATACCGATAGCTAAAGCTATCAATGACCATTTCAGAAAATATTTATCTTTACATTTACAACCATATATTGTACCAATAATAGAACATACACTTATACCTATAGGTATTGAGAAACAGCCTATTGTTATAATAAGTATTAGCATAACAGCAGCCATACCACTAATTATTTTCGTTCTTGAAACATTATTCATATGCTTGCAGTTTTACCAATATTCCTATAATTATATCAATTATTGTTTCTTTCCCTTCAACGCTTCTTTCTTATCCTGGTAGTTGAAGTAGATTACACCTACAATCGCCACAACCGTGACGAAAACAGAAGCTACAATTGCGCCCATAACTAATTCTCCTTATCTCTTTCGTTTCTAACTAACCAAAGCCCAGCTCCTAAAGTTGAAGCTGTTGCCATTACCACAGATACAAGAACCAACGGATTACTCATATCTCCGAATATAGAAGACAACAGTAAGGCTGTTACCATGTATTTTGCTACATCCATCAGCCATTTCCCAAATTCTTTTCTCATTTTTGCAAATATACGGATTTAAATGAATACTTGAAATATATTTCCAGAACGTTGCAATTGCTGCGCCCTATATATATAGAACGCAAAAACTCAAGTTTATCCGGATTAAATCAGTATTTTTTTGCTCAGCGCATCACTATTCCGCCATATTTAATTATTTATTATTCAGATAATTACCACTAAATTTACAGCTGTTTTTTTACATCTTTTCAACTACAAAGCTAAAAAAAGTTCAGCCCTATTAAATAAAATAATATTTTATAATAAAAAATATAAATAAAACGCCTTGAAATTCCTTCGTAATTTCGAGTCGGGGTCATTTTGATTTTTAGAATTTAAATCATGGAGTTCTACTATGATGTTTTACTACCAAGATGCGGAAAATAGAGGCAGGAAGCCTAAAAGCAGTCAAATTCTGAACAGAAAATAAAGAAAAACTCAACTTGCTATTCAAAATTTGACTACTTTTGCAATATGACAATGGATTTAGAACATATTGGTAATATACCAGTCAGTACATCTACTATCGCTTCCTTATTCCCGGAAATAAAGACAAGCAAGTATAAAGTGTACAATCTTGAAGAGGATGGAAAGGTCATCAGACTCAAGAAGGGACTTTATGTAATCAATCCAAAAGTTTCACACGTCGCTCTTTCAACTGAACTGATCGCCAATCACCTCTACGCACCGTCTTATGTTTCTATGCAGACAGCCTTGCGATACTACGGTCTGATTCCCGAAGCTGTCTATATCACCCAATCAATGACACTAAAGCACTCGCGCAACTTCGACACACCCATTGGGCGATTTGAATACCAAACCATAGCACGTGAAGCCTTTCCTATTGGCGTTACCAGCATTAACAAGCAAAAATATACTTTTCTAATGGCAACACCCGAAAAGGCTCTGTGCGACCTAATCGCAAATTCTACAAAGGTCAATCTTAGGTATCTAAAGGATGTAGAAGTTTATTTGGAAGAAGATATACGTATGGAGACCGAAGATGTATTAAACATGAACGTAAACATATTCGAACAATACGCCAAAGTTGGCAAAAAGGCCAAATCTATTGAAACACTGATTAAATTTCTAAAAAAATGAGTTCAAACGAAATATTCAACCAAATGCTGTCTGCATATGAATTGACTACCGAACAGCAAAAGAGAAATGCTACTTTTGAAGTAAACCAGCAAATCATCTTGGCAGGTCTTTACAACGGAGGGTTCTTTAACGAAGCCGCCTTCTATGGTGGCACTTGTCTTCGCATCTTTCATGGTCTACAGCGATTCTCAGAAGATATGGATTTCTCACTCCTTGCCCCAAGTGATAAATTCGACTTCACCAAATACTTTCAGCCTATCATTGATCAATTCGCCATTATAGGACGTGAGGTGGAAATCAAAAAGAAAGACAAAAAGAACTTTGGCAAGGTAGAGTCTGCCTTTCTAAAAGACAATACCGACGTTTATGATATAATGTTCCAAACAGAACGGTCTGTCAAGATTAAGATAGAGGTAGACACTCAACCACCGCTAAAGTTTAATACAGAACAAAAACTCGTATTGCTACCGCAATCTTTCATGACCCGCTGCTTTACACTACCAGATCTATTTGCTGGAAAAATGCACGCTTTGGTGTACAGAGCATGGAAAAACCGCGTTAAGGGGCGCGATTGGTATGATTTCGAATGGTATGTACGAAAAGGCGTTTCGCTTGACTTTACACACCTTCATGAGCGAGCTTTGCAATTCAACGAAGAGGATATTACCAAAGAATCTTTTTTAGAGAAGCTAAACGAACGCCTTGCTACTGCCGATATCAATCAGGTAAAGGCAGATGTACTACCTTTTATTCGTAATCAAAAGGAATTAGAGATTTGGTCGAACGACTACTTTTTGCAACTGGCTAAGATGGTTCGATTTGAATAGGCCATCTAAGCCGATATACACAACAGTAAATTTACCGCACATAGGAAACCACGCTATAACGTATCGATAAAAAGAATGCGAAACGTAAAAAACGGTTCGCATATCGCAGGACTGCAATTCGCATATTGCAGACTAACCAATCGTATTCTTTTATTTTTTCATCGCAATGTTTTGTTTGAACCATCGCAATGCTTTGTTTGAACCACCGCAATGCATTTCACCCCCCCCAGAATAACTTCTGAAATAAGGCGCAGCTCCCCCCAGAATACCTTCTGAAATAAGGCGCAGCTTCATCTTGTAACGGCATAAAAAAAGTAGCAGAGGCTGGAGACCTCTGCTACCCATTGTTTAACAAACCTAATAGCTGGGAACACCATAACCACTATGGTGTGACGTATATACCGCCCCTCTCCCTACGTGAGGAAGAGGAGTTGATATGGTTACTGCTTTGCTGCTCTTTTTACGTAAACCGGACGAACTGGTAAAAGACCTTCATCTCTTCCTACATTATCTTGCTTTAAAACGATTCTATCTCCTTCCTTTATAATATACATACACTTAGCAAGTGACGGATCGCTTGGTACCAAAGCACTTGACCAACGGCGACTTCCACTTGAACTTTTCTTCCAGTATCCGAAGAAGATGTAGTTGTTGTTATTCTTAGATACGAACATCACGCCCGGCCATCCGTTGAGTGTAGACTCCGTAACCGTACAGTTATCGTACAATTCCTGCACTTCGTTCCATGTCGGGTATCTCCATCCTTCTCCAAGTCGCAGATAGGCTACATCATCTTCCTTCTCAAGGAAATATCTCTTGTCACGGCTATCGTACTTCGTGAATTGTCCCTTTACTATGTCAGTGAAGTAATAATAATATTCCCAAGAGGTCTTTGTCCAGGTCTCGCCCCAACCGTATCCGTCGCCATACTTTTCAGGACTGGATGCGCCAAGGTCGCATTTTGCCCACTTTATACCGCTTGGCAAGCCGAGGTCAACATACTCCATAGTTTCCTTAGGTACACCTACGCCAGCATTCAGCTCCAGTTCCTTAATCTTCTTGGCAACCTCTGCCATAGCTTCCTTATCGCTCATGTTGCCGCTCTCAAGAGCCTGTAGCAGGGCTGTCATCTGTGTATTGATAGCATCAAGCTTGCCGCCGTAGCCACCTAAAGACTCGATAGCTTTTCTTATTTGATCCAACCTGCCATTTCCGTACCCAATTTCCATGAACCATCCTGAGATAGCAGAGAGTTTGTCTGTGAAGTTTTGGCCATATTTATCAAGAAGGGCATTTAAAGTTTCGAGCCGCGAATTGGGGTTAATGTTCTCAAAGGCTGTTTTTACAGCTTCAAGCTTATCATTGTAATTAGGTCTATTCTTGACAGCCGTAGAGATAAGCTCCACCTTAGCCGGCAATTCAAGGTTCATTGACTGCATAGCAGCCGCAAGAACATTAAGTTGGGTTTCGAGGGTGTTGTTTACACTGGTAAGGGCAGCAACAATAGCCTGAAGTTTATCGGTCTGGTCGCCCTTCATATTATCGATGGCAGCAGTGATTTTCTTAATGGCCTGCTCGTTGCTTATGTTACTCTGATTAATGGCTTCTACCACCTTGGTGAAGTCGTTGACCACGGTGACTTTCATCTCATAGTCTAATTCTGGAGCGTTCTCCTGACATGAACTAAAGAACGCCGGTGTAGCAAGCAGCATAGTACCTGCCAACAAAATTGATTTGAATGTTCTCATAGTCGTATATTTTTTATTTTTCATATTCTTCGACTTATTTACTGTTTTACTGTTATAGTAACTCTTCTTCCTTCGGCTGTCTTCTTGCCGTTCTGTGCACCGATGGCAGTCTGCGGATGAAGGTCTTCGGGAGCGAATCCTTCTTTAAGGAGCAGTTTTACCACTCGTTTAAGGCGGCGTTCAGAGATGGCTTGGTTATATTCTGCGGTACCCGGAGTGCTTGCCTCGGCAAGGATGGAGAGCTTCTGGCCCTTTACGCTCTTGGCGAACGAACGCAGACGGTCTGTTTCTTCGCGACTCATGTAAGAGCTGTTATGAGCGAACTGTACGTAGTGTGTAGCTGGCTCTACATTCTTCTTGCTCTTCTCGCAGTCGGTAAGCTGGCGCTGCAGTTCGTTGTTGTCTTGCTCGGCTCTCTGACGGAGGGCTGCCTCGCGGTCGGCGCGTGCCTTTTCGGCATCAGCCTGCTGGCGAAGGTTGTTCACGCGGTCGTTGAGCGACGAAAGCTCGCCACCGTAAAACTCGCGCTGCTTACGTGCACCGCTCTTCA
>FR881292.1:28717-126349 GCA_000434735.1 Bacteroides sp. CAG:530
CTTACGTGCCCCGCTCTTCACAAAGTTGTAGCGAACGGTAGCCATGGCGTAGATAAGATGCTTGGGGGCAACTTCCTTACGGTTGAGAAGCCAGTCGAACTCGCCCTTTAAGCCTACCGTGAAGCGGCGACTTACATCGGCTTCTATGTGAATGGTGGCAGGGATAAAGAGTCGGTCGAAATCTTCGTCACGGTTGGCGGTTGCCACGTTTCCGGTTATGGTTACCGTAGCGTCGTTGCTGATATTTACATCGCCAAAGATGGGAGTCGTGGTGCCGTTCTCGGTCTTGGTGGTTCCTATCCAAATGCCGTACTCGTTGCCACGGGCGAATGTGCCGCCAAGCCCTGTGCCTACCCATACGTTAAACCACTGAGCCTTACGCGCGGGCCAGAACTCCATGAAGTTGAACTGGGCGCCCAGCTTTACGTTGTGAGTATTGACTACATAGTTGCCGTAGGTCTTAGACAATGCAGACTTGGTATCGAGTTCGGAGAAACGCTGTTCGCGGCGATAGCGCGACCAGATATAGTCGGCACCTACGCGTACCCAAGGACGGATGGTAAAGTCTATGCCACCGCCTACAGCGGGCGACTGCCTGTAACTATTCTTGGAATCGAAATTCTGATACCACACACCGTTAGCCCACGACAGTCCGCCCTGAGCGTAAATGCTCCATGTGCGTGTGCGCAGCTCCTGGTTGGTATCGCGCGGCGGATCAGCTATGCCATCGCCAACGGTCTGCGCCTTAGCGCCTATCACGGCAAACGCTGTAAACAATACGCCTAGCACTATCCGTGCCCATCTGCCACTGAATAGCGAAATGAGCGGTTTGGTTCGTCTTGTTTTCATAGTTTATAAATTTTATTGTTTATATTATAATGTAGTCTACCTTGTCAAAATAAACTCTTTATCCACTGTAAGAACGATAGCTTACGTGGTTTAGGCTCGGGGGGCGGCTTGCCGTACATCGTTCTGCCCCTAATACAAGCGCCACGCCTATCCATCTCTACATTAATCATCTCGCGGATTGTATCGAGTAGCTCAGTGCGGTCTTCAAGAAACTGCTGAGCATCACCGGTCTTGCGTCGCTGTCCGTCATGCCTTATGTTATTATCTGTTTTCATCATAGCAATTAGGTTTTCTTGTTGTCTCAAAATTACCCATATACTTAATTCGCCTCTTGTGCTAATCGGACAGAAATATGTTCTAATCGGACATTTTGCATTGTGCGTAATTGTTCTAATCGGACATAAAAACAATGTAATCATCTGATACACAATATAGAACCATGAACACAAAACGACAAACCGCCATACATCGACATAAAATAAAATTTGGTCTATGAATCACTGTTTTCATAGGCATTAGCACCTAATAAAACATCTTTCAAAAGCACGAAAAACGCTAACCTACGCATTTATTATTATAGCGCAGCATCAATAATTTCCAGCAATAAGTAAACTGATACGGATAATTTTAATTAAATTTGTCTACTCAAAGTCATAACAACCATGTGTGTAATAATACTTCTAATCCTAATCTGCACGGTAATACCAATATGCGCCTCGGCCGACAACTCATCGGAACAGGCCATAGACAACCATCCGTATTATCAATACAAGCAGTTATCGATAGAAGATGGAATACCCGCATCTATAACATCTCTACATAAAGACAGCTATGGCTCATTATGGATAGGCACTCCAACCGGACTGTTCCGCTACAACGGAGAGAGAATAAGAAGATACCACTTCCCCGCCCCGATGAGCAACGACCGACAATATGTCTTTTTTCAATCGGCCGACCAGCAAAACCGAATCTGGATATGCACTACCGAAGGGCTTTGCCACTACGATATGAGAGAGGACTCGCTTAAAGTAATGAACAGAAACGGCAAGCCTCTGAAAACACGGTTCGTACTTCCGTATAACGACCGCCTGCTGATATCGGCCAATGATACGCTTCTGGTTTACGACAGCAAAAGACTGAAAGAGGTAAACCACATAGTAATGCCGCACTGCCAACTTATGGCTGCCATAGTAATAGGAAAAGACTCTATACTAGTTACCGATAACGCCCAAAAGATACAGCTGGTAGACTTAAAGCAAGGCAAGGTGATTAAGTCGCCACTACCCGAAGACGAAAAAGCATTCTGCATGCTGCGCGACTCGCAAGGACGACTCTGGTTGTCGCACTACGGAAAGGGAGTGAAATGTTTCGACCAGAACTACCGTCTGCTACATGAATACAACTCTAAGAACTCGGCTATGTACAATGACGCCGTAATACAGATGGCTGAATGGGACAATACTATATGGTTCGCTTCGGATGGAGGAGGTTTACAGGTAATATGGCCAGAAACTAACCGTATGCAGGTATTTTCTAATCGCCTGTCGGACCAATTTCCGGCAAGCTCGATAGCGTGCCTTTGTCCAAGCAATGAAAACATCTGGGTAGGAACAGTTCACGAAGGAGTGCTTAACGTAGAAAGCGGATTCATGACCACTTACATGAAAGCCGCCTGGAGAAAGACTGCCGGACTATCTGCCAAGTGTACGCTTTGCCTATGGGAAGACACCGACGGACGTATCTGGATAGGTACCGACGGAGGAGGAGTAAACAGCTACGACCAGAAAACACAGAAATTTACACACTACCCAGCCACATTCAATGAAAAGATAGTTTCACTCTGTCCGCTATCGGAACAAGAGCTGCTGGTATCTTGCTATCAGAAAGGACTCTTCCGGTTCAACAAGAAGAGCGGAACGCTAACCCCTTTCGTTCTGCCAAACCCTACAGCCGAACAAGAAATGAAAGACTTAGGAGTACCAGTTAATCTGTGGACCACACAAAACGGAGATATAGAAATGTCGGGAAAGGTAACATACAGATACTCGCCCGCAAGCCGACGACTTACGCGCCTACAGCCCAATTTCGAAACAAGATCTTCTTGGACTCCGATAGGAACATACAACGGATATGACGTGCTCTTTGACCGCGAAAATATATTCATGCATAACCCTAAAACAGATGAGTTCAAGAGCATTATACACATGGAGGCCAAACAGATGCTGGCGGCAGAGGTGGGTAAGGACGGCAAACTATGGATATCTACAACCGAAGGAATGGAGTGCCACAACCTTAATAAGGGATATATGGAATATATACTCTTGCCAGACAAGAATGACATCATAACATCGCTTATAGCAGGCAACGACGGCACTATATGGATGGGATCAATGAGCGGCATCTACGCATACAACCCACAACTGAAGCACTTTATGCTATATACGGAGATGGACGGAGTAATGCCCAACGACTTTCTGGCGAAGCCTACGTTATTGAGCGGCAACGGGAATGTGTACATGGGCGGCACAGGCGGACTGGTACGCATAAACACCGCGCAGGTACATACCAAAAAGATAGCGCACGTAAGCTTCCCGATAATAGAGCTGCACCAAGGTGAGCAGATATCGTACTCCGAGCCGGGAGATGTAATTAAGTTGCCTTATCAATTCGCTCCGATACAGATACATCCGTTGCTACAAGGCGATAATATAATGCAGCCAAGAATGTACAGGTTCTTCATAAACGGTGTAGAGAACAACGTTACCGAGACGGCACACCCGCATTTTACCGTATACTCACTTGCACCGGGAAAGTATATGCTTACCGCACAGTGCACGCTACCAAACGGCACGTGGTGCGAAGAACAGATACTGCTGAAGTTAGAAGTAAGCCCGCCATGGTGGAGACAAGGGTGGTTTACCACGCTGTGCCTGCTATTTACAATAGCGGTAATAGTAGTTTGTTTCAAGCTACATAGCTACTACATAAAGCGTAACCTTCAAGAAAAAGAGCGGCAGATTTATAAAGATAAGGTACGTGCGCTTATAAATATAAACCACGAGCTACGCACGCCGCTAACGCTTATATATACGCCTCTAAAGCAACTGGCGGACAGTAAATTATTACCTCAGGGCACCCGAGAAAACGTGTATAAGGCTTTTCAGCAGGCACGTAAGATGAAGACCATAGTAAATATGATACTTAATCTGCGAAAGATGGAAATGGGGAAAAATATTCTTCATTTATCGACCGCACATCCCAATGAATGGCTGAAAGACGTACTCGACAGTTTCAGAGATGAATTCTCACTGCGAGGCATCACGCTGCAGTTCATCCCATCGCCCGATGTGGAGGAATTACTTTTCGACCAGATACAATGCGAGATTATCATTCACAACTTACTGAGCAACGCCTATAAGTTCAGCCCAGAAAATACTACTGTAACTGTAACCACGGAGATAGAGAAAACAGAAGACGAAAAGTTTCTACGCATCGCCATAAAAGATGAGGGTGTAGGCCTTGATGAAAATGACATATCGAACTTGTTCACCCGATTCTATCAGGGAAGATATCAGAATCAGGGAGCAGGAATAGGACTCTCGTACGCCAAGCAGCTGATTTATCTGCAAGGAGGACGCATAGGGGCGTACAATAATAATGAAGGTCCAGGAGCTACTTTCTTCTTTACGCTTCCATACAACCAAAAAGCGGAAAGTATAGCGTCGGTGCCGCAAGCGTATATAAATGAATCGCTCGACATTACCGGAGGCAACGAAACCAACACGCATCTGCCCACCATAGAGCATAGGTTCAACTCTGTGTTACTGGTAGATAGCGATCCTGATTTCTGTCTGTACATGGCAGAGAACCTGCAAGTACTGTTCGACAACGTATACGAGGCGCACGACGGCATGGAGGTAATACCGCTACTCACCACGCACGTGCCGCAGCTTATTATAAGCGAGATAAAGTTGCCGCGCATGAACGGACTGGAGCTGTGTAAATATATAAAGGAGAAGCCTGAACTGAGTCATCTGCCTATAGTATTGATAACATCGTGCGTAGACGACTATAACGCTGAGCAGGCGTATAATGCCGGAGCGGAGGCGTTTACCACCAAACCGTTCGACATGAACTTGCTGTTGACCAAGTTGCAGAATATCATGTTGAATCATAATCTCATAAAGAACCGTTATGCACCGGCTGTACTGCAGATAGCGCCAAACAAGAGTAACGCGCAAGAGAAGAACGAGCAGTTCTTATTAAGCGTAACGCGCATAATAAACGAGCACATGAGCGATGTGGATATGGACGCTAACTTCATAGCCGCGGAAATGGGCATGAGCCGAAGCACGCTATACAACAAGCTGAAGGATACTATGGATATCAGCTTGAATACTTATATACAGAAGTGCAGAATAGATTGTGCCTGCAAGTTACTTGTGCAGACTTCGTTGTCTGTAATAGAGATTTCAGAAAGAACGGGCTTTAAGCACCCGCGTAACTTCAGTACGTTATTTAAGAATACCGTAGGGGTTACGCCTACGGTATTCAGAAAGAATAATAAATAAACTATATTAGTCTTTATATACGTTACGTATCGGGTCATCGTATTGCTCTTGCAAACGCAACATTTCTTTTTTCAGGTCCTTGGTGATTTCTTCGGTACCCGGCTTACCGAAGATGTTATGCATCTCGGCAGGATCTTCTTGCAGGTCGTACAGTTCCCAGCAATCTATATCGTTATAGAAATGAATTAGTTTATAACGGTCTGTACGCACTCCGTAATGACGGCGTACTGCATGTTCGGCAGGATACTCATAGAAATGATAGTAGAGCGATTTACGCCAGTCGGCTGGATGTTCGCCTTTCAGCAACGGCAAGAATGATACTCCGTGCATATCCTTAGGAACTTCTACACCAGCTAAATCGAGGATAGTTGGTCCGTAGTCGATGTTCTGCACCATCTCGTCGATATCGCCTTTCTTACCTCCCGGCAAACGAACCAACAACGGTGTGCGGAATGACTCTTCGTACATAAAACGCTTATCAAACCATCCGTGTTCGCCCATGTAGAAGCCTTGATCGGAAGTATAGACTATCATGGTATTATCAAGCAGATTATTCTCTTCGAGGTATTTAAGTACTCTGCCCACATTACGGTCTACCGAGTGAATTACACGCAAATAATCATGCATATACTGCTGATACTTCCATTCTGCCAACGCCTTACCGGTAAGCTTATCTTTCTTGAACTTAGCGATGATAGGATCATAATGCTTATCCCAAGCAGCTTTCTGTGCAGGGTTAAGGGCATTATACATACTGCGTCCTATAGGTTCAAGCTCCTTAGACGAATGAATCTGGTTTTCCTTATCTGCCAACTTCAGGTCGTACACCAAATCCATATCTTTAATGATACTCATCTCCTGCTTAGAAGCCGGGATTCGTCCTTCGTACTTATCATAGAAGTTCTTCGGAAGAGGATAAGTAACATCGTTATACAAGTCGAGGTCGCAAGTATCGGGCATCCAAGTACGGTGCGGAGCCTTGTGGTGAATAAACAGACAGAAGGGTTTCTCCTTATCGCGGATGCTATCCATCCATTCTATAGCCAAATCTGTAACAATGTTAGTGGCATAACCTTCGCGCTTTATCTTTTCGCCATTCTTAATGAATGTAGGATTATAATAGAGGCCCTGTCCTATCAGGATATCCCAATAATCGAATCCTGTAGGTTCTGAAACCAAATGCCACTTACCTATCATGGCTGTTTGGTAGCCATTAGCACGAAGCAGCTTAGGGAATGTCTGCTGATTGCCATCGAAAGTAGTAGTATTATCGGTAAAGCCGTTGGCGTGACTGTGCTTACCTGTCAGCATACAGGCACGGCTTGGTCCGCTGAGTGAATTAGCCACAAAACTATTCGTAAAACGAGCGCCTTCATTGGCGATACGGTCGATGTTAGGAGTCTCAATGAATCGCTGGTCGTATGCGCTGATGGTTTGATACGAATGGTCATCGCACATTATATATACGATATTCATGGGCTTCTTAGGCGCTTCATCACCTTTCTTCGTCTTACAAGACGACAATGCACCCAAAGCGACGGCTCCCGTCATAGCACACATAAGTGTGGAAGTAACTTTACTGTTCATATTTTAGATGTATTAGGTTAGTCTTAAAAAAAACGCAGCCGACGTACCATCAACGGTATGCCGACTGCCCAATTATCAACTCTCTCTTATATAATTTACCCGGATTACCAACCGGTACCTTTTGTCTACTTTAATAGCGACATACACTTTCAATCTTGTAGTTTTTCTTGTTGAAATGTCTTTCAGTATGCCTCTGGATTTATTTCCGAGTGCAATATTAGCATTTAAGACGCGCTTAAAACTCTTTATACGTACAATTGAAGTCTTAAATCGTATATAATTCACCTCTTGGACAGTCTTCTGGTACATATCAGACTTTATCGGACGGTTTACGCACGTCGCTTCTGTTTTTTTAGCCATAGCACACCTCCATTTACACCGTTACAGTTCCCCTTTATCCGGTTTTTTATCTATTTTTGCCCTGCAAAACAAAACCCGAAACTACGATGCGAAAATTAATATCATTACTCATCATTATATTATGTCCGCTACTTGCCGCCTACGGACAGCAAGTGCCAAAGTACGAAATACGGGCATCGTGGATAACTACATTGGGAGGACTGGACTGGCCCACACGGAAAGCTACATCAAAGAGCGGCATAGAAGCGCAGAAGAAAGAACTGTGCGATATACTTGACCGACTGAAAGCGGCCAATTTTAACACGGTGCTACTGCAGACTCGTGTGCGAGGCGACGTAATCTATCCATCGGCTATAGAGACTTTCACTGAATCATTGGCAGGGAAAGAAGGACGCTCGCCAGGATATGACCCTCTGCAATTCGCCATAGACGAATGCCATAAGCGCGGCATGGAGCTACATGCGTGGATGGTGGCAATACCAATAGGCAACAACCGACAGGTGAAGTTGCTAGAAAAGAATTCGGTAGTAAAAAAGCAACCGTCTATCTGCATACATTATAAAGACAGTTGGTATCTTGACCCCGGGAACCCGAAGACGGACAGCTATCTTGCTAAATTAGTAAACGAAGTGGTATCACGCTACGATGTGGACGGAATACATTTCGACTATATTCGCTATCCGGAAAGAGCTAAAGATTTCCCCGACCATGCGTCATACAGAAAGTACGGAAAGAAGAAAGACCTGAGCCAATGGCGCAGAGAGAATATGACACGCATAGTGCGCCGCTTATATACAGAGGTGAAACAACTTAAGCCGTGGGTAAAGGTGAGCAGTTCGCCTATCGGGAAATATAATGATACCGGAAGATACTCTTCATCTGGATGGAACGCTTATAAAGAGGTGTACCAGGATGCGCAACTATGGCTGAAGAGCGGCATGCACGACGCCTTATTCCCTATGATGTATTTTCAGGGGAACAACTTCTACCCTTTCGCGCTCGACTGGCAAGAGAATAAATCGGGCAGATGGATTGTTCCTGGATTAGGGATTTATTTCCTTCACCCCAAAGAGCAAGACTGGAAACTGGACGAGATAGCCCGACAGATTTATTTTCTGCGTAACATAAAAGCCGACGGAGAAGCTTACTTCAGGAACCGATTTGTAATGGATAATACCAAGGGACTGTTGGACGAACTGCAAGAGCACTTCTACGCTACGCCGGCAGTGGTGCCGCCTATGACGTGGGCGGACAGCATAGCGCCAACAATGCCTACCGATACCCGACTGAACATCTTAGACAAAGGAGTAAAAATAAGTTGGAAAGCATCGACCGACAATACGCCGAAAGGCGGAGTGTACTACCGCATCTACGCATCGAACACCTATCCGGTAGATACCAACATGGCCGAAAACATAATAGAGACTCGCATTGACGGAACAGAATACACATTCTGCCCTGCATCGCCTTGGCAAGAAAAAATGTATTGGGCAATAACCGCCGTAGACCGCTGCGGTAACGAAAGTGAAGCCGTACAATTGGTATCTCCGTTCTGACGGACGAAGGAACAACCATTTTTTGACGATAATATAATGTATAAGTGCAAAATAAACTGTAATTTTGCGCATCATTGTTTAAAATATATACATCATGAGTAACCAACGATACATGCAACGTGGCGTATCGGCTTCGAAAGAAGATGTACATAACGCCATTAAGAACATTGACAAGGGTATTTTTCCGCAAGCGTTCTGTAAAATCATCCCCGATATCTTGGGAGGAGATCCGGAGTATTGCAACATTATGCACGCCGACGGCGCCGGAACTAAATCGTCTTTAGCTTATTTATACTGGAAGGAAACCGGCGACTTGTCTGTTTGGAAAGGTATCGCACAAGATGCTTTAATTATGAACATCGACGACCTGCTGTGTGTGGGTGCGGTAGATAATATACTTGTATCGTCTACTATAGGACGAAACAAGCTGTTGGTTCCGGGAGAAGTTATCTCGGCCATCATTAACGGTACTGATGAGTTGCTGGCAGAACTGCGCGAAATGGGCGTGGGAGTTTATGCAACAGGTGGCGAAACTGCCGACGTGGGCGACTTGGTACGTACTATCATTGTAGACAGCACAGTGACTTGCCGTATGAAACGTGCTGACGTAATTAACAACGCTAATATCCGTCCGGGTGACGTAATTGTAGGTTTGGCTTCTTACGGACAGGCTACTTACGAAAAGGAATACAACGGCGGTATGGGTAGCAACGGTTTGACCAGCGCGCGTCATGATGTATTCAGCAAATATCTGGCAGAAAAATATCCGGAAAGCTTTGACCACGCAGTTCCTTCTGACTTGGTTTACAGCGGTGGCTTGAAGTTGACCGACGAAGTAGAAGGCAGCCCGATAGACGCAGGTAAGTTGGTATTGTCGCCGACTCGTACTTACGCTCCGGTAGTCAAGAAGTTGCTCGATGCACTTCGCCCACAGATTCACGGTATGGTACACTGCTCTGGCGGTGCTCAGACTAAGGTATTGCACTTTGTAGGCGATAACTGCCGTGTTATCAAAGACAACCTCTTCCCTGTTCCTCCATTGTTCCGCACTATCAAAGAACAGAGCGGTACCGACTGGGACGAAATGTACAAGGTATTCAATATGGGTCATCGTCTGGAAGTTTACTTGTCACCGGAACATGCCGAAGAAGTTATCGCAATCTCTAAATCGTTCAACATCGACGCTCAGATTGTAGGACGCATTGAAGAAAGCGACCATAAAGAGCTTATCATCCGCAGCGAATTCGGAGAATTCACTTATTGATAACCATCGACTTAATTAATGGCAGACAATAATACATTATTAGAGAAACTTGAAGGACTGGTAGCACGTTTTGAAGAAGTGTCTACGCTCATAACCGACCCGAATGTAATAGCCGACCAAAGACGTTACGTTAAGCTCACTAAGGAATATAAGGACCTTGGCGACATAATGAACGCACGGAAGCAGTACATACAGTGCATCGACGGACTGGAAGAAGCTAAGATGATGATGAACGAACCGGACCCGGAGATGAAGGAGTTGGCACGCAAGGAAGCCGCTGCCTACGAAGCGAGAATACCCGAACTGGAAGAGGAAATAAAACTGCTGCTTGTACCCGCTGACCCGCAAGATGACCGAAACGCTATCTTAGAGATACGTGGCGGAACCGGAGGTGACGAGGCTGCTATCTTTGCAGGCGACCTATTCCGTATGTATAGCAAATACTGCGAAACAAAGGGCTGGAAACTGGAGGTTTCGAGCGCCAACGAAGGTGCAGCAGGAGGATTCAAAGAAATAATCTGCTCTGTAACCGGAGACAAGGTGTACGGTACACTGAAGTATGAATCGGGAGTACATCGCGTACAGCGAGTGCCAGCCACAGAAACCCAGGGACGTGTGCATACATCGGCAGCATCGGTAGCGGTACTGCCCGAGGCAGAACCTTTTGACGTGGAAATTAACGAAGGCGAAATTAAATGGGATACATTCCGAAGTGGTGGAGCCGGAGGACAGAACGTAAACAAGGTAGAATCGGGTGTACGACTCCGCTATAACTGGAAGAACCCTAACACAGGCGTAGTGGAGGAAATCTTGATAGAGTGTACCGAAACGCGAGACCAACCTAAGAATAAGGAAAGGGCTTTATCGCGCCTACGTACCTTCATCTACGACAAAGAGCACCAGAAGTATATTGATGACATTGCCTCGAAACGTAAAACAATGGTTAGTACCGGCGACCGTTCGGCAAAGATCAGAACCTATAATTATCCGCAGGGCCGTATAACCGACCACCGCATTAATTATACCATATACAACTTGGCGGCGTTTATGGATGGTGATATACAAGACTGCATAGACCATCTTATAGTAGCCGAAAACGCAGAGAAACTAAAAGAAAGCGAATTATGATAACTCCTTGGTTGGATAAAATATTTCATACCGCATCGGAGGCGTTTCAGAATTGTCTGAAACGCTTTCCGGTGACGGTATGTTTTATTTTTGCACTTACCGTTTTTTTGTTTTACTTGGTATCGGAATGGCATATGAGTCAGCCGCAAGCGGCTCTGCTTTACTACTTATCGGTAGGAACACTGTTATCTCTGACCCTGCACTTATGGTGCGAAGAGATAAAACGAAAGGCACTAAGATTGACGGCTCAGATAACGGGACACGCCTTGCTGATAGCCGACGCACTGTTCCTGGCATACGGAGCACTGGATAATTCTATTACAGAAATCACAATCGCCCACGCCGCAGGAGTGCTGACTGTAGGAATATCGGTATTCTTCTTATCATTCCTTAAAGAGAAAAACGATGTAGCAAGCTGGAACTTTGCCTTGCATAGCTTCAACCTACTGGCAGCATCTCTGTTTTTAGGTTTGGTAATGTATGGCAGCATCAGTCTGCTGGTGTCTTCGCTGCCTGTATTGTTTGGCTTACACATCTCATCCGACTGCTATCTATACTTAGGAATAACATGCTGCATCTGGCTATCGCTTATGCTATTTATAGGCCGACTGCCGCAAGGTGCACAGAAGCATGATACAGAAGTGCAAGCCAACAAATTCCTTAACGGAATTATAGCTTATCTATTTCTGCCGCTTACCGCAGGCTATCTGATTGTACTATATGTATACGCTATACGTATCTTAGTGAATTGGCAACTACCCAACGGATGGGTTTCGTGGCTCACAATAGCTATTATGGCTATATGTATAGTCATAGAGTTCTGCCTCTACCCTACACGCATGGCAGAAAAGAATAAGAAAGTTGAGCTATTGGCACGGTGGTTGCCCGTACTGATTCTGCCGCTATTACTGCTGATGACCATCGGCATTATACGACGCATTTCAGATTACGGTGTCAGCATAAACCGCCTATACCTTATTATACTTAACGGATGGTTCTATGTGGTATGCATCGGGCTGTTCATCAACAAAGCACGCCGCATCCACTGGATTCCAATATCGTTCGCATTGCTATTCTTGCTAACCTCGGCACTGCCGGTTAACGTAGCCAACTACACCAAGAAGAGTATTCACAATGCTGTATTGAAAGAGATAAAGGCCAACTGCAATAAAAAGCTGCCAATGAATCAAGATGATTACATCGACTTTTTGGCAAGCCTTCCTAAAGAGCAGGCTATACAGATAAACTCTCGCCTTATCTACCTGAGCAGTCGGTTCAATGAAAACTGCTACACTGACATACTGAAAGACGGAAACGATGTGTACAATTCATATTACTACAGTCAGTTTGATACAGACACTGTAGAAGAAATAGAAGTCGATACTACCAATATCGACAACGGATTCGTAAAAAACAGAACATATCAATGGAATATAGACGATAACGGCAAGATAGACATCTCCGAAGGATATACGGCATTCTATAACGTGAACGGAACAGCAACGATAACCGAAGAGGAACTGAAAAACAACTCTATCGACATCTGTTTAGAAATAGAAGATGCCGACATTGACGACACGGTACACTTCGATACAGAAATACTAAAGAAGCTGGATCTCCTTACCAGAAAGAAAAGCGCAGTAGAACTTCCATGCCAATCGGGAGAAAATAAGTTCATGCTAAACGGCTTCTTCTTATCGCAAACGGGAAATGATGAAAGTCTGTGGATATTGAACTATTCTGGCTACTTATTCAAGAAATAAAAACTAATAAAAACATACCAATATGAACAAACAAGAATTATTCGAAAACATAAAGAGAAAGAAATCATTTCTCTGCGTAGGTCTGGACACTGATATCAAGAAGATTCCGGAACATCTGTTAAGAGAAGAAGATCCTATCTTTGCGTTCAACAAAGCTATCATCGACGCTACAGCTCCGTTCTGTATCGCCTACAAACCCAACTTGGCTTTCTATGAAAGCATGGGCGTAAAGGGATGGATAGCTTTCGAAAAGACTGTAGAATACATCAAGACCAACTATCCTGATCAGTTCATCATCGCCGACGCAAAACGCGGTGACATAGGTAACACTTCGGCTATGTACGCTCGTACATTCTTCGAAGAACTGAACATCGACTCTGTAACCGTAGCTCCGTACATGGGCGAAGACTCTGTTACTCCGTTCCTTACTTACGAAGGCAAATGGGTAATTCTGTTGGCTTTGACATCAAACAAAGGATCGCACGACTTCCAGCTGACTACCGACACCGAAGGCGAACGCCTCTTCGAAAAGGTATTGCGCAAATCTCAGCAGTGGGCTAACGACGAAAACATGATGTACGTAGTAGGCGCTACTCAAGGAGCCATGTTCGAAGACATCCGTAAGATTGCTCCTAACCACTTCTTGCTGGTTCCGGGCATCGGAGCACAGGGTGGCTCACTGGAAGAAGTATGCAAATACGGTATGACTAAGGAATGTGGACTGATAGTAAACTCAAGCCGCGCCATAATCTATGCCGACAAGACCGAAAACTTCGCTCAGAGAGCAGCCGAAGAAGCACAGAAAGTTCAGCAGCAAATGGAAGAACAATTGAAAGCTATACTGTAATACAATCTATTGTAAAATATAAACTTTTACGGAAGCCGCCTTGCACAGGGCGGCTTTTGTTTTGAATTACTTTGAAAGAAATATGAAATATTTCTCGTTTTTCTACTGATATATAAAAAAAAAATACGTAATTTGCATAATTAAGAATACTGATATAAGAATTGGTACAGAAAAAAAAACAAAATAGTAAATAAAAAAAGATAAAATTAGAGAGGTTATGGAGTTCTCAGCTAAGCAAATTGCAGAATATATCCAAGGAGTTATTGTAGGTGACGAAAATGCAAGTGTTCACACATTCGCCAAAATAGAAGAAGGTATACCTGGTTCTATTTCATTCTTGGCTAATCCGAAATACACTCATTATATATATGAAACAAAAGCTTCGATAGTATTAGTTAATAAAGACTTCGAACCGGAAAAAGAAATCACTACTACTCTTATAAAGGTAGATAACGCCTACGAAAGTCTTGCAAAACTGATGACACTATACGAAATGAGCAAGCCTAAGCTGAAAGGAATACATCCTACAGCCTCTATAGACGAGAACGCTCACATAGGTGAAGATGTTTATGTAGGTCCGTACGCATGCATTGCGGCAGGAGCCGTAATCGGTGACGGAGCTTGTATCCACCCGCACGCTACTATTGGCTGCAACGCCAAGGTGGGTAACAACTCGATTATCTATCCACACGTTACTGTTTATCACGACTGCCGCATAGGCAATAACTGTATAATACATGCAGGAACCGTAATTGGTGCCGACGGATTCGGTTTTGCTCCGTCGCCCGAAGGTTATGAGAAAATTCCTCAAATCGGTATCGTTATTTTGGAAGACAACGTGGAAATCGGTGCAAACGCTTGTATCGACCGTGCTACCATGGGAGCTACCGTAATACACAAAGGTGTTAAGCTGGACAATCTTATCCAGATTGCTCACAACGTAGAAATAGGAAGCCACACCGTAATGGCATCGCAGACTGGCGTAGCCGGCTCGGCTAAGATAGGTGAATGGTGTATGTTCGGCGGACAAGTGGGAGTAGCCGGACACATCAAGGTGGGCGACCATGTTAACGTTGGCGCACAATCGGGTATCCCCGGAAACACCAAATCGGGCCAGACATTGATGGGCTATCCAGCTATCGACCCGAAACTCTTCGCTCGTTCATCGGCTGTATTTAAGAAATTGCCCGAAATGTATACCGAAATGAACCGCATGCAGAAGGAATTAGAAGAATTAAAAAAACAACTAAATAAATAAACCCATGTTGAAACAACAGACACTAAAAGGCAGTTTCACACTGAACGGTAAAGGACTCCACACCGGGGTAAGACTGACTGTCACTTTCAATCCTGCCCCTGAGCATCACGGATACAAAATACAACGTATCGACTTAGATGATCAACCGATTATCGATGCAGTGGCCGAGAACGTAGTCGACACGACTCGTGGAACTGTTTTAGCAAAGAACGGGGTAAAAGTCAGCACAGTAGAACACGCTATGGCTGCCCTTTATGCTGCTGGCATAGACAACTGCTTGATACAAGTAAACGGTCCGGAACTTCCTATCCTTGACGGTAGTGCTAAAGCATATGTAGAATGTATAGACCGTGTAGGTATAGAAGAACAAGCTGCTCCAAAGGATTATTATATCATCAAATCGAAAATAGAATTCCGCGACGAAGCAACAGGCTCATCTATCATTGTGCTGCCTGATGATAAGTTCTGCGTGAATACTCTTATATCTTACGACTCAAAGATATTAACCAACCAATATGCTACTCTTGAGAATATGGAAGATTTTCCTAAAGAGGTGGCATCAGCTCGTACTTTCGTATTCGTAAGAGAAATAGAACCGCTGCTTAACGCTGGCCTCATCAAGGGCGGTGACTTGGATAACGCTATCGTTATCTACGAAAAGCAGATGACTCAAGACAACTTCGACAAGTTGGCCGACGTAATGGGGGTACCTCATATGGACGCTAACCAGCTTGGTTACATCAACCATATTCCATTGGTATGGCCTAACGAACCGGCACGTCATAAACTGCTTGACATCATCGGCGACTTGGCTTTGATTGGTAAGCCTATCAAGGGACGTATCATCGCTACTCGCCCGGGACATACCATCAATAACAAGTTCGCACGCCAGATTCGCAAGGAAATAAGACTGCACGAAATTCAGGCTCCTGTATACAACTGCAACGAGGCTCCTATCATGGACGTTAACCGCATCCGTGAGTTGTTGCCTCATCGCTATCCATTCCAGTTGGTAGATAAAGTTATCGCCATCGGTGCCAACTACATAGTAGGTGTAAAGAACGTAACCTCTAACGAGCCTTTCTTCCAGGGACACTTCCCGCAAGAACCCGTTATGCCGGGCGTACTGCAAGTAGAAGCTATGGCACAAGTAGGAGGTTTATTGGTTCTGAACTCGCTGACTGATCCTGATAAATACTCTACTTACTTCCTGAAGATAGACAATGTGAAGTTCCGTCAGAAAGTAGTGCCGGGAGACACACTGATTTTCAGAGTAGAACTCATCGACCCGATACGTCGAGGCATCTCTACAATGAGAGGTTATGTCTTCGTAGGCGAAAAGATAGTTTGTGAAGCCGAATTTATGGCACAAATCGTAAAAAACAAATAAGAACATGATAAGCCCATTAGCGTACATACATCCAGAAGCACAAATAGGAAATAACGTTGAAATAGGCCCATTCGTATATATCGACAAGAATGTAGTCATTGGCGACAACAATCAGATTATGCCTAATGTAAACATCTTGTACGGCTCAAGAATAGGTAACAATAACCGTATTTTCCCTGGTGCTGTAATCGGAGCAATTCCGCAAGACTTGAAATTTAAAGGCGAAGAAACAACAGCCGAAATTGGTAATAACAATACTATACGCGAAAACGTAACTATTAACTGCGGAACCGCTGCCAAAGGAAAGACCGTAGTAGGCGATAACAACCTGCTTATGGAGGGTGTGCACATAGCTCACGATACTTTTGTTGGCAACAACTGTATCATCGGTAACTCTACAAAGATGGCCGGTGAAGTAGTTATCGATGATAACGCCATAGTCAGCGCAAACGTACTGATGCACCAGTTCTGCCATGTAGGAGGATATGTAATGATTCAGGGTGGTAGCCGTTTCAGCAAAGACATTCCGCCGTATATCATCGCCGGAAGAGAACCGATAGCATATTGCGGTATCAATATCATCGGACTGAGACGCCGTGGTTTCTCTAACGAACTGATAGAAAGCATTCACAATACGTACCGTATCATCTATAACAGCGGAAAGAATGTAAGCGACGCTCTAAAACAAGTAAGAGAAGAAGTTACCATCACTCCGGAAATAGAGTACATACTTTCGTTCATCGAAAAATCACAGAGAGGTATTTTACGATAATAACAACCCGACTATATTTTTAGAAACTAAAATATTATGGTATACAAATTTAGAATTATATCCGATGAAGTTGATGATTTCTTGAGAGAAATCAAAATCGACTCTGAAGCATCATTTTTCGACTTTCATGAAGCGATACTGAAAAGTACCGGATACAAAGATGACCAAATGACATCGTTCTTCATTTGTGACGACGATTGGGAAAAAGAAATCGAAGTAACTCTGGAAGATATGGGCAACAGTAGCTCGGAAGAGGATTCTTTCGTAATGAAAGATACACCGCTGAGCGAACTTGTTGAAGATGAGAAACAGAAACTTATCTACGTGTTCGACCCATTGGCAGAACGTGTATTCTTTATCGAATTGTCGGAAATCATAACTGGTAAGGACTTGGAGCACGCTATATGCTCACGCAAGGAAGGTAATCCTCCGCAGCAGACAATCGACTTTGAAGAGCAAATGGCTAACAACACATCACTCGACCTTGGAGAAGACTTCTACGGCGACCAAGAATACAATATCGACGAGCTCGACGACGAAGGTTACGAAATGAGCGACGGCGGTAATCCTTACGACGACGACCGCTATTGATATAGCCCGAAAGCGAAATAAATAAACGACGCGGATTATACGGAAAAACCGGATGAGTTCGACAACGATTTCATGCGGCACAATCCGAATAACTCGCGTCGTGTTTTTTACACCACTACATATAACCTCTTTATCTTTTCTGTTTAAGACATGAACAGCAAACCAACTCTTATCGTCTTAATTGGTCCTACAGGTATCGGAAAGACTGACCTGAGCCTAAACATAGCAGAACATTATAATACCGAAATCATCTCGGCCGACTCAAGACAGCTGTATGCCGACTTGAAGATTGGTACAGCCGCCCCTACCCCAGAACAACTGGCAAGGGTAAAACATCATTTTGTAGGAACACTTCAACTTACAGACTACTACAGCGCCGCCCAATACGAAGCGGAAGTGATGAAGAAACTGGATGAGCTATTCAAACGACACAACGTAATAGTGCTTACCGGAGGTTCGATGATGTATGTAGATGCCGTATGTAAAGGGATAGACGACATTCCCACCGTTGACGAAGAAACGCGAAAGACACTAATGCAGCATTACGAAAACGTGGGACTGGAAAGATTATGCGCGGAACTGAAGATACTCGACCCCGAATATTACGATATAGTCGATAAGAAGAACCCCAAGCGAGTGATTCATGCATTAGAGATATGCTACATGACCGGACAAACATATACATCATTCCGCACCAGTCAGACCAAGGAACGCCCTTTCAATATCATAAAAGTAGGATTAAGACGAGAGCGCGAAGAACTGTATGCACGCATAAACAAACGTGTAGACATCATGATGGAAGACGGTCTGATTGAAGAAGCCAAAAGCGTATACCAATATAAAAACCTCAACTCGCTAAACACCGTAGGGTATAAAGAGATGTTCAAATACCTCGACGGAGAATGGGAACTGCCATTCGCCATCGAGAAAATCAAACAAAACTCACGCATCTACTCGCGTAAGCAAGTCACCTGGTTTAAAAGAGACACAGACATCACCTGGTTCCATCCAGACGATACCGATAACATAATGTCATTTATAGAAGAGCGTTTAAACGCAGATAAAAAATAAGCTAAATCTGTATAACACAACGCCTCGACAAACTATAGTAAATTCAGAGCGAAAGCTAAAAAATTAGCAAAATAATATGAAAATTCATTTTATTTCTCTTAATTTGTAATCTATAGTTAAAGAAACAAAGATATATTCTTTAAAATCTAAATACGATGGAAGTAAATGAAACCAATCGCCCGCTAACTGAAGCACCTGTAGAAAATATTGCAGAAGCTTCGGTACCCACTGTAGAAACTACAGAAAAAGCTGCTTATGCACCTAAACAAACCAAAGAAGAAGTCATAGAAAGACTGTCTGAAATTGACAATGACGCTTGCAATGCCGACAAGCAAGAAATCGACTTATTGAAACAGACTTTCTACAAGTTGCATAAAGCAGAACAAGAGGCAGCACGTAAAGCATTTGAAGAACAAGGCGGAAAACCCGAAGAATTTGTACCCGCAACCGACCCGCTGGAGAACAAGTTCAAAGAAATCATGAGTTCCATCAAAGAGAAACGCAGCGAAATGGCAGCAGAAGCCGAAAGAGAAAAAGAAGATAACTTGGCTAAGAAACTCCAGATATTGGATAAAATGAAAGACCTTATCGAAAACTCTGACGATACAGGTAAAATATATAATGAGTTCAAGGAGCTGCAGCAGCAATGGAATGACATTAAACAAGTTCCTATAGGAAAAGTAAACGAACTCTGGAAATCATATCAGCTCTATACTGAGAAGTTCTATGATATGGTGAAGCTGAACAATGAGTTCCGTGAATACGATTTCAAGAAGAACTTGGAACAAAAGACTAAATTATGCGAAGCTGCGGAGAAACTTGCAGCCGAAGATGATGTGGTATCAGCTTTCCATCAGTTGCAGAACTTGCATCAGGAATTCCGTAACATCGGTCCTGTAGCAAAAGAACTGCGCGAGTCTATCTGGGCGCGCTTTAAAGCGGCATCTACAGCTATCAACCGCCGTCACCAACAACACTTCGAAGAACTGAAAGAAAAGGAACAGAATAATCTTGACCAAAAAACAGTTATCTGCGAGATAGCAGAAGCTATGGAGTATGATACATTCAAAACTTTCGCCGACTGGGAAGACAAGACCAAAGAGATCTTAGCTCTTCAGGCTAAATGGAAGACCATAGGTTATGCTCCGCAGAAAATGAACGTGAAGATATTCGAACGTTTCCGCGCCGCATGCGATGAGTTCTTCAAACGTAAAGCTGCTTTCTATAAAGATATAAAAAACAGCATGGCCGAAAATCTTGAGAAGAAAAAAGCTTTGTGCGAAAAAGCGGAAGCACTAAAAGACAGTACCGACTGGAAAGCTACCGCTGAGATACTGACTAAGCTTCAGAAAGAATGGAAAACCATCGGTCCGGTATCTAAGAAACATTCGGATGCTGTATGGAAACGATTCATCGGAGCGTGCGATCATTTCTTCGCACAGAAAAACAAGGCCAATTCTTCACAGCGTTCTGTAGAGTCAGACAATATGGCTAAGAAAGAAAACATTATCAGTCAGCTGCATGAAATAGAAAAAGCAGGAAACGAAGATGAATCTGTAGCAGATAAGATTCGTGGACTTATAAAAGAATGGAATGGTATAGGCCATGTTCCGTTTAAAGAAAAAGACCGTCTTTATAATGATTTCCACTCTACAGTAGACCGTCTGTTCGCTAAACTTAACATCACGGTGTCTGAAAAGAAGCTTTCTTCATTCAAGTCTAACTTAAGTAGCGGAAACAATTTGTATCGCGACCGCGAAAAGTTGGTTCGTACTTATGAAGGACTGAAGAACGATATCCAGACTTATGAGAACAACTTAGGATTCCTGACATCAGCATCAAAGAAAGGCAATTCTTTGGTACAGGATATTCAGCGTAAAATAGAACGTCTGAAAGGTGACATGGAACTGGTGACTAAGAAAATTGCCGCCATAGACGAAAAATTAAGAGAGTCTAAATGATAGCAGACAATAACGAAGAAATGTTTCCCATAGTAGACGAAGAAGGAAACATTACCGGAGCCGCTACACGAGGTGAATGTCATAACGGAAGCAAGTTATTGCATCCGGTAGTTCACTTGCACGTGTTCAACAGTAAAGGAGAGTTGTACCTACAGAAACGACCGGAATGGAAAGACATCCAACCGGGAAAATGGGATACTTCGGTAGGAGGACATGTAGATTTGGGCGAAAGCATTGACATCGCCCTTAACCGTGAAGCAAGAGAAGAGTTGGGCATAACCGACTTTAACCCCGAGCGTCTCACACATTATGTATTCGAGTCGGAACGCGAAAAGGAACTTGTCTTCAGTTTTCGCGCCACTATAGACGAAGCCATTTCTCCATCCGACGAACTCGACGGAGGACGTTTCTGGAGTCTGGACGATATCCGCCAGAATATTGGCAAAGGCATCTTCACCCCCAACTTTGAGAGTGAGTTCAAAAGACTAGGATTTTAGTTACTGAGGCTCTACATACAATTAATACGTAAAGGCAACCATTCAGAAAAACACTATTTAACGTTATTCTGAATGGTTGCCTTTACTGTTTTATCAACATAAATAGTCAAATAATCTCTGTTACAACACTATAAGGATTTGGCACGGCAGAATTAAAAAATTGCATGCAGAATATTTCTACATAAAAAAGTAAAATTTACACATCGAAGGAGAATAAAAGCGGCACATTTGCAATCGCAGAAATGCGTAAAGAGATAAGTGTGTAATAATTTATAAAAGTAACTAACAACCTTTTATTAAGTTCAAATCTAACAACCAAAACACGTATGAATCAGCAGACGTTTTTTAGAAGATTGTGCTCAACAGTGTTGTTGTCAATGTTGTGTATTCTTGTTTTTGCACAAGGACGAACAGTTAGTGGTGTCGTTAAAGACGCTACAGGCGAGCCAATGATTGGTGTCAATGTATAGGTGAAGGGAACTACTAATGGATCCATCACAGACCTTGACGGTATGTACAGCATCTCGGGCGTTAAGAACTCGGATGTATTAGTTGTCACTTACATCGGTTTCGTGACACAAGAAGTAAAAGTAGGCAACCTTAAGACAGTAGACATCGTCTTGAAGGAAGACTCAAAAACCCTTGAAGAAGTAGTAGTAATCGGTTACGGTTCGGTAAAGAAAAAAGACTTGACCGGTTCTGTAGCTACAGTAAACTCTGAAAGCCTCGCAGCTGTTCCGGTTGCTTCGGCTACCGAAGCCTTGACAGGTAAGATGGCGGGTGTGCAAATTACTACAACAGAAGGTTCACCCGATGCCGAAATGAAAATCCGTGTCCGTGGTGGTGGTTCTATTACAGGCGACAATGCACCGTTGTTCATTGTAGACGGTTTCCCTGTAGAATCTATCTCGGATATCCCAGCATCAGAAATTGAAGACATGACCGTATTGAAAGACGCATCATCAACAGCCATCTACGGTTCTCGTGGTGCCAACGGTGTTATCCTCGTTACAACTAAAAGCGGAAAAGAAGGAAAGGTAAGCGTAAGCTACAATGCATACTATAGCTGGAAGAAAATGGCTAAGCAACTTAACACTTTAAGCAGTGCCGACTATGTAAAATGGCAGTATGAGAAGTCTATGTTGCAGAGCAACGACCAAACTAAGATTAACCCTGACGATTATACCAAGATGTTCGGAAACTATCAGGATATGGACTTGTACAACGATGTTGAAGCAAATAACTGGCAAGATCAGGTATTCGGTCGTACAGGACATACATTCAATCATAACTTGAGCATCAGCGGTGGTAACGATAAGATGAAATTCACTTTCAACTACGCTCACATGGACGATAAAGCCATCATGATTGGCTCTGACTTTAAGCGCGATAACTTGAGCTTGAAGATGAACTACAAGCCGGTTAAGAATATCACAATCGACTTCTCTGCACGTTACTCTGATACAGACATAAACGGTGCAGGTGCCAACGAATCTAAGAAAGAAGTTTCTTCTGCCGACTCTCGTATGAAGAACGTTATGGTTTATCCTCCGTTCAACTTCGGAACACTGGAAGAAGGATACGACCCTGATATGAGTCTTACCCACCCTGTTACATCTGTATGGGATAACGACCGCCGTCAGTCTCGTAAGACATTCGACTACAACGGTAGCTTTACTTGGGAAATCATCAAGAACTTGAAGTTCAAGACTGAATTCGGTTTGCAACAGTACACTAGCAAAGACCAACGTTTCTATGGCGTAAGTACTTACAACTCACGTATCAACGGTAACGAACAGCCTATAGTTACTTTCAATAGCAGAGACCGTGAAACATTCCGTAACGCTAATACATTGAGCTACAACTTCGATAAGTTGCTGAAGAATAAAGATCACCACCTGGATGTATTGGTTGGTCAGGAAATCGTATCTACTAAATCAAATAATGATACCGACGAAATTCGTTACTTCCCTAAACAGTTCAATGCAGATCAGGCATTCTCACTGACTAGTCAGGGTACAGCTTACAATACTAATAAGTATACTAACGCCGATGATAACTTGTTGTCATACTTCGGTCGTATTAACTATGACTACCAAAGCAAATATTTGGTAAGCGCTACATTCCGTGCCGATGGTTCTTCAAAGTTTGCAGAAGACAATCGTTGGGGATTCTTCCCATCAGTAGCAGTAGCATGGCGTATCTCTTCTGAAAAGTTCATGCAGAAAACCAACTCTTGGTTGGACGACTTGAAACTTCGTATCAGCTACGGTACCGCAGGTAACAACGCTATCGACAGCGACAAGACCAGCCCTATTTGGTCGGCAGGTTCTGGAGCAGCTTTAGGATGGATCAACTTCGTAAAGAGCTACTGGACAACTGGTTCGTACATGTACAACCCCGATTTGACTTGGGAAACCACTCATACACGTAACCTTGGTCTTGACTTCACTATCCTTGGTGGAAAACTTAACGGATCGGTAGAATACTACTGGAATACAACTAAAGACCTGTTGATTGAATTCCCGGTATCAGGTACAGGATACGCATACCAATGGCGTAACTTGGGCGAAACAGAAAACAAAGGTTTCGAAGTTTCTCTTACTTGGAATGCTATAAACAAAAAGAACTTCGGTTTCACCGTAAACGGAAACATCGGTTTCAACAAGAACAATGTCAAGACATTGGGCGGTTTGGAAGAATACTCTGCAGCATCTAACTGGGCTTCTTCAGAAATCGGTTCAGACTTTGTAGTTCGTCCGGGCTCTCCTATCGGTCAGATTTACGGATACGTAAGCGATGGTCGTTACGAAGTTAGCGACTTCGAAGGATACGACTCATCATCAAAGAGATGGATATTGAAAGAAGGCGTAGCTGATGCATCAGCTGTTATCGGCGACAAGTTCGTTCGTCCGGGTTCACTTAAACTGAAGAACATCGACGGTAGCGAAGACAATAAGATCACTACTAAAGACCGTACTATCATAGGCGATACTAACCCGAAAGCAACTGGTGGTTTCGGATTCAACGCTCGCGTTTACGGATTCGACCTTGCAGCTAACTTTACTTACAGCATTGGCAACGACGTATACAATGCTAACAAGATTGAATACACCACTGCAGGACAAAACTCTAAATACCGTAACTTGATAGATATCATGGCAGATGGTCAACGTTGGACTAACCTCCGCGCAGACGGTACTATCAGCAACGATCCTGAAGAACTGGCAGCAATGAACGCCAACACTACAATGTGGTCGCCGTTGATGAAGCAGAACACCCTGACAGACTGGGCTATAGAAGACGGTTCATTCTTGCGTCTTAGCACTCTTACATTGGGTTATACTTTACCAGCTAACCTGACTAAGAAAGTAGGAGTAAACAGCCTCCGCTTCTACATGACAGGATATAACTTGTTCTGCATCACTGGATACTCAGGCTTCGACCCTGAAGTTTCTACACGTACCAAAACAGCTATGACTCCGGGTGTTGACTATTCTGCTTATCCTAAGAGCCGTCAGTTTGTAATTGGATTGAACTTGAACTTTTAATTAAAGATTAAGACATAGATTATTTATGAAAACAAAAATATATAAATCACTGATAGCAATGTCTATGGTAGGAGGTGCTTTCCTTACTTCTTGCGGAGATAACTTCCTCGACACCAAGTCGCCATCTTCGCTCGATGACAAGAACATCTTCTCTATCTACGATTTGGCAAAAGGTACTGTATATAATATATATACCTACTACGGTGAACAGAATTATCGTGCACGTTTCACATCATACTACGGCTTGAATACCGACGTAGAATGGTTCAACGGCTCAGATAAAGGAGACGACAAGGCTAACATGGCTACTTATAATGTATTGCCGGGCAACGGACAGTTAAACATTGCTGATGCCAAAGAACCTTGGTCTAACATTTACTCTGGTATAGAAAAAGCCAACTTGGCAATTGCCGGACTAAAACAATATGCTGAATTGAGCAGCGACGCTCGTCTTCGTCAGCTTTACGGTGAAGCTCTTACCCTCCGTGCTATGGCTTACGTAGACCTTATCACTACATGGGGAGATGTTCCGGCACGTTTCGAGCCTATCACTCCGGAAACAGTGAACTTGCCTCGTACCGACCGCGATGTTATCTACAAACAAATTATCGCCGACCTTCGCGAAGCACAGGATATGGTAGCATGGCCTAACGAAATAGAAGATACCAAGACTGTAGAACGCATCAATAAGGTATTCGTAAAAGGATTGTTGGCTCGTACTTGCTTGTACGCTGCAGGTTCTGCTCTCCGCGCCGACGGAACAGTACGCACAAGTAACGACCCTGAACTATCTAAAGAAGTTCTCTACCCTATCGCTTTGCAGGCTTGTAAAGATGTTATGGATCAAGAAGGACGTTACGTTAAATTGGAATCTAAATTTGAAACAGTATTTAAAAACAACTGCCAGGATGTTATAGACGCTGGTGGCGAATCTCTTTGGGAAATACCGTTTGCTAACGAACCGTCAGCACGTGGACGTATGGCTTACGACTTCGCTATCAAGCACACCACTACCGACGACTTTGTGGGCGCTAAGCAGGGCGGTAACATTGGTCCGTTGCCTTACTTGTACTTCGACTACGATGAAAAAGACCTCCGTCGTGATATTACTTGTATTCCTTACGACTGGACCAAGGGCGTACAGAACATCCTGAACAAGAACGTAAGCACTTGGTACTTCGGTAAAATCCGTTACGAATGGATGAGCCGTAAAATCAGCAGCTCTGACGATGGTATCAACAAAATCTACATGCGTTATGCAGATGTAATATTGATGCGTGCCGAAGTAGAGAACTACCTGAATGGTGCAAGTGCAGCAGCTCCTTATCTGAAACAAATCCGTCAGCGTGCATTCGCACAAGCAGACTGGGCAGAAAAGGTTGACAAATACGTAACAGATCTATCTTCTAAAGAAGCAATGCAGCTGGCTATCGAAAAAGAACGTGGCTTTGAATTTGCAGGCGAAATGATTCGTAAAAACGACTTGGTACGTTGGGGCAAACTTAAAGCTAACCTCGAAGTGGCTAAACAAAAGATGACTCAGCTCAGCTTACGTAAAGGAGATTATGAATACCTCAGCGGATTTGTATTCTTCAAAATGACCGACTTTACAGACGGAGCCGACAAGAAAGTACACGCTAACACAGCTATCGAAATTTGGGGCTTAAACCGTGGTCAAAAAGACATTAACAAAGCACCTGCTGGTTTCGAACAGTGGACTGATAACAATGGCGAAAGAAAAGAATGGATTAGCGAAAAGACTCTGAAAGCTTCCAAGATTGAATCTCTTTATACCCGCGATCCGGATATGTACATGTATTGGCCGATATTCCAGTACAATTTGGATGCCAATCCAGAATTGAAGAATTATGACTGGTATAATAATTAATAATGTGAAAAACTAAAGATTGAAAGTATGAAAAAGCATATATTGCCAGTTGCCTGCATGGCAGCATTATTGATGGCTGGAGGCGTAATTTCTTCATGCAGCGACATCGACCCTGTACACTCACTTGAGTTGAGCAGAGTTCTGTCACCGACTAACTTGTCGGTACATGTACGTAACAGCGTGAACTTGGAACTTTCATGGGATGCTATGGATAAGGCTACCAGCTATACTGTAGAAGTATACGAGGGCACCACTGCCGAAGGTACTCCTGTCTTTACTCAAGAAGGTATCACTACAGATACTTATACCGTAAAGGCTGGATTGCTAGGCGAAACAGAATATTATGTACAGGTGAAAGCTGTAGGCGAAGGTATTGCAGACTCTAAATGGGTAGGTTTAACTATTACTACCGATGCAGAACAAATCTTCACTGCTGTAAACGCTGACGAAATCACTCATAACTCGGCTGTAATTCGCTGGATTGACGGAATGATGACTAGCACCGATGCCGGTAACACTGTTACTGCTACTCCTACTACTAACGAATCGGCTGCTACAATTAACTATACTGTTACAAGCACAGACGTAGCTAACGGTTATATTACTATAGAAGGCTTGACTCAAGATACTCAATACCAAGTCGTAATGAAACGTGGAAACGTTACACGCGGTACTGTAAACTTCAAGACTCGTATCGATACAGGCGATATGATTCCTATCGATGAAGGCGCTGATTTGGCTAAGATACTTACTGACGCTAATGACGGTGACGCATTTGTATTGTTGGGTAGCTCATATAAGTTGACAGAAGACTTCGAATTGACTAAGTCTATCTCATTGACTTCTATTGATCCTACTAATAAGCCTACTATCTCTGGCGGACGCTTCATCTTCAACAGCGACGTGGCTTCATTCAGCATGAGCAACATCAAAGTTGATGTAGAAAACAAATACGGCAACTTCCTCGAAGCTAAGGGAGGTTCATTGGGTAGCTTGACACTCGAAGGCTGTGAAATCAAGAACACTAACAATAACATGATTTACAGCAACGCTGCAGCTAACTTTGGAACTATCACAGTAAACAACTGTATCATCTCTAACATTGGCGATGGTGGTGATGGCGTATTCGATATCCGTAAGGGTACTGTGGCTTCGGTAACTTTAACCAACTCTACCATCACAGATGTAAAGCGTACTTTCATCCGTATAGAAGTAGCTACAGACTTTACTATGACCAACTGTACTCTGTACAATGTTGCTACTGTAGACAATGCCAACAACCGCGGTCTGTTCAGCTTGGCTAAAGGCAAGACTCTGAAAGTAGAAAACTGCTTGTTCTACGGCATCGGATTGGCTACTCCAACAAACGTTAACTCAGGTGTATGGGGAAGAAGCGATAAGATGAAAGCTACAGCTACATACGCTAACAACTACTACTTCAACTGTCCTAACTTGTGGAGTAACTTGTACAAAGACGACTACAGTTCTGTGGCAACCGAACTCGACCCTCAGTTTACTGACGCTGCTAACGGCGACTTCACCGTTCAGTCTCAAGACTTGAAGGACAACCAAGTAGGCGACCCACGCTGGTTGAAGTAAAAACAATAATTCTCATCTAAAACTTAGATTTCTTTAGAAGAAGAGCCATCCAGACATACAGTACATACTGATGTAAGGGTGGCTCTTATACCATAAACACTTTATTAGATTTGATTACTATGATTCATAAACTGAAATTCTTACTTATGGCGGTAGCAGTACTGCTGCTCTCCGCTTTCAAAGCCGATAATGTAGTAACCGTATTCATGATTGGCGACTCTACCATGGCCAATAAGTCGCTCGACGCAGGCAACCAAGAACGCGGATGGGGACACGTATTAGGCGGATTCTTTTCTGAAAATATCCGTGTAGAAAATCATGCCGTAAACGGACGCAGCTCTAAAAGTTTTATTGATGAAGGCAGATGGCAAGAGGTGCTCGACCGTATTCGTCCGGGCGACTACGTGCTTATCCAATTCGGACATAACGACGAGAAAGCCGACGAGAAACGTCATACCGACCCCGGTACAACTTTCGATGCCAATCTGCGTAAGTTCGTAACCGAAACTCGCAGCAAAGGAGGTATTCCCGTTTTGTTCAACTCTATAGTTCGACGCAATTTCGGAGAAAACGCTAATGCCATAGCAGCCGACGATGTTCGCTCTGAAAAAAGCACCGCTGTAGAAGAAGGCGATAAACTGGTAGATACCCACGGAAAATACCTCGACTCACCACGCAACGTAGCACGCGAAATGAAGATTTGCTTCATCGATTTGAATGATGCTACACGCAAATTGGTAGAAAGCTACGGAGTAGAAGGCTCAAAGAGACTTTTCATGTGGATTCCCGAAGGCGTATCGCCGGCATGTCCTAAAGGCAGACAAGACAATACTCACCTCAATGTGTTTGGCGCACGCAAAGTAGCGTCGTTGGCAGCCGATTCTTTGGCGTCACACTTCCCTGAACTCGCTAAAGAAGTACGCCATTATGACTATGTAGTAGCCAAAGACGGAAGCGGCGATTTCTTTACTGTACAAGAAGCCATCAACGCTGTACCCGATTTCCGCAAGAACAAACGCACTACCATCTTGGTTCGCAGCGGAGAATATAAGGAGAAACTCATTGTCCCAGCATCAAAGATAAATGTTTCAATGATAGGCGAAGAAGGAGCTGTCATCACCAACGATGGATATGCCAAGAAGCTAAACGCACTTGGCGATGAGATGTCTACATCTGGATCATCTACAGCATATATCTATGCACCCGACTTCTATGCAGAGAACATTACTTTCGCCAACACAGCAGGTAGAGTGGGTCAAGCAGTAGCGTGCTTTATTGAAGGCGACCGTGTATATTTCAAGCATTGCCGCTTCATTGGCAATCAAGATACGCTCTACACTTATGGCAAAGAGAGCCGTCAGTATTATGAGGATTGCTACGTAGAAGGTACTGTCGATTTCATCTTCGGATGGTCTACCGCCGTATTCCGCAACTGCGAGATACACAGCGTAGGCGATGGATATGTAACCGCCCCTGCCACCGACAAAGGCAAAAAATACGGATATGTATTCTGGAACTGCCGCCTCACCGCAGCACCCGAAACGAAATCGGTTTACCTGTCTCGTCCTTGGCGTCCTTATGCGCAAGTAGTCTACATCCAGTGTAAGTTAGGTAAACATATCCTACCGGCAGGATGGGATAACTGGAGAAATCCTGCAAACGAAAAGACCGTATTCTTTGCCGAATATAAGAATACAGGCGACGGAGCCGATACAAAACAGCGAGTTTCGTACGGCAAACAACTGAAAAGCATTGCCGGCTATTCGCCCGAAGATGTACTGAAAGGCAATGACGGATGGAATCCTATAGCCAACGGTAACACCTTGCTAACCAACCTAAAACGCTGAAGCTGATTTATCGATTATATTTATTTATCCGACAGTAGTCCACACCATGAAGTGGCTACTGTCGGCTTTTTTTATTTAAAGAACTCACATTTTTTTGCACAGACACATTTTTTTGTACATTTGTAGTTATCAAATCTAACCAGAGGCTACAAATATGAAAAGAAACGTCGTTCTAACCATTATACTTTTTTTATCGGTAATAGGTGTCCGTGCACAGCTTAATTGCACATTTACACATTATACACAAGAAAACGGACTGTCGCAGAATACGATAATGGATATGATTCAAGACAGCGACGGATTGATATGGTTTGCCACATGGAATGGCATTAACCGTTTCGATGGATACGAATTTAAAATTTACAAAGCTCATAAAGACAATGACTCACAGTGGAGTTCAAATCGTGTCGAAAAGTTAGAAATGGACAGCCACGGAAACATATGGTGCGTAAGCTACGACGGACGTGCCTTCAGATTCGACAAACGCCAAGAAGCCTTTCATGAAATAAAACCCCAAGGAAATATAGACTTTATTGCCGACCGCATCGTTGCGCTGAAAAATTCATCTGTATGGTTACTCTCGCCCGAAAACGGAGCGGTTAGAGTAACGGGAAACAGTGTAACATTCGAGAATTACGGAAAAGTAAACAATGTGTTCCTCGATTCTCGCCAACACGAATGGGTACTTACCGACGACGGACTTAGATGCATAGACGCTAAGACAAATAAACAGAGTACTTACTTCGCCACAAATAAAAAGACCAAGGCTGTAGACAAACAGAACTTCCTATCGGCTGTAGAGGCAGACGAAAAAATCTATTTCGGCTCTGATAAAGGAAGAATTTGGGTAAACGATATAAAAACAGGAGAGTTTACCATGCACACCATCGACGCTAACGATGAAGTATTTTATATGGAGAGCCTGAAAAACGGCAAGTTGCTGATAGTAACACGACAAAATGGTATAGCCATAACCGACAAAAAACTGGAGAAAACCGAATGGTTACTTACAGCCAAAAGCTTCGATTTTAACCGCTACCCAGTTTTAGCGGTACGCCCCGACCATATAGGAAACACATGGATAGGAGTAAAAAAAGTGGGATGCGTAATACGTGTAGCACCCGAAAAGAAAGAATTTACCGTTGAGCAGTTAGAGGTAGAACAAGATGCCGCCGACCGCTCTAACCCCGTTTTCTGTATAGCCTCATCAAACAACGGCAATGTATGGGTACACCCTGAAGGAGGAGGATTAAGCATATTCAACCCATTTACAAAAAGACTTGAACCCTTCTTTAACAGCATACGTACGCCACAACTGCGTTTCTCTACCAAACTGCACTCTATGATGGTAGACCGCCAAGGCAACTTATGGCTGGGAACTCACTCCAAAGGATTGGAGAAAGTTACATTCTTCTTCAACGAGTTCAATCTTACACAACCAAAGGATTGTAATGACGATACTAACGCAAATAAGGTACGAGCCATATTCGAAGACTCTAAGAAACGCATCTGGGCAGGCACACGCGACGGAAAGATTTCTATCTACGAAGCAGGCACTTTAAAACCGCTTGGCTATCTGTCGACACAAGGACAAATCACTCGTCAAGGTACTCCTTTCATCGGCTCTGCCTATAAGATTATAGAAGATTCTAAGGGTACTATATGGATAGCTACAAAAGGAAAAGGTGTTATCCGCCTCACAGCGGAAGGCAACTCTTACCGCATGGACTCGTTCGTTAGCAATCCTAATGATGTGTATAGCCTGAGTCACAACAGTGTATACGATATATGTGAAGACGGAAAGGGACGACTTTGGTTCGTTACATTCGGTGGTGGTATCGATCTATTAGAGCCTACAGCCAACGGCTCATGCCGATTCATAAACGCACATAATAATCTTAAAGGGTATCCTATGGAGCGTTGCCTCAAGGCACGCCGTATGCTGCGCGATGCCCAAGGTCGTCTGTGGGTAGGCACTTCAAACGGACTGCTTTCGTTCGACGAGAATTTCAGTCGCCCGGAGAGTATTGCCTTCCATCTGTATACAGCCAGCAATTCGCCAGAAACATTGAGCAGCAATGACATCTACGATATATTACAGACTAAGGATAATCGTTTGTTCTTCGCTACATTCGGTGGAGGTCTGAACGAACTTAAGCAAAGCAAAGGAAACCAGACTGAAGCATCGTTCATAAAGTACGGCATACAAGACGGACTGCCATCCGACGTGCTAATATCCATGGCAGCCGATAACAAGAACAACCTATGGATAGCATCCGAAAGTGGATTGTGTAAATTCGGACTGAAAGAACACTATTTTGAGAACTACCTGAAACAAGAATTGGGTAGCGAAATCAATTTTGAAGAAAGTACCGCCACCAGTGGACGCGACGGCACTTTGTACTTCGGGTCTAACCGAGGCATAGTATCGTTCAAAACCGATAATATCAGCAAGAGCGCCAACGTGCCTCCTATCTTCTTGGCACGACTCAAGGTGATGAACGAAGAAATTCTTCCGACAGAAAACGGTATCTTGCAGAAGTCGCTCAATGAGATAGAGAGCATTTCATTGTCTCACAGACAGAATACCATCAGCATAACGTATGCCACACTCGATATGTCGTTCCCCGAAAACGTGCGATATGCATTTAAACTTGAAGGCTTCGACAAAGACTGGAACTATGTAGACTGGCAGCGTTCGGCCACTTACACCAACCTGCCCAAGGGCAATTATGTATTCCGTGTAAAATCTACAAACGGAGCAGGTATATGGGTGGAAAATGAGCACGACTTACGTATAACCGTACGCCCGTTGTTCTGGGAGACACCGTGGGCTTACCTGCTCTTCGTCATCGGTTTCTTGACAATTCTGCTCATAGGTACGTACATTCTGTTCATTATCTATAGATTAAAGCACGAGGTTTCTGTAGAACAAAAGCTTACCGATATGAAGCTGCGCTTCTTTACCAACATCTCGCACGAACTTCGTACACCGCTCACGCTGATAGACGGACCGGTGAACTTCATCTTACGTCGTTCTGACCTTAACGATGAGGTACGCGAATCGCTGAAAGTGGTAGAACGAAACACTCAGCGTATGCTGCGATTGGTAAATCAGATTCTCGACTTCCGCAAAATACAAAACAACAAGATGAAGCTTCGCGTAGAGCATGTAGAAATAGTGAGCTTTACGCAGCGCATCATGGAGAATTTCCAGACTATAGCCGAAGAAAACCGAATAGATTTCTTGTTCGAAACCGAAAAGTCTCAGCTATATCTGTGGATAGATGCCGACAAGGTGGAAAAGATTATATTCAACCTACTGTCTAACGCCTTTAAGTACACGCATCCGGGAAAGAACATCAAGCTGTTTATACACGAGGACGAGAATACCGTATCTATAGGCGTGCAAGACCAAGGCATCGGTATCTCAGAGAACAAGCGCAAATCGCTTTTCGTACGCTTCGAAACGTTGCTCGACCGTAACCTGTTTGCACAGAACAGCTCTGGTATCGGTCTGTCGCTGGTTAAGGAGCTGGTAGATATGCACCATGCTACCATCGACGTAGAAAGTAAAGAGGGCGAAGGCAGTTGCTTCACCGTACACTTCAAGAAGGGAAAAGAGCACTATGACGATAATGTAGAGTTTGTAGTGGCAGATGATATATATGTAACCAACGGCAACGAGGAACCGGCAGCTACTACCGAAACTACGACTGCCGAAAGCGAAGCTCAGGCAGACGACCAGCAGACTATGCTTCTGGTAGAAGATAATGTTGAAATGCGTTTCTTCTTACGTAGCATCTTCGCTAAACGCTTTAAGGTGATAGAGGCATCAAACGGTAATGAGGGATTGGAGAAAGCTACCACATTCATCCCCGATATCATTATCAGCGATGTCATGATGCCAGAGAAAGATGGTATACAGATGACGCGCGAACTACGTAACCAGCTTGCCACCAGCCACATTCCTATCGTATTGCTTACAGCCAAGACCGATATGGACAGTAAGTTGCAAGGTATGGAACTGGGTGTAGACAGTTACATCACCAAACCGTTCAGCGCCGTATATCTTGAAGCTCGCGTAAACAACTTGCTTGAACGCCGCCGCAGTCTGCGTCAGTTCTACTATGAGCACCTTATGGACAGCACGCCTGCCGGACAACCGGAACCTGCCGAAGCACAAGAGCAGACTCAGGCCATGTCACCGCAAGACCGCAAGTTCATAGATAAGCTTACCGAACTGATGGAAAAGAACATGGACAACGGTGATTTGGTAGTAGACGATTTGGTGAAGGAAATGGCGGTGAGTCGTTCTGTATTCTTCAAGAAGTTGAAATCTCTCACAGGCTTGGCTCCGGTAGAATTCATCAAAGAGATGCGTGTTAAGCGTGCAGCCAATCTCATAGAGTCGGGCGAGTTCAACATGACGCAAATCGCCTATATGGTAGGTATTAACGACCCGCGCTACTTCAGCAAGTGCTTCAAGCAGCGTTTTGGCATGACACCTACAGAGTATAAGGATAGGAACAAGAAATAACAATGTAAATTACTTTTGTTTCATAAAACAAAGCTCATATTTCTTTTCTACCATTTTTTGGTATAAACTATTTTAAAGAACAAGCTTCAGAAGGAGCTCTGAAAGGGGTAGAAAGAAAGAATGTTATGAGTGAAAAAAAGAATGCGAATTGCAGCACTGCAATATGCGAATGGACAAGTGAAAGAATGCGATGAATTGATTGATTCACCGCATTCTTTTTGCCGTAAATTTAGAGCTATTATTATGTGTACTAAATTTATCATCAACATGGACGCATTGTGAAAATGCAATCTTGCTTATATAAACTACTGCCAACTTAGAACGGATAACCGATAGCGAAATGAACGCCCATACCATCTTTGAAGCGAGGAATATTATAATATCCGCTCTTTCCGGTTTCGTAAGGTACGTGTAATGCAATTCCCCAGTCAAGACGAAGTACCAAGAATGATAGGTCGTAACGGATACCTACGCCTGTGCCTAACGCCAAGCTATCGAAAAATTTATTGAAGGTAAATTTAGCACCGGGACGAGAGCTGTCTGAACGCATCAGCCATACATTTCCGGCATCGAGGAATGTGGCACCATTAAGATTACCTCCAAATAGATTGCCTATGATACGGAAACGGTATTCCAAATTGGCTTCCAACTTAATGTCACCAGTCTCGTCTACATAAGAGAAGCGTGAAGCCTCTGCCGGATGGAAGCGTCCGGGACCGATAGAACGGATACTGAAGGCACGTATACTGTTGGCACCTCCTACATAGAACTGCTCGCTATACGGTGCTACGGTCTTGTTTCCGTAAGCCCATATCACGCCTGCCATAAGGCGCATTGCCAAATGGTTTCTTTCGTCGAACTTAATAAGCGGTCGCAACTCGGTAGTGTACTTCAAATACTGGGCAAATGGAGTTCCAAGGAACTTCTTATCGCGCTGCGATAGTTTCTTTCCGAACGCTTGATAAATAAGCGAAGTAACATTACCGGCAGAACTGATGGAGTTCTCCCACCACCACTGCACACGCTTCTGTTTCCAAGAGTCATCGAATGTAAACGTATATGTTACCGAAGGTATGAATTGGTCGTCAAGGCTTCTAAAAAGCATAGGGTTGGCAGTAGCTACCGAATCGAAAGCAGCGGTGCGGTGCTGCAATCTATTGAAAGCCAGATGCAACGGAGTAACCGTATGCTTCATGCTACGCGATGGCTGGAAACTATACGATACGCTTCCACCAAACGAAAGCATACGGAAGTATCGAGCACGGTTCACTTGGTCTATGTATATCTTGAAGTTGGTATGCGACGGAAAACGGAACGGGTCGATGCGGTTCTTAATCCACGGAAGAATGATGCGTGGAAAGTCGAGCGTCAAAGCCGCACCAAGCTCGTATGAATTCATAACCGACTTTTCTTTGTTAACAGTAGAACTGGTCTGCCACTCGTACGAACCGTTCAACTCTAAGCTAAGCGAAGCACCCATACGAAGGAAGTTCTTACGCGATAGCTTGAAGATAGCACCCGGACCCGTCTGCTTGGTACTCTTCATGGTAGCATTCAGTTCAAGCTCACTATCGTATGGCAAGTCGAACAATGAATTCACGTTGATATCGAGCGTATCATTTCCGCGCGGAACGTATTGGAACTCGTTATACTTAAATACGCCTAAGCGAGAAAGAGCCTCTTGCGTATAATTCTGTCTACGCAGAGAATACTGCTCTCCCCTACGATAGATAAAACGATTTCGCAGCACATTAAAGCGCAAGCCCGGTTTATCTCCTGAATAATGAATAGTGAAATCATGCAGACGGATGGAGTCTGTAGGCTCTTCACCGTTATATCCCGTAAGTCGCACCGTAGTGTTACCTAAAAAATAAGTGCGCAACGCTTCGGGCGGAAGGTTCTTTTTAGGCTGCATACGTATGTTTACATATCCCGAACGCTTTAGTGTATCGGCGTAAAAGGCAAGAAACTCGCTACGTGCATAGTAATACCCGTGATTTCGGAGCAAATCTATGATACGGTCGCGCTCGCTATTAAGAGTCACCACATTAAAATGATCGCCTTTATTAACCAAACGTCCCGACAGATTGGCATTAATCAGACTGTCGGCATAGGCTGAGAATCCTCTGTATTCAAGGGTGTCAATAAAATATGGCTTACCCATATTTATATCGTAGCTCAACTTTACGGCACGCGGATTACGGGTGCTATCTACCTGATACGTCACCTTTCCGTTAAAATAGCCATAGTCGTGCAGAAGATTAGTAGCCACCTTGACACGTGTGTCGGGATTTACCGTTGACACCAGCACGGGCTTGGCAGCCAACTTCTTGAAAATCCAATGTCCGAAGCCATTTTCATAACGTTCAAACCGATTATATATCCACAGTCCGAAGGGTATAGGGAAACGCACGTTAGGGTTTACGAATATAGCGTTGTTTGGAGCTATGCTTATGGCACCATTCACCTCTTCGAGTGCGTTCTCTGCTGCGGGACTCTTATCTTCATTTACAATGTTTACCTTCTTCAATCCCAAATAAAGAGTCTCCCCTTCTGGCAAATGCTTGGTTGTAGAACATGCTGCCAACATGATGACAGCCAATATAGCCATCGCCCATCTATAAGCCTTATATGATATGTATATCTGCTTCATCGTTTATCATTATCAGTTTGCGGTTCTGTATGTTCTCGTTTTTCGGTAGCCGAAGCCTTCTGCAATACTTCCTGCTTATTCTTATCGGATTTCTTCTTCTTTTTAAGCGGACGGAATATGAACAACTGGCCCAACTTACTAACTTTTCTGCGCAGTACCAAACCGACACCGGTTTCTATCACCTCGCCATCGAGAATGCTTTCATAGTTCTTATCGTGGAATAACTTGACATAACGTGTGCCACTATTATCAAGTCGGTACTCCAACGAAATATTATCTATGAAAGCCTCCTGTTGTTGCTGCGCGTCATTTCCGGTAGAAATCTTTCCGCCTATCACCACCTGGAAACGATTGTTCCAGAAACGTTTGGCGAACTGTAGTTTGTAATCGGTACGGCTTGTTCCGTCGTTATCATCGTCGGTTGTTTCCATACCGAAGTTTATATCGATAGACTTCAGTGCGTTACCTGCCGCCTTGTTGATTTCGCCTTGCAAGAAAGAGTTGAGCATACTATTGGCGTTGATACCCTTAGCAGTGGAATTCTCGTCCATATACATACCTGTAACAAGCATGGTCACAGCCAACTTGTTCTTTTCTTCGCCCGATTTAGCAGCCAGCTCGTTCTGCATAGTTCCGTCGTCGGGTGCCTCAAGCGTAAAGGTGAATCCTAAGTTCTCCAAGCGGTTTGTCATGTTTACTCCCACATCAAAATTCACCATACGGGTAGACTGACTGCCGGAAGAAGTAGGTACAGAAGCCCTAACTCTTTCTGTCGCCTTAATATTAAGCAACGGGTTCATCAGGTTTCCAGACCATTCTATGTAACTACCTTCTTGTATCTTAAACGTCTTTAGTGGGATTACAGGCATTTCGTACTTCATCTCTCCGCTGATGAGAGAATAGCGTCCGTTGAGCAGCATGTCGCCATCCGGCTCGTACTGGAAAGAAAGGTCTCCACCACCTTCGAGCAACATATAGTTGCTACCCGACTCGTTCAAATCGATTCGTGCCTGCACAGCCTCATCTATGTGCATAGTCATCAGCATGTCGAGACCTCCCAACGAAATAATCTCCGATGGCCTGACAAAGGTAGTGGTATCGTTGAAATCGACAAATGTCACCGTCTCTCCCAAACGGTCTTCTACCGTAAGCGGCGAATCCTTTAACACGTATGTAAAGTTACTCTTACCCAGCACGTTCATATTACCACGCATTCTGAGCGCATCGGGAGTTCCACGCAGTGTAGAGTTGAAATCGACATATAGCTTACCGTGAACCAAAGACTCGCGGGTGCGGCGTGCATTAATCAGTTCGAAATTCTGAGCGAACAGACGCAAATCAAGGCGAGGATTGATAACGTCGGCTATATCTACCGTACCGTTAATAGTAAAAGGCGTACGCCCCTTAGTGAATATGCTGAAATCATTAAACTGCATCTTACTATTTTCTACAGCTACAGGACGGTTGTCGAAACGGAGGTTCAACGAAGCCTGCGGAATAGCTAACGATACACTGTCCAGAATCAACGTACCGTTGAGCAACGGATGCTCGGTAGAGCCAGATACACTCATCGATCCGTCAACGTCACCTCCCATACGAGCCATACCATAAGGAATAAAAGCATTAGCCGTGTGCAGCGGAAAATGGTTGAGAGTAAGCGTAGCCTTCAAATCATCGGGTTGTTCTTCGGTAGCAAGCAGATAAGAACCGCCCAAGCTCATCACCTCTTCGCCATCCAGGGTAACAAAGCCGTCTATGCAATGCTCGCCATATTCGCCAGGCAAATAAACGGCATTCATGCCCCAATTGCCCAACGGCTGCTTATTGTAAACCAGATTATTGACGCTAACATCCATAGCCACCTGCATATCATCATCGGTCATCTGCACATAGTGCGCTTCGGCATTGATGAATCCGGCTATCTGAGGCATATAAGGAACAACACGTCTCAACTCACCTATATCTACACGATGAATGCCAAACGTAAGATCTTGCAAAGCCAACGAATCGGGAGTAGAGAACAAGGATATACCGGTATTGTCTTTATCGTGCAGTTTCAAATCGGCAAATATCTTACCGGCATCGCTCAAGAATACGTAGTTTCCGGCATTCGCCATAAACGGACGATAAAGTATTGTAGCCGTTTCTGGAGCCACACGAAGTATAATACCCTTATCGTGCAAGTCGGCTCTCAGTCCTAAATCTACGCCCTTCTCTCCTCTGCCGTTAAAGTACTCTACACGCGCCAACGCATCGGTAGAACCTATAAAGCCGTGCAACGAAGCATTAAACGCCTCTTGCCATTTGTTGGCCAAAGCCTTGATACCACTATCAAAGAACAGAGTATCGGCTTGCTGATGAGCATGGATATAAATAGTGTCGAGTTTCAAACTATCCGTTCTCAACCCATAAAGATTGAATGCCCCATTCACACCAGTGTGCGGCGAGATGCGTATATCACTGTTTATTTTATCGAAATGCATACCCGTAGTGGCGAGCATATTAGCGGCAGGGTTATCAGCACCAGCCAAGATACGAAGTCGAGCGTCGGGTAATAGTTCCTGCAACAGTTTCTGATTAATAACTTTCTTCTTCCATTGCTTTTCCATTTCGGCAGAGTAACGATCAACATCGCGCATAAAGTGCTCCCACCCCGTGTTAGAGCGGAAAAGGAAAGTCAAATCGCCTGCGTTGACGAAGCTTCGCACAGAATCGGTAGCCAACTCAAGACCGGCATGAAGGTCTTTTGTCTTGAACGATTGTTTTTCGGTTTTTACACGTATGTCAGTTACTGATACTCTCACACCGTGATGCCTTTTCATATCCGAACCGGCACGGGCTTCAAGATGTAACGACGGAGTACACTCTTTGGCAGTAATACCCATAGACATCAGTTTAAGACGCTGCAAATCGGCAGTCAGCTCGGCACTGACACGGCTAGGGTGAAGCAATGCGGTGAGGTGCGCATCAAAACGGGCTACATAGTCGTTTATATTCAAATCGGCAATGGCGTTACACTCTTTGATGTTGGCAAACAGACTTACGTCACTGTATCGACGATGGCCGTATTCTAACCGAAACAAGTCGCCTTTTAATGTTCCGTAAGTGCGTGTAGAGAAGAAATCGAATCCTTTTCCTTCGGCTTCAACTTTTGCGATGACCTTATACAGAGAATCTTGCGGAAGGAATGCGTGAAGGTCTAAGGTATCAATACTGAGAACTGCCTTATAGTCTTCGGAAAGCATATCATAATTACCCGAGAACGACATTCTTCCAGCCTGAAGCGGTATCAATGCGACATTAGTCTCGGCACGACTGCCGTTCAACTGCGCATTGGCGTCCAGTTTAGTACCATGCGGTATCACAAATCCGCCGGTAAGAGCTTTCATAAAATCCATATTCCCGGCTTCGGCAGATAAAGTAACATTACCTGTACGCTTCAAGCTATCGGTAAGGTTAGTCATCTCACCGCTCATTTCGGCACGGAACACATCGAGGATATTCAGCGTCATAGCGGTGATTTTCATCCGCTTAAGTGTACCGTCTACACCGGCTTTTATGGATATAGGAACCGCCGGCCAACTCTTCACCACATCTTGTGGCAAGTGGGGCAAGGCTTTCATCAAATCGTTCTTTCCGATGTTAGCCATGAGCCGGGCACGCACCTTGGCGTTTTTATTCATATTCGCCAAATTCCAATCGGCATCTGCCTGCAACTCCAAGTCGGAGTTCTGCGTGGTAATCTTAAGCAATGGAATGTGCACCGCCTGGTCATCGGCCAAAAGATGTCCTTTGGTAGAAACCACCTCCAGTCCCGAACGTTCTTTCAGAGTAAACTTATTGATAAACGCCCGTATTTTATCGGTTCCGTAATATAACGAATCGGCAACAAAATTAAGGTCGGTAAAACGTAAGTGATTATAATCAAGACCTTGAGCAGAAATAGTATCATTATTTAAATCGACTGCGATACTACCCTTTTCTATCGAGAAAGAACTTGCCGCATAAGCCGATTTATATAAATCGACATCGCCTTCTTTCAGAGTAGCCTTGCCTACGCCTAAGGTCATGCATAAAGAATCCATAGGCATATCCAGACGGAACCTGACTTTATTCAGCTGCGCCTCGTGCAACTTTATCTTCCATCGCAGAGTATCCGTTTCGGTGGTATCGGTGGCCAAGGTATCAGTAAAGCACAAAGCCAGATGGGCGTTATCCATCTGCAGATTATCTACAATAAGAGTTTCTTTCGCCAAATCGGCACCGTGAGCGGCTACAAACATATCGTCCAACTTACCTCTCAGTGTCATTCCCTCTATAAGTCCAGCCGTATTTACACGAGCACCCTCCAGGCGCATTCCGTCCAGCTCCACCTTCTGATGTAAAAGAGGCATAAGCTGCACAGAAACGGTAAGCTTCTGAGCGTTGAGAATGGTATCTTTTTTATCGACCACCAATGTCTGGTTCACAACAAGATCGAGAGGAAACTTCAGAGAGATACGCTTGATAGAGATATGCATTCCGGTAGCAGAAGAAGCATATCGCATAGCTGTATCTACCAAGAAATTCTGTACCGGCGGCAAGTAAATCAGCACGCTCAAGATAAAGAATAAGATGAACGGTGATGCCACGGCTATAGCGGTCCATCGGGCATATTTTTTCATGCTAATCTAGTTTTGCTATTTCTATATTTAATAAGACAAAGTTATGAATAAAATATGAAATTCCGAGAATAATAATAGTATTGTCTGAATGTAATGTGCTGAGTTTCTCTTAGAAAGGCATATATAAAAGCATGAGGGCCGAACTCCTGCAAGAGAAGCCCGACCCAGATACTAAATCTAAATCAATTATTTATGAAAGAGCATTATGCTTTACAACTTACGTCCCGGCACGTCATTAAGATGTTTCTTTGTCATCTTAATGTGATGCTGGCGCATCCATGCGTCAAGGATATCGCGGCATTGTTCCAAGGTAGGCTTGTATGCACGCTCCATAGCCAAGTTACGCATTTCGCCACGGTCGGCTTCTATATCAAACAGCTGTTCGCGATGTGTACCCTTATCGTAAAGCACGTATTTATATTTAGTGGTACGAACCATCCATCCACGGGTAATACCTTTATCGAATGTGGTTTCGCAAACTATATAGTCTTGTCCTTTTACTGCGTCGGTAGCTTCTTCTACTACCTTACGGAATGATACGCCCGATGCACTGGCAGGCATGGTAGCTCCAGCCCAATCGCATACCGAAGCGAAGAAGTCTACTCCGTTACTTACCAACTGATTTACTACCTTTCCGGCGTTCTTCTTTCCGGGCAGGGTAACAATCATAGGTATGTTTACCACCTCCTCGTAAAGAGCCGATTTCTGATTCCACTGATGGGCACCTATTCCGTCGCCATGGTCGCTTGAGAATATGATAACAGAATTCTTCCACAAGTCGTTCTTGTCTATAGCATCTACTATCTTACCTATTTCGGCATCTACCTTTTCTACCAAACGGTAATAGATATAACGATACAGACGCCAGTCGGTCACGGTATAATCAATAGTAGCGTATGCCGAATAGTTATTCTGCTTTTCCATAGCTATTACTCCTGCATCGTACGGGTTACGGGCGAAGTTGGCGGGAACTCCGGGGCAATCGGCAACATCTGGTGTCTCTACATTACCCAACGGCAGGTTCTGCTGACGAGCGTACTCGCATACATTATGAGGATTGATGAACGAAGCTACAAGGAAGAAAGGTTTATCGTGCGATTTAGAAAGGTAATCGGCACATGCCTCGCCCAGACCAACTTCGTTTGACGGATGAATAGTGGTGAAACCGTATATGCCGTCAGGGATAGAAAGTTCGGGTACATGCCACTTACCGCCATAAGCACATTCATATCCGGCGTTTTTCACCAAAGAACCGAGTGTAACGTTTTTCAATGAATCTGGAATTTTGGCATCATTACGCTCCATTGCTGTTTCGCCAGGGAAATGTCCGGTAAACATAGACGCACGCGAAGGTCCGCTCAATGGAGCAGTACAGTAAGCATTGACAAAACGAACTCCGTTCTTTGCCAACTTATCCATGTTGGGGGTATGAAGATCTGTATTTCCACTACAGCTCATAGCTGAAGCAGTCTGCTGGTCGGTGAATATATAAATAATGTTTGGACGCTGACGTGCAGCCATAGAAACTACAGGCAGTGTTGCAGCGGCAAGTAAAAGGGCATTTTTCATAATTCTAAATCGTTTTTGTTACGAGGCAAAGGTATCGCTCTCCGCCGAATGCGTTATACCAAGATTGTAGAAGAAAAGTGCAATGTTGTAGAAAAGAAGTATAATATTGTAGAATAAAGAAAGGTTAAATTATAACCAAGTCCAATCGTCGAAGTTCTTTTCAGCCTCAACCTGATTTTCTATTGCATCGTCCAAGTTACAGAAGAAGTCGATTCCGGTAGCCTGTTCCAACTCATTAACCGATACCGCATATTTCTGCAAATCGGCTGCCTTAGGACTATCTGGCAAACCTTCTTCGTGAGGAACCAAGAATGCTATGGCATGATAGGTATCTCCCTTCTGACTCAAGATAGCCATGAAGTAATAAGACGGACATGCCAAACCTTTTATGGTTTTTCCATTTTCATCGGTTTTGGGATATACTCCATCGTTTGCCTTAAGCTTTCCTGTGAAATTCTTTTTCAAGTTATTAAGCGTTCCGCCTTTGGTTACATATACCTTATCGTATGTACCTGCAGTGCAAGAACGTCCCCAAGCCTGAACCTGCTTTTCCAACTGAGCCCAATATTTCTGATTGAACTCACCAATCTGCGGACTGATATTGGTATAATAGAAAGTCTGGTCGTTAGCTTCCTTAGAATACACGCGGTCTTCTGAAGCTACCAAGTGTCCCTTATCATATCCGTCGCTCTTATGGTTATCCTCTACTGGCTGCAATTTAGAATCCACCTCTGGGTCTTGCTGCCAGTTCTTTCCACGCTTTACATTGTCTTGACATGTAGTAGCGTCGAACGAAAAAGCTACCCAGTTAGAGTGCATCATGGTAGAGCACCATTCCAAAGAATAGTTCAAAACTTTCTTCCCTTCATAAGAAACATAATGATTCACGAACTGATAGTCAGCGTTAAGGCGCGGCATTTCAAAAGCACCAGCATCCAAGTTATCCAAAATAGGATTGCTGTTGACATTCTCTCCCGAAGCCGGAGTACTTGTTTCTACCAATACATATTCTATCGTTACATTGTTTCCGTCGATACCTATCACACGGAATTTAGAATAACGATACATATCTGCGCTCTTACACCAAGCCCAATATACACAACCGTCTTTAATATCGGCTGTTTCTGTCCATGAAGAAACCGACTTATAATCGTCGCTAACCTCGTCAAGACGCTTAGTTCCTACTTCGGCGAAATTATATACGCTACCGTAGAACTGTTTGTCTTTTATATAAAAAGGCGAACTATAACCTTTTGGCTGAAATATCGTAAAGCCAGAGGCTGTACTCTCATAGCCTTTCAGCACGAGAGTAGTTGCCTTACTGTCTGTTGTTTCTATCGTATTGTTGGGGACATCGTTTGCTTCGCTACATGCTACAAACGACAAGCCCATAGCCAATACTAAAGAATATAAATACTTTTTCATTAATCAGATATTATTCTTTTTCAGTAATAATAATATTCTTAAATTCGTATGTAGGAGCACATACGTCTGTACTCTTATATCTTATAGCAAGATGGATGTTATGTCCTATATAGCTTGCCAAAGAACAAGGTCCTACGGTTACAAAGCTCCAAGAGTCACCCGTACTACGCTGGTCAGCATTCAATTCCAAATCTTCCCATGTAGCACCCAATACATCTTCACCGTCGAAATCGGTAGAAACCTTGAATTGGATAAAGTCTTCGAGCTTATTACCGCCCAAGAAGTTAAGAGCTTCCTGGAATGTAATGACAGGATCCATAGCTTCAGTCAAATTGATAGCAGAAGAAACCAACCAGCTTTCTGCAGCGTAGTTTGTCTTGCTTGCAAATGCAGAACCCTTCCATCCATAGGTTGCATCATTCTTCCATACATAACTTACACCAGTCAATGCAATATCGAATGCCTTAAATCCACCTTCATCGCCAAGCAATGTCTCATTCAAATAAGTGTTAGCCTGAGCTTCGTAACCATTTTCAGTCAGCAAAAATACAGAAGTCTGAGTCTTGTACTCCTTAGAAGCAGCCCATCCTTCTTTAGAATATGTGTATTCTACTGCCGCAGGTGTTTCTTTAGCCTTGTTATAGATTACAACGGCTTTCTGTCCGGCATTAGCGAAAGGTAATTTATTCTGCAGGATAGTAGGCAAATAAAGAATAGGTTTAGCGATGAACTCTGCACCTACCTGTGCATAGTCTTCCGGCTGCAATACAACTACTTCAGCAGCGTCGTCTTTTACAGAATAAGCCTTCCAAGCCTTAGCTGTTCCGTCGTATACATACAAGCCTGTAGTATTGGCATCACCAGCAGCACGACTTGCTCTTGACAATGAAGCTGTGCTAATTTCGTTTTCAGGAGTTTCCTTAAACAAGCATACATCCCAATAATTAGGTTCTTTAATTTTCACGTTTTTCAATTCGACAGTAGGAGCGCAAGTATCGGTTCCCTTGTATTGGAATGCGATATGAATTTTCTTTCCTTTATATGCAGAAAGATCGAGCCCTGATATGTTTTTAAAAGTCCAACTTGTTCCTAAACCTGAATTGTCGAAAGCTAAATCTGTCCATTTAGCAGTAGTTACATCGTCGACATAGTCATCAGAAACTTTCAGTGCGAAATGATCGGTAAATTTACCCTCATTTAAGTAATTCATTGCCACATCAAAGTTCATAACAGGTTTATTAGCCTTTGTAAAATCGATTTCATCGGATACTAACCAACTTTCTGATGCGTAATTCTTACCGCCTACAAATGAAGAAGCTTTATAATATTTTCTTTCAGCATCGTGCTTCCAAACATAAGTAGAACCTTCAGGAAGAAGAACATCCTTCATGGTGAAACGAGTAGATTCTTTATCCATCGGTTCATTCATATAAGTATGTTTTGTGTCTGCATAACTGCCATATGAATAACTATTTCCTTTTTCATAATAATTCAGCTTTACAGTTTTAGAAGTAAACGTATTCTTGATAGAGAATGTACCATCAGCATTCGAGGTTATAGTCCAGTCTGTACCGTTATCAGAAGCTGCAAGATCTATCTTAAATCCATCATAATTCTCTTTCATACCGATATACTGGCCATTCTTGTTCTTCAATTTATAACCAGCCTCAGACTTTTCTATAGTCACCACAAGACTTTCGCCATCATCAGTAGAAATAACATTATTTTCACCTACAGCGATAGGATTAGAAGACATATAGCCTTCATTTGCATTATTCTTACTTGGTTTTAGTTTATCAAAAGAATAGTAATTTCCATCGCTTGCCAAAGCAGCAATTACATAATTACCACCTTCAGCATCGAATGAAGTTACCTTCTGATATACATTCGGAATTTCAGCGCCACCAGCAGACGGTTCGAATTCTGAATAAGCGTAGTTTACAACTGCCATATCGCCTGCTGCAGCTTTAGGATAAGCGGCAGAAAGAACATCGTTCATCTTAGAGATGGTAGCCGGAGTAAGATATTTGGCTGTAGAAGCTTCGCCCCATACCGATTTATAGTCGCTCTTAGTCAGCGTATATTCTGACTTCAAGTTTGCAAAGTCAGAAAGATACTGCGACATACCGCAATATGAATTATAGGTAACGCGGATTCTTGAACCCATATCTACTTGAGGGAACTTGTTGGCGATGTATGCCGGCAAGAACTGTTCAGCGGTAATCATATTATCGAAATACTTCTGATCGCCTAATTTAGCTAAAGCATCAGCATAGGTTTTACCTTCCGGATCGAGCGACAAAGCCAGTTCCTTATTAGCAGACAAATTGGCGATGGCTGAATAATCAGATCCGCCCAGCACGAGAGAAGTACCGTTCTTTACATCCGTCAGCTGCGACGGCAAGTTGAACTGATCTTCGTAATCGCTACAAGACGCAAGTGACGCCAAAGCTACAGTTGATAGTAATAATATCTTTTTCATAATTTGAATTCTGTTTTAAAGTAATGATTAGAAGTTAACCTTCAGTCTCACGCTGTAAGTACGTCCGAATGCGTAGAAGCAGTAGATATTGCTATCGTTAGCTTCGCCCGATCTTGGGTTCCATGCTTTCGAAATGTATTGATAGTCGAGCAGGTTATTTACGTTACCCGACAGAGTAGCGTTAAGGCCTCCCATCTTAAACTTATACGATGCGTTCATATCGATCTGGCTTGCTGCCGGAATCTTCCAAGGATCTGCCACTGTAGTTTCTTTACCCAAAGAAAGGTTGTTACCGTTCAGAGAGTAGTAAGCATAGTTACGTCCGGCGTAAGTCCAGTCGGCACCTACACGGATTGACTTGCCAATCTTAACAGTTGCGCCAAGAGCTGCAGTAGTTTGTGCAGAACCACCTACACGGATACCTTTCATCAAGATAGAAGTAGATACGTGATCTTCGGCACCTACACCGCTTGCTATTTCACCGTTCTTGTTCAAAGGCATACCTCTGTCATCGAATGCGTAACCTTTAGCGTTGCTATCCCATTTCCAGTCGCCCAAAGAGAACATACCGTTAATATCCAGCCACTTGGTCGGGAAGAACTTAACTTCTACTTCCAAACCACGGTGAAGAGCGTTCAAGCCTGTCATGTTCAAGAAATATTCTGTCTGAGCCTGACCCAATGTACCCGATTTAGTCATACTCTTATCAAGCCACTTAGTCCAGTAAGCATTAACATCGGCTTTCATCCAGCTGTTACGATAACCATAACCCAATTCAAAAGAAAGAATCTTTTCGTTCTTAGCGTCCTTATTAAGAGTGTGGCTTGTGTTAGAGTTCAAGAAAGCACCGTAGCTGAACTTAGGAGCACGGCTGATGTAACCAGCGTTGAAGAATACGTTGTGATGTTCTGTCAAGTTATAGTTGGCACCACCCTTAGCAGTAAAGCCGATGAAGCTTATAGCGTCTGATTTTGCATGAGCCTTGTCGTAATACATACGGTCGTAACGCCAGTAAGTAGTATTAGAAAGAGAACCCGATACGAAAGCAGCCAATTTATCTTTGTTGAATTCTGTCTGGAAGAATGCGCCTTCTTGAACTACATGACCATCGTAGTCACGATAAACCACATCGCCTACGCCAAGTTTTTCGTATTTCCAAGTAGGATTAGCGGCTGCGATGTTGTTAGCTGCCGATACACCACTACGAGTGCTTGAGTCCATATAATACTTACCGCCATACAAGTCGCAAATTTCGTTTGTATGAGTACCTTTATAATAACGGAAGTCTACACCTCCATAGAAATCGAAGTATTTACCAAACTTAGTAGTGAAAGTAGAGAGCAAGCCATACCAGTTATGGTAGTTCTTCAATTTACCCATAACCAACATAGAACCGTTTTCGCTTGCAGCATTAAGATCCTCGACAGCTCCATAATCGAAAGTACCGTCAGCTTTACGGAAGCGAGTCTGCAGTGTACCGTAGTAAGCACCGTTCCAGTCTGTGTATTTATAACCATAGTCACCATTTCCCTGGCCGCTATAACCATATCCACGTCCGATTGAAGCATAAAGAGCTGTACTCAATGAAGACTTATCATTTATTTGCCACTGATGGTTCAAGCTAATCTGAGGCTTGTGATAAACATTATATTCGCCAGTACGACGTTGTCCGTTATTATCGAAACCGTATGAAGCGTTATATTTATAATGGTCTACGCCATAAACTTGTTCAGTCATCTTCCAGTCTGCCAAAGTCAACGCACCCTTACGCTGATAGTGAGTCTGCGGAGCACCGAATGCAGTAAGAGACAACTGGTGAGCATCGTTCAAACGCTTAGAGATATTCATGAAATAAGTATAACCTGTGAAATCCAAGCCCTGAGCATATCCGTTACCCCAGCTCTTAGAACCCAACAAAGTGAGTGCCCATCCGCTCTTAGACATACCTGTAGAAACGCTGAACATCATCTTGTTCATATTGTCGTTACCAAGAGCGTAAGATACCATACCGCCCTTCTTAGAATCGGTAGAACGAGTAACAACGTTGATAGTACCACCTACAGAAGGAGCCGATACCTTAGAAGCACCAAGACCACGCTGGTTCTGAATATTACGAGCTACATCGCTAAGACCTGCCCAGTTAGACCAGTAAACGTTTCCGTTTTCCATATCGTTCATAGGAACACCGTTTACCATAACCGCTACGTTAGTATTATCGAAACCACGCATATAGATTTCAGAGTCACCGTAACCACCACCTTCTTTGTTGGCATGTACACCCGGAGTTGACTTTAATATTTCGGGGAACTCCATAGTACCAAGCTTTTCTTCGATAAAATCGAGTGCCACTGTAGAAACCGCTACCGGAGTCTTACGGGCAACAGCCATTGATGAAGTTACAACTACGTCGCCCAACATTTTAGAGTCGGGACGCAAGCCGATATTTCCCAAATCGACATTGCCTTTTTTCGATACTTTCACCTCCTCGGTTTTGTAACCCAAATACTGAATTACAACTGTCGCGTTAGATTTTGACACCTTTAAAGAAAAGAGTCCGTCAATATCAGTTACGACACCATGAGGAATACCCTTTACGGAAACCGTTGCGCCAATAAGAGGCTCATTGCTTTCCGCATCTACGACTTTACCCTTTAATGTAGCCTGTGCTACCGCTGTAGCAGTGCAGAACAAAGCAAGCACCACTAACAAAAGGAAGTGTTTTAGATGATTTTTCATACTTTAATTTTTACGTTTAATTAATAAGCGAAACAAAAATACAAAAATATGTTTAATCTTTATTGATTTTTATAACAAAAATTGCCCTAAAACGCTTAATCTTCAACAACTACGAACAAAAAGAACATCAGTTTTATACAACTTTAAGTTACAAATTACAAGTAATACAAGCAAAACTCACATAACTTTACGGTACAAACTCAGAGGTTTGTGTTATAGAACACAAATAAACATCCGCATTTAGCTTACATTTTGTTACCTGAAACAAAATTGTAACATTGACTTTTTATGCAGAAGTCATTTTGCCGAAAGAGGTATTATTTTTATTGAAACAAAATAAAATTCTGCCGAAACAAATTCTATTTCTGTTGCAACAGATTTTATATCTGTCGAAACAAATATTCGCTTAATCACAACATTTTCTGTGTTCTCTCTTATAAAACTTTCATTTTAATATAAAAACACTACCTTTGTTAGCCAAAATCAAAAACAACTAACGTATGAATGGACTTTTTGTAAGAAAAAGCATTTCCTCACTTCAATCCGAGGCACAGCAATCGGGCGCTAAGACCCTAAAACGAGTACTCGGTCCGGTCAGCTTGGTAGCTTTAGGAGTGGGAGTAATAATAGGAGCCGGATTATTTTCAATTACCGGAATGGTAGCCTCAGCCTATACAGGACCTGCCATCACACTTTCGTTTGTAGTAGCCGCCATAGGATGCTGTTTCGCCGGATTATGCTACGCCGAATTCGCCTCGATGATACCGGTGGCCGGAAGCGCTTATACCTATTCTTATGCTACCATGGGAGAACTCATCGCATGGATTATAGGGTGGGACTTGGTGTTGGAGTACACCGTAGCCGCCACCACGGTCAGCATAAGTTGGAGTAGATATTTAGTAGTGTTTCTGCAAGGAGTAGGCATAGAACTCCCCCATTCTCTCACGGCATGTCCTTGGGATGGAGGAATTATAAATGTACCCGCCATGATTATTGTTGTTCTGATGAGTTTGATTTTGATGCGCGGAACGGCAGGAAGTTCTTTCTTCAACGGACTGATAGTATTTCTGAAGATTGGCGTGATACTTACATTCGTAGTACTTGGATGGAAATTCATTCAGACCGATAATTACGTTCCTTACATTCCAGAAAACACAGGAACATTCGGACACTTCGGTCTTTCGGGTATATTCCGAGGAGCCGCCATAGTATTCTTCGCGTTTTTAGGATTCGATGCCGTAAGTACCGCAGCCCAAGAAACCAAGAACCCCAAGCGTGATATGCCTATCGGTATCTTGGTATCGCTACTTGTATGTACCGTGCTATATGTTCTTTTCGCTCACGTTATGACAGGGGTAGCTTCTTATACCCAATTCGGCGGACAAGAAGGTATTGCGCCAGTAGCAGTAGCCATATCAAATATGGGCGTTCCCGATGCCAGCGGAGTCATTCAACCAGCTTACCCTTGGCTGAATAAAGCGATTATATTAGCTATCTTATTAGGATATTGCTCGGTTATCATGGTAACACTGCTTGCACAGAGTCGCGTCTTTCTAAGCATGAGCCGCGACGGACTGCTGCCACCTTTCTTCTCTAAGATAAACGAACGTTTCCGCACCCCAGTACATAGCAACGCACTCTTTATGGTGGCAGTAAGCTTATTGGCGGGACTCATCCCGGCACAAGTGGCTGGCGAGATGACAAGCATAGGCACTCTGTTGGCGTTTACCTTAGTTTGCGCAGCCGTATTGATAGTACGAAAAACCATGCCCGATATACCCAGAGCGTTCAAAGTACCCTTCGTACCTATCATCCCTATCTTGGGAATACTTACCTGCCTCTGCATGATGTGCTTCCTTCCAGCCGACACATGGATTCGACTCGTGATATGGATGCTTATAGGGCTCGATGTATATGCCGCCTACGGTATTAAGCACAGCAAGCTTGAGCCAGGCATGAAGCATAGAAAAGGCGATATGGTACTAAACATATTAGGCATAGCACTCTCCGTAATGAGCGTAATAACCGGTTTATGGCATCAACAGACCGTAGGATGGGAAGCCGACAAAACCCTGCTCATCCTGTCGTTTATCTTCGCTTTCACCCATCTGGCATACTACATGCTGCGCATCTGGAAACACGCTCAGGAAATAAAAATTGAACAAAAAGTTTAAAAGAAAGCATAAATAACGTGCGATGAACAAAAAAAACGACATTTCAACCACTTGAAATCAGAGTAATAATTGTTTCTTTGCCGTAACTTTGATTATTATGGATACAAACATTTTATTTACGGCCATCCGTGCAGCTTTGCAGGCCGGGGCAGAAATCATGAAAGTGTATACAGACCCGAACGCGGATTTTGAGATAGAAAAGAAAGCAGACAACTCGCCTCTGACAATAGCCGACCGGAAATCGCACGCCATCATAGCCGGATGGTTGGCTGATACTCCGTACCCTATTCTGAGCGAAGAGGGAAAGAAAATACCAACCGAAGAAAGACAGAGTTGGAAAGAACTTTGGGTGGTAGACCCATTGGATGGTACTAAGGAGTTCATTAAACGCAACGGTGAATTTACCGTAAACATAGCTTATGTAAAGAACGGTATTCCTGAAGCGGGAGTTATATATATTCCGGTAAAAGAGGAACTATTTTTTGCCGACACCGAAAAGGGTGCATACAAGCTTTCAAACGAAGATGGACTGCTTACTCGCATCAACGAAAACAAAGAACCAGGCTGCACGTTGGAGGTTTTGATAGAAAAGGCGCAGAAACTGCCTTACCCCACACCGCACGAAGGCTTTATGATAGTAGCTTCGCGCTCTCATCTTAATGCTGAAACCGAAGAATACATAGAGCGCATGAAGAAAGAGCACGCAAAAGTGGAAACAGTATCAAAAGGCAGTTCTCTTAAACTCTGCTTGATAGCCGAAGGCGTAGCCGATGTTTATCCGCGTTTCGCCCCAACAATGGAATGGGACACCGCTGCCGGACACGCCATTATCCGCGCTGCCGGAAAAGAAGTATATCAGGCCAACACCGACAAGCCATTGGTATATAATAAGGAGGATTTGCTAAACCCATGGTTCATTGCGAAATAACCTCACTGCAATGAGCGTGGAAATAACAATAGTCCTTGTCGTGCTGATAGGTATGCTCATAGCTCTTATCGCCGACAAGATGCGACCGGGAATGATTCTATTCTCGGCCGTAGTGATATTTTTATGTACTGGCATTCTCTCGCCCAAGGAAATGCTGGAAGGCTTCAGCAACAAGGGTATGATTACCGTGGCCATGCTGTTCTTGGTGAGCGAAGGTGTGCGCCAGAGCGGAGCGTTATCGCAGGTAATCAAGAAGTTGCTTCCGCAGAAAAATACTACAGTGCTAAAGGCGCAGGCTCGTATGTTGCCCGTCATAGCATTCATCTCGGCTTTTCTGAATAACACTCCGGTAGTGGTTATCTTTGCTCCTATCATAAAACGATGGGCAAGCATGGTAAAGTTGCCCGCTACGTATTTCTTGATTCCATTGTCGTATGTCACTATATTAGGAGGGCTTTGTACTTTGATAGGTACATCAACCAACCTCGTGGTGCACAGTATGATATTAGATGCCGGGCTACAAGGATTCGGCATGTTCGAGTTAGGAAAAGTAGGCGTATTCATAGCCATAGCCGGAATTATTTATCTGTTTATATTCTCAAGCAAGCTGCTTCCTTCCGACCGCCCCGACATAGCTTCGCACGATGACGACGAAAACAACAAGGCGCTGCATCCGGTAGAAGCCGTGATTGGTCCGCGCTTTCCGGGTATCGAAAAGAAAGTAGCCGACTTCGATTTTACACGTCACTACGGAGCGACTATAAAAGAAATTCGCCGTAAAGGTTACACTTACACCAACTTCAAAAGCTTGAGATTCCGCGAAGGAGATACCCTCGTGGTACTTGCCGACGATAGCTTCATAAAGACATGGGGAGAATCTTCAGTCTTCTTGATATTGACCAACGGAAAAGATAATGAGCCAGCAGGCAAGAAGAAACGTTGGTTTGCCTTGGTATTGTTAGTACTCATGATAGCCGGATCTACGATAGGCGAACTGCCGGCAGTTAAAAGCATGTTGCCCGAAGGATTACATCTGGATATGTTCTTCTTCGTTTCCATAACCACAGTAATAATGGCTTGGACCAAATTATTCCCTCCGCAGAAATATACCAAATATATATCGTGGGATATACTGGTAACCATCGCTTGCGCCTTTGCCATAAGCAAGGCTATGGTAAACTCGGGCGTGGCGGATTTTATGGCGAAGCACATCATAGCACTGGGACACGACCACGGACCATACGTAATGCTGGCTGCGCTGTTTATCATAACAAACATCTTTACAGAGCTGATTACCAACAATGCAGCAGCAGCCTTATCGTTCCCGCTCGCCCTATCGCTATCGCAACAATTAGGTGTTAGTCCGATGCCATTCTTCGTAGTAATATGCATGGCAGCGTCGGCCAGTTTCTCTACCCCAATCAGCTATCAGACCAACTTGATAGTACAAGGTATAGGAAACTACAAGTTCACCGATTTTGTCCGAATAGGACTACCGCTGAATATTATCACGTTTTTTATTAGTATATTTGTCATCCCGCAAATATGGCCCTTTTAATTTAACTAAAACACAACACCAAAGTATAATATAATAATGAGTGAAGAAAATCATATTTACCCCATATTCGACCGCATGTTAGGCCGAAAAGACAAAGAAGATTTGTTGCATCAGCACAGTGTAATGATATGGTTTACAGGACTAAGCGGCTCAGGAAAAAGCACTTTAGCCATAGCGTTAGAGCGCGAATTGCAAAACCGCGGACTGCTGTGCCGCATCCTTGACGGAGACAATATCCGTAGCGGAATTAACAACAACTTAGGATTTACCGCCGAAGACCGCGTAGAAAACATACGCCGCATAGCCGAAATAGGAAAACTCTTTGTAGATACTGGCGTAATCACCATAGCCGCATTTATCAGCCCCAATAACGAGTTGCGCGAAATGGCGTCGAACATAATTGGTAAAGAGAACTTCGTAGAAGTCTACATAAGCACACCTATAGAAGAATGCGAGAAGAGAGACGTGAAAGGTCTCTACGCCAAAGCACGCCGCGGCGAGATAAAGAACTTCACAGGCATATCAGCACCGTTCGAGGCTCCTGAAGACGCTGCGCTTTCTATAGATACATCCAAGCATAGCGTGAAAGAATCGGTAGACATGCTGCTCGATTTGATATTGCCCAAAGTAACAGAATAAGAAATTAAACAAACATAAAAATGGAAGAAACATACAATTTAAGCCATCTAAAGGAACTCGAAGCTGAGTCTATCCATATTATTCGTGAGGTAGCGGCGGCTTTCGAAAATCCGGTAATGCTGTATAGTATCGGTAAAGACTCTTCTGTCATGGTTCGTCTGGCAGAGAAAGCATTCGCCCCGGGAAGACCTCCTTTCCCATTGATGCACATCGACTCTAAATGGAAATTCAAAGAGATGCTGAGCTTCCGCGATCAATACGCTAAAGAGCACGGATGGAAACTTATAGTAGAAAGTAACATGGAAGCGTTTAAAGCAGGCGTAGGTCCGTTTACTCATGGTAGTAAGGTGCATACCGACCTTATGAAGACTCAAGCGTTGCTTCACGCTCTTGATAAATATAAATTCGACGCTGCTTTTGGCGGTGCTCGCCGCGACGAAGAAAAGTCGAGAGCTAAAGAGCGTATCTTCTCTTTCCGTAATGAATTCCACCAGTGGGACCCTAAGAACCAACGTCCGGAGTTGTGGGATATCTATAATACACGTATCCGCAAAGGCGAAAGTATCCGCGTATTCCCGTTGAGCAACTGGACAGAATTGGATATCTGGCAGTACATACGCTTGGAGAATATTCCTATCGTCCCGCTTTACTTCGCCAAAGAACGTCCGGTAGTAAACATTGACGGACAACTCATTATGCCCGACGACGACCGTCTACCAGAAAAGTATCGCGATAAGATAGAAATGAAGAAGATACGTTTCCGCACATTGGGATGCTGGCCGCTTACAGGAGCTATTGAAAGCGAAGCCGACACCATAGAAAAGATTGTAGAGGAAATGATGACTACTACAAAGAGCGAACGTACCACACGCGTCATCGACTTCGACCAAGAAGCAAGTATGGAAGAAAAGAAACGCGAAGGTTATTTTTAAACAAGAAACATTATGGAAGAATTAGATAAAAATAAATCGGGTAACCCGATGGAAGGAGACGGACGAGGCAAAATGTCTATCGAAGAATTCCTGAAAAACGATGAACAGAAAGACTTATTGCGTTTTCTTACAGCCGGCTCGGTTGACGACGGTAAATCTACACTTATCGGCCGATTGCTTTTCGATAGTAAGAAGCTTTACGAAGACCAACTCGACGCTTTGGAACGTGATAGCAAGCGTGTAGGTAACGCCGGAGAGCACATTGACTATGCTTTGTTGCTCGATGGACTGAAAGCCGAGCGCGAACAGGGTATCACTATCGACGTGGCTTACCGTTATTTCTCTACCAACCATCGTAAGTTTATCATTGCCGATACTCCGGGACACGAACAGTATACCCGTAACATGATTACCGGTGGTTCTACCGCTAACTTGGCTGTTATCTTGGTAGACTCTCGCGCAGGCGTTATCACTCAGACTCGCCGCCACTCTTATTTGGTATCATTGTTGGGTATCAAACACGTGGTATTGGCTGTCAACAAGATGGACTTGGTAGACTTCTCAAAAGAAGTGTTCGACAAGATTGTATCAGAATACAAGGCGTTCATCGCTCCGCTTAATATCCCCGATGTAACCTGCATTCCTCTGTCGGCACTCGATGGCGACAATGTAGTAGATCGCTCAGATCGTACCCCATGGTACGACGGACCGTCATTGCTGGAATATCTGGAAAACGTACACATTGGCAACGACCATAACCTCAACGACTTCCGCTTCCCTGTACAATATGTATTACGCCCTAACCTCGACTTCCGTGGATTCTGCGGAAAAGTTGCTTCGGGTATCATCAGAAAAGGCGACGCTGTTATGGCATTGCCATCGGGCAAGAAGACACACGTTAAGAGCATCATTACTCCCGACGGAGAAAGCGACTATGCTTTCCCACCGATGTCTATCACCCTGACTCTGGAAGACGAAATCGACGTATCGCGCGGTGAAATGCTGGTACACGCAGATAATGTGCCTATGACCGGACGTAACTTTGAGGCTATGCTGGTATGGATGGACGAGGAAAAGATGGATATGGAGAAATCTTTCTTCCTGAAACAGACTACCAACACTAGCCGTACACGTGTAGACAGCATAAAGTATAAGGTTGATGTAAATACGATGGACCACCTGAGCGTAGAAAACGGCAAGTTGGCGAAAGACGACGTGCCTATGCAGCTCAACCAGATAGCACACGTAGTATTGTCATCATCGAAAGAACTATTCTTCGACCCGTACACCAAGAACAAGGCTACCGGTGCTTTCATCTTGATAGACCCTATTACAAACAACACAAGTGCTGCCGGCATGATTATAAACCGTGTGGAAGATAAAGACATGCACACCACTATGGAGCTTCCGGTACTCGACTTGCCTAAACTTGGCATCGCACCAGAGCACTACGCTGCCATAGAAACTGCGGTCAAGGACTTGGAACGTCAGGGCTACGCCATCGAGATAAAGAAATAAAGATTAATCTACTCAAACAATAATATGGGTTTATTAGAATTCAACAAACTACCTATAAACACATTGGTGGGAGCCGACTGGAAGACATTCAAGCAGATTACCGCCGGAAGAGACATAGACCCTGCATACAAAGGGAAGTATCGTCTCACTAAAGCCGTATGCCGACTGCTGGCTACCCTGAAACCGCTGCAAGACAGACGTTTTGAAAAGCTGTTGGCCGACAAGCCGCTTGAGCACGACCCTGTATTTATACTAGGTCACTGGCGTAGCGGAACTACATTTATGCATAATGTATTTTCGTGCGACAAGCATTTTGGTTATAACACTACATACCAAACAGTATTCCCTCACCTGATGATGTGGGGACAGCCGTTCTTTAAGAAGAACATGAGTTGGCTAATGCCCGACAAACGTCCTACCGACAATATGGAGTTGGCAGTAGACCTGCCTCAGGAAGAAGAGTTCGCATTGGCAAACATGATGCCATACACCTACTACAACTTCTGGTTCCTGCCTAAATACATGCAAGAATATGCCGACAAATATCTTCTGTTTGACGACATTACACCCGAAGAGCTGAAGGTATTCGAAGAAACTTTCACCAAGTTGATAAAGATTTCTTTGTGGAATACACACGGCACGCAGTTCTTGAGCAAGAACCCTCCGCACACCGGACGCGTGAAAGAGTTGGTCAAGATGTTCCCTAACGCCAAATTCATCTACCTGATGCGTAACCCGTACACGGTATTCGAATCAACACGTAGCTTCTTTACCAACACCATACAACCGCTTAAGCTGGAAGACATCAGCAACGAGCAGTTGGTAGAAAACATCTTGAGCGTATACGCCAAGCTATACCACAAGTACGAAGCCGACAAGCAGTTCATCCCAGAAGGCAACCTGGTAGAAGTTCGTTTTGAAGATTACGAAAAGAACGCCTTCGACATGACACAAGAAATTTACCAGAAGCTTTCGCTCCCCGGATTCGATGAAGCGAAAGCCGACATAGAGGCTTACGTAAACAAAAAGAAAGGGTACAAGAAAAACAAATACCAATACAAGACCGAAACGGTAGAGTTGGTAGAAAAAAACTGGTCGTTCGCATTAGACCAGTGGGGCTATAAATTATAATCTCCACTCACTGACGACACAGAACATATAAAAGCTCCGGCTTTCCTCGCTCAAACGAGAGAAGCCGGAGTTTTTTTGTTCGCTCTCATAGGCATTAAGCAAGAGCAGTAAAGATTACCGCACAAAAATCACATCCTTAAAAACACGAAAAAACAATGCAATAAGTGAATAAACCATTCGCATATTGCAGACCTACCATTCTCATATTGCAAGTCGGCAACTCGCATTCTTTTTTCACCCCCTCCAGAAGGTACCGTAGAGCCGTTTTTTAGAATAAGCCGTTCGCAAGACAATCCTCAACTTGGTTGAATACACAAATTAAATATTTATACTATTTTTATAATAAACATACAAAAACTACATACTTTTTATGCATATATACAATTAAATTCATAAATTTGCGCCGCAAAAAAAAGAAAAAGAAAAAACAAACATGGATAATAAGAACAACAGCGCACAGCGTATGCCCTCCCCTTTCATATCATTTCTACCAATCGCACTACTGATGGGACTTCTGTACTTCACAATCAGCAACTTCGGAAGCGATTCACTGAGCGGAGGTAGTCAGATATCACTACTGCTAACATCAGCTTTCTGCGTATTCCTCGGTATGGCATTCTACCGCACACCGTGGAAAGACTTCGAACGCGCCATTGTCAACAATATATCCGGCGTATCTACAGCCCTCATTATACTACTGATTATCGGGGCGTTAAGCGGAATATGGATGATAAGCGGAGTAGTACCAACACTTATATATTATGGTATAAAGATAATCCATCCCGATTTCTTCCTAGCCTCATCGTGCATAATATGCATACTGGTATCGGTAATGACAGGAAGCTCATGGACCACCATAGCCACTATAGGTATCGCCCTAATGGGAATAGGTAAGGCACAAGGATTTGACGAAGGCATCATTGCCGGAGCCATCATCTCTGGAGCATACTTTGGCGATAAGATTTCACCATTGTCAGAAACCACCATCCTGGCATCATCGGTAACAGAGACTCCGCTGTTTACACACATACGCTACATGATGATCACTACTATTCCGTCTATCGTTATCACTCTGATATTATTCTGCGTATTAGGATTTACCAGCGCAGATTACAACCCAGAACAAATGGCTACATTCAGCGCCGGACTTGAAGCACGGTTCAACATAACACCGTGGTTGCTCATAGTGCCAATAGTAACAGGAATACTGATAGCTCGCAAGGTACCTTCTATCATTACACTGACTATCTCTACCATGCTGGCGGCTATTGCAGCATTAATATTTCAACCAGAAATATTATCAGAACTTGCCGACAATGGCAAGATGCTGAAAGGACTAATGACTGCTTGCTACGGAAGCACCAACCTTACTACACCCAACGAATCGCTCACAGAACTGGTAGCCACACGCGGCATGGCAGGTATGATAAACACCGTATGGCTTATATTATGCGCCATGTGCTTTGGCGGTGCCATGACAGCCGGCGGAATGCTGGGAAGCATCACCTCTGTTTTCGTACGCTTCGTACGCAACCGCCTCACATTGGTTTCGTCGACCGTATTTTCGGGATTGTTTCTGAATGTAGCCACGGCCGACCAATACATCAGCATTATCCTTACAGGCAGCATGTTTGGCAACGTATACAAAAAAGAAGGGTATGAGAGCCGTCTGTTAAGCCGTTCTACCGAAGATGCGGTAACGGTTACATCAGTTCTCATACCCTGGAATTCGTGCGGTATGACTCAAGCCACTGTCTTGAACGTACCTACACTGGTATATCTACCATATTGTTTCTTCAATATCATCAGCCCGATGATGAGTATCCTCGTTGCAGCCATCGGTTATAAGATTTTCAAAATAAAGCCGACGGCTCAAACGGCCTGATGAGGCATTGCAGTCTATTAAGATTCGAACATGCTCTTACGAGCTAACATGCAGGCTCCAATTACTCCGGCACGTTCTTTCAGCTTAGAAAGAACGATAGCCGAGTCTTTGTTCACCAAGTTGAGCGAGTACTTACGCACCGCACTCTTGATAGGCTGCAAGATATAATCGCCTGTTTCGGCAAGCACACCACCTATCACTACTAGTTCGGGGTTCAGCAGATTGATGAGTCCCGCCAAATAGCGTCCCATCTTCTGACCGATTTCTTCTACCAACTCGATGCAAAGCAAGTCTTCCTTATTGATAGCTTCTACGATATCGTCGAGTGTTACCGACTGCTCGTCTTTCATAATTCTTTCAGACAAGATAGACTGACGACCTTCGCGCACACTCTCCAACAAGTTGCGATGCAGTGCCATACCCGAAACTTCTGTTTCAAGACATCCTGTCTTTCCGCAGTGGCATAGTATTTCATTATCGAATACGGGGAAGTGACCAATCTCGCCAGAGAATCCCGACTTTCCGGTATAGATATCACCATTGATAATAAGACCAGAACCAAGTCCCCAGCTCATATTTACAAAGACAATGTTCTTCTCGTCTTTCACGGCGCCCTTCACCATTTCGCCATACGTCATGGCGCGGGTATCGTTATCGATAGTAACAGGGAAGCCCAATCGTTCTGCAAGAATTTCTGAAAGCGGACGTTCGTCGAAATTAAAATAGCTGAAGCTATATCCCGACTCCGGATTAACACGTCCCGATATATTGATACCGATATTCAGGATACGGTCTTTGCCAACTTCCAGACTATCTATAAATTCGTGAATGTATTTACATAGCAAGTCCAATCCCTCAACAGTATTTTCATACTCATAAGGGACTCCCATTTTCAGCTCAATAAAATCGCCGACGAAGTTCATCAAGCTGAAATTCAAACTGAATCGCTTGATGTCTACTCCTACGAAATATCCAGAATCGGAAGTCAGTCCGTACAGAGTGGGTGGACGTCCTTCACTGGTTTCTTGTTTACCATAATTCATAATATATCCCTCATCGCACATTTCACTAATAAACTTGGTAACTGTGGGGATACTTAAATCCAATTCCTTCGATAAATCGGGAATGGTAGATGAGCGATTATACATATAATATGTAATAATGCGCTTCTTTGTCATTGCGTTCTTAGTTCCTCTCTCTATTTCTTCAAGCAAATCTCGTGCCATATCCATGTAATTTTCGTTTCGCACAAAGTTAATAATAAAATTAAAAAACTTACCACGGCTTTTTCTTAAAAAATGTAATACAGACAAAAGAGTTATGCAATATGGGTATAAAACTGTGACATTGGGCGTTTTACATTTCTACTTGCAATGTGTAGTTTATAATGTGTGTTAATGATAGTATTTATCACTGAAGCGTTTTCACTATCCTGGCATGGTTTACATTTCCTTTTATCGTTAAACAAAAGAAAATGCAACAAAAAGGAAAAAAGTTTATAAACCGAAAGAAGAGCGTATGCTACAATTTACTAAAAGTATTTATATAGTTAATCCGGCTTTGGACATACTATATATATAAAGTCACAAAAAAACGGACCGCCTTCATCTTGCATCATGCAATAGAAGACGGTCCGCTTTTATATTATAACTACTAATGTTATTTCATCGGAGTATTTTCCAAAGTAGCAGTCAAGAAATCATAGAACTTAGCTACAGACGGAATGTTGCAACGCTCTTCTGGAGTGTGAGGGCACTGCAATGTAGGACCGAAAGAAATCATGTCGAGACCAGGAACAACAGCACCGATGATACCGCATTCCAATCCTGCGTGGATAACCTTAACTTCGGGTTCTTCGCCAAACTGTGCCTTATATGATTCTTTCATGGCGTGAAGTATCGGAGAGTTAACATCCGGTTCCCAGCCTGAATAGCTGCCCGAACGCTCTACGTGCATGCCAGCCATAGAGAAACAGCTTTCGATAGCAGTGTTGCGGAAATCCTTCATAGAATCGCGAGAGCTACGAGTCAATACCTTGATTTCGGCACGACCGTTACCGATTTCTACGATAGCCAAGTTAGAAGAAGTTTCTACAGTATCGGGGATAGTAGGTATGAAACGTTCCACACCGTTAGGACAAGCATAGATAGCGTCAACCAAGTTGTCGCGAATTTCATCAGGAACCATCATCTTAGGAAGTTCTACACGCTCTACAGTAAAGCTGATACCTTCTTCGATAGTAGCGAATTCATCGCGCCATACCTGTTCGCATTCTCCAACGAAAGCTATAACGTCGTCCACCTCTTCGGCAGGCACTGTGATTACAGCTTCACACTCGCGAGGGATAGCGTTACGCATGTTTCCACCTTCCCATGATACGAGACAAGCCTCATCGTAAGCTATTACCTGATTCAAGAAACGAGCCATCAGCTTATTGGCGTTAGCATGTCCCCAGCCAATCTGAATACCAGAGTGACCGCCACGCAAACCTTTAAGAGTTACCTTCAAGGCAACGTCTGTAGGATCTGTTTCTACTTCTTTATATTCGAGAGTAGCGTTCAAGTCTTCCCCTCCTGCACAACCGATATAAAGTTCACCTTCTTCTTCAGAGTCAAGGTTCAACAAGATATCGCCATCAATAGTACCCGGTTTCAAGCCGAACGCTCCGAACATACCTGTTTCTTCATCGGCAGTAATCAACGCTACCAACGGTCCGTGCTTCAAAGTCTTGTCTTCCATCACAGCCATGATAGCGGCAACACCCATACCGTCGTCCGAACCCAAAGTAGTACCTTTAGCTCTTACCCATTCGCCGTCAATCTCGGTTTCAATAGGATCGTTCTCAAAATCGTGTTGTTTATCTTTAGTCTTCTGAGGTACCATATCCATGTGGGCCTGCAGAATAACGGTTTTCCGATTTTCCATTCCCGGAGTGGCCGGCTTGCGATAAATGATGTTTCCGACTTCATCTTTAAAAGCCTCTACTCCAACGCTCTTACCGAATTCCAACAAGAAAGATTGGATTTTTTCCAAATGTCCCGATGGACGTGGAACCTGAGTCAACGAATCAAAATGCTTCCACACATTCTGTGGAGCCAGAGAAATAATTTCACTCATACGCTTTTGTTTTATTTTTTATTTGTAAGCGGCAAAGCCACTAATCCGTAAATACCTAACAAAATTAATAAAAAAGTTTGAATACCATGCACAAGTAACGCAAATATTCCTGCATCTTCCTTTGTAATACCGTACATCATCATCATTGTGATGACCGCAAAATGCCACGGACCGGCTCCATTTGGGGTAGGAACCACCACGGCGATACTGCCAACAACGAAGAGAACCAGCCCTGCCAACCAGCCTAAATGCGATGTGAAGCCGAAGCTGTAGAACGTAAGATAGAAGTGAAGGTAATAGCAAGCCCATATTCCCCATGAATAAAGTATGTATAACCACGGAGAACGCACATGGCGAATAGACATACATCCCAACCAGATATTAGAAATAAGGCCTCGCACTTTAGCGAATACAGTAAGATTGCGCACCAAGAAAAACAAGAGCACAAAAGCAGCTGCTATACAGAGCAAGGTTATATAAAAGTTGGTCGATGCGAACAGGGATGAAAAGAACCCGATATCCGTACCCGTCAGCTTAAAGAAGTTGGCAAACACCGACGACTGTAACAGCAATGTAACAGCGGTAATGACAAGTATACAAGTAGAATCAACAAGCCGTTCGGACACTACCGTACCCAAGGACTTGGAGAAAGACACGCCATCGTACTTTGCCAAGATGCCGCAGCGCGAAACTTCGCCCACGCGAGGCAGCACCAAATTGGCGGCATACGAAACAAATATGGCGTAAATACTGTTAGACTGCTTAGGATGAGCGTCTAACGGGTCTAGAGCAAGCATCCAGCGCCATCCTCTAAACACCTGAGCCAACACGCCGAACACGAGCGAAAGTAACATCCACCCGTAATTCATCTCATCACAAAGCACATTACCGACTTCGCTAAAATCGAAATCATAATAAGTCCACACCATAATGACCGCCCCTAAAACCAGAGGAAGCCCTATCTGAAATATCTTATTGAGGTATTTCTTCAACACTGTTCGTTCCAACTTCAATCAATTTTTATCACATCCGGCTTGCACTATCTTTGCCATACTGCAATGATTTTTAATATTAATGCTTACCTTTGCATGATGCAAAGATAGTATCCTTGCGGGAATTATTCTCAGTTTATCACAAGAAAATACGAAAGAATGAAATTAGTAAAGCCCAAGAAGTTCTTAGGACAACACTTCTTAAAAGATCTGCAAATAGCAAAAGATATAGCCGATACGGTTGACGCATGCCCAGACTTGCCAGTGCTTGAGGTAGGTCCCGGTATGGGAGTACTCACACAATTCCTCATTCCGAAAGGACGCCCCGTAAAAGTTGTAGAACTCGACTTTGAATCCGTAGCTTATCTGAAAGAGAATTTTGCCCAACTGGGAGACAATATCATAGAACAGGACTTCCTTAAGATGGATCTTTCGCAGCTGTTCAACGGTAATCCGTTTGTGCTGACCGGAAACTATCCGTATAATATATCGAGCCAGATATTCTTCAAGATGCTCGACTACAAGAACCTTATCCCCTGCTGTACGGGTATGATACAAAAAGAAGTGGCAGAACGTATAGCCGCTGCACCCGGAAGCAAGACATACGGTATCTTGAGCGTGTTGATACAAGCGTGGTATCATGTGGAATACCTATTTACAGTTCACGAAAACGTATTTAACCCTCCGCCAAAGGTAAAGAGTGCGGTAATACGCATGACCCGAAACGAGACAATGGACTTGGGATGCAACGAAAAGCTGTTCAAGCAAATAGTGAAAACCACTTTCAACCAACGCCGTAAGACTCTGCGCAACTCTATATCGACTATCTTAGACAAGACGAATCCGCTAAGCATGGACCCTATATTCAACAAGCGTCCGGAGCAACTATCGGTGAAAGAGTTTATAGACTTGACAAACCGCGTAGAAGAGGCACTCAAGCAGCAAGAATAAGAGAAATCAAAAGAATAATACACAACCTTCTTAATTAGGGTGATACATGGAAAAGGATGAAATAAAGAACATTTCCGAACTAATCGAGAATAAGGAGTCGGACAAAGTAAGAGAGATTCTGAACAATTTGCATCCTGCCGACATAGCCGAACTGTGCAATGAGCTTGATGCAGAAGAAGCACGGTTCGTCTATCTGCTGTTAGACAATGAGAAAGCCGCCGACGTGCTTATCGAAATGGACGAAGACGCACGAAGACGCTTCCTTAACATACTGCCTTCGGAAACCATCGCAAAACGATTCGTAGACTATATGGACTCGGACGATGCGGTAGACATTATCCGTGAGATGGACGAAGACAAGCAAGAAGAGGTGTTGTCGCACATAGAAGACATAGAGCAGGCGGGCGACATCGTAGACTTGCTGAAATACGACGAAGATACTGCCGGAGGTTTGATGGGTACCGAAATGGTTATCGTGAACGAGAACTGGAGTATGCCCGAATGTCTGAGAGAAATGCGTATACAGGCCGAAGATATGGACGAAATATACTATGTATACGTGGTAGACGATGACGAACGTCTGCGCGGTGTATTCCCATTGAAGAAGATGATTACCAGTCCATCTGTTTCGAAGGTAAAGCATGTAATGAAGAAAGACCCTATCTCGGTGCACGTAGATACTCCGCTTGATGAAGTGGTGCAGGTTATCGAGAAATACGACCTTGTAGCGGTGCCTGTAGTCGACAGTATAGGACGCTTGGTAGGACGAATCACCGTAGACGACGTGATGGATGAAGTTCGCGAACAAGCCGAACGCGACTACCAGTTGGCTTCTGGTCTCTCGCAGGACGTAGAATCACACGATAACGTGTTCCGTCAGACCAGCGCACGCCTGCCGTGGCTGCTCATCGGTATGCTTGGTGGTATCGGTAACTCTATGATTTTGGGTAATTTCGATTCAACATTCGCTGCTCATCCAGAAATGGCACTCTACATTCCGCTTATCGGTGGTACGGGAGGAAATGTGGGAACGCAGTCGTCCGCTCTCGTTGTACAGGGATTGGCCAACAGTTCATTGGATGCTAACGGTATCTGGAAACAGATTATGAAAGAATCGGTTGTAGCGGTAATCAACGCCACTATCATTTCAATGCTGGTATATATCTATAACTTCATACGCTTCGGAGCAACCGCTACCGTAAGCTACTCGGTATCTATCAGTTTGTTCTCTGTGGTGATGTTCGCTTCTATCTTCGGCACGTTAGTGCCCATGACATTAGAGAAGCTTAAGATAGACCCCGCTATCGCGACAGGTCCCTTTATCTCCATTACAAACGATATTATCGGCATGATGATGTATATGGGAATCACGGCTTTGTTATCTTAAGCCACATCAGTATCTCAGCACTACCCTATCGCCGGCATGCCGAGCCAAAACAATACGAACTTCATGCAACTGCTTATAGCGTTGCATGATTTCGTATGCGCTCTTCGAATCACGAGAGATTTCAGAATTGGTAGTCAACGCCTTCAATATATGATTTAATTCAGCAGTTACTATATTTAGTTTAAAGTCTACAAGCAGACGAGGTATCAATTCATACAAACGCTCCTCATCAGTGACAATCTTCTGTCCTCTCGAATGATATTTGCTCAATACATAACGGTCGCTTGCCATTTCAGCAGCCAACTTGCTTACCTCAGGATCAAGATGAGATACAAAATAGCGTTCGGCACAAAAACCTGAGTCGTGTATATGCGCCACACATTCATTCAGCACACGGCGATGAAGTGCAATATGAAAACCAAGACTATCATTATGCAGACCTTCGGCAATGTATTCCGCCACTGTAACGGGAATTTCGTTGCCTTCCTCATCCTCAGCCATACACATTACCTTCTCTCCGTAACGTATCAGCATACGCATCAAATCAACCTCTTGCTTATAGAAAAGTTCCTCCTCATTTCCTTCGGCAGGAATGAAAGAGATATAATTATCTTCTACCGGAGCAGGCGGATATGAAGAATCTACGCCTCCCTCTTCGGGCATAGGCGGCAATTCATCTCCTGGAACAATAGATTCAATAGGAGCATCCGCACCCGATAGCGAAGCCAATGCACCCGACACTTCGGCATCGGCTGGGGGCGGGGTCGACACTTCGGCATCGGCTGGAGGCGTGCTTACAGCCACCTGCTGAGTAGCCTGCTGTTCCGCTTGCAAACGAGCACGATATTCCTTGCGCTGTTCTTCTTTCTTACGGTTTTCATCTGCCTGTTCTTTCAGTTTTCCCACAGCATTAACAAGTACACGCTCTTCCATTCTCAGCATTTCGCTGCACTCACGTATATATACATTACGTGTTATAGAATCGGGAATTACAGAGATGCTTTTTACGATGCTCGTTATAAGATTAGCCTTTTTAATAGGGTCTTTTCCAGCTTCTTCAATCAGCAAATCGGTCTTGAAGCGTATAAAATCGACTTCATGATCGTTTATGTACGCTTGATATTCGGTAGCGTTATGCTTACGTGCAAAGCTGTCGGGGTCATCACCGTCGGGCAACAAGCACACCTTGACATTCATACCCTCTTCGAGCAACATATCTATACCTCGGATACTAGCTTTGATACCCGCACCGTCGCCATCGTACAGCACGGTGATGTTATTAGTAAACCTATGTATCAACCGTATTTGGTCGGACGTAAGCGCCGTACCCGATGAAGCCACCACGTTTTCTATTCCACTCTGATGCATGGAAATAACGTCGGTATAACCCTCTACCAAGAAACAACGGTCTTGACGAACCATAGCTTGCTTGGCAAAGTAGATACCGTAAAGTTCACGGCTCTTATGGTAAATCTCACTCTCGGGCGAGTTGACGTACTTCATCTGCACGTTCTTAGTAGCCGCATTCAGCACACGACCACCGAAAGCCACTACTTTACCCGACAGTGTATGCACCGGGAAAATTACACGCCCCCAGAATCTGTCGCGCAGCGTACCATCGTCTTTACGATAGCACAATCCGGTCTTCTCCAAAAACTCTGGCTTATAGCCTTTTTCTATAGCAGTACGTGCCAACGCATCACGATTATCTGTGCTATACCCCAACTGGAACTTCTTAATGATATCATCACGGAATCCTCTACTTCGCAGATAAGTCATACCTATGCGCTGCCCCTCTTCCACGTTATAAAGTACGTTCTGAAAGTATTCCGAAGCAAACTGGTTGACCACAAAAAGACTCTCGCGAAGATTGCTCGCCTGCTTTTCTTCTTCGGTAAGTTCACGCTCTTTTACCTCGATATTATATTTACGAGCCAGCCACTTCAGAGCTTCATAATACGAAAGTTGCTCGTGCTCCATAATGAAGTGCACCACGTTTCCACCCTTTCCGCAACTGAAACATTTGCATAGTCCCTTGCTTGGCGATACACTGAACGAAGGAGTCTTCTCATTATGAAACGGACACAGTCCGATGTAGTTAACCCCTCGCCTGCGCAGCGTTACAAACTCTGACACCACATCAACAATCTGTGCGGCATCGAGTATTCTGTCTATGGTGGCTTGGTCTATCATTGTAACTTCATTAATCGTAATTGAGGGAACAAAGTTATGAATATTATAAATAACAAAAAAAATCTCCAGCAACATTTCAATCGAGACGTTGCTGGAGATTCGCTATAATTCAGTTAATGAATCATTGTATTTTATAAGCTTTGGTAGCTCCGGCATAAATACCAGTATTAGTAAAATCACATTCTTGAGTAACGGCTTTCTTCATCGCTCCAGAGACCTTTACGTCTACCTTTATTACTCCCTGTTTCTGTGCTGGGTCGGCAATGTGCAAGGTCACGCCTTTCTTATCGGCAGAAGTGTGTACCATCAAAGCACATGGCTTATCTACACTTACAGTGATATTCTTATCCGAGTATTTACCTGCCGCATGGAATACCATCTGCCAAATACCAAGATTCTTGTGCTGCACCGCCTGTACAGACGATGTATTGCTCAATATGGCAACGGGACCTTTAGCATAGCCATCAAGCTGCTTGCCGTTTTTCGCTTCGGGCACTACTATATAAGCATAAGTAGCATCACTCGGCTTAACTCCATGACGTAAAGCAAGGGTAAACACATCTTCATGCTGCATCTTCTTGCTCTGTGTCTGATTAATATCGTACCAAACACCAGTCTGCTCCTTATTACTTACAAGCACGCTATTCTTGTCGGGGAATACGTATCCTACTCCGTTATGCATAGCCCAGCGCAAGTTGCTTATTGTCTGCTCCCCACCGTTGGCTATTTTCTGCAACTTATTCTTGGCAGAAGAAACATTAGCCTCTTTGCCGAAAGAAAGACACTGGTTTACTGTAGTCATCACCTCGAATTCCGATTCTGACGTGATGCCTGCTCCCAAGCAAACAATCTCATCGTCGAAGAAGAACCAAGCCTTCTTGGCACGTGTATTGATATTAGCATACGGCTCATCATATACATAAGTAGAAACACCATAAAGGCTATCCGATACGCCACCCGAAAAAGTCGATGTTCCAATCTGCTGCCAAGCATTCTTAGCCAACGGAATCTTGGCCATCTGCGGAGCCGTAGTACCAGGAATTCTCGCCCAGTTCCAAACGGGGAATATATTGAAGTATTCGTTTCCTTCCTTAGTAATATCTGTACATCCGTCCGACACGAAGTAAGTCTTCAGATTCTCACCGTTACCATATTCGCAACGGCCAGTGCGGTTAGAAGCCATACGAACGTCGAATGTATATCCCGGACGAACGTGAAGCGTATAGTCGCCACGGAAATAATGAGTATGTTTTGGCTTCACAGCGTATGATGCCGGCTTCTTACCTTTAAGACGAGCAACAATATCCTTGAACTCATCCGCATGTTTCGGGTCAATCTTTATCATGCGCTTTGCGAAAAGAGCCTTACTACTCTTATCCAATATATTCTTTCTACTCATGCCACGGCCCATCACATCGAACATCATGTATTTTCCGCGAATAGCCTGATAGTAAGTCTCACGCATGAATCGGCTCACCAGCTGTATTTTCTCCTCATCCATAGCGAACTTGGTTCCGATGGCATACGAAGCAATCTGAGTTATTCCCTTCAATATTTCATCGCCATATCCACCTATATACAGTTGCTCACCATGCTGAAAGAAACAGTTATCGTGCTGAAAACCTTCTTTCGTAGTATAGCAGATAGGACTATACACCAACTCGATAGCTCGCTTCAAGTCTGCTTCATTTTTCTGCAGACAAGAACGATAAATCCAGTGCAAAGCAATATCCGTTCTGTTGGCTCCGGTCCATTTCTCAGGATCGCCTCCATCTTTACGTATGCGCTGCAAAATAGCATCTTCCAATTCCTGCGGAATCAACTTCTTTCCTACACGCATCTGCACGAGAAGCACGCCCAACTTCTGCGGTTCCGAAATCTGGTTATACCACCAGTTAGAGCAATTAGGGTTGCGCATCTGCCAGTATTCCAAGCCTTTTACTATCTTTTCGTAGATAGAGTCGTCACCGTAATATGCGTTATCTGGATTTGTGTAAGCGAAAGCGAAATCGCTCAAACGCTCCACGTGTATAATCGGCATCCAGTTTGTGCGATCGGTACGAGCATAGTCGATATCCGTAAAACTACCGTCCTCCGTATTATACAGCGAAAGTTCTTTCTTTATTGTCTCCGTCTTAGGATTGTTACGGACATCTTCGCGTATCTTGTCCATGAACATTCTAAAGTCGTCTACCGTATCTACGGCTTTTGCCGACAGTGTGGCAGCCACAAAGAGCAAGCATACCACAACTTTCTTCATGATTTTATTCATATATTTTATTTTAAGTTCCTGATTTCGAACAGTCTATCTTTTACTCTTAAAGAACTCTTTCATCAGCGAAGCGCATTCATCGGCCATTACCCCCTGCACTACTACCGTCTTAGGATGCAACGCTCCAGATGCGTACTTCATAAAGCCACGCTTTTCATCGGCCGCGCCATATACCAATCTGCCCATCTGCGCCCATGCGATAGCACCAGCACACATTACACACGGCTCTACAGTAACGTACAGCGTGCAGTCTGTAAGATATTTACCGCCAAGCGTATTAGCCGCCGCTGTGATAGCTTGCATCTCGGCATGAGCGGTTACATCGTTAAGCGTTTCTGTAAGATTATGCCCCCTTGCCACGATACGGTCACGGCATACCACCACCGCACCTACCGGCACCTCGCCTGCCGAAGCCGCAGCGCGAGCCTCCATGAGCGCCTGCTTCATATAGAAATTATCGTCTGCCATATATAAGCGGTATTACCGACGCATGTCGTGTTCTTTAAACAAAGTAGGATAATCGTCTTCCATGTTCTGACGGATAAAAGTCAACACGGTTTCGCGTAGCCAGCGTGCTTTGTTTTTTATCTGATACTGCTCCAGATAGCGTTCTACAATCTGCACTTCTTCTTCGCTCATCAGACACACCATACGTTTTTTACGTGGAGACACCGTAGGTGGTACTTTCTTTCTGCTTTTTCCGTGGTTCATCATTGATATTATTGCTATTAGATTACAAAAATAATGCATTTAGATAAACAAACATCTATTTACCACGTTTTAATTATGGCATTTTGTTCGTTTTATTCTTCGTGACAAATGTATACAGCAGAATGTATGTGACGGATTTTTTGTACCTTTGCCCGTAATAAAAATACTAAGATATGGCAGAACACAACCTACTGGGCAAAGAAGGCGAAGACGAGGCAGCGGCTTACCTTGTAAGGCATGGGTATGATATATTACAACGCAACTGGCGATACCGTAAGTTAGAACTTGACATCATAGCGCAAAAGGACGGCCAACTAATCATAGTGGAAGTAAAGACACGACGCAACGAGGAGTTCGGCAAGCCCGATGAGGCTGTGACTTACCGTAAAATACGACGCATCGTATCTGCTACCGATGTTTATCTGAAGCGTTTCGATATAGACTGCCCCGTACGATTCGATGTCATCAGTATAGTAGGCGATAAAGCGCCGTTTCAAATAGAGCATATTCAGCAAGCGTTTCTGCCTCCTGTCTGGTAAACTTAAAATTAATTATCATGAGCTATCATACCGTTATCCCCTCTCCCATTGAGTTGAGCGAAACTACATCTACCAATACTTTCTTATCGGCATTGTGCGACAAGCAACCTATGCCCGACATGACTTGCGTCTTTTCGGCATATCAAACCGCCGGACGCGGACAAAGAGGCAACAGTTGGGAGTCGGAACCCGGAGCGAATCTTTTGTTCAGCTATGTGGTATATCCCGATTTCTTAGAAGCACACCGTCAGTTCCTGCTCTCGCAGATTACGGCTTTGTCAGTGCAAGAGGTTCTCTCAGTCTATACCGAAGGCATCAGCATTAAATGGCCTAACGATATTTATTGGCACGACAAGAAGATATGCGGCACACTGATAGAGAACGATCTGACCGGAATGTACATCAGCCGCTCAATATCGGGCACTGGAGTAAACCTTAATCAGAAAGAATTCAAGAGCGATGCTCCAAACCCCGTTTCGCTGACGCAGATTACCGGACAGCACTATGAACCGAGAGAGATTCTAAAGCAGATAACAGAGCGAATAGCATTTTACTACGGACTACTGCAAGCTGGCGATAGCCTAACCATAGCCACTCGCTACAAAGACAGACTTTACCGTAAAGACGGATTCCACCGTTACGCCGATAGCGACGGTGAGTTCAAGGCACACATCGTCGACATTGAGCCGATAGGCAAGTTAGTGCTCGAAGACGAGAGCGGCACCATACGCAAATACATGTTTAAAGAAGTCTCGTTTAAATTATAAACCCTATTATGGAGTTATCTTCTACCAACCGGCAGATTTTACGCATCGCCATACCGTCTATCATCTCTAACATAACCGTACCCTTGCTGGGGTTAATAGATGTTACCATCGTAGGACATTTAGGTTCGGCGGCATACATAGGAGCCATAGCTGTGGGCGGAATGCTTTTCAGCATGATTTACTGGATATTCGGATTTCTGCGGATGGGCACCGGGGGACTGACAGCACAGGCATATGGAGCTAAGAACCAGCCAGAGATAGATCGTATACTGATGCGCTCTGTCATTATCAGTCTATTGCTTGCAGCCGCGCTCATCATACTGCAATACCCTATCCGTATGGCTGCTTTCACTGTAATAGACGCCAGTGCCGAAGTGCAACGCCTGGCTACACAGTATTTTCATATCTGCATTTGGGGAGCACCTGCCACACTTGCTCTATACAGCTTTAACGGATGGTTTATCGGGATGCAAAACTCACGCTACCCTATGTATATAGCCATCACACAGAACATAGTGAACATAGCCGCCAGCCTGCTCTTCGTGCTTGGTCTGCATATGAAAGTAGACGGTGTGGCATTGGGAACGCTAATCGCCCAGTATTCGGGATTCGTTATGGCAGTACTGCTGTGGTTAAGTCATTACAGCCCGCTACGCATACACATGAAGCGCAACGGTCTGTTTGAAGCCGAAGCTATGCGACGTTTCTTTACCGTAAACAGAGATATTTTTCTTCGTACAATATGCCTTGTGGCGGTAACTACATTCTTCACCTCCACCGGAGCCGCATACGGTGATGTGGTCTTGGCGGTAAACACCCTGCTGATGCAATTGTTCACCCTGTTCTCGTACATAATGGACGGCTTTGCCTATGCTGGCGAGGCACTGACAGGCAAGTGCATCGGCGAAAGAAACTCTACGCATTTGCGAAGCACCATGCTGTTGCTCTTTAAGTGGGGAATCGGTTTATCGGCAGTCTTCACACTTTTGTACGGCATAGGGGGACAAGGTTTTCTGGGTCTTCTAACCGATGACAGCACGGTAATATCAGCTTCAAGCGAATATTTCTATTGGGTGCTCGCCATCCCTATAGCTGGATTTTCGGCATTCTTGCTCGACGGTATTTGCATCGGAGCTACTGCCACACGCATCATGCTGAAGGCGATGATAGTGGCATCGGTCAGCTTTTTCTTGGTTTATTTCGGAGCTCGTTCTGTGCTGTGCAATCATGCCTTGTGGATGGGGTTCATAGTTTACCTTAGTCTGCGAGGAATCATGCAGGCGTATTGGCTACGCCGATTGCGGATATTTTGAAGCCGATTTTTATCCATAACAAGAGGAAGAAAAAACAGAATGCGAATCGCAGGAAAAAGAATGCAATGAAGCAACTTGCAATATGCGAATGGTAAAGTGAAAGAATGCGATGTTTCATTCAACTCATCGCATCCTTTTCGGGGCAGATTTCGTGTATATCATTTTTATCGTTTGCGCCATTAATAATCTAACGCTTACAAAAAAAGTGAGAGTGTGCCTTTGAGTCTTGACACACTCTCACTTTTTATTCATATCGTAATATCCTGTTTACTGCAATGAAGCGATTGCCGAATCAGACAAGAGCTGATAAACGCTACTGCATACACCCAGCAGGATAACTCCCATCAGGCAAATGAACAATGCGGCACGTACCATAGGGGTGCTCTTGAACGTGGGCAACGGATTATCGTTGGGCACAATGTACATAGCCTTTACAATGAGCAGATAGTAGAACAGCGAAATGATAGTGTTTACCAAAGCAAGGAATACTACCAACCAATGTCCGGCATGGAACGCTGAGGCGAACACGAAGAACTTAGAGAAGAATCCGGCAAACGGCGGGATTCCTGCCAACGAGAACAGGGCGATGGTCATCACAAAGCTGAGCTTTGGATTGGTTTTATACAGACCATTATATGCAGAACGGTCTACCACTCCCCCATTATGCTGCTCTACGGTATTGATTACGCCGAATACGGCAAGGTTGGCTACGATGTAAACCGCTACGTAATAAACCAATGACGCAAGTCCCTGTGCCGAATCGCCCAATACAGCCAGCATGATGTAGCCTGCCTGAGAAACACTACTGTACGCCATGAAGCGTTTAAGGTCGGTCTGAAGGATGGCGAAGATATTGGCGATGGTGATAGTAAGCACAATAACTACCGACAGCATCAGAGTCCACTGAGCTACCATCGGGGTGAAGACTTTCATCAAAATACTCATCAACGAAAAAGCTGCGGCTCCTTTAGAGATTACGCTGAGATAGCCCGACACGGTTGTAGGTGCTCCCTGATAAGTATCGGGAGTCCACATGTGGAATGGAACCAAACTCAACTTAAATCCTAATCCGGCAAACGACAGTACCAAAGCGGCTATCTGAAGCGGAGTGGCTGTAAGGCGGGTAGCCAAATCATCGAAGTACAGTGTTCCGCAAGTGCCATATATGAACGACAATCCGAAAAGCATAAGTGCCGAAGAGAACATGGCGCTAAGTATGAACTTCGCACCAGCCTCAGCGCTGTGATGGCGCACCTTGTCGAGGGTTACCAAGCAAGCCATAGGGATGCTGGCCAACTCCAATCCCACGTAGAACATCAGGAAGTTGGCAGCGGTAAGCATGTAGTACATTCCTAATAAGGTAGATACCGTAAGCACATAAAACTCGCCCGACTTTTTACTGGTATCGGGGCGTTGAAGCCATGAGTCGGCCTGCAAGAACACCAACAGAGTACCCATGGTAAGCAAAGTCTTCACTACCGAAGTCATGGTAGTGTTATGATACATACCGCCAAAAGCATCGGCAGTATAAGGAACCAGATTCAATATTATATGTGCTATAAGCAATCCGCAAGCGATGTTGCGTCTGGCTTTATAGCGTGATTCGTTCAGAATCAAATCGGCAATCAGCATTAAAAGCAGCACTGCTATCAGGCTGATTTCAGACTGCATGGAAAATATGGAAGTTATATTCATAGCTTATCAATGTATTAATTGTGAAATAATAGGCTCTACACTTCCGCTGATAAGATGGCTTACCCAATACGGAGCAAGACCCAAGCCTGCTACTGCCACGATAAGACAAATTACAGCAAAGCGTTCGTCCCATGTAGCGTCTGTAAGTTTCAGATGCTCGGGGTTAGTACATGTTCCATACAGAATCTTTCCTACTACACGCAAGATGTAAACGGCGGTAATAACGATACTCATGGTAGCTACTATGGTGCATACGCGATGGAATAAGTCGGGGTTCTGGAATGAGCCTACGAATACTGTCATCTCGGCTACATAACCACTCAGACCCGGAAGTCCCAAGTTGGCCAAACCGGCTATTACATAACCTACTGCCAGGAACGGCATGATTTTCATCAATCCGCTAAGCTGACGGATATCGCGTGTATGTGTACGTCCGTATATCATACCGATAAGGGCAAAGAACAAGGCTGTCATAAGTCCGTGGCTCAACATCTGCAGAATGGCTCCGGTGGCACTTACGCGGGTCATCATAAGCAGGGCGAACAACACCAGTCCGCAGTGACTTACAGATGAATAGGCGTTGATGTACTTCAAGTCGGTCTGCACCACGGCGCTAAACGCTCCGTAAACCACAGAGATGGTGGTAAGTACCAAGAAGAAATCGCCCCAGATAGCAGCTCCTGTAGGCATAAGATACATGGCTATACGGAAGCATCCGTAGCCACCCAGTTTCATCAATACTCCGGCATGAAGCATAGATACGGCGGTAGGTGCCGAAGCATGACCGTCTGGGCTCCATGTATGGAATGGGAACAAGGCGCCAAGAACACCGAATCCCAAGAATATCATCGGGAAGAAGATGCGTTGCATTTCGGTAGGGATCTGCAGTTTCACAATTTCAAGAATGTTCATGGTAGTACCTCCGGCTCCGTAGAATATACCCAAGATACCGATAAGCAAAAATGCCGAGCCACCCATCAGCATAAGGGTAAGCTTCATGGCTGCGTATTCTTTCTTTCCGCTACCCCATACACCGATAAGCAGGTACATAGGGATAAGAGCTACTTCGTAGAACATGAACATAGTGAAGAGGTCGGTAGAAATAAAGAAGCCGAATACTCCGGTGCTAAGTAATGTAAACCAGAGGAAGTATTCTTTAGTAAGAGGCTTCAACTTCCACGAAGCGAATGTTCCGGTAAACACGATGATGGAGCTAAGCAAAAGCATCACCACCGAAATTCCGTCTACGCCTACCGAGTAAGCGATATGCAAAGGAGCATACCAAGAGATACTGTCGGTGAATAGCATTTCGGCAGTAGCCCCTGCGTTACGCAGTCCGATATAAGAAACAGTGAGATAAGCGGAAAGCGCCAACAGCAGCGTTGAGCCTGCCACCATTACCCCTCTCACCTGATTGACGTTGCGGGCTATCCACAAACCCAAGAGCATGAGCAAGGGTATCAATACAAAAAGACTTAATATGTTCATTGTTCGCTTAGTTTAATAGTAATATCATGGTTAATACAACAATTCCGCCCAAGAACCAGATGGCGTAGCTCTGTACCTTGCCGCTCTGAATGGGCTGAACATTCTCGCCCGAAGCGTTGGTAGCCCATGCCATGAAGTTCATGAACTGATCGATGACATGACGATCGAACCATGCCAAGGGTGTAGATACGCAACGGAATATAATCTTCTTGGTAATGAACAACCAAATCTCGTCCATGTAGAAACGCTTGTAGGCTGCGCGATGCAGTGTAGAGAAGCGGCGTGCCAACATATCTGCCACGGGCTGACGGTCGCGGGCGTACATCCATGTAGCGAGTGCTATAGCTACCAATGCCACGATGATGCTTGTTACCGCTACTTGCGTATCGAGGTGAATATCGTAAGCGTGTCCGTTAGATGAAACCAAGTGTCCGAACGGAAGCAACCATCCGCATACTATGGTGATAGCTGCAAGGAACATCAACGGGAAGGTCATGGCAAGCGGACTTTCATGAGGTACGTGCTCGGCATGGAGTTCCTTGTTTTCAGTTCCCCAGAATATTCCGTAGTAAAGACGGAACATATAGAAAGCGGTCATTCCGGCTATGATGGTCATAACCCAACCAATTACGGGACTGAAATGGAAGCAGGCGGTAAGGATTTCGTCTTTAGAGAAGAAGCCCGAGAATGGAGGTATACCGGCAATAGCCAAACATGCTATAAGGAATGTGATGTGAGTAATAGGCATGTATTTTCTGAGTCCGCCCATAGTAGACATCTCATTGCTGTGCACTGCGTGGATAATACATCCGGCTCCCAAGAATAGAAGTGCCTTAAACATGGCGTGTGTAAACAGATGGAACATACCTGCCATATATCCCAATCCGCCTTCGTGAGGGTCGAGCGATGTACATACGCCCAGCGCTACCATCATAAAGCCTATCTGCGAGATGGTAGAGAATGCAAGCACACGCTTGATATCGCTCTGTGCACATGCTACCGATGCTGCATAGAATGCGGTGAACGCGCCTACGTAGGCTACTATATGTAAGGTGTTAGGGGCATAGTCTATATACAATGGGAACAGACGTGCTACCTGATATACACCGGCTACAACCATAGTAGCGGCATGAATCAATGCGGATACTGGTGTAGGACCTTCCATAGCATCGGGCAACCATATATGAAGTGGGAACATGGCGCTCTTACCGGCTCCACCGATAAACATCAGGAAGAGGGCGGTAGGAATCATGAAGGCTCCTTTTGCAAAACCTTCGGCACTGAACTCAAAGCCGAACGACTGGCAGTAGTATCCATAGATAAGAATACCTATCAAGAAGCCGAGGTCGGCAAAACGGGTTACGATGAACGCTTTCTTGCTGGCAGCTATCGCTTCGGGCTTAGTATAATAGAAGCCGATGAGGAGGTAAGAAGAAACACCTACCAACTCCCAGAATACATACATCTGGAAGATGTTGGTGGCAACTACCAACCCCAGCATAGAGAACGTAAAGAGCGAAAGGAAGGCGTAATAACGCTGAAAGCCTTTCTCGCCTTTCATGTAGCCGAAAGAATATATGTGCACCATCAGGCTGACGGTAGATATAACCACCAGCATCATGACGGAAATCGGGTCGAGCAAGATGCCCATATCTATATGAAGAGAGTCTGTAAACGGCAACCACTCTATATTCCACGGTGTCAAGGTAGGATAAACCCCGTCGGCTGTACGCGGAGACATGAAGTATTTAAATGCAGTAAGGTAGCTCAGTATGGTTACTCCCAGCAGAGAGGCTGTACCGATAAGCCCTGCTACACGGTGCTTCATAAACATGCCTGTCAGTCCTAATACCAGGAAGCTGAGCACGGGAAGCACAAGTATCAAAATCGTATAGTCCATAAAAATAATCTTTTTTAATTCACAATGGGGTTAACCTTTCAAATCGTTGATGTCGTCGGTCAGAATCTGGCGCAAGTTGCGATATACATTGATGATGATGGATATCGCTACGGCAGTTTCGGCTGCGGCAATGGCAATACCGAACAGAGTAAAGAAGTGACCTTCTAACTGATCGGGGAACAGATAACGGTTGAACACCGCGAAATTGATGTTGGTGGCGTTAAGCATCAGCTCTACAGATATCAGCATAGCAAGCAGATTTCGGCGAGTGAAGAAGCCATAAATTCCACAAAACATCATGATAGTACTTACTATCAGATAATAAACTACGTGTATTTCTAAATTCATGATTGAGTCCTCCTGCTATTTTTCTTTTCTCGCTATCAATATACTACCAATCATACATGCCAACAGCAGTACGCTGGCTACCTCGAACGGAAGCACGTACTGGTACTTTCCTGTACCTACCAGGGCACGACCTATCTCTTGTATAGGCAGCTCTGTTCCTTGCGGAATAATGTCGGCAGCGAATCCGTTGGTGAATATCAGGAACGACATAAGAGCCGCACCAACCAATGTGGTTAAAAGCACGCTTATCAGTTTGGGACGCGGCACACGGTATTTCATACTCTTATCTGTACGGGTAAGAAGTATAGAGAATACGTAAAGTATCACGATACCTCCGGCGTATACCATAAGCTGTACGGCTCCGAGGAAGGTATATCCCAATATAAAATACATGGCAGCCGTTCCGAACAGTACAAACAGCAGATAAGTGGCAGAGCGCAACATTCTGCCTGTAGTCACTGTCAATATTGAGAAGAAACTCATCATGACAGCTGCGGCATAGAATACTATTTCTTGAAGTGTTATATCCATACTCTTTTATTTTTTAACAACCGACGAACCTTCGTGATTTAGCGTGAGCAACAGTTTGCTGCGGTCGAACACCGCATTTTCAAAATCGTTGCTGAAACGGATGGCGTTATGCGGACAAGCGTTTACGCACAGCTCGCAAAACATGCACGAACCAAGGTCGTATTCATATTTAACCAAAACTTTTTTCTTCTTGCCGTCTTCGCCCTCTACAGTCTGAGATACCACTTTGATGGTACCGTTGGGGCAAGACATCTGACAGAGTCCGCAAGCCACGCAGTGATGCTGGTTGTTCTCATCGTGAGGCATAACGAGCATGGCACGATGGCGTTCGGGAATATGCAGCGTAGTATGACGATTCTCGGGATACTGTTCCGTAACGTCTTTGCGGAAATATACACGGATAGAAGTACGCATACCTACCAGCAGACTCTTCAATCCATTCCAATATCCACTAAAATAATTTTCAAATTCACTCATAATACATCCTCTTTAAAATACCAGCCCAAACACTTTGAGCACTACCATTAATATAAATACAAGTAAAGAAGTAGGCATCAGATACTTCCACTCGAACATCAGCACCTGGTCGATACGCAGACGGGGGAATGTCCAGCGTACCCACATGAGCAACCAAACCACGAAGAAGGTCTTTCCTAACGCCCAAACAACGCCGGGGATATAATCCATTACCTGATTAAAGGCGTCCAGTCCTGAAATATGCAACGGCATCCAGCCTCCCAAGAATAAGGTAGAAGCGAATCCGGCAGTGATGAACAGGTTCATGTATTCTGCCAAATAGAAGAATCCGAAGTGCAAGCCCGAATATTCTGTATGGTAACCGGCAATAAGCTCTTGTTCTGCCTCGGCAAGGTCGAACGGACCACGGTTGGCTTCGGCATTACCAGCTATGAGGTAAATAATGAAAGCTAAAAACGATACGATATGTCCCTTGAAGATATTCCAGCCGTTGGCCTGACTTTCTACTATTCCGCTGATACTGGCTGTGCCGCTCAACACGATAATAGCCAAAACGGTGATACTCAAAGAAAGCTCGTAGCTTACAAGCATGGCACCGCTTCGCATGGCACCAATCATGGTGTATTTGTTATCGCTACTCCATCCTGCCAACAAGATACCTAAGATACCCATAGAAGATACTGCCAGTACAAACAAAATACCTATGTTCATATCGAGAACCTCGGCACCCTTGTTCCATGGCAAACAAGCGAAGGTAAGGATAGAGCCCAATATCACCAGATACGGAGCCAGGTTATACAAGAAGCGATCGTAATTCTTAAGGCTGATAATTTCCTTGGTCAGTATTTTCAATACATCGGCAGGCACCTGCAGCAAACCGCCTTTACCGCCTACACGGTTAGGACCGATACGGCACTGGAATGCAGCACAGACCTTACGTTCCATATAAATAAGAACAATGGCCAGCACTGAATAAAGAAGTATAAGAACAACACCTATAACCACGCACTCCAAGAAAACAGCCAACGCTTCGGGCATAACGCCGCACAAGGCATCGTGTATCCATCCGGTGAGCGGACGTATGTTGTAATAATCTAAAAATGAAGTATTCATTGTTTTCTGTTTATTTATTATCTATCAATGTCGGGGATTACAAAGTCCATACTTGCGCCAATCACAATCAAATCGGCCAGTTTTCCGCCTGTACAAGCCTTATTCATTACGTGTACCAACGGCAATCCGGTAGAGCGATAGTGCAAACGATATGGCACCTTATCGCCATGACTCTCAAGCGATACGCCAAACTCGCCGCGGCTGCTTTCTACCGAAGCCGAGTAGTTGCCTTCGGGGATACGAAGGATAGGCTTGGTCTTTACACGGAATTCACCTTCGGGGATATTGTCGATAAGCTGCTCTATGATGTTGAGGCTCTGCATTATTTCGTCCATGCGCACCATGTAGCGTGCAAAACAGTCGCCTTCTGTATAGAGTATTTCTTTGAAGTCTACCTTATCGTACATAGCGTACGGATGATGCTTGCGCACGTCGTTAGACCATCCCGAAGCACGTCCGGTACCTCCGGTAGCTCCGTATGAGATAACATCTTCAAGGCTCAATCGTCCTACTCCCTTCATACGTGTAACGGCAATGACATTGTCGGTAAAGATTTCGTGATACTCGTGTATAATGCCACGCATATGCTTGATAAACGCTTTCACTTTTTTCTGGAAGTCGGGATGCAAGTCGGCCTGCACACCACCTATCATATTATAGTTCTGTATGAGTCGTCCGCCGGTGGTTTCCTCGAATATATCGAGAATCATTTCGCGTTCACGGAATCCGTAGAAGAAAGGAGTCATACCGCCCATATCGAGCACCAAGCACGAATAGTACAGTAAGTGTGAGTCGATACGCTGAAGCTCGTCCATAATGGTACGGATGTACTGAGCACGTTCAGAAATCTCTATGCCGGCTGCCTTTTCTATACACATACACAGTGCGTGACGGCTCTGGTGTGCGCTAAGATAATCAAGACGGTCGGTCAAAGCCAGAGTTTGAGGGTAAGTCAGGCTCTCGTTCATCTTTTCTATACCACGGTGAATATATCCGCATACCGGGTCAACGTGAGTTACGGTTTCACCCTTCAGAGAAATACGCAGACGCAATGCTCCGTGAGTAGACGGGTGCTGCGGACCGAAGTTGATTACATAATCGTCATCGTCGAACAGCACATTAGCCGTATTCTTGATGGTTCCGTCGTAGTTAAGTTCAAGCTCCTCAGTCTTATCGGTATTTTCTTCATCGGTAAGAACCAGCGGATTAGAGTTCATATCGTAATCCTTGCGGAATGGATAGCCTACCCAGTCTTCGCGAAGGAATAATCTACGCATATCTGGATGTCCTACGAATACTATACCGAAGAAATCGTATACCTCGCGTTCTTTAATCTTAGCTGTACGCCACAAGTGATATACTGTAGGCAATACGGGGTTTTCACGGTCGGCGGTTTCTGTACGTAGCACAATGCGCTCATGAGTCTTGGTAGATTCCAAATAATAAAGCGCACCCAGTGTTTCGCCCCAGTCCATACCTACTATATCGCGCAGAAAATCCATGCGGTCTTCTGTATCGTAATAAAGATACTTGGCAAGTTTCTCGAACGAATCGGCAGGAATGTGGGCTATCAAATCGCCCTGCTCAGTAAACGTAGCCTGAGGGACAACTTTTTGTATTCTTTCTCTTATATCCATAGTCTAATCAGTCTTCTTTCTGTGTTTCTTCGTCTTCGTTTCTATGACGGTTTACGCCACCGAAGAATTTCTCAACTTGTATTTTACGCTGAAGCTGCATCAAGCCATAATAGAAGGCTTCGGGACGCGGAGGACAGCCGGGGATATAGACATCTACAGGGATGACTTTATCTATACCGTTTACCACATGATATGAATTCTTAAACGGACCGCCCGAAATGGTGCATCCGCCTACGGCTACCACGTATTTGGGTTCAGACAACTGATTATACAGACGTTTCATCAGCGGAGCCATACGGTGAGTGATGGTACCCAGCACCAACAGCACGTCGCCCTGACGCGGAGAGTTACGGGTTACCTCGAATCCGAAACGAGCCATATCGTAACGGGCAGCACCCAGCGCCATAAACTCGATAGCACAGCAGCTGGTACCAAGAAGGAACGACCAAACAGAATTGCTACGTCCCCAGTTAATCAACTGATCGAGACTGGTTAACACTACATTGGTGCCGTTCTTACGGAGCTCGTCCATCATATCTTCAAGATAATCGTTATTCTTGAACTCCTCATATTTCATCGAACGGATAGACGGTTTCTTTACTCCCATTTCAATGCTCCTTTCTTCCAAGCGTAAGCCAGACCTAAAATTAATACTACCAAAAAGAAACTGATGCTAACCAAGGCATATACACCTATTTCTTCTACCACAGTAGCCCACGGAAAAAGGAATACGGTCTCGATGTCGAACATCAGAAACAGAATGGCAAACAGATAATAACCGACGTTAAATTGCACCCATGAACGTCCACGGGTAGGCAGTCCGCACTCATAAGGCTCCGCTTTCTGCTTGTTTATAGAACGAGGAGATATAAGCTTGGCTACCAGCAAACCGGCTGTTACCAATGCAACCGCGGTGAGAACCGCAGTAATTAAAAATGTAAAAAACATATAGTTTATTGATTTTGATTGTTTAGCTTGTGTAAACGAATAAATCGCTCTTTATTCTCTAATAAGTCTATAAAACAAAATAAGCCTATCTATTTCTCAATAGAAGACTTACCCACATATTCTGACCACTAAATCAGTATTTTCTCGAACAAATAATAGATGAAGCGAGATTGCATTTCAGACGAATGGCATGAATCCACATACGAACGGTAGCGCACAACGAGTCCATCGGCAACTTTGGCACGAAACAGCATTCCGCTAAATGGTTTCATGCGCAACAAGGTATGCTTATCGTTATCGATTGGTACTACCAACTGCTTAATAAGCACGTCCTTACATTCTACGTCCAATAAATAATCTGTGGTTTCTTCGAACGGAGTCTTAGACTGTTCGAACTGCGATTCTTGAAATATCTCGGCTGATAACACAGAAGAAGCTATGCTTTTTTGCACAAAAAAACATGTCCCTACGACCAACGCCATAAGGAAAGAGAAAAAGAAAACCGTTGTTTTAGTCTTTTTACTCATCATTTACCAAACTCCTGAATTACCTTTTTATACCTTTCTTGAAAAACGCTGCAAAGATAGTCATTTATTTCGAATGCGTACCCCTATTCCACAATGTTTTAAATTTGCATATTTTATTGTTTTTGTGGGCGAATACATTAGGAAACATGAAAAGGCAATCATTGTACGCTAGTGAAAAAGATGAAATCAATGCGAAGAAAAAGTTGACCAGTAAGCAGAAAAACTCTATACTTAGCCTAAGTATATATAAACTTAAGCTAAGTATATATAAACTTAGGCTGAGTTTATATATACGCAACCTAAGAATAGAGAATTACATAAGAAACCACGATTTTTTATTCGCAAACTTTATGACAATATCAGCCAACGTTCATTGAGCAATTTCAATCATCTTCAAACTATATTCCGAAATCTTTTAAATATTTCATCAACACACTCCTACTTATATATTAAGGAGACTGACAACTTTATCTTTAATTAAATTGCCATACACAGCAAAGTATCCAACCAGAATAGCACCAAAGCCATATTATATTTGCATTTATTTGAAAAAAAATCGAAAAACATATTGCGGGATTAAAAATTATACCTACCTTTGCAACCGCAAACGAGAAACAACGGATGCAATCGGAATGTAGCGCAGTTGGTAGCGCACTACGTTCGGGACGTAGGGGTCGGGCGTTCGAGTCGCCTCATTCCGACAGAAAAGACTTAATCAGAAATGATTGAGTCTTTTTTTTGTTTATATACATGCTATATGCAGTCTGGAAAGCCAACATAGTTACACAATAGAAATATTTTTGTTTTTCTAATTATTAATAGTAACTTTGACTCAGTTTAAAGTAATAAAGATAAAGGGCAAACACGCATGTTCAATTCTAAGAAAGAAGCCGATACCGAATACATTGATCTGACCGATATTGATGTCTTTCAGCAACAGTACAACGAAAATTTCAGCAGATTGAAGTATTTTGGCTTGCAATATTTGCCCGATGAAGAAGCTGTACTCGATATTATCCAGGATTTATGGCTGAAGATTTGGGAACGGAAAGAAACTCTAATAAGTCAGTCGGCATTCAGAAGCTATCTGTACCAGGCGCTCTATCGCTCCATATTAAACTACCTAAAGCACGATGCCGTAGTTAAAGAATATGCGGGTAAAGACCCGTACGACCTGGAAGAACAAGAGAAAGAACAAGAGGCTACACATAAAATCATAGAAGCCGAAATATATCAGGCGCTGAACAGGGTATTCGAAGAATTGCCCGACGCATGCCGACGGGTTTATGCCGCCAGCCTGGAAGGTAAGTCGCAAAAAGAAATTGCCGAAGAGTTCTCTATATCTATCAATACTGTTAAGAAACATATTAACAACGCCAATCATTACATGAAAAAGCGCCTGAAGAACTTCTGGAACTTCATTATTATGCTTCAAGCTCATCCGTAAAATTCATCCTTCCGTTTTTAACAAAATTAGGTCTGTTACGTCTAGAACAAAAAAACATTTGTCTAAATTCTATGCACATCATTGTTTTTTTGCTTCAAAACATCACTTATCCCCTTTCAACTTATCGCCAAAACCTATAAAATCTAATATTTTTCGATAAAATTTAAAAAAGTTCCATTTTCGTATTACACCAAACAGTAGCTCGGTTGTCTTGTATAAAAAAAGGTTAATATATGCCAACAGGACAAAACATAAACGAAGTGAAAATTTGGTTGCTGAAAGAGCTGGACGGCACTATCAGCCAAGAGGAGAAGGCTCAATTGGAGGCATGGAAGAAAAAATCGACTGCCAACGAAGAGTTAGCTCAGCGCATTCACTCCGCACAATTTCTGCGGAAAGCTATACTTGACTCTAATAAACAGATACGCCAAAAGCAATGGAACGCGTTATGGAAAGAGATAGGATATACACGTTTTCCACGCATAGAATGGCACAAGACTACAAGAATAGCCGCCGTCATAGCTTTGCTTATAGCGTGCGGATGGATGTTTGTATACTATTTGCAGCTACGCGAAGAAGACCGGTTGGCCAACATCACCATTCCGGCAGGCTCTACCAAAGCCATACTCTATGACTATGCCAACGACTCGGTATGTAACCTGCCCGAAACTGCCGGCTATGTGTTCGAACTTGATTCGTATAACCGCCTGGCATCTATCCCCAAAGACAAAATGAATGCCGCCACTCATCGCAGCATCGTGGTGCCTCGTGGCGGAGAATATAAAATACGTCTTACCGACAGCACCTTTATACACTTAGGTCCGGAGTCTACGCTCGATATTCCGATATGCTACTCTCCACAGAACCGAAACATCAGAATAAGCGGTCAAGCTTATCTGGCTGTGCACAAAGATGCCTCTCACCCATTTATTATAGAAACCCCACATACACACATACGTGTTACCGGTACCCGACTGAACGTAGAAGCTTATCCGGATGAACCGCAAGCATGGGTAGCTCTGGAAGAAGGAAAAGTGGAACTGCTGGCAGGCAATAACTCAATGAAGCTACCCGTAGGCAGAACAGCGGCTATTGACAGCGACAGCCGCATCATTCTTACCCCAGACAGTTTGATAGAACACACGGCATGGCATAACGACCGAATGGTATTCTATAACCGTAGCATAGAAGAGATTATGAAGCATTTTTCCAGATGGTATAACATAGACATCGGCTTCAAGAATAAAGAAGCTCGACAATCGCGAATTACTATGGACGTGAACAAATACGATACATTTAATCAACTAAAAGAAGATCTAGAAAGGATGAATGAGCTACAAATTAAAATTAAGAGAGGAAACAGAGTATTAATATCCGAAAGGAATTTAGAGTAAGCAATATTATGTATAGAAAAAACACATGCCAAGGAGCAAAGTGGGTATTCCTACTGGTGCTCTTATACCTCGGCCTAACAGCTGGAGCACAGACTAGTAAGAAGGTCACGCTGCAACTTACCAACGCTTCACTTAAAGAGGTGTTCTTAGAAATTAAGAGTCAAGCGAATGTAGGATTTATGTATAGCGAAAAAGCTATGGCAAACTTGCCACGCAAGGACTATCATTTTAAACAGGAAAGCATTCCTAAAATACTTAATTATGCGCTGGCAGGAAGTGACTATACTTTCGAGATGGAAAATAACCGAAACATAATTATTTATAAGAAAAGCACTGATAATATTACCGGAAAGGTTATAGACGGCAACGGTGAACCTATGGTGGGGGTATCTGTATTACCTATAGGTACTACTAAAGTTCAGGGCGCCGCAACCGACTTGGAAGGAAAATTCTCGTTTCCAGCCAACGGACTGAAATCGGTAAAGCTGCGTTTTTCATTCATCGGAGCTAAGTCGCAAGACGCCACATGGAATGGAAAGGCTTTAAAAATTGTACTCGACGACGATGTACGCGCCATTGATGAGGTTGTGGTAACAGGTTATCAAACCATAGACCGTAGAAAGGTTACCGCTTCTATCACTTCAGTGAAAATGGACGATGTGCTGATGCCTAACATGACCACTGTAGACCAGGCACTTGAAGGCCACATCCCCGACTTGCTTTTCATTCAGAACTCTGGCGAAGCTGGTTCTACCGCACGTCTGCGTGTTCGTGGTACTTCTACCATCGTAGGTAACCGTGAGCCGCTGTGGGTACTTGATGGTTTTCCTTTGTCGGACCCGGTAAACGTTACTCCGGAACAATTGAACGACCCCGACTATATCAACTACGTAGGTAACGCTATTTCGGGTATCAACCCACAGGATATTGAACGTATAGACGTACTGAAAGACGCTGCCGCTACAGCATTGTATGGCACACGCGCATCTAACGGTGTAATCGTGGTAACTACAAAGAAAGGCCATGAGGGTAAGCCTACCATCCGCTATAATACTAACGTAAAATATACGCGCCGTCCGCGATATACCGACCACGCCATCAACCTGATGAACTCGCAAGAACGTGTTCAGTTTGGTAAAGACTTGTGCGACCTACACTATGTATTTCCGCAATATATGCCTATGGTGGGATATGAAGGTGCACTGTATCGCTACCAAACAGGACAGACCGGATATAACGAATTCCTCAACGAAGTTAGAAACTACGAAACCGTAAATACCGACTGGTTCGACTTGCTGTGCGAAGATGCCATAACACATTCTCACACACTGAGTATCTCTGGAGGATCTAAAAGTACACGATACTATACTTCTGTAGGTTACACACGTGAAGGTGGTACAGTGAAAACTGAATTTGTAGACAGATACACTGCCTCAATGAACCTAAACACAGAAATTAACAAGAATCTGAAAGCCAACATCCGTGTCAACGCTAACATTCAGAAGAAGAACCACTTGCCAAGCGATGTAAAGGTACTGAACTACGCATACGAAACAACACGTGCACTGCCGGCATATAACGCCGACGGTTCTCTTTATTATTACAAGAAACATGGCTACAGCGTAGGAAACGGACGAAAGACCAACAATCTGTACGACTATAACATACTGAACGAGGTCAATAATACATCTGACGATTATTCGGGTAATACTTTCTCTACCAACGGCGAATTGGTATATAACCTGAAGAATATAGTAAACTTTACGCTTGGCGCATCGTATAGCCGCAGTGCAACCAACCAAAGCACATGGTATGGCGAGAACTCTAACTACGTGGCAATCTTAAAAAATGGCGAAGCAACAGATATTCCGCAAACAGGAACAAGCGGATATTGCGAATTGCCTTACGGCGGTGTATATAACACAACAAACACCACTACCGAAAGTTTTACGGGACGTTTACAGGCTAACGCTCACTATGCATTTGGCGAGGATAGAAAACACTTGATTTCATCTACTGTGGGTTACGAAGTAAGTACTTATCGCTCCAACGGCATTACCGACCAAACAAGAGGTTACTATAAAGAAAGAGGTATGCAGTATTCTACAATGGAAGGTGCCGACCTTGACAACTATCCGCTGTATAAGAACTGGTTGGCAGAGGGACATCGTTCTTTATCGGCAGCTAAGACCAATACCCTTTCGGGCTACCTTACTTTAGCTTACGATTACAAAAGATATTTCACAGTCAGCCTGAACGGACGTTTCGACGCTTCAAACAAATTCGGTAGCCGAAGCAACGAAAAGTTCTTGCCCGTATGGTCTATCTCTGGAAGATGGAGTATAAAAGATACTTTCTTCAATGAGTCTAGAGCGGTGAACAACTGGATTATACGTATGTCGTATGGTAAAACTGGTAATATGCTTGACAATGAAACTCCTAACATGCTGATTCGCCAAGGTACTATGGATGCTTACTACGGTGAAAACGTATCGACTGTATCGGCATTCCCTAACCCTAATCTGCGTTGGGAACAGACTTCGACCACTAACTTCGGTACCGAACTGAGCATGTTTGACGACCGTCTGCAATTTACCGGTGAGCTGTGGTTTAAGCATACTACTGATGCTTTCTCTACCATCAATATCGCTTCTACCAACGGACGTACTTCTTATAAGATGAATAATGGTACTATCAATAACTACGGTTATTCTCTATGGATTTCGGGTTACCCTATTCGTACTCAAGACTGGGAGCTGTACTTATCTACCACTTATTCATGGGCAAGCAACACCGTAAAATCAGGAACCAACGAGAATTATAGCTTGAACGACTACCTGAACGGTACAGCCGTAGTAGACGGCGAGGCCATCGGTACTTTCTATTCTTATAAGTATCTGGGATTGAATCCTAACACCGGTATTCCGATGTTCGATGATTATCAAGACCGCCGTCATTTGCTGATGAACCAAAAGTTGGCAGACATCATTCCGCTGGTTATGACAGCAAGCGGAAACCGTGACCCTAAACTTACGGGTTCATTTTATGCTACGCTGAAATGGAAACAGCTCTCGCTGAACATGAACTTCAACTACAGAATTGGCTGTAAAGTGCGTTTGTTCGACCTCTATACCCCTATCGTATCGGGTATTTCATCAGACAAGAACGTACGTAAAGAATTTGTAGACCGCTGGATGAAGCCGGGTGACGAAAGATACACCGACATACCTGCACTTATCAGTCCGAGCGACGATAACTACAGTTCTACAATGAGCCACTGGTCAAACGGAGAATCGGCTAAAGTGGTTGAAAAGGTTCCTACCTTCGCCGAAAACGTATGGAAAATGTACGACCGCTCTGACCTACGTGTTGTATCGGGCGATTATCTACGCATGAGCAACTTACGATTGACATACAGATTTAAGCACAGACAGCTTAAGAATACTCCGCTGAAATCGTTGGATTTAAGTTTGGCGATGACGAATGTGTTTACCATAGCATCTGGAAAGCTGAAAGGACAAGACCCTACACAGGCTAACTCTACCACAATCAACATGTCGCTCCGTCCGGCTTATACGTTTGCATTGAATGTTTCATTTTAATAAAGCTGTTATATCATGAAGAAATATATATACTTATTTTTATCGGCAGTACTGTTTGCCAGCACATCTTGCAGCGACTTCTTGAGCGCATACTCGCAAGATATGATTGTAGCCAAATCGTGCAGCGACCTTGACGAGGTGCTATTGGGCGATGTGTATATTAAGAGTTACCAAGTATCTACAGGTCCTTCGGGAGGTAGATGCGCAGGCTTTTTCAATGTGTTAGACGATGACTTAAGCACAGGTAGCGTAGGTAGCGAAACAAGTAAGACATGGGGCGACTGCTTGGCAAGCATCTTTGGTTACTACGCTTGGCAGTTGCGCGTGGGCAGTAACTATAACGCATCGTACTTTCAGAATGATAACGTAACATACGATGATTTATATGCGCGTATCAATACCATCAATGTTATTCTGGATGAAATAGTAGACCTGCCACACGAATCTGAAAAAGATTATGCCACTTATTTAAGAGTACAGGGCGAAGCTTGTTTTCTACGTGCTTATTTCTACTTTACCCTGGCAAACCTTTATGGCGATGCATACGAGCCCACCACATGTAGCCAGAAACTATGTGTGCCTCTGAAACTTACTCCGTATGTAGAACACGATAAGGACAAGGATACTCAGTTTAAAAGAGCTACCGTAAAAGAAGTGTACGATCAAATAATCAGCGATTTGACATTGGCAGAAGACTACCTGACCAAGAGTCCGCAAAACACCGCTCATCGTTTACACCGTGCATCGGTAGAAGCTGTAGATTTATTGTTTAGCCGCATATATCTGTTTATGCAGAATTGGGAGATGGCAGAACAGAAAGCTGATGCCGTTATCAATAGCTCGTATTTCCAATTGGCAGAGCTGAACGCGTTTGAAGACGGTAAGATATTCCTTACTCGCGAAAATGCAGAGGTATTGTTCTCACAAGGTCCCAACAACTTATCGAGCGAAAATCTGTTCACTGCGCGTCCAGGCGACTTCTGTGTATCAAGAGAACTATACGATTTGTACGATGAAAACGACCGTCGTAAAAGCTGCTTCTTCGGAACACATGCCCTGAGCGACAGTATCACGCTGCAAAACAAGTTTGAACGCGGAAGTATCGTTTCGCATATCTCGGACGTATTTACACTGAGAGCATCGGAAGCTTATCTGAATAAAGCGGAAGCTTGTGCCATGCAGAAGAGTCAGGACAAAGAAACCGAAGCGTGCAAACTTCTGAACGCTTTGCGTAAGAAACGTATCATAGGATACAATGATAATATTTATAGCGGCGAAGAATTGGTTCAGCAAATACGCGATGAACGCCGCCGTGAATTCTGCTTCGAAGCTCACCGCTGGTTCGACCTTCGCCGATATGCCGTGTGCGAAGCTTATCCGTATTCTAAGAGCATCATTCATGTATACAGCGCATGCGGAAACAACGGAGTATCTTATACAGAAGAGTATAAACTGGAAGAGCACGATAAAGCATATACATTTGCATTGCCCGAATCGGTCATCAAGTTTGATGTAGTGCCTATGGAGGATAATCCACGCGAAGCCAGAAAAGCTCTCAGCAAAAAGAAACCTGGCGAAGAAGGCGAATAACCGAAAACAATGGATATCAAATATAAAAAGATAAGATTATGAGAACCAATATATATTATATCATACTTTGTCTATGTGCCCTATGCGTATCTTCTTGCGGAAAGGAAGACGTGTTGGAAAATAAGATAGACTTTTCATCGGATTACGAGATTAAAGACGATCCCAACGATCCGATTCAGCATCACAAATATCTGATTTACCAAAAATATGGAATTCCTGTATTCTTTAATGATACCGTATCGGCTACTGTTACCGGAACCAACTACGACGGAAAACCTATATACAGATATGAAACACTTGACTTGAACTGGAGTTTCTCATCGCACAACAAGAATAAGGTGAGCTATGAGTATGAGTACATAAAAGATACTGATAAGCAAGAAAAGGCATTGGAGTTTGTAGAAGCGTTCTTACAGAGAGCTTCTAAACCTATGCGACCGTTTTCTATCTTCTTGCCAGAAACCTTGGTAATCAAGTCGGATAAAGGTACAGAGACACCAGAATACTATTCTGGCTTCCGCACTCTTATTGTTCCTAATGTGCAAGACCTAACGGAAGAAGAGATTCCTGAATTCTCTGATAACATTCTCCGCTCTATGGTACGCGCTAAGGTATTACAGGCCGAAGCTGTAGTGAACAGCTTCTCTGAGGTTTCTAGTACTAACAAGTATTATAACAAGCCTTGGGTTATTAGCGGAAACAATGGCGGATTGGGTTGCCAATGGGGCGTAGCACACAAAGGTAGTTACTGGAAACCGGAAATATTGTTCGACGAAGATACAATGAAAAAATACATCGCTACATATTGGTCTACCAACGTAAATAACGAAGAAGAATTTATAGCAGAACGTACTCTTATATTCCAGCAAATTGGTCAGTATGGCTTTATCAGCGGCAACACGAAAGATAAAATCAGCCAGACGACCAGCCCAAGCAATGCCAGCGAGGATTTGGAATATTATCTTGATACTATGCTAGAAATAGGTAGCGCTACTTTCTTGGAACGATATGGAGCGAGTCCGCTGGTATTGAAGAAATACAATATCTTGGCAGACTATATTAAAGGAGAATTGGGTGTTGAATTTTAATTAGACAAGAAGATTTATGAAACTACATAATTTAATTATAGGAACCCTATTGGGAGCCTTCACGGCTACAAGTTGCAACAAAGAAGATGTTGCCTCAATAGATGAGTCTAGAATAAAGAGCGTGAGCGATTTTACCGACTCGCGCGACGGTAAGACATATCGCTGCGTACAGATAGGCGACCAAATATGGATGGTGGATAACTTGGCTTATTTCCTTCCGGGTGGCGTAACAGAAGGATGTTATACTTGGGAACAAGAATACTTTGACCTTACAGACTTTGAGTTCTCTAAAGCTGCTTTCAGCGAAGTATATAATAAAGTAACCGATAATCCAGATTATGCGGGATACAAGGGTTATCTGTCTTACTACACTTCGGGCAGATATACACAGCAGCAGTTCGTCGATATGTTGGCTTATTGGCCCGATTTCCAAAAAGCTCTGAAGGACGAAATGGAGGCATACAAGGCTAACCTGCCAGTAAGCGACTTTGAAAAGTATGAGGCATCTAACGGACAGTATTCAAAGAAATACGGTTATCTGTATTCTTTAGAAGGTGCCCGGAAAGCAGCGCCCGAAGGTTGGCGAATTCCGTCGGATAATGACTGGAAGAAACTGGAGTCTGTATTAGGCATGTCGGATTCTGAAATCAACGAAACCAACGCTTGGCGTGGGGAAGGTTGCGGAACATATCTGAAAGAAGGCGGAGCGGCACTCTTTAACGCACAGATGGGTGGTTGCGATGCGTATTCTGCCGTTAGTTACGAATGGATTCGTCAGGGCGAATGCGGTTATTACTGGACTAACGAGGAATGGGAAACCGAAGTTGCCGGATCAAGCTCTAGCTCAAGCTCTGATTCTAGTTCAAGTTCAAACGGAAGTTCAAGCGAAAGCGGTAGCGATAAAGAGACTGCGCAATCTATAGTGAAAGAAGGTATAGTACGACAAATAGCCATTTTCTCATCAAAGATATGGAGAGGAACTACATTACTAGGCAATAAGGACAGAGATGTAGCTTACAGCGTACGCTGCGTAAAAGATGCAAACTAAAATATGAAAAAGACAATGAATAAAATTTTAACAATTATCACCTTGTTACTTCTGGGTTCTCTGGGATGCGGTTATACCCTGCATGCACAAGAAAATGCCACAGAAGTAACAACCGAAACATCGAAAGTTAATTATGTGTACTCTATGGAGGAGGCACAGAAATTGGCTTATCAGAAGAAGAAACTGATTTTCGTGAATTGCTATGCCAAATGGGCTTTGCCTTGCGTAGGCATGAATCAGTATGTATTCGGCAATCAGGAGTTTGCCGACTATATGAACAAGACATTCATCAATTTGTTTGTCGACATGAAATCGGCAGACGGCAAAAAACTTGCCAAAGAGTATAATGTACACAGCTATGCGCATTATCTGATTCTAAATTATAAAGGCGAAATAATACAACGCATCAGCGGAGGTAGTAAGTTGCCCGAGTTTAAAGATAAAGTGCGTATCGCTCTCAGCCCTAAGACTTCTCTTAAAGGTACCAGAGAGAAGTATGAAAGCGACAAGTATTCTAAAAAAGATCTTTATAATTACTTGTACGCTCTTAATGTGGCAGGAGAAGATTCTTTATTCCAAAAACTTGGAAAAGAATACATGGCCATGCTTTCTGACAAAGAGTATAGTGAAAAGAAAAACTGGATTTTCGCTCGTATACACCGCGACAGAAAGAGTTTGTACTACAAGTATCTTGTATCGCACAAGGATTTGTTCGTGAAAGAGAATGGCGAAAAGACTGTAGATAATTATCTCAGCTCATTATTCTCGTCGGAAGTATTGAGTTTGGCTACAGAAGATACTGATTATGATGCCGCACGAATGGATAAGCTGGAACAAGAAATGAAAGAGGCAGGTTTGCCCGATACATGCTTGGTTTCTATAGTATATGGAATAGGAAAGCTAAGAGGACAAAAAAAGTATCATGAAATGCTTCAATACATTGAGAAGAACGAACGTTACTTCGCTCAACAGCTGGGTGTACGTCCGCTCATTGAGGCCAGCTTCTATTTCCCTCAGTTGAAAGGAAGCGAAAAGAACGAACTTCTTACTTATTTAAGAAAGGCGGCTAACCGCGAAACAGGAGCCGACGCCAACCGTCTGAACAAGTTGATTGCCTTAATGGAAGAAGGATATAAAGGTATAGAATTCGACCAACTCACCTTTGCAGAACTATTGAAGAAAGCTAAAGATGAAGGCAAACTGGTATTCATAGATTGCTACACATCATGGTGCGGACCGTGTAGAGCGATGGCCAACTCTGTATTCCCAAAAGAAGAAGTAGGTAACTATTTCAACACGCGTTTCATCAATGCGAAAATGGATATGGAGAAAGGAGAAGGAAAAGAAGTGGCAAAGAAATATAAGATTAACGC
>FR881292.1:126381-126548 GCA_000434735.1 Bacteroides sp. CAG:530
TCCCTACTTTACTGTTTCTTGATTCTGACGGTAACTTAATAGAGCGCCTCATCGGTTATAAAAGCCCTGAAGCTTTATTAAAAGCTGTTTCTGATATTAAAGCCAAGTAAAAAGAGTGTTTTGCCACCATCCTGTATCGGATATTACATGCAGCGATGGTGGTTTTT
>FR881292.1:126563-145412 GCA_000434735.1 Bacteroides sp. CAG:530
CATGCAGCGATGGTGGTTTTTTACTCTATCGGCAAAACTTAAATCAACTTATGCAACGCACTAAATTATTTATCATATTTCTCATTTTCTCTATAGGATGCCCAGTTTCTTTATTCTCGCAGTTTAAGGTTGAAGTGCCTTATACCGAAGAAAACGGGAAACTTATAGTAGAAGCTAAGATAAACGGATGTACCGGACATTTCATAGTAGACACGGGTGCACCTTGCGCACTTTCTCACTCTTTTATAAAACGGACAGGAAAAGCTAAAGGACAAGAAGCTACTTTTCAAGATGCCAACGGAAACATTATGAATAGCCAAGTCATTACGCTCGATTATCTGAAACTGGGAGCTATAGAGTTTACGGGACTGCAAGCGGTGGTTTTACCAGCCAACAACATTATCGAAACATTCCACATAGACGGTGTTATAGGATATAACTTATTCAGAATGGGCTGTATCCGACTGAATGGAAAGAAACATACACTAACCTTCAGCAGTAAGCCTATAGTAGAAGCTGCGGATTCTGTTTATTCAACTCCTTTGGTTAAAGACCGCTATCTTACGCTACTGCCAGTAACCTTAGGGAAGAACGTTAAAGACACGGTGATGTTCGATAGTGGAGCTTCTGATTATTACACCATGTCGGTCCACCAATATCCTCGTATAAAACACGCCAAAGCCCGACTGAAAGTATTAGGTAGCGGAAGCGGAACATTATCGGCAGGAGCTGCAGGAGTAGAGCAAAGTACAAAGAAATATCGCCTGTGCGTACCGCAATTCAGCTTATGCCAAAACAGTTTTAAGGATGTTACAACCATAACCACATCAGCACCTTCTTCGCGCATAGGCACAGGATTCCTATCGTTTGGCGACATAGCGATAGACTATAAAAAAGGATTGTTTTACTTCATACCATACGAAGCAAATAAAGTACCCAACCTATACCAACCAGAATGGGATGTAGTAATAGTAGTATCTCAAAACAAGCTTGTAGCTGGCATGGTGTGGGATACAAAACACTCTCCGCTACGAGGTGGAGAACAGATAGTAGAAATAAACGGAGTATCGTATGCCGGAGATGTGGATATGTATAAGGCTATAACAAAAGGTGTAATACCGGCATCTACAAATAAACTTTCCATCAAATACATCGACCCAAACACAGCAGAGACACGCTCTACCGTTATACGGTGCAAATAACACAAGAACATAATTATAAAAAACAAATAGAGGGATTCCATCCACACAGGACAGAACCCCTCTATTATTTTTATACTCTAAACTTAATTACTTCAAGTTAGGATTCAAAGTGCTCCATTCAGAGATAGCCGGGATGATACCAAGGCTGATGCACTCATCGCGCATAGCAGCAACGTGTTCGTAGCTCTTCTGCAAAGCAGCCATTTCTTCTTCGTTACCTACTACTTCTTCGTAAGCAGAACCCTTTTCAGTGATAGTTACTTCCATAGCCATCATGATGTGGTCGATGCCAGCGAATGATACGTAACGACCAGCAGGCCACTGGAATTCTGCACCACCCATAGCAGCTTCAATCATACGTACTGATACGTAAGCCGGGCTCTGGAATGAAGAACGTCCACGCAACTTGATGATGTTAGAACCACCCTGGATAGTTTTCTGCTTGATTTCTTCCCACTGTTCAGCAGTAAGCTTATCAGTACCGATCAAGCTAGTAAGAGGAGTACCCTGAATCATTACGCTTGATGCGAACGGAGCCATAGATTCACCGTGACCACCGTAAGTGCGGCAACCAGTTACTTCGCTCTGAGCTACGCCGAAGTGCTTAGCCAATTCGCTCTGCAAACGGATAGAGTCAAGAGCAGCCAAAGTAGATACCTGAGAAGGTTTCAAACCAGACCAGATCAAAGTAACCAAACCTGTTACATCGGCAGGGTTGAAGATGATAACTACGTGCTTAACATCCGGGCAGTATGCTTTGATGTCCTTACCCAACTGTTCTGCTACGCCAGCGTTACCTTTCAACAAGTCTTCACGAGTCATACCTTGTTTACGAGGTGCACCACCTGAAGAGATAATATATTTAGCATCTGTAAAAGCTACTTTCACATCAGTAGTGTATGTAAAGTTAACACCTTCGAAACCGCAGTGACGCATTTCTTCGCACACGCCTTCAAGACCCGGTTCGTATACATCGTAAAGACAGATGTTCGGTGTAAGACGAAGCATTGCTGCAGTTTGAGCCATGTTAGAACCAATCATACCAGCAGCACCTACAATGACGAGTTTTTCGTTTGTTACAAATTCCATAATTCTTGTTCTTTTAAGTTATTTATATAAATATGTATATTTAATTCTTTTTTCACACTGCAAATATAGAAAAGTTCTTTGGCAATAGCTAAAATCAACAAACGGAAAAATGAAGGCTTGCCCAAAGATTTAGTTGAATTACGGAAATATTTCACTATTTTTAAATATGGCATATCCGTTTTGCTATCGGGACTTATCAAATGAGTATGTTATAGAGAAAATAATCTACCTATATCTTATTTAATTTGGCTATTTTGAAAGAATGAGGTACATTCACCGCAAATTTAATCGGACTATGAAAGAAAGACTCGGACTTTATCATTTTACAGCCATCGCTATTGTGGCTGTTTGGGGACTTACATATATATCTACAAAGGTTTTAATGCAGAACGGACTTCAGCCACAAGAGATATTTTTCTACCGTTTTCTTATCGCCTTTATAGGCAGTTGGTTCATTGCGCCACGCAAATTCTTTTCTAAGAGTTGGAAAGACGAGGCGTTTATGCTCTTGGCTGGTTTGTCGGGTGGTTCCATGTATTTCTACACCGAGAATACGGCCATAGGCATGACTCAGGTATCGAATGTAGCTTTCTTGCTATGCATGGCTCCGCTGTTCACTACGCTTTTGTCTATCATGTTCCATAAAGAAGAGAAAGCTACCCTTGGCATTATCTGCGGCTCACTGCTTGCCTTGGTTGGAGTATCCATGATTGTATTCGATGGTTCTACCACACTGAAAGTTTCTCCGGTGGGCGACTTCCTTACTCTGGCTGCCACTTTGCTATGGGCATGTTATAGCCTCATCATACGCCGACTTTCAAGACGATACTCTACGGTATTCATCACCCGAAAAGTGTTCTTCTACGGTGTGTTAACCATATTGCCGGTATTCATCTTCCATCCGTTCAGTCCAGATTTCGAAATTCTTTCGCAACCGGCAGTGTTTACCAACTTGCTGTTTCTGGCAGTAGTAGCTTCATTGGGATGCTTTGTACTGTGGAATGTAACGCTCAAGAAGTTAGGCACCATGCGAGCATCAAACTATCTATACCTCACCCCTATCGTATCGCTCACCGGCTCTCTTATTATATTAGATGAGCGAATGACGATTATGGCGTTGGTTGGAGCCGCTCTCATCATGGCAGGAGTATATTGGGCGGAAACGAAGTAAACAGCATACTAAAATGTTAAATTAAACAATAATTCACAGGAAAATATACTTCTTTATATTTTTTTATGACCCTTTTTATACGGTATTTAGATTTGTTTCTTACTTTTGCTTTTGTACAATAACAGTGCTAATAAGATTTTAGAGCGTTGAAGATTATTAACCACAAAAACTAAGAAGTTATGAAAAAGAGTCTAAAGATTTGGAGTGTATTCCTGAGCATGTTAGTTTTGGTATTTGTATTTACCGCTTGTAGTGATGACAATATCAATAATGATCAGGATAATGTGAACGTACCTACTTCTGTAAAAGAAGCGTTTGATCAGGGCTTCCCCGAAGCTACCGATGTATCATGGAAAGAAAGCAACGGTTTCTGGGTAGCATCTTTCAATTTGGGCAACAGTCGTGCAGAGGCTACTACACAGCAGAATAAGGCGTGGTATCAATACAACGGTAAGTTTAACATGAGTAAGTTGGAGTTGTCTGTTTACGAACTTGAGATGAAATACTCCAAAGTCAACGATGGTTGGAAAGCATCGGCTTACTTCAAGGCCGGCTTCAAAATTGACGATATTGACTTACTACAGCGTGCCGGATCGTTAGAAGCTGTTATAAAGATTGAAGTAGAAAAAGGTAAAGAAGAGTTCGATTTATACTTCACCCTTGACGGAAAGCTTATTAAGGCAGTTCCCGACACAGACGATGACATAGACGAAGAATTTATGCCTTGCCCGACACAGTTGCTCAAGTATCTGCAAGAAAAATACCCCAATGCCATTGTAGTAGAATTCGAAGCAGAATACGATGACAACACCATGCTTTATGAATTAAGCATAGTTACTAAGATTGGATCATTGAAGGTAGAAAAGGAATTGGTATTCGATTCAGACTATACTTTCCTATATGCTAAAATAGAAATTGAAGACGAGATTTTGGCAAAACTAATCGAGAAATTCTATACCCCTGAATTAATATCTCAATTAAAGGAGATAACCGGTGAAAACGACCCGGAAGAATGGGATATTGAAATAATAGAAAACGTTAATGGATTATATTCTATATACGTAGAAGACAAGAACGATAAAATGGTAGAGGTTATAAAGAATTTAAATCCCAACGATTTCATAAAGTAAGAACACAAAATATCTATAACACGTTTATAATTCCATAGAAAAAAATAGCTCTGAAGTTTTGCCTTCAGAGCTATTTTTTTCTGCGTATATAACTCAGTTATTTCAGTTTGCTCTTAATCCAATCTAACTGGGTATGTTCTGTAGTTTCTGAAACCCAATGCTCGTTTATCGGGGTGATAAGAGCTTCTTTGGGACAAGTCAATGTATTATATACGATATAACTTGTAGTAGGCGGACATGTATTATCATTATATCCCCAGGTTAAATAAACCGGGATATTGATTTGACGGGCGAAGTTCACCACATCATAATACGCCATAGTCTGCAACTTCTCCGGAGTATCGGTACGATATTCATTAAGCTTAGTGAAGAAATGCGGATAACCATCGGCACGTCCTGCCTTATATCCCGCCATATCGCTCAGTGCCGGATGATTGGCAACACAGAGTGTTACGCGCGAATCAAGTCCGGCAGTAATCAAAGCCAAGGCTCCACCCTGACTACCTCCTTGCACAATGACGTTCTTTCCATCCCACTCATCAAGCGAAGTCAGATAGTCGATAGCACGAACGCAAGCCAGATACACCTTTTTCATATAGTAATTGTCGCGGTCGTCCAGTCCCTTCAGCAGATAATCGCCGAAAGAAGCCGATAAGTCTTTGAAAGTCTCGGGCGACAATTCCGGATTCAATCCGTGTATCTCCATCTCCAAACGAATGAAACCTTGCTCGGCATAAAAGCGATGTCGCATAGGCTCCTTAAGAGTCTTCACTCCGGCTCCCGGAGGACAAAGAACTACCGGATATTTTCCTTTTGCCTTAGGGCGGGTAAGGTATCCATACACGTGCTGACCTTTCTTATAGCATTGCAACTTAACGAGATAGCAGTCTACCTTTTCGTTCGAATATTCGGGCACGTACTTAGTGGTAAACGTCATGGGACACTGCTGTGCTTCACTTTTCGCCTTGTTCCAGAACTCAACGAAATCGGCTGGTTGCTGTGTATATGGGCGAAGCTTCTCGGGCGAGAAACCTATCTTTACGTGATGAGTGCAACTCTTTCCGGCTATATCAGCCTTAAGCACGCAGTCGAGGAAGCCCGGATTACGCATAGTCCCTACAGATATCACGGCGCGTCCGTTCTTCAGCTTCACGCTACCCTGTCGTTCAGAAGGAAGCAACTCTTGTCCTAACGCATAACTTACCTCTACTCCATCTTGCAGAATGCCGTAACGATACAGCTGGATTTCTATCTTAGCTTGTTCGCCCGTACGGTATAGCCAGTCGGCATGGTCGGGCACAGTTACCCACAAGATGTCGCTACGGTAAGGGTAATTCTCGGCCTGTGCTGAAAGAAAAGCTATCAGCACAAACATAAATGCCACAAACAGTTTTTTCAAATTCATGCTCGTTTAGTGTTAGATTTAAATGTATTTAGTCTTGGAAATAAATTCGTTTCACTCGGTTTGATACGCTGGTCAGTATTTCGTAAGGTATTGTATCGAGCAAATCCGACAGCACCGTAACAGGCAGATGATCTCCGAAAATTTCAACCTTATCGCCTTCTTTGCAGTCGATGCCCGTAACATCTATCATGCATACATCCATGCAGATATTACCAACGTACGGAGCCTTCTGTCCGTTTACCAAGCAATATCCATGCCCGTTGCCAAGGTGTCTATTCAGTCCGTCGGCATAACCGATAGGAATAGCAGCTATACGAGAGTCACGTTCCAATACACCTTTTCTACTGTATCCCACTGTTTCGTCGGCAGGCACATCGTGTATCTGAAGAATGGTACTGGTGAGCGTACTTACATTATTAATAATATGATTATCGTACGGATCTATTCCATAAAGTCCGATGCCCAGACGCACCATATCGAACTGCGCTCCGGGGTAGCGTTCTATACCAGCGGTATTGCAGATGTGACGCAATATCTTATGCTTGAATCCGCTTTGCAATTCTTCTGACGCTTTCTCGAACAGCTCTATCTGTCGGCGCGTAAACGAGTCGAACTTATCGGCATCGCTTCCCACCAAGTGCGAGAATACAGAACGAGGGATAACAGCCGACTGGCGATGCAGACGCTCTATAAGCTGCGGCATATCTTTATGCGGATCGAAGCCCAAGCGATGCATACCTGTATCGAGCTTGATATGGATAGGCACATTACTTACACCCTCTCGCTCGGCAGCCTTAATCAGTTCCTCCAATATACGGAAACTATAGATATTAGGTTCCAGACGATAGTCGAACATAGTGCGGAAAGCCGTTTCTTCCGGGTCCATTATAATTATAGGACAAGTAACACCCGCCTTTCGTAAATCGGCTCCCTCGTCGGCAACGGCTACCGCCAGATAATCCACCTGATGATCTTGCAGTGTCTTTGCTATTTCCAGTGCTCCCGCACCATATCCCGAAGCCTTGACCATACATACCACCTTAGTTTCAGGCTTCAGCTTATTGCGATAATGGTTCAGGTTATCTACCAACGCATTCAGGTTGATAGACAATATAGTCTCGTGCACCTTCAATTCCAACAAATCGGTGATGGCATCGAAGTGGAAAGCACGCGCTCCCTTAATCAATACCACCTCATTACGCATAGTTTCGAGCACATCCGATGCCAACAACTCTTTTGTAGTGGTGAAGAACTGCTTTTCTTCCACCTCAAAACGAGATGCCTCCTTGTTAATTTCTTCTCCCACACCGATAATGCGGTTAATGCCACGGCTATGCACCAACTCCGCCACTTGGCGGTAGAGCAAGCGCGACGGCTGTCCGCTTTCAAGTATATCAGAGAGAATCAATGTACGCTTACGTCCTTTGTTTTCAGAACGACGCACCATAAAATCTAGAGCTATATCGAGCGAAGCATAATCAGAGTTATAACTATCGTTTATAAGCACACATCCGTTCTTACCCTCTTTCACCTCCATACGCATGGCCACCGGTTCCAGACGAGCCATTCTTTCTGCTATTTTTTCGGGCGAAACCATCAGATAAAGAGCTACAGCCAAACAATTCAGAGAGTTCTCTATAGAAGCATCGTCAATGAACGGAATACGATATTCCTTAAAGAAACCAAGATAGCGATACTTAACTGTAGTGCCAGTATCGTCTTTGGTAATGCTTTCTATAAACAGCGGACGCTCATTGTCTTTCTTAGACCAAGCAATTTCGCGCGAAGTGAAGAGCGACTTCATTACGCAACTGCTTATCAGCTCATCGTCACCATTATATATAATGACATCGCAGTCTTTAAAGAGCTGCAGTTTCTCCATACACTTTTCCTGCAACGACGAGAAATTCTCCTGATGCGCTCCGCCTATGTTGGTAAGCACACCTATAGTAGGACGAATTATAGGTTGCAACGATTCCATCTCGCCCTGTTCTGAGATACCAGCCTCGAATATGCCAAACTCGGTATGCTCGTTCATAAGCCATACAGACAACGGAACGCCTATCTGCGAGTTGTAGCTACGCGGCGAACGGGTAATAACTCTTTCGGGTGAAAGCAGTTGGTACAACCATTCCTTTACAACCGTCTTTCCGTTACTACCCGTAATGCCCACCACAGGCACCTGATAGCGTTCTCTGTGCTTAGAAGCCAAGCGTTGCAAAGCCTTCAGTACATTAGTTACAATCAGAAAGTTACAATTATTATAGTGAACTACATTCTCGGGCAAATCATTTACGACAAAGTTTCTCACCCCACGGCTATATAAGTCAGGGATGTATTTATGTCCGTCGTTTCGTTTAGTTCTTAAAGCAAAAAACAATGTTTCTTCGGGGAAACAAAGAGAGCGACTGTCAGTAAGAATCCAGTCGATGTTGGCCGGATGATTTCCTACACGTTTGGCTCCGATAACAGAAGCTATTTCTTCAATCGAGTTTGGCATAGTGATATTTCGTTTTGTAGGTCTAAGTACGGAAATTTTTCTTTCAGTTTTTCTATCTTTAACAGAATTTGACTTAAAAAACGCCGATACGCATCCGATTCGGCATTAAACGGGCGGTGTTCTATCCCCTTCCGGATATCCTCCCATTGGCGCATTATCTGTAAAGTGTCTTGTTTAAAATATGTATCGCAAAAGCATTGCCATATGTATTCTACCGCTAATGGCGACGGGTGAAGCATATCGTCGGCATAGAAACGATAGTCGCGCAGCTCGTCCATCATTATTTCGTACGACGGGAAATAATGACAGCAGAGCAACTGTTCGCATATCTTATGCAAGGCTATCAGCAACGTAGCCTTGTTGAGCTGGTTTCCGTGAAAGCCATCCTTGGCATGACGTATCGGACTTACGGTGAACAAGAAATGTAAGTCGGGATTACAGTTGCGGATTTCGGATATCAACGAAACATATTTCTCAACAATCTCGTCCACATCGAGTAAACGGCGACGGAACATTTTTTCGGGCAACTTATGGCAATTGCCAACAATGCTTCCGTCGGCACTCCACTCATACACTCTTGCCGTACCCCATGTAATGATGGCTATGCGTGCCTTTCTCAGATTGGCAGCCCCTAAACGGATGCGTTCATTAATACCATTAAGACACTCATCCTTATCAGCCGAAGAGAACGAGCCGTGATGCATCAGGCTGAACCATTGACCGTTGGCATATTGCAAATCATTTTCAGTATAATAACGTTCGTGCAAGAGGGTTTGTAGCGACTGTGCTACCGACAGCGGATTATATAAAACACCGAAAGGATTGGCATCACAAGAGAATTTATTCTCGATAAGTTTCCTGCTGATATTGTCGGCGAAACAAGACCCCCACGACATTATTAGAGAGTCGTGCCTCATTTCGCATTCTCCTATAGGCAATTCTACTTTTGTTCTAAACTCCATGAAAAGGAAATTTTTGTGCAAATTTAAACACAATACATATATTTATCGTATTTTTGTGAAATTAATGTTTTATAAAAATCAGGATGGAACAACCTGCTTCTTACGAATTACTGAATAAAATAGATAGTCCGAAGGACTTGCGCCAACTTCCGGTGAGCGATTTACCGGAGGTGTGCGAAGAACTGAGGAACAAGATAATAGATGAGCTTTCGCGCAATCCCGGCCATTTCGGTTCGAGTCTGGGAGTGGTGGAGCTTACTGTTGCCTTGCACTATTCATTTAATACTCCATACGACCGAATTGTGTGGGATGTCGGTCACCAAGCTTACGGACATAAAATATTGACTGGACGAAGAGACCGCTTTTACACTAATCGTAAGCTGAACGGATTATGTCCTTTTCCGTCGCCGGCAGAAAGCGAATACGACACGTTTACATGCGGTCATGCTTCCAACTCTATATCGGCAGCGCTGGGTATGGCTGTAGCCGCCGAAAAGAAAGGCGAAACAGACAGACACGTGGTAGCAGTTATAGGCGATGGTTCTATGAGCGGCGGCTTGGCGTTCGAAGGACTGAACAATGCATCTTCTACACCAAATAATCTTCTTATAGTTCTGAACGATAACAATATGGCCATAGACCGAAGCGTAGGCGGAATGAAGCAATATCTGCTTAATCTGCAAACATCGGAAGGCTATAACCGCATTCGTAACAAGATAGCGCAGCAACTCAACAAGTGGGGCATTCTTAATGAGGAAAGACGCAAAAGCCTGATTCGGTTTAACAATAGCTTAAAGTCGGTATTGGCTCAGCAGCAAAATATATTCGAGGGGATGAATATCCGTTATTTCGGACCGGTAGACGGGCACGATATCAATGCGTTGACCCGTGTGCTGAAAGAAATAAAGAATATGAAAGGTCCTAAACTGTTACACATCCACACAGTAAAAGGCCGAGGATATGCTCCAGCCGAAAAAGCGGCAACCATATGGCACGCTCCGGGACGTTTCGACAAGGAGACTGGCGAGCGCATTGTGCCCGACACTACAGGTATGCCTCCTTTGTTTCAGGATGTATTTGGCAATACATTGCTCGAACTGGCTAAGCAGAACGATAAAATCATAGGCGTTACTCCGGCCATGCCTACCGGCTGCTCCATGAATATCCTGATGAAGGCAATGCCCGACCGTGCTTTCGACGTAGGCATAGCCGAAGAACATGCGGTAACATTCTCCGGCGGTATGGCTGCCGAAGGAATGCAACCTTTCTGCAATATCTATTCGTCGTTCATGCAGCGTGCATACGATAATATCATACACGATGTAGCTATACAAAAGCTTAACGTAGTGCTCTGCCTTGACCGCGCCGGTTTGGTGGGCGAAGACGGACCTACTCATCACGGTGCTTTCGACTTGGCTTACCTGCGCCCGATACCTAATCTTACTATAGCTTCGCCTTACGACGAACATGAGTTGCGCAAGATGATGTACACTGCTCAACTACCAGATATGGGACCGTTCGTAATACGCTACCCTCGCGGAAGAGGCGTGCTTACCGACTGGCAATGCCCACTGGAAGCCATCACCGTAGGCAAGGGACGGAAAATGAAAGACGGAAAAGACATAGCTGTAATAACCATAGGTCCGATAGGCAATGATGCCGAAAAAGCGATACGCGACGTAGAGAACGAATGCGGATGCAGCGTGGCTCATTACGACCTTCGTTTCCTTAAACCCATAGACGAAGATATGCTGCACGAGGTAGGACGAAACTTCAAGAAGGTACTTACCATAGAAGACGGCATACTGAAAGGCGGCATGGGAAGCGCCGTGCTTGAATTCTTATCGGACAACGACTACTATCCCATCGTGAAGCGACTGGGAATACCCGATCATTTCATACTGCACGGACCAGTGCAAGACTTACGCGCCATTTGTGGATATGATTGCAAAGGAATATATCAAACATTAATGCAGTTGGTAAAATCATGAAAATCATCATAGCGGGAGCCGGAGCCGTAGGTACCCATCTGGCAAAGCTCCTTTCGAGAGAAAAACAAGATATCATTTTGATGGACGAAGACGAGGAGAAGTTGGGCCGAATGGGTAACAACTTCGACTTGATGACGGTCAACGTATCGCCTACATCTATTTCCGGTCTTAAAGAGGCTGGCGTAGCAGGGGCAGATTTATTCATCGCCGTAACTCCTAACGAAAGCCAGAATATGACAGCCTGCATGTTGGCTACTAATCTTGGAGCCAAAAAGACTGTAGCCCGCATAGATAATTACGAGTATCTGCTACCAAAGAATAAGGAGTTCTTCGCCAAGCTGGGAGTAGACTCGCTCATTTATCCGGAGATGCTTGCGGCAAAAGATATAGTAGATGCCGTAAAGATGAGCTGGATTAGACAGTGGTGGGAGTTTGCCGGAGGTGCATTGGTACTGCTTGGTACCAAGATGCGCGAAACTGCCGAGATTCTCGACGTGCCTCTGTATGAGTTGGGTGGCAGAAACATTCCTTTCCACATAGTAGCCATAAAGCGAGGCAACGAAACCATTATTCCGCGTGGTGACGATACTATCCGCCTGCACGACATAGTGTACTTTACTACAACTAAAAAATACATCCCTTATATCCGCAAGATAGCCGGAAAAGAGAATTATGCCGACATCCGTAACATCATTATTATGGGAGGTAGCCGCATAGCGGTGCGCACCGTACAGATTCTACCGGAGTATATGCGCACTAAGATTATAGAAAACGATATCAACCGCTGCAACCGCTTGTCGGAATTGGTAGACGATGACGTAATGATTATCAACGGCGACGGACGAGACATTGAGTTGCTTACCGAAGAAGGTATCAAGAACACCGAAGCGTTTGTAGCTCTGACGGGAAGTTCGGAAACAAACATCTTGGCTTGCTTGGCAGCCAAACGAATGGGAGTAACCAAAACTGTGGCCGAAGTAGAGAACATCGACTATATCAGCATGGCAGAGAGCCTTGATATCGGCACGGTTATCAACAAGAAGTTCATCGCGGCGAGCCATATCTACCAGATGATGCTTGATGCCGACGTATCGAACGTGAAATGTCTTACATTCGCCAACGCCGATGTAGCGGAGTTTACAGTAAAGCAAGGCGCACGCATCACACGCTCTCAGATAAAAGATATGGGACTGCCCAAGGGTGCCACTATAGGTGGATTGATAAGAAACGGCGAAGGTATATTGGTAACCGGTAACACCCTGATTCAGGAAAACGACCATGTGGTAGTATTCTGCTTAGGAATGATGATAAAGAAACTGGAACGTTTCTTTAATTAAGAGCAAAGAACCTAACGCAAGCACTGCGTTTTTAATCAGTATCTATTTAACTTTTGTAATATAATATCGCCATTTCTTGTCATAAGGCAAGAAATGGCGATATTTCTGTATTAATATGTGTAAAAACAGAAAAATTACACACTTTAATTCGTTACTTTGTGGGTGAGGGAATTATAGTATAACGGAGATAAGAGAGAGATGGAAACTGATTTTTCAAAAATGGGCTTAGTGCTCGAAGGTGGAGGCATGCGAGGTGTATTCACTTGTGGCGTGCTAGATTATTTCATGAAGCATGGAATAGAATTTCCTTATGTCGTGGGCGTATCGGCTGGGGCGTGCAACGGACTGTCGTACATGTCGCATCAAATGGGACGCGCCAAATACAGCAACATCGACATGATGGACGAGTATCACTATATAGGGCTGAAGTATCTCTGGCATCAGCATAGCATAATAGACCAACATTTATTATATGATTTATTCCCCAACGAACTAGTGCCGTTCGATTATGACGCTTGCTTCGCCAATCCCACTCGTTTCGAGATGGTAACTACCAACTGTGTAACCGGCCATGCGTGTTATTTGGAAGAACATGCCGACAAAGAACGTCTCGTTGCCATAGCAAAGGCTTCCAGCAGTTTGCCATATGTATGCCCCATAGCGTATGTAGACGGACGCCCTATGCTGGATGGCGGTATCGTAGACTCCATCCCCGTGCTGCGTGCCATCAGTCAGGGCTATAAACGCAATGTGGTAGTACTCACCCGCAACAGAGGCTACCGTAAATCAGAAAGCGACATCCGCGTTCCTCGTTTCATATATACCCGTTACCCACGCCTACGTGTGGTACTGAGCCGCCGTTGCTTTGTGTACAACAAACAACTCGAAATGGTAGAACGCATGGAAGACGAAGGCAGCATCATAGTAATACGCCCCGAAGCTCCGGTACGTGTAAACCGCATCGAAAAAGACCTCACTAAATTACAAGCATTATACGAAGAAGGTTTAGCCTGCGCAGAAAAGGTGATGAGCCCCTATCTATCGGCTAAAGAGAATTAATAATACGCGCAAGTTACAATACAAAACTACAAACGAGATTCTTATCTAAACGAATCACTAAAAATGTTGTCTTAAAAGTGAGTTAGTGGTGGAGTAAAGCAGCTCCGAGAACCACCGGAAGGTAGTCCTTGAAAATCTGTTGCAGTACTTCCATCACTTTCTGTTTGTATCTACCCACGGTTTTTACGCTAAGATTCATGCTTTCGGCTATTTCGACCTGCGTCTTTTCGGCAAAGAAACTCTGTTTGAACACCTCTCTGTAATCATCGGGCAATTTCTCTAAGGTATCGTAAAGCATGTGGTACAATTCGTCCAGCGTGAACACACTGTCGTAGTTCTCATCATATATGGGAGCATATTTCTGCATCTTCTCGGCATAGTTCCACTCATACTCCTGATGCTTCAGATAGTTTAGGCAACTATTCTTTACGCACATCTTGATATACCCCAATGTAGTATCCGAAGTAAGGTCGAGCAAATCCTGGTCCGCCCACAGTCGGGCGAATACATCCGAAACAATATCCTCCCTCTCAGCCTCATCGTCTATGAACCTTTTGGCGTACAGGCAAAATGGCGCATAATACCTGTCGAAAAGCTCCCTAAAGGCCTTTTTCCTATCCGATACGCTAAGTTTCATAGTCATTGAGTTTCCCGTTGTTTTCAGATTTTCAAAGGCAAAGATAATTCTTTTTGATGCAGGTTTTAAATTACCACATAATTTTCTTATGTTTTCACTCTAAAAGTCCGAACTCACTCTCAAAGCGAATCCTAACTTTCCGTTATCCATAAATCAATCTTTCTATGGCTCTCCCTAATGCCCCTAAGACATTTTTGTACCGTTGTAGTGACGAAAAACGGTAATCTTACCACTTTTTGATAATAGAACCGTGATCAACCGCACTTAAAAAGGCACCCTATTATCATACTTATATCATCAGTAAATAGTGAATAGTAAATGTATATCATAATTGATTACAATATAAAAATAGCGGGCAGAAAGCCCAACGAGTCCACAGCCTAGGGCAACACCCTAGGTATCATGTGTTTATATACACTACGCTATGAAAGGGCAACAGTAAAAAACATAAAAGTTTGTAATTGATTATTTATTTCAACTCATGTTGTTTGCTTTAAGTCTTTGACTGTATTTCCATATGATGTGTAAAACTGAGAGAAAAGGATTTACAACGATAGTTCATGACTTCTTAATTTTATCAGCAAAAGCCAACCCATTCACGTTTTTTCATCATGAACGGATTGGCTTTTGTTGACTACAATTAGTTGTTCGTTGACATTCATAAAAATAACTGCGATAAGCTATAACCAAGGGACACCGTAATTTAAATCATCACCGCCTGCAACAAAGAAGTTGTCCGGAGGAAGTATGTGTCTCGCTTTGGCTAATCGTTCAAGATAATTATTCCGAATAGCTGGTCTTTCAAGTTCCATTCGCCTAGCCTTGCTCATTTCCAGAAACTCATCTTCTATTTCAAGACCAAGATACCGTCTTCCTAAAAGATTAGCCGCTATACCTGTTGTTGCACTACCACTGAATGGGTCAAGAATCCACGCACCAGAAGATGTACTGGCTTGAATCAATCTAGCCAAAACACCGAGAGGCTTTTGGGTGGGATGTTTGCCGCAGGATTTCTCCCACTTACCTATAGCCGGTAATTGCCACACATCCGTCATTTGCTTATTTCCATTCAACTCTTTCATCAAGTCATAATTGAAACAATGAGCTACTTTCGGAGATTTACGAGCCCAGATTATGAACTCTGTACTATAGGTGAAGTATCTGCATGAAATGTTGGGTGGTGGATTCGTCTTTGCCCACGTTATTACATTAAGAATTTTAAATCCCAGCTTGAGCAACTGCTGCTGAACGCTGAAAATATTATGGTGTGTACCCGAAATCCAAATAGTAGCATTTTCCTTCATATGATCACGACAAGCCGTAAGCCAACGTAAATTGAAAGCATCCATTTCTTCAGGGGCCATAGGTTTGTCCCACTTTCCCTTGTCAACGCATACTATCTTGCCGCTTTGAACACTGATTCCACCACCTGATAAGAAATACGGAGGGTCGGCAAATATCATGTCAAAGCCAAACGAGAACTTTGACAATGTATCTACACAATCACCCTGTATTAAAGTGAAATCGTTATTGGGGGATTTATAATAAGATGGAATCATTGTTCAGGAACTGGCAAACCAAGTTTTTGTAATGGAATATAATCAAAGTAGTATTGGCAGTTAACGCTTATTATATAATCTAATATATCTTTGTATTTGGGATTCTTAAACCATTTACTCAAAATATAAATATATTCTACTTCGATATTTAGTTGAGACAAAAGCTTTTTATATTGTTTCCTTTTAAAATCACATGTTTGAAGTTTCTCATCGACACTTCCTGCAACATTTTGATTCTTTACTTCAATAATGAAAAGAGTGTTATTGACAATTACATAAATACAATTATCTGGCAGAAGTTTGCTTGATATTAATTGTTTCCAATCAATGTTATTTTTTTCAAGAAAGTAATAAAACTCGTGCTTTTTAAAAATATAAGCTATAACTTTCCCTTTGTATAATACATTTGTCCCATCTATATCGTAATCTTTTTGTTTAGCAAGATAAGTTGAAAGGTCGACTTCTCCTTCATAGATAAGACCGGTAATTGTATTGCCACCACCTATACCTCCTTTTTTCATACTATTTATTTTTTAATATTCCGTGATAGTAACCTTATATACTTATTTTATTAATTTTATGAAGTCTTTAATATTTGTTAAATTGTAAATTCTATGAATAATATTGTATGCTTCCTGAAGTTTGTTCTTTGCAGATTTCCAGCCAATACCATCAGTTATCCAAACAAACTCAAAACCGTTAACAGAGTTAATCTTTGGCGCAATATCTGAATAAGAACGTGCAACTTCGTTTAGTTTAGAGCCACCACTACTATAGAAATTTACTTCTATGAGATAAGTTTTCTCTGTTGTCTTAATAACGAAATCAAAACGTTTTTCGTCATCTCCAAGCACTTCTGTAATTGAAGGCCATTCACTTGAATACACTTCTTGACGATACTCAACACCATTTTTATCAAAGATACGTGCAACCATACCTTCCATCACATGTCCGCTACGATTCTTGCGGGCATTTGTATCAAGTCCTGTTTCAATACCAAATACATAATCAACAAGATCTTTAATTTTTTTTGATTGAAAGATTTCTGTTAACCCAGTAGTATTAAGAAATTCCATAACCCCATCAACAGACTCGAAGAGCGAATCGAGAACAACACATTTTCCTAAATTATCTAGAATCTTCTTTTTCCCTTCGCTACGTACAGCAATAAGAATATCCATCACGTTAAATGCTGTCTTATCGCGATTCCATATTGTCTCTACAGACTTTCGCATATCAGAAGAGCCAATAAGACTATTTAACATGCAGAGACTCAATTTTATATCTTCAACATTCTGCGAAATTTTATCAAAATCGCAGAAGAAATCAAGCGTTTGGTTTGTCTCTTGTAATTGAGACATGAATTTTTCAAAGTCTTTCATAGATTTTCTAATTTAAGACCTGCGTATAAACAGGTTAGTTATTTGCCGAAACCTCTAAATCACATTTCGCTGTTTAGTATCTTGATAATTATGTACCAAAATCTCCGTTAATTTTCCTCGTTTATTTGGATTTGAATTGATACTACGTGAAGCCCACACTCTTTCTATCTGATAAGCTTCATAAAGCATATCAAAAAAGTTGTCTTTTTCATCTTTACCCTTACAATCTGAGTTGCTTAGCATAAACTTATAACCAGATTCGTTTATTTTATCACAATATTTCTTTAAGCGAATTTGTGCATCATCATTAAACGCTTCTTTAGTGTAGTCATTAAAACTCGAAGTGTCACTCAAAGGACGGTATGGAGGATCAAAATAGAAGAACGTATTGCCATTTGCATAATCAAATGTATCTTCAAAATCCCCTGTCAAAATTTCAACTCGCTGTAACAGTTCGCTATCTTTACGAAGCGTATTAGGGTCGCATATGGTTGGGTTAGCGTATTTACCAAAAGGCACATTGAAAAGCCCTTTCTTATTAACTCTATATAAGCCATTAAAACAAGTTCTATTCAAAAAAAAGAACTTTGTAGTATTCTCGATAGGATCAAGTCCTTTTTCGTTATAACGTTCGCGGGCTGCCATGAAGAAATCTTTTCTTTTTTCTTCTGTCTGTAAAGACAAATAAGTTTTTTCTATATCTTTAAGAGATTCAATAAGTAGTCCTAGGCTATCTCTAACTGTTTTGTAGCAAATTACAAGATCTTGATTTATGTCGTTAATTACTGCATGTTGAATGTTAGGATAACGCTGAAGCAAATAGAAGAGCATTGCTCCACCACCCACAAAGGGTTCTATATACGTTACATTGTCCCAATTACCAAAGTCAGCTGGGAGTTGAGCATCCAGTTGTTCAATGAGCTGGCTTTTACCGCCTACCCACTTGATAAAAGGTTTCGCTTTAGTCATGAATCTATATTTTATCGTTACTTAAAAATAAGCTTTATACTGTTTTAAAGGCATTCGCTATACCATATAAATTGCGCACAAAAATAGTGAAAACCAAATAAAAACCATAGGAAAACATAACATATTGTCTTATTTTATTATATATCAACAAGTTATAGTTTTATCAAAACTGGAGGGAGTTGTAGCTTTGCTATTTCTAATCTCTACGGCTCTCCCAAATGCTTCACAATCACTATCACCTCATTCATCGAGAACGAATATTTCGCTGGATATACGAGGTCAAACCATAACTAATATTTACAAGATTTAATACGCAACCAGTATATATACACAATGCTATACAAATACGGATACCAGTTATATCAGGCTTTTTCAGCCTTAAAAAATCTGTTTTACAGATAGATATATTTCTGTCAACATTTATAAGATGACCATTTTTAGAGCCAATCGCTGACA